>NZ_JBWKQL010000002.1:33612-793128 GCF_059418765.1 Pseudomonas sp. GW821-FHT07F05
ATGCTTGGTAGGACCGGCTTCAGCCGGGAAGAGGCCCGTGCATTCACTCTCAATCTTGCCGCGCGCCACCTGACGCTTTCCCGGCTAAAGCCGGTCCCACAATTCGCGGCGCACGCGATACTTCTGGATGCACGCATGCTTGGTAGGACCGGCTTCAGCCGGGAAGAGGCCCGTGCATTCACTCTCAATCTTGCCGCGCGCCACCTGACGCTTCCCCGGCTAAAGCCGGTCCCACAATTTTGCGGCGCACGCGATACTTCTGGATGCACGCAATGCTTTTTAGTGGGACCGGCTTCAGCCGGGAAGAGGCCCGTGCATTCACCCACAATTTCGCAGCGCGCCATCCGACGCCTTCCCGGCTGAAGCCGGTCCTACAACCGGGAAGAGGGCTGAAGTGGTCGTCGATTTCTGTGCGCTCAATCGATTGTCCAGCGCATCAACCGACCTGAGTCCAGTGGGTTTTCGGCGGTTCTGACCCCGGAACGTGTTCGGGCAGGCGCACGAAAATGCTGTAGCGGGTCTTGTTTTCGATGGCCTCGAAGGCCGCCAGTTTGTCGATCAGCGCGGCGTTGACCACCTTGCCCGCATTCAGCAGCAGCATGCCGTTGTCGGCGTTCAGGTTGCGCACCAGAATCATGCCCGGCACCAGCTCGCGGGTGGTGACGGCCTTGACGGTCGGGTCGTTGAGCACCGCATCGTCCAGGTACGCTGCGCAGGCCTTGGCGAAATCCTCGATCAGGCCGGGGTCGTAGAGCTTGCCGGCGTAGCGGCGGATGAACAGCAAGGCCTCGCCGCTGCTCAGGTGTCTTTCCAGAATCAGCCCGCGCTGCAGTTCGATGAAGTCCACGGCCAGCTTGAGCAGCCGTGCGCCGTAGGGAATCGCGTCACCCTTGAGGTGCGCCGGAAAACCGCTGCCGTCCCAGCGCTCCTGGTGATGCAGAATCAGACTGGCAGCGTCCTGGATGGGTTCGAGGGTCATCAGCAACGATTCGCTCTGCCGCGGGTAACTGCGCCACGTGTCGCGGTCGGCGTGGCTGACCATGTCCGACGGCGTGTTGATCAGCGCGTCGCTCCAGCCGAGCTTGCCGATGTTGTACAGCGCAGCGGCCATGCACAAGTCGCGGCGGGTGGACTCGTCCAGATTGAGTTGGCTGCTGCACGCGTTGATCAGGTCGATGACGTCGCGATTGGTCTGCTTGTCCACGGGCAGGCGCTGATTGACCAGCATCGAAAACACCTCGGTGCCGGTGGCGTAACTGTGCTTGAGCTCGTCATAGGCCAGATCAAGCATGTCGGCGGTCTGCTGCAATTCGGCGGTGCGCGCCAGCACGCGTTTTTCCAAGGTGGCGTTGAGGCTTTTCAGCTCATCGTTCTGCCGTTGGGTGAGCTGTTCAAGGCGCTGTCTTTCGCGTTCGGAAAACTGGAATGCCAGGGACTGACGCAGGGTCAGCACCAGCTCTTCGTCGGTCCAGGGCTTGGCGATGTACCGATGCACATGGCCCTGGTTGATGGCTTTGACGATGGTTTCGAGGTCGGCGTAGCCGGTCAGCAGGATACGCGTGGTGTCCGGGTAAAGGCTGTAGACCCGCGCCAGCAGCGCCGCGCCGTCCATGTCCGGCATGCGCGCGTCGCTGACGATCAGATCAACCGGCTTTTCGGCCATGATCGCCAGGGCCTGTTCGCCGCTAGTGGCCAGCAGCAGGTCATAGGGCTGCTCGCGGAGCAGGCGGCGCAGGCTGTTCAGAATCGATTCTTCATCGTCCACCAGCAGGACGGTGGGGCGTTGCTGCAACGAAACACTGGTTGAGGCTTCCATGATTGACCCCCGTTCGTACCGACATCGTGCCCGTGCCTTGGCTGCCACCCCGACTGCCATCATCACCGACAAGGGCAGCTGGATGCCGCAAGATTAGTTGAGATATCGCGACTCTTCGCGGCTTTTGCGCAATATAAATCGCCCCCTCAACTTCACCTTCGGCAGGCCGACACAAGGGCATGAGTCCACGGATTGAGGCGCTTGGTCGATCATGTTGCTCCTGCAGATATTCTCGATCATTTCCGTCTGCCTGCTGGTGCTGCTGGGTCGCTGGCTGCTGCACAGTTATCAGGTGATCAACCGGGTCAACGAGGACCTGCGGGCGGCCAACGAAGGACTGGAGCAGCGCGTCGAGGAGCGCACCCGGGAATTCAGGCAGGCCAGTCATGCGTTGCAGGTCGAGATCGACGAGCGCAAGCAGCTGGAGAGCCAGTTGATCGGCGCTGAAAAGCTCGCCTCACTGGGGCAGATGGCCGCCGGCATCGCCCACGAGATCAACAACCCCATCGGTTTCATCTCGTCGAACCTCGGCACCCTGGCGGTCTATTTCGGCAAAATCCAGGAAGTGCTTGAGGCCTACAAAGCGGCCGAGGATCAGCTCGGAGTGGCTGAGGTGCTTGAATCACTCAATGCCCTGAAAACGCGCCTGGACCTGGCCTTTGTCGAGGCGGAAATCCCGTTATTGATTCAGGAGTCGCGGGAGGGGGTGGCCCGCGCCGCGCAGATCATCAAGGACCTCAAGGACTTTTCCCGGGCCGACACCCACCCGCAATGGCAGTGGGCGAGCCTGCAGCGGGGTATCGATTCGACGCTGAACATCGCCGCCTATGCGGTCAAGTGCAAGGCGGACATCGTCAAACACTATGTGCCGTTGCCGGACATCGAATGCCTGCCGGCGCAGCTCAATCAAGTGATCATGAATCTGGTGGTGAACGCGGCCCAGGCGATTGGCCCGGAGCGCGGCACCATTACCTTGCGCAACGGCGTGCAGGGGGAAAGCGTGTGGCTTGAGATCAGCGACACCGGGAGCGGCATTGCCCCGGACGTGCTGCCGAAGATTTTCGACCCGTTCTTCACCACCAAACCGGTGGGCCAGGGCACCGGGCTGGGACTGTCGCTGTCGTACGGGATTGTGCAAAAGCATCGCGGAACGATCAGCGTGCGCAGCGTGGAAGGGGTCGGCACGACGTTCCGTATCGAGCTGCCGATTCAGCAGCCGCGCCCTGAAGAGGGCGCATTGAACTGAAAGTCAGACGTGCGCCATGCCGGGCACGTCCATGTTGATCCGGCGCCAGGCGGCTTCGGCAAAGCTGTACACCGAAAACGCGATCAGCCCCAGCGCCATGACCATCAGCACCACGCCACCGGCGGGCAGGTTTTGCAGGGCGTTGAGCGCGTCTTTCAGCCCCGGCGGGTGCATCGCCTGATAGCTCGAACCGCTGATGGCCAGCAGCACGCCCATTTCGACAAACGCCACCCCGCGCGCGATCAGGCCGAAGCGGGACACCGGAGTCACGTATTTCATGACCTCTTCGTCGGCCTCGAAATACTTCTCGAACGAGGCTTTCCAGCCCTTGAAGAAATGCGCGATGCCGACGCCAAGGGGCACCAGCGCAACGAGGTAGACCACCAGGTTGGAGTGTTTCCACGACAGCAGGGTGGCGAGCAGGTCTTGGGTCTGACCGCCGCCACCGCCGGAACTGCGCAGGCCGTCGATCAGCAGGCCCAGGGCAAAGAACGCCAGCGCACCGTTGACCAGCCCACCCGCGAGCAGCCCGCCACGGATCACCAGGCCCTTGAATTCGCTGCCGTGATGGTCCACGTCCCGCGTCGCCTGCAATACCCGCCAGGCAGCAAACGCGAGCAGGCCCGCCACCACCAGCCCCACCAGAATGTGGCCGAACGGTTGGCTGAACAGGGCTTCGAGGCTGCTGTGGCTGTCTTTGGGGCGTGACGAATCGCGGGCAGCCAGCAAGGCGAAAATGCCGATGATCAGGTACAGAACGCCGCGGGCGGCGTAGCCCGAACGGGCAAGCAGGACAAGGGTGTGATGCGGGGACATCGAAGGTTCTCCGGTTAAGCAATAGATGAGCAGACCCGGGAGCGCGCAAGGGGTTCGATCAGGTTGCTTATTGCAGGACCGGCATCAGCGGGATCCCGATGGCTGCACTCGATGCTTTTAGCGGAACCGGCTTTAGCCGGGAAGAGGCCAGTGTGCACGCCATCAATTTTGCGGTGTGGCCGCAGACGCCTTCCCGGCTAAAGCCGGTCCCACTAAAACCAAAGCGATCAACTTGCCGCAGATTGAATGCGCTGACGAATCCAGGCGCGGCTGTGCTCCAGCACGCGGTCGGCCATCATGGTCGGGAAATGGATAAAACCGTGGGGCGCGTCGGGCAACAGGTGCACTTCGACGCCGGCGGTTTTCGCCCAGCGATCCGCCATTTGCAGGGTGTCATCGCGCAGCGGGTCCAGTTCGCCGACCCACATCAATGCGGCCGGGAAACCGGATAGATCCCCATACAACGGCGACAGCGGCGGCGCCTGACGCTGGGCATCGCTGATGTCTGGCGTGAGCAAGCGCAGGGCGGCAACCATGCCCGGTCCGTCCAGCACCAGCGTGTCCTTGCCTGCCGCTCGCACGCTCGGCGTGCCGGTCAGGTCATAAACCCCGTAATAGAGCAGGGCGCCGCACACCCGCTTGAACATCTCGGGCCAGGCCTTGAGCTGCAGCAGGGTCGCCGCCGCCAGATGCCCGCCCGCCGATTCGCCGACAACGATCACCGGCAACCCGGCGAACTCCGGGCAACCGTTACCCAGCAGCCACCGCGCCGCGACCAGGCAGTCTTCCATCAGCCCTTCGACCGGCGTTGACACCGCCAGCCGATAATCGACCGAAACAACGGCCACATCGCACGCCCGCACCATGGCCATGTTCAGGTCGTCGTTCATCTGCGCGTTGCCGATCACCCAGCCGCCGCCATGAATGTCCAGCACCACGCCTTTGGCCTTGCCCTTGGGCCGGATGATCCGGACCGGCACGCGATGACCGTCGATAAACGCCGTGGTGCGTTCGGCGTGCAGGCCATGGCGGGCCAGCTTCGCCGCGCCATTGAGCTGACCGACGCGCAACAGCGACTGAATCAAAAGCGGGGTGAAGCGGTTGCGGATACGAAAGCGCGGCAGCCAGGCCAGCTTCTGGTTGAAGCGCCGTGCCTGCGCCAGTTCGTCGTCGGGAAAATGCAGACCGTCGTTGCTGTCCAATTGCGTGCTCTCTCTCGGGCTCATACCCGCCAGTGTTGGGTACTGTCTTGGTGTGCGCGGGCGGCTTAGAGTTTCACGGGCGCGAGTAAAGCAATTTCAGGCCCGCCGTGGCGTAAACCAGGGCGAGAGTGCCTTCGATCCAGCGGCGTGCCCTGCGGTAGGCACGGATCATCGGCGCGGTCGAAAACACCAGCGCGTAGCCACAGAAGATGGTCACGCTGAGCACCGCGCAACCGGCAAGGATGACCGCGACGGTTTGCGGCGTCGCTTGCGCACCCAAACCCAGCGTCATCGTCGCCACCCAGCCCAGCAGCGCCTTGGGATTGGTGAGGTGCATGAGCAGGCCGCGCTGGTAAAGGCGCCAGCCAGAAAGCGCCGGTGCATCAGCGATCTCGCGCTCGACCTTTTCGGTGGACGTCAGCGCGGAGCGGGCCGCTTTGAAGGCGAGAAACAGCAGGTAGGCGCCGCCGAGGATTTTCAGCAGCGTGAGCGCTTCGGCGTATTGCGTGAGCACGGCGGATACACCGGTGGCCGCCATCGAACCCCAGAAAAACGAACCGCTGATCACGCCTGCCGCCAGCATCAGCGCCGGGCGTCGGCCCCGGTGCATCGCCACGCCCATGATGCGCATGTTGCTCGGCCCCGGACTCGCCGCGCCGACGATGTAGGCCGTGTAGACAAGCAGAAGGTGATGAAGATCGAAGGGCATGAGCCTTGGTCCTTTAAGGTCGCGATAAAAGGGGTCGTTTGAAAACCTGTTTTACCACGGCCCTGCGGATTGCCAAGCGCACAATCACTTCTGATGATCGTGCCCACGCTCTGCGTGGGCATGCCTCCCGTGACGCGCCGCGTCATCCCGCCCCCAGATCTTAAACAGCTTCCAACGAACGGACGCGGAGCGTCCGGGGCGGCATTCCCACGCGGAGCGTGGGAACGATCAACAAACTACCGGCTGCCCATCGGCGGTGTCGGCTTGATCAGCTGCAATTGCTGGCGATAGTCATCGGTCACTTGCCGCGCCTGGCTGTTGCTGGTGATGACCCGTGGGGTGATCAGCACGACCAGTTCGGTGCGCTTCTTGCTCTTGCTGGTGTTGCCGAACAGCCAGCGCAGGCCGGGGATGCGGCCCAAGTACGGCACGGCGGACACGGTGTCGGCGTTGTCCTGTTTGATCAGGCCGCCAAGCAACACGGTCTGACCGCTCTGCACCGCCACCTGTGTCGACACCGAGCGGGTCGAGATCCGCGGGTTGCCGTTGGCGTCAGTCGACGTGTCATTGGCGTCGCTGACCTGCTGCTGGATGTCCATGTACACCAGGCCGCCCGGATTGATGCGCGGCACGACGTCGAGGATGACCCCGGTCTGCACGTATTCGACGCTGCTCAGGGTAGCGGTGGTGGCCGAGGTGTTGACCGTGGTCTGGCTGATCGGGATGTTGTCACCGACCTGAATCTGCGCCTGTTGGTTGTTCATCACCACCAGCGACGGCGCCGACAGCACTTGCGTGCGGCCGCTCTGTTCCAGCGCGTGAAGGGCGATCTGCAGGTTATTGCTGACGAACGAATAAAACAGCGAATCGGTGGCGCCGAGCCCAGCACCGCCGCCGCCCAATGCGCCCTGACTGCCGGCCGTGTTCGCCACGGTGGTGCTGGTGGAATTGCCGGCCAGACGGCCGAGGTACCACTGCACGCCAAGGTCCAGCTCGCCGGTCAGGTTGACTTCAAGAATTCGCGTCTCGATCTGTACCTGCATCGGCGCGTTGTCCAGGCGCTTGATGGCGGATTCGATCTCCGCCCACTGGGCCGGACGCGTGCGGATCAGCAACTGGTTGCTGCTCTGCTGGGCGGTGATGCGGGTGCTGTCGTCCAGACGCTTGCTGGCGCCAGAGCCGCTGGCCGCGGCGTCCGAGGTGTCGCCCTGACCGCTGCTGTCGGCGCTGTCTTCGGACGTCTCGCCGTCCTGCTCTTCATCGCCTTGCTGAGTGCCGGTTTGCAAACCACCATTGGCGCCACTCATCCCTGAACCCATGCCGCCACCGATCCCGGAGGAGCTGCTGTTCAGGCCCTGACCGCTGCCGCTCAGGCCGCCGCTGCTGCCGGTGCCACTGCCGTTCAGCGAGGACAGCGAACGGGTGCGCAGACCCGGTGCAACCTTGGCCGCGCTGTCGTCCTTGATCTGGCCGTTGCCGTAGATCTGCCGCAGGTATTTGGCCAGGTCCGAGGCCTTCATGTTACGCACGTCGTAGACGTACATCTGCGGCTCGTTGCCGCCGCCTTCGTCGATGGTGTGAATCCAGTCACCGACTTCGCTCAGGTAGCGCGGCTGGGAAGAAATCGCCACCACCGAGTTGGTCCGCTCGATCGGCAGAAACTTGACCATGCCCGCCAACGGCATACCGCTGTCCGGGCCGAACATCTTCTGCAGCTCGGGCATCAGCTCGCCGACGCTCGCGCGTTGCAGGCCGTAGACGGCGATGGACATGCCCTTGAGCCAGTCGACGTCGAAGGTGTCGATGGTGTCCTGGTAATTGGCCAGTTCATCCGGCGTACCGGCGAGGCTCAACACGTTGCGCGCCGGATCGACCAGCAGGAACGCGTTGTCCCGGGCGAAGGGCTTGAGTAGCTTCTGCATCTCGGTGGCCGAGATGAAACGCAGCGGGAACAACCGCGCCGACAGCCCGGTGGACGGTCGCGCCACCGGCATCTCCGGCACCAGCTTGCCGGCAACGGCCTGATTGGCCGGCAGGATCACGTAACGGTCGCCTTGGCGGATCATTGCGTTGTCGGTCCACGACAGCAGCGTTTCCAGAATCGACAGCGCCTGCTGCTTGTTCACCGGCTGCGAGGTCGAGAAGCTGACGTCGCCTTTTACGCCCTGATTGATGCTGTAGTTCTCGTGCAGCAAATCGCCGAGCACGGTGTTGATCACCGCTTCGATGGGCTGATTGGCGAAGTTGAACGTGATGTCACCGGCCGCCGACGCGCCTTTTCCACCCGCGCCGGTCTGGGCCGGGCCCGCACCGCGCACGAAGGTCTGGTTGCCACGAATGATCTGCTGGCGCGCGGGCGCAGGCTTGGCGCCGGGGTTGTTCGGGCTCGGCGCCTCAACCGGATCGCTGACCGGGCCTCGCTGCGAGCCGGTGCCATTGAGTGCTTCCTGCATCAGGGCCGGATCGTTTTCGAAACGTTCCGGAGTGGACGCGCATCCGGCCAGGGCCACGGCGGTGGCCAGGCACAACAACGGGCTGCGCAGACGGGAAAACTCAGGGGTGCGATTGTTCATGGTGTGGGTACGTTTGGAAGAGTAATAGGGGGGACTTTCGACGGCGGCGGAAGGCGCAGAATGGGCAGACGCAGTTCCCGGGTCTGGCCCTGATGGCTGAAAGTGGCGTGTTGCGGCGTGACCGAATCCAGGGTCCAGCCGTTGTCCAGGGTGCTGCCGACGGCCAGCTTCAGGCGGCGCTTCTGCGGCAACTGCAGCAGCACCCACTGTGAGGCGCCGTCGATGATCACGCCGCTCAGGCTGATGCCATCCAGGGACGAGGCCTGGGATTTGCCGGTGACCAGATCAGGCTTGCGGTCCGGGCTGAACATCGATTGCTGCCACGTCAGCGCGAGGGCCTGGGCCGGCAGGGCAGGCAATGCCGCAGGCCCGGCGGTTGGCGTGGCTTGGCGCGCTTCGCCGGCCGGCAACCAGTCGATGTCCTGACCGGCGCCCATGCTCAGGCTGACGGCGACGGCCGCGAGGGCAACCGTCGCCGCGCCGAGCGCGAGGGTAAGGGAGTCGAACTTCATGCGTCAGGCTCCTCGGACGGTGTCGGTGGTTCAGGCTGTTCATCCAGATCGGCTTGCTCGGCGGGATCAGGCTGCTGCCGGGATTCGGTCGCTGGCTCGGCGGCGGGGGCTTTGGACGGCAGCGCCTTATGCGGCGCGGCCTGCTGCAGATAACCGCGCAACAACAGATGCACCTGCAAGCGTCCGGCGCCGCCAGTGGCGGGGGCGGTTGTGGCGCGGCGAATGCTCAGGTTGTCGATGAACAGGAACGGCTGGCCGTATTCCAGTTCGTGCAGCAAGCCCACCAGCGGCTCCATGGCGCAGTCCAGGGTCAGGCTGACTTTGACTTGACGATAGGGCTCGGCACTGTCGCGCTCGGGGGTGATCGGCATGCGCTGGGTGACCTGGCAACCGGGGCCCTGATCGGCGTGGGCCTTGACCAGATCGAGGCTGCGCTGCATCAAATCGGCCGCCACGGCGCTCGGGTCTTCGCCGGGCAACAGGCTGCTGCGGCTTGACGGGTCGCGGCGGGCCGCCTGCAATTGCTGCTCAAGGCTGTCGCGCTGGGCGAGGGCGCCGGCGTAGCGTTGTTCCTGTTGGCGCAGAGTGTCGGCCTGGTCCTGCAGGTCGCTCAACGGATCGAGAAACCAGCTTTGCACCAACAGCCACCACGCCGCCCAAAGGACCAGGACCAGCGCGATGAGCGCGGCGCCGCGACGTTCACGGGGGGTCAGTTCACGGCGCATCGGCGGACTCCTTGCGCAACTGGGCGCGCAGGGAAAAGCGCTCTTTGCCGGTCTGCGCGTCGGGCTGAATGATCCCCTGGAACTGCGCGTCGGTGAGGGTGCGGCAGTCTTTCATGCGGCTAATGAGGGCGCTGGCCTTGGCGCTCTGGCCGGTGATCGACACGCTGCCGCCGTCAGAGATTTCCAGCTGCTCGACCCACGTGTCAGCGCCCAGGCAACCGGTGAGGTCGGCGAGCACGCTGGAAGTGGTCGGCTGCGCGGCTTTTTGCTGGGCCAGATAGCGCGCGGCGCCCTGGGTGTTGATCAGCTCGCGGCGCAGGTTTTGCACGGCTTGCACCTGGCTGCGTTGCTCGTCGACGTGCTGTTGCATCGCTTCGACCTGGGCCGTGCGTGCATTCAGCCAGAGCACCATGCAGGTCAGCAGCAAGGCGCCGCAGACCACGGCGAGGAAACGCGGCAAGCGTGCGGATCCTGCCACCGCCGGCTTCAACTCGGCCGGCAGCAGATCGACATTCAGCCGTTCGCCTTTGCCGTTGCGCGCATCCACGGCATACAGCGGCAGGCCGCGTGCCTTGCAGGTGTCGATGACCGGCTGCAAACGCTCGCGCAGCACCGCCACCAGCAGCACCTGTGCGAGGGTTTTGCCCTTGGCGGTGACGCGCGCAACGTAATGCATCTGCTCGCGGGGGTAGGGCGTGTACTTGTCCAGCTCGAAACCGACCACGCTGTGCAGATCCCGCAGCGCCGCCAGCGGCAGTTGCAGCGGCTGCGCCAGGACCATGCCGGCGGGGAGCATCAGGATCAGTCGTTCGCCGCTCTCGTGGGTGATGTGTTCGGGCAGCGGCCAGTCAATCAGCCGCTCACGCACCTGGGGCATCAGCCGGGCGCGGACGCTTGCGGGCAGCAGCGCCTGCAACTCCTCGAGCCAGGCCTGCCACAGATGCTGCGCCGGGCTATCACGCCACTGACTGCGCACCCGGGCCTGCAAGGGCGCCAGCTGCTGTAAAAGTGATTGCTTCATTCTTGCCAACGCAGAACGCGATACGGTCGCGCTCCCTCCTTCGATGGGTTCAATAACAACGTGACGTTGAGCGTCGTGGTGTAACCGCCGGGCAATGTCGCCTGGCTCCGAATACTGATGACCGGGCCGGCGTCTTCGGTTGCGGGGCCCGCTTGCGGCAGACCCAACGCTTGCCGCAGCCAGGGCGACGCCATGCGCGGATCGGGCGCGGTCAGGCCGCTCCATAACGTGACGTGCGGGCTGGCGCACTGGTACAGCGGCTGGCCGATGCCCGGCAGCTCGCGCACTTCCTCGACCATCCGCAGCGGCGCCCGGCCGCCGCCGCGACGCTGCTCCAGGCCCTGGGCCACTTGCCGGGCCAGGTCCGGACTCGCCCCGCACGCCACCAGCAGGCGGGCGAAGGATTCCGCCGGTGCCGCGTTGAGGTCCAGCTTGCCGGTCTCGCTGCCGAGACTCACTGCCAGCGCGGCCTCATCGAAACGCAATCCATGGGGCTGGTTGTCGGCTTTCCAGTGCCGTTGCGGGTCGCGGTCCAGTTGCGCCAGCACCGCCATGCCGATACCGGCTTCTGCGGCGAGTACCGCCTGGGTGTGCTGGCGTTGCCACAGGGCCTGACGGTTCTGCAGGTGCACCCAGCCCAGCAAACCGGCGAGCAGGGTACTGAGCAGCGCCAGCACCCACAACACCAGGAGCAGCGCGACGCCCTTTTGCCGACGGCCTGTCATAACGTGTGCGCCTCGCCGGACAAATCCAGGCGCAGATTGATGCTTTGCAGCGGCCACGGCACGGGACCGGCCAGTTGCGCGTCGATGCGCACGCTGACGGGCAGGCGTCCCGGCCATGGCCAGTGATCCAGCCACGCCGTGGATTCGCCGGTGGGCGACACACCGCGGTAACTCAGTTGCAGCGCGCGCACTTCATGCAACAACACCTGGGGCGCTTCGGCCGGCAGCAAGGCCTGACCGCGCAAGCGCTCCAGGCTGATCTGCAGACGCTGACCGGCCGCCAGCGTCACGCTGTGCCGGTACAAACCCCCGCCTAATGTGGCGGGCAGCGGCGCATAAAAGCTCATGGCCTGGGCGTCGCCCTCGAACACCGGCGCCTGACCGGGCTCGGCCCCGCCGGCCGCGAGGGGTAGGGCCTGACCGATGGCGCTGCGCAGAAAATTCTGTGTCGAACGTATTTCGTCCAGCCGCGTGCTGTAACGCTCGGCCTTGGCCATGGCGCGGTTGGCCCCGGTGATCGCCGCGCCGACCATGGTCAGCAGCACCCCGAGCAGGCTCAGCACCACCAGCACTTCGAGCAGCGTAAAACCCTGGCTTCGACGACCCATTGAGCGGTGCGTCATTGCCGTGCACCCGAGTCAGCACTGCGCACTTGCAGGCTGCTGTAATGAGCACGGCGTGCTCCGTCGCTCACGTTCAGATCCAGTCGCCAGGCCGTCACCGGCGCATTCCCGCGGGGCAGCGCGCTGACCTCCATCTGCCAGTTCACGCCGCTCCACTTGCCCTCGGTCCGGCCCGGCTGCAAGCGACCGGCGCTGGCTTCATCGATCAGCGAACGCGCGGCCAGGCTTAACCGGTCACTGCGTTGCGCTTGCTGCAAGGCTCGCGCACTCTGCCCGAAGGCGACCACCAGCACGCTGCTGCACACCGCCAGCACGGCGAGGGCCGCGAGCATTTCCAGTAATGTGAAACCGCGCTGACGCCTCAATTGAGCGTGCGCAACTGAACGTTGCCGGTCAGCCAGTTGATGTCGACGCGCCAGTGTTTTTCGCCCCGGGCCAGTAACAGATGGCCGCCGCTGGAACCGCCGTCCGGGTAGAACTCGAACGCCGGGCCGAGGCCGTCGGCGGTCTGCAATTGCACGTTCATGTCGGTGGGCAATTGCACCGGCTTCAGGTGCGGGCCTTGAAGCCGCCCGCTGCGCAGATCAAAGCGCGTCTGCGCCGGTTGCCCGGTGACGATCGCCTGCACCCGCGCCGCCCGCAGCGATTGCACCACCTCGCTCAACGCCCGGCGCTCACTGGCCGCGTGCAAACCCCGACCCACGCCAAAGCTCACCAGCCCGACGCTGATGCCGATCAGAACGATCACCACCAGCAATTCGAACAGGGTGAAGCCGCGGGCGCGGGGCAGGGCGTGCATGTTATTCCCAGTTACCGATGTCGGCCTTGTAGCCGTCGCCGCCGGGTTGGCCGTCCTGACCGTAGAAGATCAGGTCAAAGCTGCCGTGCTCGCCGGGGTAGCGATAGCCGAACGCATGGCCGAACGGGTCTTTCAGGTCCGAAGGCTTGGCGTACGGGCCGGCCCAACCGGTGGCATTGGCCGGCTTGGTCACCAGTTGCTGCAGATTGGCCGGTGGCGTGCCGACGTCCAGGCCGTAGCTTTCGACCTTCATGCCGAGGCTGGCGAGTTGCGCCTTGCCCGCGCCGTATTTGCCCTTGTCGACGTTGCCGCCGACCTGACGCACGACGATGGTGGCGACGATGCCCAGCAGCACGATCACGGCGAGCATTTCCAGCAGGGTGAAACCGCCCTGGCGACGGCCTTGGGCAGCGTTGAATCGGGACATGTCTATTTCCTCAAATGTTACTGGTAAGGCTCATCAGCGGCAGCATGATGGCGAGCATGATCACCGCCACCATCACCGCCATGACAACAGTCAGGCTCGGCACCAGCGCCGCGAGCAGGCGGTCGATGCCGCGCTTGGCCTCGACGTCGAACACGTCGGCGACCTTGAGCAGCATGCCGTCCAGGTTGCCGGCCTGTTCGCCGACTTCGATCATCTGCAGGGCCAGCTCCGGCAGCAGCGGTTGCTCGCCGAACGCCTGGGCCAGCGTGCCGCCACCCTTGACCCACTCGGTGGCCTGCTCGACCTGGGCGCGCAGGGCGTAGTTACCGCAGACCTGACGGACGATGGTCATGGCCTGCAGCAGCGCAACGCCATTGCTCAGCAGGGTGCCGAGGGTCCGCGCCAGACGCGCGGCTTCGATCCGCTGCAACAGCGGGCCGATGACTTTGACGAACAGCAGGCGCCGGTCATGGCGCTGACGCCGTTGCGGATCGCGGCGCAGCACGGCGACCGTCCAGATCAGCCCGACGATGGCGCCGAGCAACAGCAAGCCGTAAGCGCTGAGGAATTCCCCCAGCCACAGGATTGCCTGGGTGATGAAGGGAATCGGTACGCCCAGATCGCGAAAGATCGGCACGAACTGCGGCACCACGTAGGCCAGCAGCAGGGCCAGCGAACCCAGCACGCCGACCACCAGAAAGATCGGGTAGATCAGCGCATTGATGACTTCGCCGCGCAGCATCTGGCTGCGTTCAAGGTAATCGCTGAGCTGGCGCAGGGTGTTTTCCAGGGACCCGCCGGCTTCGCCCGCGCGCACCATGCTGATGTACAGGCTGGAAAACTGGCCGTGCTCTTCTTCCAGCGCCTGGCTCAAGGGTTTACCGGCCTTGACCTGTTCGCGAATGCGTTCGAGCAGTGCCTGGCGCTTGGGTTCGTGGGTCTGCTTGAGGAGGATGGTCAGGGCGCGTTCCAGCGGCTGACCGGCACCGAGCAGGGTCGCCAGTTGCTGGGTGAAACTCACCAGCGCCGCGCCGTTCATCGCACCCCGGCGCATGGCCGCGCGCAGGCCGCTGTTGGCACTGGCTTCGAGGCTGAGCAGCAACAGGCCGCGCTTATGCAGAATCGCGGTCGCTGCGGTTTGATCGGCCGCTTCCAGGGTACCGTGTTGGGCGACGCCGTCGGCGTCCAGTGCGCGGTATTTGAAATGGGCCATGGTCAGTCGCCACGCGTAACGCGCAGCACCTCTTCAAGGGAGGTCACGCCGGCCACGGCCTGACGCAGGCCTTCCTCATATAGGGTACGCAGGCCCCCGCGACGGGCGGCTTGCTCCAGCGTCGAGGCATCGGCCTGCCGCATCAGCAGGCCGCGCAGTTCTTCATTCATCACCAGCAATTCGGTGATGGCGCTACGGCCGTGATAACCGCCGCCGGGCAAGTCGCTGGCGGGACGATAAAGAGTAATCGGGCGCTGATCGGTAAAGCGGTCCAGCCCGTGCTGGGCGACCAGTTCCTGCGGTGCTTCAAAGGCGATGCGCGTGAGCGGATCCAGCCTGCGCACCAGCCGCTGGGCCAGAATGCCTTTCACGGTGGAGGCAATCAGGTAGCTTTCGACGCCCATGTCCAGCAATCGCGTGATACTCGCGGCGGCACTGTTGGTGTGCAGGGTTGAGAGCACGAGGTGACCGGTCAGGGACGATTGAATGGCGATGCGGCAGGTTTCCAGGTCGCGCATCTCGCCGATCATGATCACGTCCGGGTCTTGCCGGACGATGGAGCGCAGGGCGCCGGCGAAATCGAGGCCGATGGCCGGCTTCACTTGAATCTGATTGATGCCCTCAAGCTGGTACTCGACCGGGTCTTCAACGGTGATGATCTTGCGCTCGGCGGTGTTGAGCCGCGACAGCGCGGTGTACAGCGTGGTGGTTTTGCCGGAACCGGTGGGGCCCGTCACCAACAGAATGCCGTGGGGGTTTTCCAGCACGTCGAGGAAGTTCTGCAGGCGCTCGCCGTCCATGCCCAGGCTGGGGAAGTCAAAGCTGACGGTCTGCCGATCCAGCAGACGCATCACCACCGACTCGCCGAAACTGGTGGGCACCGTGCTCACCCGCAGGTCCAGCTCTTTGCCCTGGATGCGCAGCATGATGCGGCCGTCCTGGGGCAGGCGACGCTCGGCGATGTCCAGCCGCGCCATGATCTTCAGTCGCGAAATGATCGCCGCTGATGAACTGGACGGTGGAGCCTCGGCTTCGTGGAGCACGCCGTCGATGCGATAGCGCACTTTCAGCTGGCTTTCGAACGGCTCTATATGAATGTCCGAGGCGCGTTGCTCGACGGCTCGCTGCAGGATCAGGTTGACCAGTCGAATGACCGGCGCCTCGGACGCGAGGTCCTTGAGGTGCTCGATGTCTTCTTCGGCGCCGCCGTGTTCGTCGAGGGTTTCGATCAGCGAGCCCATGGCCGAGCGGCCCTGGCCGTAATAACGCTCGATCAGCCCGTCGACCTCACTGCCAGCACCCACCGACACATACACCGGCGCCTGGCAGGCGTAGGCCACGGCGTCCAGCCCGTAGGCATTGCCCGGGTTGGCGGCCAACACATGCACGCCGTCGGCATAAGCGCCGATGGGCAGCAGGCGATAGTGGCGCAGAAAGCGCTCGCTCAATTCCGGCAGCGGTTCACCCGACAGCGTGACGTTTTCCGCCAGCAGCAAGGGCGCTTGCAGCGTCGAGGCCCACGCCCTGGCCAGGTCCAGTTCGGACACCAGCCCCAGGCGGGTCAGCAACTCAGTCAGCGAGCTGCCTTCGGATTCCTGAGCCAGCCGCTGTGCCCGTTCCAGATCACCTGTCTTCAGCCCGGCATTGGCCAACAGCCACGCACACAGCGCTTCGGCCGAGTGCGCGGTCAGTTGTTGGCTATTGATAGGGGACAGTTTTATGGACACAACGGGGATTCAAATAAGTGAGGCCTCTGACGAGACCTCGGGGTGATGTATAAACAGCCGTAATAAAACAGTAACTAACGGAGTGCGTTAGTTTGTCGCAGACGACGTATTAGCGGTCGGACGGCCACGCTTGTTTTCATCAGCCTGATTCTGTTTGGTGGCTTTCACGGTGGTGGCATCTTTTTGTGTTTGCGTCATGACAGTGGAATCTGCTGCGCCGGAAACAGTTTCCTGAGTATCGGAGTCAGCGGCCATTGTTGCAGTTGCAAACGACAGGGTCAGTGCAGCGATGGCGCCCAGTACTGGCAGTTTCATGTGATGTTTCTCCAATGTTTGTCATGTGTTTGAAATGATCGCAACGCTGGCTTCAGCGTGGGCCCACCGCTCGTTTCAGGGGTGAAACCCAGTGTTTACGGGGTTTCAGGCATTGAGCGGTGAAAATTGCTAAACCTACAGACCTGTAGGTTTAGCAAGAGTTCAGATGATGTATCAAAAAATGTCGAGTTTGTTGAAGATTGATTTTTTTGTTTGACATCAATTGAAAACAATTGCCTTAATTTAAACGTCTCGGGCAACGCTCGTGCAGTTCGGTGGCTCATCGCCATTAACGTTAGTTACAGAAGATCAAATTGCCCACACTCATCGTCACGTTGTAACGCCACTTTCCCGTTCACCGATGCTCTTTCGAGAACTTCGGTATAGGCCGAGTCATGCCTGAATTAAAGGCTTGTGGCGTGTCAACTGCGACAAATGAGCGCGGGTGATACTTGGAGAGCGTCCCCTATGCGAAACCGTAAAACTTTCGGTGCCCACTCGGCACTGGCTTTGTTGAGCCTGGCTATCTGCCACGCCAACGCAGCCGACACCACGACCCAAGAGCAACTGGCGGCCAAGGAACTGCGCGCTGACAAAGCGGCAGAAAAAACCCTGGCGAAGATGACTCAGGAAGAAAAGCTGGCCTACATCGGCGGCATCGGTGGTTGGGACGTCAAGCCGCTGACCCAGTACGGCGTGCCACAGATCCACGGCGCCGACGGTGGCGCGGGCATCCGTTACACCAGCGAAGGCAACGATCCGGGCGTGGTCTATCCGTCCGGCCCGAACCTGGCGGCCACCTTCAACCCGCGTCGTGCCATTGATTTCGGCCGCGCCCTGGGCTACGACACTGCCAGCGGCGGCTACCAGTTCGTCACCGGTCCAGGCATGAACCTGTACCGCATGCCGTGGAGCGGCCGTGCCTTCGAATACCTCTCCGGTGAAGACCCGTTCCTCGGCGCAAGCCTGGGCCCTGCGGTCATCAACGGTATCCAGCAGCGTCGCGTCTGGGCGGAAGCCAAGCACTACGCCGGTAACGACCAGGAAACCAACCGCTTCATCCTCAACCAGGTCATGCCTGAGCGCGTTCTGCGCGAGATGACCCTGCCGCCCTTCGAATCCGCCACCAAGAACAGCACCGTGGCGATGATGATGTGCTCGTTCCAGAAAGTGAACGGCGAGTACGCCTGCGAGAACAAGCACCTGATCGCCGACATCCTGAAGAAGGAATGGGGCTTCAAGGGCCTGGTGCAGAGTGACTACAACGCCGTCGTCCACGGTCTGCCAGCGGCCCAAGCCGGCACCGACCTGGACATGATGGGCGGCCAGATGAACAGTTCGGTGCTCAAGCCGTACCTGGACAGCGGCGAGCTGGACATGGCGACCATCGACGACAAGGTCCGCCGCATCCTGAAGAACATCTACCTGTATCAGTTCGACAAGTTTGCACCGCTGACCACGCACAACATGAACAGCGCCACCAGCAACAAGGTCGCTCTGAACATCGCTCGCGAAGGCATCGTGCTGCTGAAAAACCAGGGCGACGTGCTGCCACTGGACAAGAACAAGGTCAAGCGCATCGCCGTCGTTGGCGACCTGGCCAAGTACGCGCCGCCGACCGGTTTCGGCAGTGCTCACGTTGACGCCACCCGTTACATCAGCGAGCTGAGCGGCCTGCGTCAGATCGCCCCGGGCGCTCAGGTCGAGTTCCTCGACACGCTGTCCCTCGATCCAACGGCCATGCACTGGACCACCACCGACAGCAAAGGCAACAGCGTCGCTGGCATGAAGACCGAGTACTTCAACAACGCCACCTGGTCCGGCGACCCGTCGGCCACCCAGATCGACACCTACGTCAATCTGGACTGGTCCACCGACAGCGTGCCGAGCAACGGCGACACCGCCAATACCTCTATTCGCTGGAGCGGTCAGGTCACCCCGACCATCAGCGGCGACCAGGTCTTCAAAGTCCGTGCCGACGGCGCCGTGCGTCTGTGGGTCAACGGCGAGAAGATCATCGACAACGGCGACGGTGAGAACATCACCAACAAGAGCATTCCGCCAACCATCCCTGTTTCCGGCAAGATCAAGCTGGAAGCCGGCAAGGCTTACGACGTGAAGCTTGAGTACTCGCGCCGTGACGGTTACCTGTCGACCATGGGCGGCCTGGTGGGCGTGCAGATGTCGACCGCTTCGCTGACCGCACCTTCCGACCTGTCGCAATACGACGCGGTCGTGGTTGCCGTGGGTAACAGCGCCGAATACGAAGGTGAAGGTTTCGACCACAGCTTCGATCTGCCTGAGTACCAGAACGAGCTGATCCAGAACATCGCCAAGGCCAACCCGAACACCGTGGTGACCATGCACGGCGGTACCGCGCTGAAAATGAGCGACTGGATCGACCAGGTGCCGGCTGCGCTGCACGCGTTCTACCCGGGTCAGAACGGCGGTCAGGCCCTGGCCGAGATCCTGTTCGGCAAGGTCAACCCGTCGGGCAAGCTGCCGATCAGTATCGAGCGCAACATCGAAGACAATCCGCTGTACAAGGATTTCCCGGCCTTCGATAACACACGCACCAAGGTCAAGGAAATCACCTACGCCCACGACCTGACCATGCTCGGCTACCGTGGCTACGACAAGACCAACACCAAACCGCTGTTCGCGTTCGGTCACGGCCTGTCGTACACCCAGTTCACTTACAACAACATCTCGGTCACCCCGGGCGTTGCAGTGGGCAACACGCCGATCAAGGTCTCGTTCGACCTGACCAACAGCGGCAAGCGTGCCGGTTCCGAAGTCGCCGAGCTGTACGTCGGCCAGCAGAACCCGAAAGTCGAGCGCGCCGTCAAGGAGCTGAAAGGCTACAAGAAGGTCTTCCTGCAGCCGGGCGAAACCCGTCACGTCACCATCGAACTGAACGATCGTTCGCTGGCGTACTTCGACGAGGCAAGCAAGCAGTGGGTGATCGATGCCGACACCTTCAACATCAGCCTGGGCGCGGCTTCGGACGACATCCGTCTGAACGCCAAGCTGGTCAACCCGTTCCGTCAGGAACTGTCGACCACCACCAGCAACCCGCTGCCACGTTCGGCGCTGAACTCGGTCAAAGTGACCCTGCCAGCGGTGAAGACCGGCGGTGTGCTTGATCAGACCGAAGACACCGACGCAGCCAATGGCAACACGGACTACGACGGCAACACCGAGTACTGATTGCTCGCAACGGGAAAGGGCTGAGCAGTTGGCCGGCGTCGGGATCTGATCCCGGCGCTGGCTGAGGCCTGAACCGGGTGACAACCTGAGCTTGAGAAACAGAGAATGAGGCGACCCGGCCAGCCCGGATCGCCTCATTTTTTATGCGCGGATATCGCGTTCCACCTGTGCCATGTAACTGTCGAAACGCTGCACCAGATCCACCGTCTCCGGGAAGCGCAGCCATTGCAGCTGCAGCCCGTCCATCATCGCCAGTATCTGGTGAACGATCGCGTCCAGATCCACATCCCCACGCACCTCGCCGGTGGCCACCAGATGGTCGAGCCGTGCGCGCATGCGTCCGTGAATCGTCACGTAGCGGGACTGAAACCATTCCCACCCCGGATGGCTGTCCACCAGGCTTTCGGCGTTCAGCATGCTGAACGCGCGGATCACGCCGGGTGCCGTCGCGTTGGAACGGTTGATCTGCCGAAGGCCGCTGACGAAGCCCTGCAGCGTCGGCTCGCTGTGCAGGCTGCTGATCACTTTGTGGTTGACCTCGTCGCGACGGGCGAGCACGCCCATCAGCAGGGCGACCTTGTTCGGGAAGTGATGCAGCACGCCCGCCACCGAGATGCCGACGATGTCAGCGATGCGGGCAATGGAGGCGCCGGTGTAGCCCTCCAGCGAAAACAATTGCAGCGCGGCGTCGAGCAGCTCTTCGCGGCGTTTCTCACCCTTGGGGGCGCGACGGGTGCGGGGGAGTGTGTCTGACGTATTTCCTGTCATCGGGTTTACCTGGCGTCTCCATGATTTGCAGGTGTCTGGGCGTTTCGGCAGGCCTGTCCCGACGCCGGGTTGCGAGGGCGCAACGGGCAGAACGGGCGCGGCAAGTCGTCGCGGGTGCTGAAACGGCACGCTCTGTTTAAGGGGGCAACCAGGTTTTGGCAAGCGAAAACTGATATTCAGGACTGCCGGCAGGCGGGTGCCACCGTTCGGGTGAGCCCTGTCCAGAAAGTGGGAACTCCCGCCGCGCGTGCCTCTCCTTTGAAGTAACTGACATACAAGGAGGATCCACTGTGAACGAACAAGCCAATCCGGGAATTGCCTATCTGATCGAATGCGCCGAGGAGACGACGATTGATTCGCGGCTGTTTGCCATTTACGAAGCCCTGGCCGAGGCGGGCGGGCTGATCCCGCAGGAATACTTGATCAAGGTGGCCCGCGAGACAACCGCAGGCCCCAAACAGCAGTTGTTGATCAGGCTGATCGGCAGAGCCAGTCGCGCACAGGTCCACTGATCAGGCGCGGCCCCCCCGTATTGGCCCGCTGACGCCGATTGAACCCTTTCACGACCCGGAGCGCTTGCCCCGTCGGCAACGCTCCGAGCAGTAACGCACCTCATCCCAGCAGCGCGCCCATTTCTTCCGCCAGGTGAACGGCAGCCCGCACACCACGCAGGTCTTTACCGGCAGCTCGCTCTTCTTCAAATCGCCTCTCCGGCGTCGAGTTTGCCCAGCAGGGACTCGCCCCTTTGCCACAGCGCGTCCTGTTTTGCTTCGGTCATGCGGTCGAGGTTCTTGTAAACCATGCCCATCCGTTGATTGGCGCGCAGCAGGTTGCTGTGGCGCATCACGAAATGCCAGTACAGCGAGTTGAACGGGCAGGCGTCCTCCGTCGTGCTTTCCTTGACCTTGTACGCGCAGCTGCCGCAGTAATCGGACATCCGCTTGATGTACTGGCCGCTGGCGCAATAGGGCTTGGAACCCAGGTAACCGCCGTCGGCGTGCATGACCATGCCGAGGGTGTTGGGCAGCTCGACCCAGTCGAAGGCGTCCATGTAAATCGCCAGGTACCACTCGCAGATCTCTTTGGGCGCGATGCCGGCCAGCAGGGCGAAGTTGCCGGTGACCATCAGCCGCTGGATGTGATGGGCGTAAGCGTGTTCAAGGCTTTGACCGATGGCCTGGCTCATGCAATTCATTTTGGTCTGCCCGGTCCAGTAGAACTCCGGCAGCGACCGGGTATTGCCGAATGAGTTGCCGCCGGCGTAATCCGGCATCTTCAGCCAGTAAACGCCGCGCACGTATTCCCGCCAGCCGATCAGTTGGCGGATGAAGCCCTCCGCCGCGTTCAACGCGACGCCCCCCGACCAGTAGGCCGACTCGACGTCGCTGCATAGCTGGCGCAGATCCAGCAGGCCGATGTTCAGCGCCGCACTGATGCGCGCGTGGAAGAGGAAGGGCTCGTCCATGGCCATGGCGTCCTGGTAGTCACCGAAAGCCGCCAGCCCGTAATCGAGAAAGTACTGCCACAGCGCCTGGGCGTCGGCGTGGGTCACCGGGTAGTCGAAGTCGTCCAGAGAGCCGTAGTGACTGGCGAATCGCTCACGCACCAGCTCCAGCACATCGCGGGTGATGGCGTCCGGGGCGAAGCGCGCGGGGTAGGGCGCCGAGACCTTCTTCGGCAGCGCCTTGCGGTTTTCCGCGTCGAAGTTCCAGGCGCCGCCTACGGGCGTGCCGTCGCTGTTGAGCAGCAGGCGCTGCTTGCGGCGCATCTCGCGGTAGAAGAACTCCATGCGCAGCTGGACCTTGCCGCTGGCCCATTTGGCAAACTCTTCGCGGGAGCACAGAAAGCGCGTGTCGCTGTGCCAGACCAGCGGCAGGGCGCATTCTCTTATGGACTGCTCCAGACGCCAGTCGCCGCACTCGGTGGCGTGGACTTCTTCGGCCTGCAACGACGCGTGCCAGCGCTGCAACTCAGTCGGCACCGAGCCGGTGTTCAGCGGATCGTCCAGCGTGACGTACTGAACGATGATGCCGCGCTCCTGCAGCGCCTGGGCGAAATGGCGCATGGCGCTGAAGATCAGGGCGATCTTTTGCGGGTGGTGGGCGACGTGGGTGGCTTCTTCCATGACCTCGACCATCAGCACGGCGTCGCGCTCGGCGTCGAGTTCGGCGAGGCAGGCCAGGTCGAAGGACAGCTGATCGCCGAGGACCAGGCACAGGCGGCGGACAGGCATCATCGATGGGCACCGCGTGACGCGTCGGCACTGCGGGCTGTTGGCATGAATCGACGGAGGACAGATGAGAGAAGGTTGGGCACAGGATTCCTGAAGAGCAGGGAGTAATGGCGCCGAGCATAGCGGTTTGCCCGGCGCGCGGTCATGGGGCTAGCCGGATACGTGGCGCCGGACGCATTGCATCAGGCCCTGCAACGGGCCGGATTCCACCGGAGCGGGAACGCAGACTGTGCGCTCCCGGTCGCCTTCGCTGATGGTCAGCGTGTAATGCTGCATCCCGCGCAGCGCACGGGCGGGGTGTCGACCTTCCGGCAGCGCGAAGAATTCGGACGCGTCGACCAGTTGCCGCAGCTC
The DNA here is from genome assembly GCF_059418765.1 of Pseudomonas sp. GW821-FHT07F05. NCBI lineage: Bacteria > Pseudomonadati > Pseudomonadota > Gammaproteobacteria > Pseudomonadales > Pseudomonadaceae > Pseudomonas > Pseudomonas sp. GW821-FHT07F05. Next base: position 56,627 of record NZ_JBWKQL010000002.1, read on the forward strand.
CTTTTGTTCGCCCTCCGGCAGGGCGTCCACTTCAATGGTGTTGGGCTTGTTCAAGCCCGGAAAATAGGCGACCCCGCCGCTTTCGCTGAATGAGATACGCATGTGGGTGGCTCCTTCTTTTGCCAGATGGCCATGGCGGATCATTGCGCATTGATGCCCACGGCCGCCCAACCTTCTTTTACCGCGATTTGGGCATCTTCGCCTACACCGTACAGCCGGCCGGCCACATCGTGGGTGATCCGCGCAAAGCGCACGAAGCCAGCATTGGGGCGCAGGCGTGAATCGCGCAACGCGTCGTACCAGATGCGCCCGGCCTTTTCCCAGGCATGGCCGCCAATGCGCGTCGCCACTTGATAAAACGCATGGTTGGGGATGCCCGAATTGATGTGCACGCCGCCGTTGTCGTCGTAGGTGTGGACGAAGTCGTCCATGTGACCCGGTTGCGGGTCCTTGCCCAGCACTTTGTCGTCAAAGGCGGTGCCGGGGGCTTTCATCGAGCGCAGGGCGCTGCCGGTGATCTTGTCGGTGAACAGGCCTTCGCCGATCAGCCAGCTGGCCTGCTTGGCGGTTTGTTTCAGGGCGTACTGCTTGATCAGCGAGCCGAACACGTCGGACATCGATTCGTTCAGCGCGCCGGCCTGGTTGAAGTAGACGAGGCCGGCTTCGTCTTCGGTGACGCCGTGGGCCAGTTCGTGGCCGATGACGTCGAGGGCGATGGTGAAGCGGTTGAACAGTGACTGGTCGCCGTCGCCGAAGACCATCTGTGCGGAGTTCCAGAAGGCGTTGTTGTAGCCCTTGCCGAAGTGCACGGTGGCGTCGAGGGCCATGCCGGCGTCGTCGATGGAGTTGCGGTCGAAGACGTCGAAGAAGAAGTCGAAGGTGGCGCCGAGGCCGTCATAGGCTTCGTCGACGGCGATGTCGCCGCTGACGGGCTGGCCTTCGCCGCGGACGAGGGTGCCGGGCAGGGTTTCGCCGCCGTCGGCGGTGTAGATGGAGCGTCGCTTGCCGGTGGGGGCTACGGCGGCGAGGTGAACGAGGCGTCGATCAGGTTGTGCGCTGAGGCGCAGTGAGCGGAAGGTGTTGTCCTTGGCGCGCGTGCGCAGGGCTGCTTCGCGCTGGGCTTTGTTGCCGTTGCGGGCGATCTGGTCGAGCAGGTACGGGGGGATGAGGCAGAGGATGGGGTTACGGGTGTGGTTCCTGCACATGGGCAATGCTCCTTTTCGATCAAGCGACGCGTCGCGGTCTTGCTTTAATCGACAAGCCAGGGGGATCTCGCGTTCCCCAAGGTCAAAAGCGTCTGCCTGGGGGCAGACTGTTTCGCCTTCGGCGACTTACTTTTGAAAAGCACCAAAAGTAAGCAAAAGTGCCTGCTCCTAGTTGGGTTCCTCCTTCGTCGGAATACCCTCACTCCGACGACGCTCCGTGGGCCCGCGCCGAACGGACATCCATGTCCTGACGGCGCTCTCGCGGCATCCATGCCGCTCGACCCACTGCGCGTCGTCTGCGTTCGGCCTGCACCCAGGTCGCGATTGGCGGTGACTGACCCTTCTGTGTATGAAGATCAAAAGCAGATCAAGAGCAGATCGAGGACAGAGCAAACGCTAAGGACTTGTGGGAGTGAGCTTGCTCACGAAGGGGGCGGTACATCCGACAGATATCTGGTGTTTGTGATACAGCATTCGCGAGCAAGCTCGCTCCCACAAGGAGGGGGACTGTCAGCAAAAATGTCGGCGCCTGAGCGGGCTTCTTCCCGGCTAAAGCCGGTCCCACTAAAAGCACCGCATGCACCCTGTGGAATCGCCTCCGACTGTAGGACTGGCTTTAGCCGGGAAGCCCTTGATCTTGATCTTGATCTTCGTGCGCAAGAATTCCAGACGACACCCATCGCGACTTGGGTGCAGGCTGAACGCAGGTTTCGCGGAGTGGGCCGAGCCGCATGGATGCGGCGAGAGCGCCGTCAGGACAGGGATGTCCGTTCGGCGCGGGCCCACGGAGCGGGACCGGAGTGAAGGAACCCCGACGCAGGAGGGGCCCAACCAGGAGCACAAGCCCTTGGTTACTTGGGGCTTTATCAAGTAACTCGCCGAAGGCGAAACAGTCTGCCCCCAGGCAGACGCTCTTGATCTCCCCTCAGCCCCCTCCAAACCGATGCCGCGCGGGGTTTTTCAGCCACAGTTGCAGTTCGGCTTCGGCCTGTTCCAGCGCCGTGCGGTTGAGCAGGCGGCGGAGCAGGGCGACGTTGACGGCGCGGGCGCGGAGGTTGAAGGCGGTGCTGCGTTCGCCGGCCGCATCGGGCTGGTAAACGCCGAGCTTTTCGTACAGCTGCTGCAGCCGGTTCTGCACGCTGCGCAGCGACAGGTTGCGGCGGGTGGCGATGGTGCGGTCGGTGAGGCCCAGGGCGATGTCCTGCAGCACTTCGTATTCGCCATCACTCAGCCCGGACGACTGATCGTGGGCCTTGAGCTGCACGCCGCGAATCTCGCGGTCGATCACGCACTGCTGCTCGATGAACAGCCCCCGCAAGGCCAGTCGCAAGCGCTCTTCCGACGCGGTCTTGAGGATGTAACCGTAGGCCGCCCCCTGGGGCACGATCCGCGCGATGCCCCGCACGTAGGCCTCGTCCGAGTAATTCGACCAGAACAGAATCGACGTGTCCGGCTGCTGCCGCCAGATCGTCTTGGCCGCTTCGACGCCGGTGCGGCACGGCATCTGCAGGTCCATCACCACGGCATCTACCGGGCTCTCGCTGAACAACCGCTCGCCGATCTGGCCGTCTTCGGCCTCCAGTAAACGCGTGCATTCCGGCAGGGCCACTTCGATGACTTCGCGCAGGAACGCCCGGTGCACCGGGTCGTCTTCGATCAACAGGATTTGCATGGCACCTCCGTTTCAACGGACGGCGCAGGCTCAACGACAAGCAGCAGATCCGCCAGCGGCAGGCACACCCGGACCCGGGTGCCGCGCTCATAGGGCCCGCGTTCGATAAACAACTGCGCCGCCATCAGTTGCGCGCGCACCTGCATGTTCTGAATGCCGCCGCTGTTGAACCGGTGGCCGACGTCCAGCCCAATGCCGTCATCGTCGACGGTCAGCTGCAACAGGGCGCCTGTGTGGCTGATGTGGATGACAATGCTGTCCGGCATGGCGTGCTTGATCGCGTTGTTCACCGCTTCCTGAATGATGCGGAACACCGCGACCTTCACCGACTCCGGCAAGCGATCGCCCATGCCGTCGGTGCTGTCCTGTAGACGCGTTTCGATGCTCAGGCCGCTGTCTCGGACGCTGCGCCGCAACAGGTCTTCAACACCTTCTTCGAAGCCGAACAACTGCAGCACCGTCGGCTTCACTGCATCAATGAGTTGCCGCAACTCCTGCATGCTGTCCTTGAGCGAGCAGGCGATGCCGCGCAAGTCCTCGCCCGGCACGCTGGGCAGGGTTTGCAGGCGGGCGATGCGCCGGTGCAGGCGGGTCATGTCGGCGAGGGTCTGGTCGTGCAAGTCCATGCCGACCCGTTGCCGTTCACGCTCCAATTCCTCGGTCAGGCGCAGCGCGCCCTGGCGCAGGCCTTCTTCTCGGGCACGCACCTGGGCTTCGGCGATGGCCAGTTGTTTGGCCTGTTCGGTCTGGCGCAGGGCGTACACGTACGAGGCCAGCAGATCGGCGACGTGCTGGGTGTGGCGCACGTCATCCAGGGTGTAGAAATGCTCGGTGTGTTTCGAGCAGCTCAGCGCACCGATGATTTCACCCCGGGCGCGCAAGGGCACGTGCAGGCGACTGCGCAGGCGGGCGTCGAAAATAGGGTGGTTGGCGGCGCCGGGGAAGGCGAAACGTGCGTCGTTCATGGCGTCGTGGGTCAGCAGAAACGCCTGCTCGCCCAACAGCACCGCTCGAATGGGGCTGGTGTGCACCGGCATCGGTTGAGCGACATCGCCCCACAGCGTGTGCACGCCGCTTTCATAGGTGATGTGCTCGCGGCCGTCCAGGATAAACAGGCATACGTCGAGGTGGTCGTGGGGCAGGATCGGGCTGATTTCCCGGGAGACGGCGTCGATCATCGACTGGAAATCCAGCTGGCCGGCGAGGGCGCGGGAAATACCGAGAAAATGATGCAGCACGTCTTCGGCAAGGGTGTGCGGTCGCTGTGCCATGGGCTTCAACCTGTTTTTATTGTATGGATCGAACGCTGTTTTTAAATGAACACTGTTTGTCAGTGAGCAGGGAACAGCCCGGTCATTATGGCCCCTGTGCGCTAAAAAGAACGCTGGATCCTGCAGGTCGGTTGCGGGATCCCGCATCAGGTCTGCACGATTGACCACTGACGCTCCGCGCCGGCCAGTGCAGACTCGCCGCGTACTGTTCGTAATAAGGTGCGACCGACGCCGTCGGCCACCCTGCAGCCCCCATAAAAATAACAAGGGTTCAACTATGAAAAGTCGTCGTCATCCGCTACGCCGTTCATTGCTTTGCGCTGCACTGGCCGTTGCGCCCCTGATGGCCCTGCCCGTCGCATCCCATGCCGATACTTCTGACAAGAAGATCGCGCTCTCCAACAATTACGCCGGCAACTCCTGGCGCCAGCTGATGCTCGCCAGCTGGCAGCAGACCACCGACAAAGCCGTCAAGGATGGCCTGATCGCGTCGGCTGACAGTTTCACCACGGCGGAAAACCAGGCCACCGAGCAGGCCGCGCAAATCCAGAACCTGATCCTTCAGGGCTATGACGCCATCGTCATCAATGCCTCGTCGCCGACCGCGCTCAACGGCGCGGTAAAACAAGCCTGCGACGCCGGCATCATCGTCGTCTCCTTCGACGGCACCGTCTCCGAGCCTTGCGCCTACCGCATCTCCATGGACTTCAAACAGACCGGCATCGAGCAGATGGATTACCTGTCCGAGCGCTTCCCCCAGGGCGGCAACGTCCTGGAAGTGCGCGGCCTGGCCGGCGTGTCGGTGGACGAGCGCATTCACTCCGGCATCACCGCCGGCGCGCAGAAACACCCGGACCTGAAAGTGATCGGCGAAGTGAACGGCAACTGGTCACCGACCGTGGCACAGAAAGCCGTTTCCGGCGTGCTGCCGAGCCTGCCGAAAGTCGACGCCGTAGTGACCCAGGGCGGTGAAGGCGTCGGCATTGCCCAGGCCTTCGTCGCGGCAGGCCGTCCGTTGCCGGCGATCATCTTTGGCAACCGCGAAGAAGAACTGACCTGGTGGAAAAAGCAAAGCGACGCCCAGGGCTATCAGAGCTTCTCGATCAGCAGCGGGCCGAGCATCTCCAGCCTGGCGTTCTATGTCGCGCAGCAGTTGCTCGACGGCAAGCAGATGCCCCATGACCTGCTGTCGCCAGCGGTCATCGTCACCCAGCAGACCCTCGACGCCAGCCTGAAGGACCTGCCCAAGGGCGGAATCGTCAGCGAGACCTACAGCGTCGACGATGTCGCCAAGCTCAAGCCCGCCGCTTCCCTGTGAGCTTTTCCATTTGAGCACCGCGGGCCGCGCTGCCTGCGGCCCGCCAAGGAATTCTGACCATGAACGCAAATGGACCTGTGCGGGTGGCCTTCGTCGGCGCCGGTAAATCGTTCGGCGCCGTGCGCGCCCTGAGTGACGTCGACCTGATCGTGCGCGCCGGCGAATGCCTGGGCCTGATCGGCCACAACGGCGCGGGCAAATCGACCCTGATGCAAGTGCTCGCCGGCACCCTGGCCGCCGATTGCGGCCAGTTACTGATCGAAGGCCGCGACCTGCGCGAAGGCTATTCGGTACAAGTGGCGCGTCAGCACGGCATTCGCTGCGTGTTCCAGGAACTGTCGCTGTGCCCGAACCTCAACGTGGCAGAGAACACCCGGCTGATGTCGCCGGCTCTGCGCGGCTTCGGCTGGCGGCGTCGGGCCGGTGCGCTGATCGAAGCGATGCTCGAGCAGATTTTCCCCGGCCACGGCATCGACGCCGATGACATCGTCGCTGACCTGTCCATCGGCAAGCGGCAGATGGTGGAAATCGCCCGGGCGTTCATCAACGTCGATGAGCGCCTTGATCTGATCATCCTCGACGAACCCACCTCATCCCTCGACGCGCGGGTCGCCGAGCAGCTGTTGCGCCATGTGCGGCGTTTCGTCGAGGGCGGCGGCAGCATCGTGCTGATCAGCCACATCCTCGGCGAAATGCTCGGCACCTGTGACCGCATCGCGGTGATGCGTGACGGCAGAATCGTTGAAACCCGAGCAGCGCAAGACTTCACCCACGATTCGCTGGTGGAAGTCATGGGCGGCACGGCACGGGAACAAGCGCAGGCGACACAGGACTTCGCCTCCCGACGTGAGCAGGGCAGCCCGCGGGTGCGACAGCGTCCGGCGCGACAAACCGATGAGCGCTCGGTGCAGGCGTTTGCCGGTGAGATCGTCGGGCTGTCCGGGCTGGCCGGGCACGGCCAGAGCCAGTTACTGACCCAGGTGCTGCGCGACTGCATCAAGCGCGGCACCGGCGCCAGTTTCGTCGCCGGCGACCGCCAGACCGACGGCGTGTTTGCGCTGTGGTCCATCGGCGAAAACATCACCATCGGCTCCCTCAGCCAGCTCAAGCGCGGCCTGCTGTTGAACCCCGACGCCGAGCAGGCCATGGCCGATGACTGGATGAAGCGCATGAGCATTCGCACCCCGGACATGGGCAATCCGATCCTGTCGCTGTCCGGCGGCAACCAGCAAAAAGCCTTGTTTGCCCGGGCGCTGGCGTCTGACAGCCAGATCATCCTGATGGACGACCCCATGCGTGGCGTCGACGTTGGCACCAAGCGCGAGGTGTATTCGATTCTGATGGAGGAGGCGGGCCGCGGCCGCACGTTCATCTGGTACACCACCGAACTGGAAGAGCTGACCTATTGCGATCACGTGTATGTCTTCCGCGACGGCCAGACCGTGCTCGACATGCCGCGCAGCGAACTGAGCGAGGAGCGCATCCTGCGCAGCTCCTTCGCCGAGGAAACCCCATGAATGCCCCGCTGAATTCCGTTGCCCGCGCACCCGTCGCGACGCGCAACAACGCCGCGCGCCGTGCCCGCATGCTCCGCGCCGCTTTGCCGGCGGTGTCGCTGGTGGTCTTGCTGGCGACCATTTTCATCATGCAACCCCGGGCAATGAGCTACATGGGCCTGAACCTGATGCTCAACCTGGCGGTGCCGATTGCCCTGGCAACCATCGCGCAGATGCTGATCATCAGCGTCAACGACCTTGATCTGTCCATGGGCAGCTTCATCAGCTTCGTCGCCTGCGTGGCCGTGACGCTGCTCGATCAACACCCGTTCCTCGGCTGGCTGGCGCTGGCCGGGTGCGTCGGTGTGTATGCGCTGCTCGGTGCGTTGATTCACAGCCGCAACCTGCCGTCGATTGTCGTCACCCTGGGCATGTCGTTCATCTGGGTGGGTGGCGCGATTCTGCTGTTGCCGTCACCGGGCGGGACGGCGCCGCAGTGGCTGCAAGCGCTGGTGCGGATCAAGCCACCGCTGATTCCGCTGGCGATTATCGTGTGCATCGTGCTCGGGCTGGCCATGCACTTTTTCCTGATGCGCTCCACCGTCGGTGTGGTGTTGCGCGGCGCTGGCGGCAATCCGCTGGCGATCGCCAAGGCCGGCTGGTCACTGCTGCGCATCAAAGTGGCGATGTACGCCATGGCCGGGGGCTTCGGCGTGTTGTCCGGGCTGTTTCTGGTGGGGCTGACCACCTCGGCCGACGCCAACGTGGCGTTGCGTTACACCCTGTTGTCCATCGCCGGAGTGATTCTTGGCGGCGGCGAATTCATCGGCGGACGGGTGTCACCCATGGGCGCAGTGCTTGGGGCGCTGACCCTGGTGCTGGCCGGTTCGCTGCTGTCGTTCATCCGCATCTCGCCTGACTGGCAGATCGGTGCTCAGGGCGCGATTCTGATTTTCGTGCTGGCGCTGCGTGCGGCGGTCAATCGTCTGGAGGTACGCCCGCTATGAGCACTTCAACTATTGCAGCGCTGCGCGGCAAGCCATGGCTGTGGTCATTCCTCGCCGCGTTATTGATCTGGGTGGCGACCCTGGTGTTCACCGGCGGGCAGGGCGCAGGCGCTTTACTGTCTGGCGCGCTGGCGTTCTCGACCTTCTTCGCGATCGTCGGCATCGGTCAGATGTTCGTCATCAGCACGGGGCCCGGCAACATCGACCTGTCGATCCCGGCCAACATCGCCCTCAGCGGCGCGCTGGGCATGAAGCTCATGGACGGCCAGGACGCAAATATCTGGCTGGGCGTGATTGGCGTGCTGGGCATCGGTGTGCTGGTGGGCTGCGGCAATTTCGCGCTGATCCGCCTGCTGCGCATTCCGCCGATCATTGCGACCCTGTCGGCCAGCTTCATCCTGCAATCACTGGCCATCGCCTATGGCCGCAGCGTGCGGGTGCCGCCGCCGGACAGTTTCTACACCTTCGCCACCGGCCGCGTCTTCGGCGTGCCGTATCTGGCCCTCGTGGTGATCGCCGTGGCGGTGCTCATGGGCTACGTGCTGACCCGCACCCGCTACGGTCGCTCGGTGCTGGCCATCGGACAAAACGCCCGCGCCGCTGAACTGGCCGGCATCCGGGTTGGCCGCATGCGCTTCGCCACCTACGTGCTCTGTGCGGTGTTCGGCAGCCTCTGTGGCTTGACCCTGGCCGGTTTTTCCGGCGGCGCGTCGCTGGGCATGGGCGAGGAATACCTGCTGGCCTCCATCGCCGTCGTGGTGATCGGCGGTACCTCCGTGGCCGGCGGGTTTTCCAACGTGCCAGGCATCTGGGGCGCGTCGCTGTTCCTTTATCTGCTAGTGAGCATGCTCAACACCTTCGGCGCCAGTGCCGGGGTGCGGCTGATCCTCACCGGCCTGATCATCATCGCGGTGATTACCGCTGTCAGCGGCCGCAAAAATGCCCGCGCCTGAATTAAGGATCGAACCTGTGTCCGACGACCTCTACGAATGCCATGACAAGCGTTTCCACCGCCTGATCCTGCCCAACACCCAGCTCGAGCGCCTGTACGACCAGTGCCGCTGGGCCGAAGGGCCGGTGTGGTTCAACGACGGCGGGTATCTGTTGTGGAGCGACATCCCCAACCAGCGCATGTTGCGCTGGACCCCGGAGCAAGGCGTGTCGACGTTCCGCACCCCGTCGAATTTCGCCAACGGCAACACCCGCGATTTATTGGGACGGCTGATCACCTGCGAGCACGGTACCCGCAGCGTCACCCGCACCGAACCGGACGGCTCTATCACTGTGCTGGCCGAGCGCTTTGAAGGCAAACGGCTGAATTCGCCGAATGATGTGGTGGTGCACCGCGACGGCGCCGTATGGTTCACCGACCCCAGCTACGGCATCCTCACCGATTACGAGGGCTATCAGGCCGACGAAGAGCAGCCGGGCCGCCACGTCTACCGCATCGACCCGGACAGCGGCGAGATCGCCTGCATGGCCAACGACTTCGTGCAGCCCAATGGCCTGGCGTTCTCCCCGGACGGGCAGACCCTGTACATCGCCGATTCCGGCCGCTCCCACGACCCCGATGGCCCCCACCACATCCGCGCGTTCGAGGTCATCAATGGGCGTGAGCTGGGGCAGTCGCGGGTGTTCGCGGTGATCGAACCGGGCGTGCCGGACGGCATGCGCGTGGATGTGCAGGGCAATATCTGGACCAGCGCCGGCGATGGCGTTCAATGCTTCGCCGCCGACGGCACCTTGCTGGGCAAGATTCGCCTGCCGGAGAAGGTCGCCAACCTGACCTTCGGCGGGCCGCGCCGTAACCGCCTGTTCATCGCCGCGAACACGTCGTTGTACTCGGTGTACGTGGCGGTGGCGGGGGCTCAGGTGCCTTGAGCGATGAACGGGCAGGGCGCGCGGCGTTTGACACCGCGCGCCCAATCCTTAGAGTTTGAAACGACCGACCACGGTGCGCAGCTCGCCGGCCAGCAGCGACAGTTCGTCCGCCGTTACCGCGTTGTCCTCGATGCCTTCCATCAGCATGAACGTGCCGTTGCGGATCTCGGTGACGTTGCGGTTGATGTCCTCGGACACGGCGTGCTGTTGAACGGCAGCGCTGGCAATCTGGGTGTTCATGCCGACGATCGATTCCACGCCTTCGTTGATCGCGTTCAGGCTAGAGGACGTCTGATCGGCCGACGTCAGGCAATCCTGCGCCCGGTCCTTGCCCGCTTTCATCTGCTCTACGGCAGCGCTGGTCGCCAGTTGCAATTGCTGGATGATCCGCTGGATTTCGGCGGTGGAGTTTTGCGTGCGCGAAGCCAGGGTTCTGACTTCATCCGCGACCACGGCAAAGCCACGGCCTTGCTCGCCGGCACGGGCGGCTTCGATGGCGGCGTTGAGGGCCAGCAGGTTGGTCTGGTCGGCGATGTTGCGGATGACTTCGATGACCCCGCCGATTTCTTGGCTGTGCAGCGCGAGCGCCGCGACCTTTTGCGCGCTGAGGTCGACTTCGCCGGCCAGCGCCTCGATGGTCTGGCGGGTCTGTTGCATCACGCCCAGGCCTTTGCCGGACGCCTGACTGGCCTGTTCCGCCGCACGCGCCGCGCCTTCGGTGTTCTGGGCGACGTCGGCGACACTGGCGGTCATTTCGTTGATGGCGGTGGCGACCTGTTCGGTTTCCCCTTGCTGGGCGTTCATCGACACCTTGGCGCGGTCGATGGATACGCTCAGGCGAGTTGCTGCGTCGGACACCGAACTCGAACTGCGCTCGACCTGAGCGAGGGATTCACCGAAGGCCTGGACCATGTGGTTCAAACCGGTGCCGATGTCGGCCATTTCGTCTTTGCCGGCGACGTTGACCCGTGCGGTGAGATCGCCTTGGGCGATGCGGCGGGTGGCGCTCAACATGTCTTCCATGGCCCGACGCATGGCGCTGTAGATCCCGCTGAAGGCATAGATCAGCAGCAGGCCGGCAATGGCGAACATGGCCAGCATGGCGGTGCGTTCGGCCGACTTGTCCTTGACCCGTTGCTCCAGCACGGCGGACAGCGCGGCTTGCAAAGCGTCCTGCGCCTTGTACAGCTCGGCGACCACAGCGTTGCCTTTGGCCGGCAGGCCCTGCATGCCGGTGATGGTGTTTTGCGAGGAGCCGATCAAGGTTTCCAGGTCGGTGCGAAAGCTGTCCAGGCTCGAAAGCCCGCTGCTGACGGGGGACTGGATGCGGTCGGCGAGGGCCGGTTCCTGACGACGCAGCAGAGTGAGGCTCTGCAGCAACTCCTGGCGAATCTGGGCTTCTTGCTTGAGCAGCGATTTAATCGTGCCACGGGTGGCGTCTGTCAGCGGCTGGCCTTCATGCAGGCCGCTGGCCAAACCTCGCAACTGGCCGACCACGTTGATCTGGCGCGGCAGACGCAGGGTGCTTTGGTCGATCAGGAACAGCGAGGCGTAGTCTTCGTCGAGGACCATTCCGGAGGTGGCGGAGATGAAATAGATGAAATTCAGCGTTTGAGTCATCTGATCGCTCCAGGCGTCAAACAGGGTCGCCTGATCGGCCCCGGTTTTGGTCTGGCTGATCAACCCTTCGGCCCCGGAGCGCAAGCGTTGTACGCGATCTGCGGTTTCAAGCCCCGCACCGAGCTGGCGGTCGGTAGTTTCCAGTTTGGAGTACGCATCCAGCAGTTTGGCCTGGTTGGCGGCGAGGTCAGGTTGGGCTGTTTGATCCCCGCTGAGCAGGCGGTTGGTCAATGCTCGTTGCAGCATCGACAGGCGCAGTACAGGGGTGACGTCCATCAGATAGCGCTGGCCGACTTGTTCGGAATGGATGTTATCGATGCTGGTAGTGAGTTGATGCAGCAGGCGCGCGCCGAGCAGGGCCAGCGGCAAAAGCACAATGATGGCCAGCACCGCGAATTTGGCGGGAAAGCGCAGGCGGTTGGTCAGGTAAACGGCAGGGGCAAGAATGTTCATACTGTTCTCAAAGCCCCGGAGCGGGGCGCTTGGGTTGTTGTCGATGAGAACGGTCCTTTTTCTCGGGATTCAGTGGCGTTGACGACGTTCTTGCAGGAAGCGTTGTGGCTGGCTGCGCGTCGTTCTGCTCCATCTGTCGGCGCCGATCCTATTAACTTTATTAAAACTTGTACAAAAATATATTTCTGTATAGCTTTGGAACTGAAACGATTAACTGATGTCTTTGTGATATCACTTTTCTCAGCTCGCCCGAAGTCTGTTTTTACCCCCGTATCGCGGTCACCGACCTTCTGTCATGATCAGGTGCGAGGAATAGTGGCTATGAGATATCATTCAACCTGTATTTTCAGAACCGAGGGCGGATGCCATGAACTGTTCGCTGGAAATTGAGCAGAAGCGCCTGTCCGCGGTTCACGCGTTGCAATGGCTGGAAACCGCCCACAGTGAGGATTTCGACCGCCTGTGTCGCCTTGCTGCTGCGCACTTTCGCGTGCCGACGGTGCTGGTCTCGCTGGTGGAAAAAGACCGTCAGTGGTTTCCCGGTCGTGTGGGTTTCGAAGCGAGTCAGACGCCCATCGAGCAGTCGTTCTGTCGCTACACCATTCAGAATTCCGACGTCATGGTGGTCAATGATGCCCGCCTGGATCCGCGGTTTGCCGACAACGTGCTGGTCACCCGACCCGCTGGCATCCGCTTCTACGCCGGAGCGCCATTGTGCAATCAGCACGGCGATGTGCTCGGCAGTTTTTGCCTGATCGACAGCGTTCCTCGCACGCTGCAACCCGACGAAGTGGCTGTTCTCGAAGATTTCGCGCAACTGGTCATGGGGCAGGTCGAACAATGCCAGGCGATGCGCTACCGCCACCCGATCAGCCGTCTGCCCAATTTGCAGCAGTTCTTGCTGGACACTCAGGGCCTTGCAGTGACCGACAGCCAGGTGCGGCTGCTGGTGGTGATCCGCACCCAACCGTTGGCGAGCGCTGCGGATGTCAGCGTGAGCAGCAACCTGGATGCGCAACAGACACGCCGCGACATGGCGCACTGCCTGCGTCGCCGTCTGGATGGCATCGCCGAGCTGTATCACGTCAGCGACCAGGATTTTTGCCTGCAGATGAGCTGTGACCGGTCTCGACGCGACGACCTGGTTCGCATGCTGTTGGTGCTGATTACCGAGCCTTTCACTCACCAGCAGGTTGCCGTGGGACTGGCATGCTGTGACGACGGTCAGAACTCCGCCGCTGCGCTCATGGGCAAAGCGACCCACGCGGCGGGGAGAGCGGTTTATCGACAGGTGCCGTGGGCGGCCTATGACGAAGCCGAGGATTGCGCCCAGCGTCGCGCGTTGACGCTGCTTGGTGAACTCGGCGAGTCGTTGGTCAGTGGCGACATCTATCTGGAGTACCAGCCACGCTTCAGCCTGCAGGATGGCCGCCTGCTCAGCGTCGAGGCGTTGATTCGCTGGACTCATCCGATGCTGGGCAAGATCTGGCCTAGCGAATTCATTCCCTTGGTCGAGAGCGCCGGCAGGATCAGCACGGTGACGCGCTGGGTGATCGATCGCGCGCTGACCGACCTTAGCGGCTGGATCGACGAAGAGGTGCGCCTGTCCCTCAATCTGTCGCCGCTGGACTTCGCCGACATGGACATCGCTTTGACGCTGCAGAGCGCCTGCGACCAACACGGCGTGCATCCCTCACGGCTGGAAGTCGAGATCACCGAAGGCGAGTGGATCCGCGCCGACAAACGCGTCATCGCGCAGCTCACCCGAATCCGCGAGCTGGGCGTCGACGTGGCCATCGATGATTTCGGCGCAGGCTACAGCAACTTTGCCTACCTGCATGAGATTCCGGCCAACATCCTCAAGCTGGACAAATCCCTGGTCACCGACCTTGAGAGCAACCCGCGCAACCGCATCATCGCTCGCTCCGTGCTGCACCTGGCCGGCGAGTTGGGCTATCGCACCGTGGCGGAAGGTGTCGAGACGTTCCGTTGCATGAGCCTGGTGAGGGATTTCGGCTGCGAGGAGGCCCAAGGGTATTTCCTGAGCCGGCCGCTTAAGCTGCAGCAGCTTAAACAGCAGTGCGAGAACATCGCGCTGACGTTCACCCCTGAACCGTCAAACGCGCAGGTTTATGCGGATCTGACTGATGCGGATCAGGTGATAGAAGCGGCGTGACGCCTGACGCCTTCCCGGCTAAAGCCGGTCCTACGGTCGGGGTCATCGCTGGATGCACGCGCTGCTTTTAGTGGGACCGGCTTTAGCCGGGAAGAGGCAATTACATCCTCTGCATCTTCAGCGCGAGAAACGCTGTCTTCGCAAGCAAGCTGGCTCCCACCTGTTCATCATCGACCCGTGATCTTGGCCACGCTGAAGAACGTTTGGGAGTGAGCTTGCTCACGAATAGGCTTATTCCTGGCTAAAGCCAGTCCGACTCGTTAGGCGCGATTACTCGCCCGATACCGGCGTCGGCTGGATGATTTCGACCCAGTAACCATCCGGGTCCTTGATGAAGGCCAGGCTTTTCATGCGGCCATCGGTCAGGCGTTTCTGGAAGTCCACGCCCAGTTCTTCGAAGCGCGCGCAGGCAGCCTTCACGTCCGGCACCGAGATGCAGATGTGACCGAAGCCGCGCGGGTCGGTGTTGCCGTTGTGGTAGGAAAACGCAGGGTCTTTTTCGGTGCCGTGGTTGTGGGTCAGTTCGAGCACGCCGGGGATGCCTTTCATCCAGACGTTGCGCGCAGCATCGTCCTGCGGGATCTGCGCTTTATCCACCAGCGCCAGGAAGTACAGGCTGAATTCCGCTTCCGGGAAGTCGCGCTTCTCTACCAGACTGAAGCCCAGCACGCGGGTGTAGAAGTCCAGGGAAGCGGTGGCGTCCTTGACGCGCAACATGGTGTGGTTAAACACGAATTGTGCGGTCGAGGCGTCCGGGGTGGCCGTGACGCCGGGGAAGGTGTTCAGGTCGTGCAGACTCATGGTTGTCTCCGGGTTAACGCTAAAAAGTTGCGTAATGATACGGGCTCATGGCCGACGCGCCAAACCGAAGGCGCATAAAGCGCGGCTTTCGACTTGTGGGCGATGGATGACCGGCTCACACTTCGCGGCTCGACCTTCAGGTACCGCCCATGCATCTCTCATTGCGCCCATGCGCCCGCGTTGCTTTCTGTTTCGTGCTGATGATTCCGGGCGTCGCGTCTTCGGCTGACGCCATGATCATCTGGCCCGAAGGCTGGGAAGTGGAAGCGCTGCCCCAGCCGCCGGCGAGCGAAGGTCAGCCCGCCGTGCAAATACGACAGCGTGCGGTTAAAAACGATCAGAACGGTGATCCGGCCATGGTGGTCGAGCTGACCCAGACGCAGCTGCAGCCCGGTCACTCGGTCAACGTGCAGAGCGTTCTGCTGGAAATGCGCAAGGCGGTGCAGGTCAATTTTGCGCGCGGTGGCTTCCAAAGCGTTTGCACGCACATGAAGGACAGCACGCTGAGCGACATCCCCGCCATGGAGACCACGTGCACGATTACCCAGAACGGCAATCACGTCATGACCCAGACGCTGGTGGCGGCGGCCAGTCCGCAGTTGGCGTGGTCGTTGTCGTATGCCGGTTCGGCGGAAGGCTACGCAGCCCATAAAAACGAAGTGTTGCAGATCAGGAATGGCCTGCGCCTGGGATCGGCGCCTTAGGTCGAGGCGGGGGTTTACACAAATCACGGGCATAAAGAAGCCCGCCGAAGCGGGCATTGGGGCACTAATCCTTTAGTAGCCTCCATCCTGTACAAGCCGGTGTGAAAAAAATGTGAAGCTTGCGAGCCGTTGGGCCGCAGAAGAGAAATTTATCTGTTGATGCATGAAGGCTCATAGCCAGCTTCGCCGCGCACACTGGCCATACTTAGTGGAATTAACAAGCGGAAAATCATCGGCAATTGAGCATGCTATAAGCCTGCCGCCTATTGAAAGCGATATATCACACTAATACGAATCTGTTCAGCTAATTGTCAGGTTGAATATTCAACGCTGGTGCTACACCAGCACTCATTATCTAAACTGCCTAAGACTTCGCTCGCAATCATCCGCGTTTAAAGCACTTGTATCACTGCGACATCCCTACACTTTCAGAGAAGCCCTGCGAGCAGAGCTTCTTCTCGACACTGCAAGGGATACAGGACTAGCGGCCGCGCAACCAGGAATCAACGGTTTCGGCACCGTATTGTATTTTCCAGTTTTTCAAACCGCGATGGTTGCCGCCTTTGGTCTCGATGACTTCACCGGTGTGCGGGTTTTGATAGACTTTGACGACCCGCGGGCGGCGGCGTTTCGGGGCCGCTGGCGCGAGGGTGGAAGCACCGGTGTGAGGGTCGAGGATCGCGATGATGTCGCGCAAGGTCTTGTCATACGTGCTCATCAGGGCCTGCAGCTGCTGCTCGAACTCGATTTCCTTCTTCAGTCCGGCGTCGTTCTTCAGATACTCCAGCTGGGCCAGCTGCTCCTGAAGGGCTTTTTCTGCTGCGCGAAATTCGGCAAGTCTGGACAAAATGATACTCCGGCAATTAATGGCTGTTGTCAGCTCAATGCAAGCAACAATGCGAGTAACAAGGACGCGCATCTGGGTCTGCTGCTGTTGGTTTCACCACTTTCTACAGTGTCCTTGACATCAGGATCAGCCGTCGACACTAACTTCATGAGCATGAAGGTGGGTATCAATACGGGGTAGTTCAGTTGCGGCGCGAGTAAATAATGCACGTTTTTTACGCGTTGTAAAATAGGGGATGACTAATTGTTAAGTGAAAGATCCCGGCGACGATAAGCCGGTCTGACAAAAAAACAATAATAGTCGCAAACCGTTGTAAGTCATTTCTTATACTTTAGCGCTATCGGAAACTGTGCCGTCCTAGAGCCCTTGCTGCAGCGCCGGATCGTCGGCGTTGAGCTGCTCCAGTTCAGCCAGCAGCACCTGCACTTTTTGCAGCTGCCCGGCCTCGGTCCAGTAGCGAATCAGCAGAATCCTCGCGCGACGGTCGGCGGGTGCGCGTTGAAGAATGTCCTCCAGCTGACGCTGCGCGGCTTCGAGCTGATCCAGATCGTGAAGCGCGACGGCGAGGTCGTAACGGTAACCGGTGTTGTCCGGTTCCAGCTCAATGGCTCGGGTCAGCGGGAGCAGGGCGTATTCATTTTGTTTATGACGCAGCAGCCATTGGCCGAGTGCGTGTTGCGCCAGGGACGACTGGGGCTGTTTCTCCAGCCACTGGGCGAGCAACTGGCGCGAGCGATCGGCCTGGCCCTGGCGGTCGAGCACCTGCACCAGCGCCAGCCCGGTCTCGAGGTTGTCCGGTTCCAGTTTTGCGGCCAGTTCCAGCGCATCGATCGCCTTTTGCGGGGTGCCGTTGTTGAGGTAGAGCTGCGCGAGCGCGAGCTGACGTTGCCCGCTCGGCGGCTGGGCACTCAATGCCTGCTCATACTGTTGAGCCGCCTCCTGCAACGCCCCGTAATACAGGCCCAATTCATCCGGGCCCAAAGGCAGCAAGGCGCTCACCGCACTGAAGCGCACCTCATCGTCGGCATCGTCCAGCAGCGGGCCGATCAGCGTGCTGCGTTGTTCCTCCGGCAGCATGGCCGACACCGTCTGGATGGCCGCCTGCTGAACCAGCGGCGCGGGGCGCTTGAGATCGCCGCGCAGAATTTTCAGCGCCTGGGGCCCCGGGTAATTGACCAGCTCGGCGAGCAGACCGGCACGGCGAATATCGGACAGGTCGGTGCGACTGAATTGCTGATACAGCACACGCGCGGCGCCGGGCTTGCCGCCATGGGCCTGCTCCAGTGCTTCGGCGTAGCTGTGATTGACCTGCGGTGCGGCTGGAGGCGCGTGCCAGTTTCGCACCAGCATCGCCATGGCGATGATCAGCAGCAATAGCGCCAGCGCAATTGCCACCTGCCAGCGACGTCGAGCCTTGAGCTGGGCGGGTGTGCGCCGGGAAGACGATTCAGACATATCGGTTTCCGTGTTTGCGTGTGCAGCAGCTTCGGGGAGAGACCGCCGAGTGTCAAACGCTGCGGGGATGGATTCGGCCCCTGGGCGCTCGCAGGGGATTTCTTCAGTCCAGAAAAAAGCCCCGAACCTTGTGGGTCCGAGGCTGTTTCAGGGCGGCAGATCAGGGCTACAGAATGGCCGCCGGTTGGGCGATCCCGCTGTTCAACCTGCGACGTCAGGCATTCGGCTGCCAGCCACCGCCAAGGGCTTTGTAGATGGCAACGATGCCGCGGTACAGATCGATTTCAGCCAGGGCCCGGCTGTCTTCGGCGGCCAGACGTTCGCGTTCGGCGTCCAGCAGGACCAGGAAGTCCGCCGTGCCTTCGCGGTACTGGATGTTCGCCAGATTCGCTGCCGAACGGCTGGCTTCACTCTGCCGCACCAGTGACACCAGACGCTGCTGACGCTTGTCGTAGTCGCTGAACGCGTTTTCGGTTTCCTCCAGAGCCAGCAGCACCTGCTGCTCGTAATTGGCCAGCGCGCCTTCGGCATCGGCGTTGGCGCCACGAATCCGCGCCCTCACGCTGCCCAGGTCAAAGGCCGCCCAGGTGATGCTCGGGCCGAGACCCCACGCCTGGGCCGCGCCGGAACCGATCTGCGAACCACGGCTGGCCGTGAAACCCAAGAAACCGCTGAGGCTGACCCGTGGGAACAGGTCGGCGGTCTGCACGCCAATTCGCGCGGTCTGCGCCGCCAGTTGCCGCTCGGCGCTGCGCACGTCCGGACGGTTTTCCAGCAGCTTGGTCGGATCACCGATCGGCAGAGCCTTGGAAATTGCCGGCAGTTTGGCCGGGGCGAGGGTCACGGTCATGGCGTCCGGCCGTTCGCCGAGCAGGGTGGCGATGCGGTTGCGTTCGCGCACCTGCTCCGCCTGAAGCTGCGGAATGGTGGCTTCCACCGCGGCCAGGCGCGCGTCGGAACGGACCACGTCGAGTTCATTGCCCACGCCTTCATCACGCAACTGGGCGGTCACCCGGCGAGAGTCCTGCTGGTTTTTCAGGTTGTCCCGGGCAATGTTCTCGCGCAATTGGGCGCCACGCAGCTGACCGTAAGCGTCGACCAGTTCGGCGATCATCGTTACCTGCAGCTGATAGAGGTTGGCCTCGGCAGCTTGTTGATCAGCGTCACTGGCTTCCAGCTCGCGCTGGATGCGGCCGAACAGGTCCAGCTCCCAGGCCATGTCCAGGCCCAGGTCGTAACGTTCCTGATTGACCCGGTGCTCGGTTTCACCCGGCACCTGAGCGCGGCCGACCTGGCTGCTGGCGCGACTGGTCACGACAGGCATGGCGTCGTTGCTGATGTCGTCCCGGATCGCACGGGACGCTTTCAGACGGGCGAAGGCAACGCGCAACTCGCGGTTACCCTGCAGCGATTCGGCGACCAGTTTGTTCAGGGTCGGGTCGTCGAACTGCTGCCACCAGACGGTCTCTATGTGGCTGCGGTCGTAGGCCCGCTGGGTGGCGGCCTGAATGTTGGCCGCCGCGGTTTCCGGCTTCTTGTAGTCCGGGCCGACGGCGCAGGCCGCCAGCGCCAGCACCAGCAGGCTCGGCAGAAAGAGTTTTGCAGCCTTCATCAATGAGCCTCCGCAGCGTTGTTCTGGATGCGTTGCGCCTTGGCGGCCTTGCGAGCCTCTTTGCGTCCAACGTAGTTACGAATCAGTACATAGAACACCGGCGTCAACAGCAGACCGAAGAAGGTCACGCCGAGCATCCCGGAGAACACCGCCACGCCCATGGCATGACGCATTTCGGCACCGGCGCCGCTGGACAGCACCAGCGGAACCACGCCCATGATGAACGCGAAGGAGGTCATCAGGATCGGCCGCAGACGCAGACGGCAGGCTTCAAGCACAGCCTCCAGCGGGGTCTTGCCCTTGTCCTGCTCATCCTTGGCGAACTCGACGATCAGAATCGCGTTCTTGCACGCCAGGCCCACCAGTACGATCAGGCCGATCTGGGTGAAGATGTTGTTGTCGCTCCCGGCAATGATCACACCGGCAATGGCTGACAGCAGGGTCATCGGTACGATCAGGATCACCGCCAGCGGCAGGCTCCAGCTTTCATACAGCGCAGCCAGTACCAGGAACGCCAGCAGCACGCAGAGCGGGAAGACCAGCAGTGCCGTGTTGCCCGACAGGATCTGTTGGTAGGTCAGGTCGGTCCACTCGTAGGTCATGCCGTTGGGCAGTTCTTCCTTGAGCAGTTTTTCCATCGCCACCTGCGCCTGACCCGAGCTGAAACCCGGACCCGCCGCGCCGTTGATCTCGGCGGTGATGAAGCCGTTGTAGTGCATGACGCGGTCCGGTCCCGAGGTGTTGGTGACTTTCAGCAGCGTCGCCAGCGGGATCATCTCGCCGCGGTTGTTGCGCACTTTCAACTGACCGATCTGTTCAGCGTCCTGACGGAACTGCTGCTCAGCCTGCACGTTGACCTGATAGGTCCGGCCGAAACGATTGAAGTCGTTGGCGTACAGCGAACCGAGGTAAACCTGCAGGGTGTCGAAGATGTCGCTGATCGGCACACCGAGGGTCTTGGCTTTTTCGCGGTCGATGGCGGCATCGACCTGGGGCACGTTCACCGTGTAGCTGGTGAACAGCGCGGCCAGTTCCGGCACGCTGCGGCTCTTGCCGATGATGTTCATCGTCTCTTTGTACAGCTCGTCGTAACCCAGGTTGCCACGGTCTTCGATCTGCAGACGGAAACCGCCGATCGTGCCCAGCCCCTGTACCGGCGGCGGCGGGAAGATCGCCATGTAGGCTTCTTGAATACCCGCGTATTTGCCGTTTAACGCACCGGCGATGGCACCGGCCGACTGGTCGGCTGCCGTGCGATCTTCGAACGGCTTGAGCGTGACGAAGACGATGCCGGAGTTCGGGCTGTTGGTGAAACCGTTGATCGACAGGCCCGGGAAGGCCACAGCGCTTTCAACGCCCGGTTGCTTCAGCGCGATGTCGGACATGCGCTTGATCACGTCTTCGGTACGGTCCAGGCTCGCCGCGTCCGGCAATTGCGCGAAGGCCACCAGGTACTGTTTATCCTGGGCCGGGACGAAACCGGTCGGCGTGGTGGAGAAACCCAGCCAGGTCATGACGATCAGGCCGGCGTACACCACCAGTGCCACACCGCTGACGCGAATCACCCGACCCACCGTGCTCACATAACCGTTACTGGCCTTAACGAAGAACCGGTTGAACGGTCGGAACAGCCAGGCCCCGAACAGTTTGTCGAGGAAGCGCGAGAAGCCATCCTTCGGCGCGTCGTGGGCGCGCAGCAATACGGCAGCCAGGGCAGGCGACAGGGTGAGGGAGTTGAAGGCCGAGATCACCGTCGAGATGGCGATGGTCAACGCAAACTGTTTATAGAATTGCCCGGTCAGTCCGGAGATGAACGCCGCCGGGATGAACACCGCACACAACACCAGCGCCGTGGCGATGATCGGGCCGGTCACTTCTCGCATGGCGATCTGTGTGGCCTCCATCGGTTGGTGGCCGAGCTCGATGTTCCGCTCGACGTTCTCCACCACCACGATGGCGTCGTCCACGACGATACCGATCGCCAGTACCAGCCCGAACAGCGACAGCGCGTTGAGGGAGAAGCCGAACAGGTGCATGACGGCAAAGGTACCGATCAGCGACACCGGCACAGCAGCCAGCGGGATGATCGAAGCGCGCCAGGTCTGCAGGAACAGGATCACCACCAGTACAACGAGGATCAGCGCTTCGAACAGGGTGTGAACCACCGCCTCGATGGAGCCGCGCACGAAGATCGTCGGGTCATAGACGATGCTGTAGTCCATGCCTTCGGGGAAGTTCTTCTTCAGCAGTTCCATCTCGCCGCGCACTTCGTTGGAAATGTCGATGGCGTTGGAGCCAGGGCGCTGGAAGATCGGGATCGCCACCGCCGGCTGGTTGTTCAGCAACGAACGCAATGCGTACTGGCTGGAGCCCAGTTCCACGCGAGCGATGTCTTTGACCCGGGTGATTTCGCCATTGTCGCCGGCGCGAACGATGATGTTCTCGAACTCTTCTTCAGAAACCAGACGGCCTTGGGTGTTGATCGACATCTGGAAGCTGGTGGCGCTCGGGGAGGGCGGTGCGCCCAGTTGACCGGCGGCGACCTGGCGGTTCTGCTCGCGAATGGCGTTGACCACGTCGGTCGCCGTGATGTTGCGCGAAGCGGTTTTGTTCGGATCGAGCCAGACACGCAGCGAGTAGTCGCCCATGCCGAACAGCTGCACGTCGCCGACACCGTTCAGGCGCGCCAGCTCATCCTTGATGTTGAGGACTGCGTAGTTGGACAGGTACAGCATGTCGTAGCGCTGATCCGGCGAGGTCAAGTGGACCACCATCGTCAGATCAGGCGACGCCTTGTCCACGGTGATACCGATGCGCGTCACTTCTTCCGGCAGCTTCGGCTCGGTCCGGGTGACCCGGTTCTGCACCTGCACTTGCGCGGTGTCGAGGTTGGTCCCCAGCGCAAAGGTGATGGTCAGGGTCAGCTTGCCGTCGGCCGTGGCCTGGGAGGACATGTAGAGCATGTTCTCGACGCCGGTGATCGCCTGTTCCAGTGGCGCGGCGACGGTTTCGCCGATCACTTTCGGGTTGGCACCGGGGAAGTTGGCGCGCACGACAACGGTCGGCGGCACGACTTCGGGGTATTCGCTGATCGGCAGCTGGAACAGCGAGATCGCGCCGGCGATCAGGATCAGCAGCGAGAGCACCGCCGCGAAGATCGGTCGCGTGATAAAGAACTTGGAGAAATTCATCGTGTGTGTCCCTTAACCGCGTGGCGTGGCGGAAGCAGCCACCTTGGCGTCCAGCTTCGGCTGGGCCTTGGGCTGGTTGCTGGCTTCGAGCGCCTGGCGTTGTTGTTGCAGTGCGGTGAGTGTTTCGGCGCTGGCCATCGGCGTGTCTTGCGGGTCAACCGGCGACCCCGGACGCACGCGCTGCAGACCGGTGACGACGATGCGGTCGTCTTTGCCCAGGCCGCTGCGCACGATGCGCAAGCCCTCAAGCTTCGGCCCCAGCTCGACGCTGCGGTAGATCGCCTTGTTGTCCTTGTCGACCACCAGCACGAATTTCTTGCCCAGGTCGGTGCCGACCGCTTCGTCCTTGATCAGCATGGCCGAGTAGGTGCCGCTGCCGACGAGCTTCAGGCGTGCGTACAGGCCCGGGGTGTATTCGCCCTTGCTGTTGTCGAACACGGCGCGGCCACGGATGGTCCCGGTGCGCGGATTGACCTGGTTATCGACGAAGTTCATCTGACCCAGGTGCGGGTTTTCCGCCTCGTTGGACAGGCCCATGTACACCGGCGTGGTCGCGCCGCGTTTGCCGTCGCGGGCCAGCTGGTTGTACTTGAGGAACACGCGCTCGTCGGCGTCGAAGTAGGCGTAGACCTTGTCGGTCGACACCAGGCTGGTGAGGATGGTCTGGTCGGCGGTGACGATGTTGCCGGCGGTGATTTCGGCGCGGCTGACCCGGCCGGTGATCGGCGCAGTGACGCGGGTGAAGCTCAGGTTCAGGCGCGCCAGATCAAGCTGTGCCTGGATGGCGGCAACGGCAGCTTTGGATTCCTGGGCGGTGGTGGTGCGCGAATCGGCGAGTTCGGCGGAGATCGCATTGTTGGTGCGCAGGCGTTCGCCACGCTGGGCTTCATTGGTGCTGCGCTGGGCAGCGGCCTTGGACTGCTGCAGTTGCGCTTCCAGACGATGCACTTCCGCTTCGAACGGGCGCGGGTCGATCTGGAACAGCAGGTCGCCTTTTTTGACCAGCTCGCCGTCAGTGAAAGCCACCGAATCGATCTGGCCTGAAACACGCGGGCGCACCTGAACGGTTTCCGGCGATTCGAGGCGGGCGGTGACTTCGTCCCACTCGTTGACCGGTTGCTCGATCACCTTGGCCACGTTGACTTTCGCCGCCGCCGGCGCAACGGTCGCTTCAGGCGTCCGGCCGCACGCGCTGATGACCACAAGGGTCAACGCGGCGAGGGGATAGCGCAAAGGAGTTAAAGACTGAAGCATGGGAGAATCCGCCGATGTTATTGAGATGGGCGGATGATGTTCTCGGGGGTGTTATTGCACGAATCGAATGACGCGAAGGTAACTATCAGTCGTAATGATGTTCGGCGTGATAAAAGGTCTGCAATCGATTCGTCGCACCGTCCTGATGCGCTTTAATATAAATCCATTATCTTGGGTCTTATGTGCGTTAAACGAAGATAAGCCCCATTAAAATGGATTTATGTAGGTTGAGCTTGAGGGTGGTCTGACTCATACTTGCTCGCGTCACAGGCACACAGGCCACTCACGCTCATGTTGGATTTAAGCTTCAGCAAGCCCGGTGAAATCGTCGATCGCCTCTGCGCCCGGTTACGCGCCGAGCGCCTTGCGCTGCAGATGACCCAGGCCGACGTCGCCAGCCGCGCCGGCGTAGGCGTCAATACCGTTTCAAATCTCGAAGCCGGGCGCAATGTCAGCTTCGAAAATCTGGTGCGCGTGGCCATGGTCCTCGGCCGAACCAAGGAGCTGGAAGGGCTGTTCATGCCCAGGCTCGACAGCCTGGATGACATTCGCCGCTACGAGGCCGCTGCCGAGCGCCAACGTATAAGGAAGTCGGGCGATGCTTGAGCAGGTCGATGTGTATTACAACGGCTGGGACGAGCGCTGGCTGTGGGGCACATTAGTGTCGACCACGGCCATCGCCGGGCGTCCGCAGATTGTTTTCGAGTACAGCGACGAGGCCCGCTCCAGGGGCCTGGAACTGTCGGGTTACACGCTGCCGCTGGAGGGTCCGCGCCTGCGCCGTGGCTTCGCCGCCCACCAACTCGGTCTGCCGGGGCCGGTCTATGACGCGTTGCCGGATGGTTGGGGGATGCTGCTGATGGACCGCTTGTTCAGGCGTCGTCAGCTCAATGCGGCGCGCATCGGACCGCTGGAGCGGCTGGCCTACATCGGGAATACGGCCATGGGTGCAATGTCGTTCGAGCCTGTCGCGCCCGAGGGACTGGAGCCCCAGGCCCATGTGCCTATCGAGTTGCTGGCCGCCGAGATTCAGGAAGTGGTCCAGGGTGACGGCGGAGAATTCCTGCACACGCTGATGCGGGTCGGCGGCTCGCCCCAGGGGGCGCGCCCCAAGGCGCTGGTCTACCGCGATCCCGAAACAGGCGCCTTCACCACCGCCGCGACACCGGGTTTCGAAGCCTGGCTGATCAAGTTTCCGGCCAAAGGCGAACACGCCGAGGTCTGCGCTATCGAGATGGTCTATGCCCAGTGCCTGCGTCTGTGTGGCATCAAGACGCCTGACACTCAGCATTTCATCTTGCCCGATGGCCTGGCGGCGTTCGCCAGCCGACGCTTCGACCGGATCCAGGGCAAGCGAGTGCCGATGCAAAGCCTCGCCGCGTTCACTGGCGCGGACTACACCTCGCCCGGGTCGCTGGACTACGTCAACTTCCTGCGCGCGACGCAACTCTGCACCAACGACGTCCGCGAGAAAGCCATCGCCTTCGAACGTGCGGTGTTCAATGTCGCGCTCAACAACCGCGACGATCATCCGAAGAACTTTGCCTACCTCATGTCGGCGTCCGGCAGCTGGACATTGGCGCCGGCCTACGACGTGACCTTTTGCGAGGGGCCGGGGGGATATCACCAGATGGACGTGCTGGGTGAGGCGCTGTCGATTGATCGAAAGGTGATGCTCCGGCTCGCCGAAGAGGCCGAGGTGTCAGCGGAGAAAGCGGGCGGGATGATTGACGGGATTTGTGATGTGGCGACTCAGTTCGCCGCGATCGCCGAACAGACCAGCCCGGGGCTTATCACGCCGGACACCCTGGCGATGCTTCAGGCACGGATTGATGAAAACGTCGCGTTATTGCGCGGATAAATAGTCCACTCGACATCAGCTGTCCGGTGTGAAGTCTGACGCTTTCCCGGCTGAAGCCGTTCCTGCCGGGACACGCGGTGCTTTTAGTGGGACCGGCTTCAGCCGGGAAGAGGCCGGCATGAACACCCTCACGTTTGCAGCGTGACCAGTGAATTCCCGGCATAAGTCGGTCCTGCCAGGTAGCCCCTTTAAAAGCCGATCACGAGCGCGTGGCCGCCACAATCAGCATCATCGGCCGGTGAATTTCGTCAGCCAGGGCGGGGCGGTCGATGAGGTCCTGGGCCGAAGGTCCCCATTCGTTGACATGGTTGAGGGTAAATCCGCTGGCGATGAGCAGATTGAGCAGCGTGCCCATTGTGCGGTGTTGTTTGATGACCCCGGGACTCAGCCAGTCGGTGCTTCGCGGGCCTTCCGCCTGGTAATGATCCACCGGCCAGACTTTGCGGCCCTGGGAGTCGACGACCCACTGCGGCTGCAAGGACGCCATGAACACCGGGTGCTCGATGGAAAACACCAGACGGCCACCGGGGATCAATGCGTCATGGATGCTGCGCAGCAACGCACCCAGGTCAACGATGTAATGAAACGCCAGCGAGCTGAACGCCAGGCTGAAACGCGCCAATGGGAGCTGCACATGCTCCAGGTCTTCCCGCCGGTAACTGATGCGTTCATGGTGGCCTGCTTCAATGGCCCGCTGCAGCATCATTTCCGAGAGGTCCAGTCCGAGCACGCTGCGTGCACCGTGCTCGGCTGCCCAACGCGAAAACCAGCCGTAGCCGCAGCCCAGATCCAGCACGTCGTGGCCTTGCAGATCAGGGAGCAGCGCGCGTAATGCCGGCCATTCCGGCGCGCCGGCCAAGCCGTCGATGGAGCGAGACAGCTGGCTGTAGCCCTCAAAGAAATCCGGGTTGTCGTAGATGTTCTGCGCCATATTTTTCTCACCTGTCCATTGCCCACATTCAACACGCCGGCAGCCGTCGACGCCATCCCCCTGATACACCGTCACGTCCGGCCGATTTTTCCACTCTAGCCGGGAACGACTATTCAACAGCGGTTAAACAGTCTGTGGCTGGGCAGACAGACTCGCATGTCCGGCGCCGTTATGGCCCGGTATTAAATGACCTTTTTCCAAGGCCTCACCCGCAGATCAGCCGTGGCATGTTCGCTGCATTGCACACAGGGAACACGCGGTATCAAAGGTCCGCAAAACGAGGCAAGCGCCGGATGAGCAGCGTATGAATAAAGGAGTCAGCGCAGTGCCCAAGCAACTGCATGTCAATCTGTTCGAAATGAACTGCGTCAGCCACATCGTCCACGGTTTATGGGTGCACCCGGACAACAACCGGCACCGCTTCAATGATCTGGACTACTGGACGGAGCTCGCCCAGTTGCTGGAATACGGCACCTTCGACGGGGTGTTTCTGGCGGACGTGATCGGCACGTACGATGCGTTTCGTGACGGTCCGGAAACGGCGTTGCGCGAAGCCATGCAGATCCCCAGCAACGACCCGCTGCTGGTGATTCCGGCCATGGCCGCCGTGACCAAAAACCTCGGATTCGGTGCGACGTTTTCCACCACCTACGAGCCGCCATTCGCCTTCGCCCGGCGCATGAGCACCCTCGACCATCTGACCAAGGGGCGGGTGGGCTGGAACATCGTCACCTCCTACCTGCCCAATGCCGCGCGCAACTTCGGCCACGACACGGAAGTGGTTCACGACCACCGCTACGAGATCGCCGACGAGTACCTGGACGTGCTGTACAAACTCTGGGAGGGCTCCTGGGACGACGACTCGGTGATCCAGGACCGTGAGCGGCGGATCTACACCGACCCGAGCAAAGTGCGCTACATCGATCACGTCGGGGAGCATTTCAAAGTCGCCGGCCCGCATCTCTGTCAGCCGTCGCGACAGCGCACACCGGTGCTGTACCAGGCCACCGGTTCGCCAGCAGGCATGGAGTTCGCCGGGCGGCATGCTGAAGTGGTGTTCACCGGCGGCATGGACACGGCGGCGGTGCGCGGGAATATCGAGGCCATGCGCCAAAAAGCCCTTGCTCACGAGCGTGATCCCGCCGGCCTGAAATTCATCGTCATGGCCGGCGTAATCGTGGGCCGCACCGATGCGGAGGTCAGCCAGAAGCTCGACGACTACCGCAAATTAATGAGCGTCGAGGCGTCACTGGCCCATGCACAAATGGCAGTGGACCTCACCGCGTACCCGCGCGACACGCTGATCAGCGAGCTGATCGAACGCGAGGTCAAAGGCTGGCAAAGCCTATCCCGCTTCAAACCCCACCTGCGGGTGGGTGACGTACTCGGTCAGCTGGAAGGTTTCAACCGCGAACGCTTCTTTGTGGCTGGCACACCGACGGTGGTCGCTGACGAAATCGAAAAATGGCTCGACGTCGATGGCATCGACGGCATCAACTTGCGCCAGTACCTGTCCTTTGAAACGGCCCGCGACTTCATCGAACTGGTCATCCCGGAATTGCGCCGCCGGGGTCGTTTCCGTGAGTCCTACACCGAAGGCGAAACCCTGCGCGAACGCCTCTTCGGCGCGGGGCAGTCACGCCTGCCCAACGACCACTTCGGCGCCCACTACCGCGACCCGGCCGCATTGAGTCACCCGGCGAAGCCGTTGCGGTTTCCGGGGTGACCGTTCCATGCGCGACCCGAGTGAATCGGATACCGCATTCGCGAGCAAGCTCGCTCCCACAAAAGCAGCGCTGCGTCCCGAAAAATACCGGCGCCTGAACTGGCCTCTTCCTGGCTAAAGCCAGTCCTACAAAAGCACGCGTACAGTCAGTGGGACCGGCTTCAGCCGGGAAGCCGTTGATCTGCTCTTGATCTTGATCTTGATCTTCAAACACAAAAGGTCCAGACACCGCCAATCGCGACTTGGGTGCAGGCTGAACGCAGGTTTCGCGGAGTGGGCCGAGCGGCATGGATGCCGCGAGAGCCGCCCCCCGCCATGGATGGCGGATGGCGGCGGGCCAACGGAGCGGGACCGGAGTGAAGGAACCCTGAGGAACGAAGGGCCCAACCAGGAGCAAGCACCCTTGGTTACTTGGGGATGGTGCGACTTTCGACTTTTCCAAGTAACTCGCCGAAGGCGAAACGGTCTGCCCCCAGGCAGACGCTTTTGATCTTGATCTCGCGGCGCAGCCAAAAAAAGAGCCGAGCTGTTGCCCCACCAACACCCGCCACACAAATTGCCCCGCCAGCAACCCGAAACCCGCCTGACACACCGCATTTACCGCTGGAAAAACCCGGCATGCCTTGTGCAATGACCCTGATCCCGGACCAAAGGCATCAGGACCCATGCGAGAACGCGCCCCCACATTGCGACTGCCCGACCCTCGGCCCCGGTCGTGGACCCAACCCACCGCCATCCTCGGCGTGGCCACCCTCTGCAGCCTCATGCTCGGCTGCGGACAAAGCACCTCCACCGTCACCCGCAGCGAACAACCCGTCAAAGGCGGCACACTCGTCTATGCCACCGACCGCGAACCGACCTGCCTCGACCCCCACGTCGCCGGCGACATGCCCCAAGTGTTCATCGGCCAACAGTACCTCGACTCACTCGTCTCCATGGACGCCGAAGGCCGCATCGGCCCCTGGCTTGCGAAAAGCTGGGAAATCTCCGACGACGGCCTGACCTACACCTTCCACCTGCGCAACGACGTGCACTTTACCGACGGCACCCCGTTCAACGCAGCCGCGGTCAAAGCCAACCTCGACCACATGGCCAATCCCAAAACCCAGTCCAGTACAGCGGGCGGCTACATTCGCCAATACCGCAGCACCGACGTGATCGACGCCGACACCGCCGTCGTCCACCTCGCGACGCCCTATGCCGCCTTCCTCGAAGTGCTCGCACAGGGCTTCCTCGGCATCGAATCCCCGACGGCCCTTCAGCGCCCCCGTGACACCAACTGCGAAAGCCCGGTCGGCAGCGGCCCCTTCAAAATCGTTCGCTGGGACCGCCAGAGCCAGGTCGAACTGGTGCGCAACCCCGACTACAACTGGGCGCCGCCCACCGCCAAACATCAGGGCCCGGCCTGGCTGGACCGCGTGGTCTGGAAATTCATCCAGGAGCCCTCGGTGCGCTTCGCCTCGCTGCAGGCCGGTGAAGTTGACGTCATCGAGGCGCTGCCCCCGGAATCCCATGAAGCGGCCCGACGCAATCCCGACCTGCAACTGATCATCGCCCAGCGCCCCGGCAACCCCACCAACGGCACGCTGAACATCACCCGCGCGCCGTTCAACGACCTCAAGGTGCGCGAAGCGTTCGTGCGCAGCGCCGACATCGATGGCGCCCTGAAAAGTGTGTACTTCAATGAGTTTCCTCGCGCAGGCGGACCCTTGAGCCCGGCCACCCGCTTCTCCAGCCCGGACTTCCAGCACGCCCAGGATTACGACCCTGCCAAGGCTGCACAACTGCTCGATCAGGCCGGCTGGACCCAACGGGACAGCGATGGCTATCGGACGAAGGAGGGCAAGCGCCTGCAAGTTCATGTGGTCATGGGCAACCGCACGCCACCCTCCGAATACACCCTATGGGAACAGGTCCAGGCGACCACGCGGCAAGCCGGCTTCGAGCTTATCATCGACCAGATGAGCGACGTGCAGGCGACCAAGCGCCAGGCCGATTGGGACTACGACATTCGCCTCGGCTACTGGAACACCAACACCGCCGACGTACTGCGCATCATCTTCGGCAGCGAGTTCATTCGTCCCGCAGGGGTGGGTGGCTACCACCAGAACACCGCCGGCTTCAGCGACCCGGCGTTCGACTCGCTGGTGCAGCAGGCCCTCGCCACCCAGGACGCCGAGCAGCGGCGGGCGCTGTATTACAAGGCGCAACAGATTGCCTCCCGCCAATACCTGCAACTGACCACGTACCCGCAGAGCACTCGACTGGGCATCTACAAAACCACCCAGGGCGTGCGGCTGGAAACCTCGCTGGCGGTGACTTACCTCTATGACGCATGGGTGAACAAATGACCAATACAGCGTCGAGCAACGGGCTGACCAACGCGCTGGACAACAACCCTGAGGCCGCCCCTCAGACGCCGTCCGCGAACCCGCGTCGCGAGCGATTGCAGCGGCTGGGCAAGCGCGCGTTGTGGCGCCTGGCGGGCGGGATTCTGGTGCTGTGGGCGGTCGCGACATTGACCTTCTTCGCCTTGCGCCTGATGCCCGGCGATCCGGTGCTGGCGATCCTCGGTGGACCGAGTGGCAACCCGACCGCCGAAACCATCGCCGAGGCCACCCGCGAATACGGCCTGGATAAACCGCTGGCCGTGCAATACGCGCTGTACCTCGGGCGGCTGGTGCAAGGTGATCTGGGGATGTCCTATTCCCAGCATCTGCCGGTGACCCGCGTGCTCGCCGAGCAATCCTGGCCGACGCTGGAACTGACCTTCACCTCCCTGGCGCTGGCGTGGCTGCTGGTGCTGGCGTTAACGGTGCTCACCGCCGGGCGCCGCCGCTGGGTTAGCACCCTCGCGTCGCTGGCAGAAACGGTATCCGCCGCGCTGCCGCATTTCTGGCTGGGGATTCTGCTGCTGGCCGTGTTCGCGTTTGGCTTGCGGCTGTTTCCGCCGGCGGGCAGTGACGGCTGGCGGACACTGGTGCTGCCGTCTTTCGCATTGGCGATTCCGCTGGCCGGTTTCATCGCCCAGGTCACCCGCGAATCCCTGGACCTGACCCTTGAACAACCCTTCGTGTTGACCGCCAGAACCCGCGGGCTGAGCGACTTCAACGTGCGCTTCAAACACGCGCTGCGTCATGCCGTGCTGCCGGGCATCTCGCTGTCAGGCTGGGCCATCGGCGCGCTGATCAGCGGCGCCGTGGTGATCGAGGTGATCTTCTCCCGCAAGGGCCTCGGACGTCAGTTGTACCAGGCCGTGCAAGCCCAGGACCTGCCGCTGACCATCGGCATCAGCCTGGTGGTGGCCGCCGGTTATGTGCTGGCCAACATTCTGGTCGACCTGCTTTACCAATGGGTCGACCCTCGCCAACAGGAGAACCCGTGATGAGCGACCTGATTCTCGACACGCCGCTGCCCGCGATCCGGGTCCAGCGCACGCCGCGCACCTGGCGAATCGGCCCGTCGCTGGCCCTGGCCTTTTTGCTGCTGGTCATCCTCGCCGCCCTGGCGCCACAGTGGTTCGCCCACAGCGATCCGCTGGCGATCGTGCCGCGCGATGCGTTTCATCCACCGGGCTGGGCGCACTGGTTCGGCACCGACCAATCGGGGCGGGACATTTTTTCCCGAGTGATCTACGGCACGCGCCAGTCGCTGTTCATCGGCCTGGCAGCGACCGCCATTGCCATTAGCATCGCCATCGTTCTCGGCCTGCTCGGCGGATTGGGTGGCGCACGGGTCGACCGCGCCGTGGGCTGGGTGCTTGAAATGCTGTTTGCCTTTCCCAGTCTGATTCTGGCGCTGCTGTTCGTGGCGATTTTTGGCAGCGGCATCGGCCCGCTCATCGTTGCCACCGGTCTGGGCGGCGCCCCCGGTTATGCGCGCATGGTCCGCGGCCAGGTGCTGGCGGTGCGCAATGCCGGCTACATCGAATCGGCGAAGGCCCTCGGCCATCCACCACTGCGCATCATCACCCGGCAACTATTGCCCAACGCCATGCGGCCGCTGATCGTGACCCTGACCATGGGCGTCGGTCAGGCCATCGTCTGGGCGTCGGCGCTGAGCTTCCTCGGCCTCGGCGCGCGTCCACCGGCGCCGGAATGGGGAACCATGTTGTCGATGGGCCGCGACTTTATCGCCAACGCGTGGTGGCTGACGTTTTTCCCCGGCTTGTTCATCGTCCTCAC
Organism: Pseudomonas sp. GW821-FHT07F05; assembly: GCF_059418765.1. NCBI lineage: Bacteria > Pseudomonadati > Pseudomonadota > Gammaproteobacteria > Pseudomonadales > Pseudomonadaceae > Pseudomonas > Pseudomonas sp. GW821-FHT07F05. Next base: position 89,292 of record NZ_JBWKQL010000002.1, read on the forward strand.
CACGCTGTCGACCACGGTCGCCGGTCGTTACCTGCAACAACGTCTGGAGGGCCGACTGTCATGAGCGAGCCGAAACGTTTGATCGTCGAAGGCCTGTCCATGGAATTCGCCGGGCAGTCGGTGGTGCGTGATCTGTCGTTCACCCTGGAACCGGGCAAGACTCTCGCGCTGGTCGGCGAATCCGGCTCGGGCAAGAGCGTGACGGCGCGCAGCCTGTTCGGCCTGGCGGGCGAGGGCGCGCGGGTCACGGCGCGCCGGCTGAGTTATGCCGGACGTGATCTGCTGGCGCTGTCGGAGCGCGGATGGCGTGACTTGCGCGGCCGGGAAATCGGTTTCGTGCTGCAGGATGCGCTGGTGTCCCTGGACCCGTTGCGCCCGGTGGGCAAGGAGATTCTCGAAGTGCTGCAGACCCATGGCTGGGGCGATCGCGTCAGCCGGGGCGAGCGGGTTATCGAATTGCTGGAGACCGTCGGCGTGCCCGAGCCACGGCTGCGCGCACGGCAGCGGCCTGACCAGCTTTCCGGAGGATTACGTCAGCGCGCGCTGATTGCCAGTGCCTTGGCGATGAATCCCGGACTGGTGATTGCCGACGAGCCGACCACCGCGCTGGACGCCACGGTGCAGGCGCAGATCCTCGACGTCCTGCAACATATCCGCCAACGCGGCGACTCGCTGTTGATCATCAGCCATGACCTGGCCGTGGTTGCGCAACTGGCCGATGAGGTGCTGGTGCTGCGCCACGGCGAAGTGGTCGAGCAGGGGCCGATGGAGCAAGTGCTGCGCAACCCGCGTCATGCCTACACCCGCTCATTGCTGGATGCCGTGCCCGCCGAACATGCGCGCGGGACGCGGCTTTCATCGGCGCAGGGTGGGTCGGGGCAGGGTGCGTCAGCGCTGCAGGCTCGGGCGGGGGTGGATTCTCCGGTGTTGCTCAAGGCTACCGGGCTGGGCAAGCGCTACGTCGGCCCCGATCAACAGGTGCGGCAGGTCGTCGATGGCGTCAGCTTCGAGCTGCGTGCGGGCCGCACCCTAGGCATCGTCGGCGAGTCCGGTTCCGGCAAGACCACTGTGGCGCGCATTGTGCTGGGCCTGTTGGAGCCCGATGCCGGCGCGGTGCAGTTTCTCAATGTGCCGTGGACGGGGGCGGGCAGCGGGCGCGTCGAGGAGAAAACCCGGCGCCTGCATCGGCGCGACATCAGCGTGATTTATCAAGACCCCCTCAGCTCGTTCGACCCGCGCTGGAGCGTCGGCCAGATTCTCGCCGACGCCCTGGATGTGGCCGGCATGCCGTTCGAGCAACAGCGCGCGCGGATTGCCCAGCTGCTTCATGAAGTTCGTCTTCCGGTTGAGCTGTCGAGCCGTCGGCCGTTGCAGTTGTCCGGCGGACAGCGTCAGCGCGTGGCCATCGCCCGGGCCATCGCCAGCAACCCGAAAGTGATCATCTGCGACGAGCCTGTCTCGGCGCTGGACGTGTCCGTCCAGGCCCAGGTGCTCGATCTGCTGGCGGATCTTCAGGCGTCGCTGGGCCTGGCGTATCTATTCATTTCCCATGATCTGGGGGTGATTCGCCACGTCAGCGATGAAGTGCTGGTCATGCGTCAGGGCCAGGTGGTGGAGCGCGCGCCGGTCGAGACGCTCTTCGACAGCCCCCGACACGAATACACCCGACGCCTGCTGGGTGCGGTTCCGCGTCTGCCCGGTACCGGCGCCACACTGGTGGTGCCGCCGCTGGAACCGGAAAGCGCGGTGCTGCTGTTTGATGAATCCCGGCTGTGGAAAATCGCCATTTAGGTTCGAATTCAGAACAAGGATCTGCCATGAGTACGTTGTCTGCTGTACCCAAACCTGCGGTCGTCACCGTCGCAGAACTCAACGCGCGACTGGACCGCCTGCTGCCGGACATCGCCGCATGGGCGGCCCGGCGCGAACGTGATCGGCAATTGCCCTATGAGGCCGTCGCGCAGATTGCCAAGGCTGGTGTGTTCACTGCGCGCATTCCCGTGCGCTTCGGTGGCGCCGGGGCGACGGTCAGGGAAGTCATCGCGCTGCTGATCCGCATCGCGTCCGCTGATTCCAACGTGGCCCAGGCGTTGCGCCCCGGATTCGGCTTCGTCGAAGGCCTGCTGGCCTCCCGGGCTGAAGACGCCGAGGCTGAGCGCGAGCGCTGGTTTGCCCGCTACCTGCAGGGCGCGGTGGTGGGCAATGCCGGCTGGGAAGTGGGCGGCGTCAACGGCGCGATCAGCGCGCGTATCGTCCGCGATGGCGACGATTACCGGGCGAGCGGCAGCAAGTATTACAGCACCGGTTCGCTGTACGCCGACTGGGTCAGCGCGGTGGCGCTGGATGAGAACGATCAGCCGGTGTCATTCATCCTGCCTCGCGACCGTCAGGGCCTGGAGTTGGTCGATGACTTCGACGCCATGGGCCAACGCCTGACGGCCAGTGGCACCACGCATTTGCACGATGTGCAGGTCAAGGCGGAGGAGATTCGCACCCGCACGGTGGAGGAGGGCAAACGCACCATCGTTACGCCGTTTCTGCAGGTGTTCCTGGCGGCGGTCAACGCCGGCATCGCGCGCAATGCCTTGAACGACGCGGTGAGTTTCGCCCGGGACCACGCACGGCCGATCAAGCACAGCACGGCAACGCGCTCGGTGGATGATCCTTACGTCGAGCTGAGCGTCGGCGACATTGCGGCCCGCGCCTTTACGGCGGAAGCGGTGGTATTGCACGCCGCCGCCTCGATCGACCGGGCGTGGGCCGCCGAGCTGGACGCGGTGGCGGTGGATCAAGCCGCCGTTGATGTGGCTCAGGCGCAGTACATGGCTGCCGAGTCAGCCTTGAAAGCTGCAGAGCTGGTGTTCGATGTAGGCGGTGCTTCGACGACGGGGCGGGCGCACAATCTGGATCGTCACTGGCGCAACGCGCGCACGGTGTCCAATCACAATCCGCGGCAGTGGAAGGCGGCGGCGGTGGGGGCCTGGCAGCTCAAGGGGACACCGCCGCCGACGTCCGGGTTGTTTTAAAGGCGGTAAACGCGAGATCAAGATCAAGATCCAGATCTTTAAGATCAAGAGCGTCTGCCTGGGGGCAGACTGTTTCGCCTTCGGCGAGTTACTTTATAAAGCCCCAAGTAACCAAGGGCTTGTGCTCCTGGTTGGGCCCTTCCTTCGTCAGGGTTCCTTCACTCCGGTCTCGCTCCGTGGGCCCGCGCCGAACGGACATCCATGTCCTGACGGCGCTCTCGCCGCATCCATGCGGCTCGGCCCACGGAGCGAGACCTGCGTTCAGCCTGCACCCAAGTCGCGATTCGTGTCGTCTGGACTTTTTGTGGAGGAAGATCAAAAGCAACGGCAACGGCAACGGCTGAAGCCGGTCCTACGGTCGGAGCCAATCCCACTGGATGCATGCGCTGCTGCTAGTGGGACCGGCTTTAGCCGGGAAGAGGCCAGCTCAGGCGCCAACAATTTTGCTGATCTCACACCCATCCTGTGGGAGCGAGCTTGCTCGCGAATGCTTTATCTCAAACACCAGATATGTGTTGGATGTACCGACCCCTTCGTGAGCAAGCTCACTCCCACAAGTCCTTGGCGCTTGACCCGCCCTTGATCTGCCTTTGATCTTCATACGCACAAAGCCCAGACGACGCCAATCGCGACTTTGGTGCAGGCCGAACGCAGACGACGCGGAGTGGGCCGAGCGGCATGGATGCCGCGAGAGCGCCGTCAGGACATGGATGTCCGTTCGGCGCGGGCCCACGGAGCGTCGTCGGAGTGAGGGAACCCGACGAAGTCGGGCCAAACCGAGAGCAGGCACTTTCGGTTACTTTTAGTGCTTTTTAAAAGTAACTCGCCGAAGGCGAAACGTCTGCCCCCAGGCAGACGCTCTTGATCTTCTAAACAGTCATTTAGCCGTAATCACCGAAAGCTTGGTGATCCCGGCCTTCTCGATCGAGGCCATTGCCCGCGCCACTTCGCCGTAATTCACGCCGTTGTCGGCCTGCAACTGCACGCGCACGTCGGCGTTCTTGTCCTTGGCCGCCCTGAGGTTGCTTTCCAGCAGATCCGCCTGAATCTCGTCCTTGTTGATGAACAGCTTGCCCTTGTCGTCGATGCTCACCACCAGCGGGTCCTTTTGCTCCACCGGCGCCACCGCTTCGGTTTTCGGCAGGTTGATCGGGATGGAATTGGTCAACAGCGGCGCCGTCACGATGAATACCACCAACAGCACCAGCATCACGTCCACCAGCGGCGTGACGTTGATTTCGCTCAGCACTTCGTCATTGTCTTGTGTGGAAAAAGCCATCTCAGGACGCCTCCTTCACTTTCTGGCCGGCAGCCGTTGTGCCAGCCGCGGCGCCCGATTTGTTCAGCACCGGATGCAGCAACACGCGGAACGAATGCTTCTGCGCCAGGCTGTAGAAGTCGTGGGCAAAGTCGTCCAGGTCAGCGGCGGTCAGCTTCAGGCGACGCAGGTAATAGTTGTAAACCAGCACCGCCGGTACGGCGACGGCGATACCGACGCCGGTGGCCACCAGTGCGGCGCCAATCGGACCGGCCACGGTTTCAAGGCTGGCCGACCCTGCCGCACTGATGCCTTTGAGCGCTGACATGATCCCCCACACCGTCCCAAACAGGCCGATGAAAGGCGATGTGCTGCCGATACTGGCGAGGATGGCCAGGCCGGTTTCAAGCGACCGCCGCTCGCGCACGATTTGCTGACGCAGGGCGCGTTCGAGTCGATCCTGATGGTTGATCGCCTGGCTCAAATCAGCGGCGTAGCCACCTTCCGGCACTTGAATCGCCGCGTAACCGGCCAGGGCGACGCGGGCGGCGGCACCCGGCCGGGTCTGCGCGAGCTCAGCGGCCGAGTCCAGGCTCGAGGCTGCCCAGAATTGCTTGTGGAATTTCCGGTCCTGCGCCTTGAGGCGAGCAAACTGCAGGCCCTTGAGCAGGGCTAGGCTCCAGGTGGCGACGGAGAAGAGGATCAGCACCCAGATGACGGCGTGTTCAATGGAATCGAAAGGTGAGGCGATAAGGTTCATGTGCGGCTCCAACAAGGCAAATAAGCAAGGCAAAAAGGGGTTAAGCGATGCGCCTTTTGTCAGGTAGCCCGCGATGTTGCGACCAGATGGTCGATCACCTGATCTTGAAGTCGATGGGCACGCTGACCCAGCCGTCGATGGGGTCATTGCCCCGTTTGGCCGGGACGAAACTCCAGCGTTTCACGGCCGCCTGAGCGGCATCGTCAAGTTGCTCATGACCGCTGCTTTTTTGCACCTGGATCTCACTCGGTTTACCGCTGCCCAGCACGTGGACGCGCAGTAATACGGTGCCTTCCCAGTTGCGGCGCATGGCCAGGGCCGGGTATTCCGGCGCAGGGTTGTGCAGGTAACCGGCATTGGCCGAAGCCGGTGTGACCGGTGCAGGCGCGGGTGGCGCAGGCGGTGCGGGCGCGGCGACCGGTTGCGGTGGAGTCGGCGGTGCAGGTGGCTGCTCCGCCGGTTTGGCGACAGGTTTGGGAACGGGCTTGGCGACCGGCTTGGCCTTGGGTTTCGGGACGGGCTTGGGCGGCGGCGGTTTCACGGCCAGTTCGTCTTCTATCGGGGGCGGAGGCTCCTCCACGGGTTGCGCGACGGGCTGGGGCGGTGGCGGTGGCGTCTCGACAACCGGAGGGGCAGGCTGTGAAAACTCGATGGTCATCGGCGGGATTTCCGGCGGGACCACGGGCAGGGTGGCGGCGGGCGAACTATTGATCCAATAGATCACCGCACCGTGCAACACCAGGGCGAAGACGCCCAGCAGCACTGCTTCGCGACGGGTCAATATCTGCCGGGGCGTGGTCTGCAGACGCGACAGCGCCAAAGGGCCTCGGTAAACCCGGCCCAGGTCGAGCAACTCCCCGCCCGGCGCCTGGCGCCAAAGCACATTCAGTGCGTTGGCGGATTGGGCATTGGCCATTGATTAACTCCCAGCTGTTTAACGTAACAATGCGGAACCGAAGTTCCTTGATCCTGTTGATGCCGGTGCCACGTGCACCGGCTTAGTTCAGGGAGCAAGAGCCATACCAAGTGTCCATCCGCCGCAAAATGACCGGTCTAGAGCGTTGCACGACAATTGCTGTTGTGCCATCAGCATTGTTTTGTCGATCAGGTGTTGCGTCAGAAACAGTAGAGGTTATGAGGCGCTTTCATCCGGTTATAGGGGGTTTTCGGGGGGAAGTCATAAACAGGGGTGCAACACCTTTATATGCCTGGCAAGTGTTGGTCACCCGACAGAGTTGCAGCAAAGTGTCGCCTGCCCAACGTTTTAGATAGTAAACGCCGGATAAACAGGGCCAATAACACGTGGCATGAACTCTGCAAAGTCACTGCCGAGCGCGACTATACGAATAGATGCTCCCACTGACATTTAACTGCGGAGACTCTTGTTTTGACACAGCACTCTTTTAATACGCGCGCTCGGCGCTTCGATCCCTTGGCAACGGCGTCCAGTCTGGGCGTCCTGTTAATGCTGGTCCACGGACCATTGTTCGCCACTGAGGGTGACGCCGAGGGTTCCCAAGAACCGCGACTGGCGACCGTGACGGTGACCGGCGCGGCGGCAAGCGAAGCGCAGAAGGCGGAGCAGCAACTGGCGAAAGTACCCGGCAAGACGGCCGTCATCGATAACCACGAGATTGAAAAAGGCCGCGCTTCCAACGCCGAAGATGTACTGGCCTTGCAGCCCGGTGTATTCGCCCAGGCCACCAGCGGGTCAGCGGCCAACAAGATCTCTATCCGAGGGTCAGGACTGAACACCTTCTATCAAGGCTATGTGCTGGGCATCAAGTTTCTGTTCGACGGCCTGCCGCTGACCGGCCCCGGCGGTACTCAGGAAGACATGCTCGACATGGCCGGTGTTGACCACACGGAAGTGTTATACGGCGCCAACGCCTTTAACTATTCGGCGTTATCGCTGGGCGGGGCGATCAACTTCGTCAGCAAGACCGGCCGCACCGACCCCGGCAGTTACGCGCGCTTCGAAGCCGGAAGTTATGGCTATCGCAAGCAGGTATTAAGCACCGGCGGCGTAGAAGGTAACGCTGATTATTACGTCAGCCTGCAACATAACGAGCGTGATGGTTATCAGGACGACACGGCGAATAAAGGGCAGGGCATCGTTGCCAACTTCGGTTATGTGTTCAATCCCAAGCTGGAAACCCGGTTCTTCCTGCGTTATCGAGAGGAGACCCTCAGCCAGGGCAACACGCTGACGAAGTACCAGATCAAACACGACCCGAAAAGCAACGCCGTGCCATTCGGTCGCAAGAAGGACGGCACGACACTGCTTGGCAGCAAAACCACTTACACCTTCGACGACAATGCCAAGCTGGAAGTCGGCCTGGGCTACAACGATTACCCGCTCTATAACGGCTGGCGCTACTCGGCGACGCCCCAGGACTGGCGCTCGAAGGACATCAACCTGACCTTGCGATACCTGCGCACAGGCGACACTTTTCTGGGTTTGAACAGCGACAGCACCGCCACCTTCAGCACCACCCAGGCGTACCTCGCCGACGTCAAATCCCACAGCAAGGCGACCGGGACCAAACAGCAGGAAGCGAACTATACCGGCTCGCGTGACACGGTTTTCTCGCTGGGCAACGAGCTGCAGTTGACAGATGACCTCTGGCTGTCGACCGGGCTGTCGTTCATCGACATCAAGCGCAAGGCGGAAATCGAATACACCACCGGGGTCAATACCACCGCGTTTCCCAACGGCGTCGAATACCAAGAGCATGACCTCGCGCCGCGTATTGGCCTGCGCTACAAAATCTCCCCCGAATTCGAGCTGTTCGGCAACGTCAGCCGTTCCATTGACCCACCCGTGACCTGGCAACTGGGCAGCACCGGGACGCCCTACATCCAGGACGTCCGGCCGCAGAAGGCCAACACGGTTGAGCTGGGCATTCGAGGAGCGCACGGGATTTTCGACGGCAGCCTGACGCTGTATCGCTCGTGGGTGCAGAAGGAGTTGCTGTCGGTGGTGGTGCGTCAGGCCACCGCGACGCAGGACCCGTTGATCGCCACCTCAAACGGCAGCGGCACGATTCATCAAGGCATCGAGGCCGGTCTGAACGCGTTGTTGTGGGAAGGACAGGGTGACACCCTCACCTTGCGTCAGGCGTTCACGTACAACGATTTCCATTACCGCAATGACGCGACTTTCGGCGACAACGAGCTGCCGGGTCTGCCGCGTCAGGTCTACCAGGCCGCACTCGAATATCGGCAGGCCAGCGGTTTCTATGCCGAAGTCAACGCGCGTTCTGCTTCCAGCTACTACGTCGATTTCGCCAATTCGTTGCATGCGCCTTCCTATACGCTGTGGGGGGCGAAAGTAGGGTATGAAGCGCCAGGCCGGAAATGGGAGGTGTTCGTCGATGCCCGCAACCTGACCAACGAGCGCTATGCCACAGCGTCCAACACGGCGTACGACGCACGAGGGCAAGACTCGGCCAACTTCTACGTTGGTGATCCGATCAACGTGACCACGGGTGTTTCTTACCGCTTCTGATCCGGTCACGCCGGCCTGCCATCCGGCGGGCCATCATCGGAATCTGCCGCCATCGACGGGAGACATTGCATGCGCTTATACGTCGTACGTCACGGCCAGACCCAGGCCAACGCCGAACACCGTTACCTCGGCGCCCTCGATCCCGGCCTGACTGCGACCGGTCGCGAACAGGCGGCGGCGTTGCGTCTGGAATGGCCTGACTCGATCCGCCGCATCGTCACCTCCCCCTTGCAGCGCGCCCGGCAGACTGCCGACATTCTCAACTACCGATTGGACCTGCCCTTGCAGGTGATTCCGGCGTTTCGCGAGAGGGATGTCGGCGTGTTCGAGGGCCTGACCCAAGCCGAAGCGCAGGCGCGCTATCCGGAGATGTGGCAGCGCAACATCACGCGCCAGTGGGACAGCGGACCGCCGGGAGGAGAGTCAATCGCGGACGTGGTCAAGCGGGTTCACGACGGTCTGATTGCCCTGATCAGCTTGCCTGCGGCCGAGGATCTTCTGCTGGTGGGCCACGGGTTTGTGGCGAAGACCATTCGGGCGCTGGTGAACCGGGATTTCTCGGACTTTTTCGACTGGCAACTGGGAAATGGACACTGGCTGGTGCTGGAGCATGTCGAGCGGGTTGCCGATTACAGAGTGCCGGTGGCAAGTCCGTTGCCAGGTGCGTGACGGGGCTTACATTTGCGGCGTGACGCCTGACGCTTTCCCGGCTAAAGCCAGCCCTACCGGGATGCACGGTGCTTTTAGTGGGACCGGCTTCAGCCGGGAAGAGGCCGGCATTAGCACCCACACATTTGCAGCGTGACCACTGACGCTTTCCCGGCTAAAGCCTGTCCTACCGGGATGCACGGTGCTTTTAGTGGGACCGGCTTCAGCCGGGAAGAGGCCGGCATGAACACCAGCACATTTGCAGCGTGACCACTACAACTGACGCTTTCCCGGCTAATGCCGGTCTTATATTAGATTTCAGCATTCACGCACTGGAAACCCCATGTCGCCACCTCGCATTCGCTACATCGCCATCTGCGTCTTCCATCACCAAGGCAAGATCCTCGTCAACGCGTTTCCCGATCCGGTGAAGCAGCAAACGCTGTTTCGTCCTCTGGGCGGCGGCATCGAATTCGGAGAAAGGAGTGCCGATGCTATCGTCCGGGAAATCCGCGAAGAGCTGAATCTTCCCATCCCTAACGTTCGTCTGCTCGGCACCCTGGAAAGCCTGTTCACCTACCTCGGTAACCCCGGCCATGAAGTGGTTCAGGTGTATGACGCCGAATTCGCAGCGCCTGAACTCTACGAACAAACCAGCCTGGAAGGGCAGGAGAGTAACGGTGAAAGATTCACCGCCGTTTGGCTGGACAGCGTCGAGTTGAGTCATGACGGCGTGCTGGTGCCGGAAGGATTGCATGAGTTGCTGCGATCGCTGTCATTGCTGTCATAACACTTTTTAGAGCAAGCATGACCCGCTCTCACACCGCCCTGGTGCGCCGAGGTTTCGCGAGTGCATCCCGATTACCGACGCCACCGCCAATCAGCCTTCACCCAACTCGCGCATTACGGCGTACAAGGCGGACTTCGCTTCAAAGCCAACGCCAGGAATATCCGGCAGCCCGACGTAGCTGTTTTCCACCTTGATCCCGTCGGCGAAACCGCCGAAGGGCTGAAACACGTCCGGGTACGACTCATTCCCGCCCAGGTGCAAACCGGCGGCGATGTTCAAGGACATCTGGTGACCACCGTGTGGTACCACGCGGCGTGACGACCAGCCCATGTCTTCCATCACCTTCAGCGTGCGCATGTATTCCACCAGTCCGTAGGACAGCGCACAGTCGAACTGCAGGAAGTCGCGATCAGGGCGCATGCCGCCGTGGCGCAGCAGGTTGCGGGCGTCCTGGTGGGAGAACAGGTTTTCACCGGTGGCCATGGGCAGTTCGTAGTGATTGGCGAGCTCGGCCTGGAGCGCGTAATCCAGCGGGTCACCGACTTCTTCGTACCAAAAGAGGTTGTACGGCTTGATAGCTTCGGCATACGCAATGCCGGTTTCCAGATCGAAACGGCCGTTGGCATCGACCGCCAGTCGGCGGCCGTCACCCACCACCTCAAGCACCGCCTCGATGCGGCGGATGTCTTCGTCCAGTGGCACGGCGCCAATCTTCATTTTGACCACGTCATAACCGCGATCCAGGTAGCTCTGCATCTCTGCCTTGAGCTTGGTCTGGTCCTTGCCGGGGTAGTAATAGCCGCCCGCTGCATAGACCCAGACTTTGTCGTCGGCCACGCCGTTACAGTAGCGGTCAGCCAGCAGGCGATAGAGCGGTTTGCCTTCGATTTTGGCGACTGCGTCCCAGACCGCCATGTCGATAGTGCCCACGGCGACCGAGCGCTCACCGTGACCGCCCGGCTTTTCGTTGGTCATCAGGGCTTTCCAGATGGCGAACGGGTCCAGGTTATTGTTTTCGTGATCGACAAGGGTGTCGGGGTCCGCTTCGGTGATGCGTGCCAGAAAGCGATCACGCATCAGCGCGCCCTGGCCGTAGCGACCGTTGGAATTGAAGCCATAGCCGATAACCGGTTTGCCGTCGCGAATCACGTCGGTGATCACTGCAACGACCGAGCAGGTCATCTTGGAAAAATCGATGTAGGCGTTGGCGATGGGCGAGGCGATGGAGACGGTTTTCTCACGAATGTCGACGATGTGCATGGCGGGTTACTCTTGTTGTTCGTGCTGTTGTTCGTGGCCCCACGTTAGGCTTTGCGACGCCAACCGCCCAATGCTATTAATGCCGCACCCTATGCACAGGAGGCATGGCCCCTTGGAACTCGTGTGGCTCGAAGATCTGTCAGCGCTGGCGGAGTACGGCAGCTTTGTCCGTGCCGCCGAAGCAAGGCATGTTACCCAGCCGGCCTTTAGCCGCAGGGTTCGCTCGCTGGAGAACTGGATGGGGGTGGAGTTGTTCGTGCGCACACCCCAGGGCGCGACGCTGACGGAAGCCGGCCGGCAGATTTTGCCCAGCGCTCAGGAGGCCGCCCGGCACCTGTACCGGATGCGCAATGAGGCTCAGGAAGTGGCCGGCATGGCAGCGCGGTCACTCAAGTTCGCGGCGACGCATTCGCTGTCGTTCACCTTCTTCCCCAAGTGGCTGCGAAGCTCGGAAAACGGCGCGCTCATCGAGGCCGTGCAACTGCACTCCGACAGCATGGCCGTGTGCGAGCAAATGCTGATCCATGGCCAGGTGCAGTTCATGCTCTGCCATCGCCACCCCGACGTCCCTCCGTTGCTGGCGCCTGATCAGTTCATCAGCAAAAAAGTGGGTGAGGACGTGCTGGTGCCCCTGGCGAGCACGTCGACCCGTTTCGGCACCGCGCCGGCGGCGTTGCCGTATCTGGCGTACACCCATGAATCCGGGCTGGGACGTATCGTCGCGCACCGACTGCGGGGCAAGGAAGATTACCTTCACCTCAAACCGCTCTTCAGCAGCCACCTTGCCGCGGTGCTCATGTCCATGGCCCTGGAAAGCAAAGGCGTGGCGTGGCTGCCGAAAAGCCTCACCGAGCAGGAAGTGCTGGAAGGGCGGTTGGTCAGAGCGCTGGATGAAAGCTGGGATATTCCGCTGGAAATTCACCTGACCCGGCCAAAGGCGCAGTTGAGTCAGGCGGCGGAAGCGTTTTGGGGTGAGGCGGGGAGCGGTGGCGGGCTGGCGTTGGGTGGACGGGCGGGTTGATGCGATCTTCTTTCGAAACCCCTAACCAAGGCTCGAAAATGGTAGCCAGACCAGGAGTAGTACTCGAAAACGTTAATTCGATGGCGTGAAAGTATTCCTCCATCAAGAGGCGCCATACCAACCATAAAATGGGCAAACTCCGGCCTCTGAAGTTTCAGACCACGAGTCGGGTTGATCTGTTTGTGCACGACAGTGACATGCAAGGAGAGTTGGCAGGATGTTCAAGCTTAATTCGTTCCGCGAGACGGTAGAGGCTATCGCTGCATGCTCTGATGATCGAGCCCTATGGCAGCGATACGCCTGGGTCTACGTTCAAGGGGACTCAGCGTTGCTGGAGAGCCGGTTTTACCTGGTGTCGAATATTGATGAGGACGATGAGCGTCGCGTATTGGACTTTGGCGACAGATTCGAGCTTTCGTCATGTCTGGAAGCGGCCAGTTTTGCGGACGTGTTGTGTGTACAGAAGCGACAGCAGCCGCACTCTAGCCTGGAGGACTACGCTGTCGCCCTTGAGCATTACTCTGAGAAAGATGCCTTCCTGGAGGTGCCCGGCGGTGATGACCCAAAGGCAGCAGAACCCGGTTTGGCGCGCGAGTTATATGCCGAGTACGACCTGTTTCTTGCTGAATGCTCGCCTGACCAGTTAGATGTCGCGGCGCGGGAGGTCAGCGCTGTCCTTGAGATCAACATTGCCAGTGCGTTGCAGGCTTGTCGGGCGTTGCCCTTGTGCCTGGGAGAGCGCATGAACGGCAATCGGTGCATGCAGATCGAAGCGCGCTTCTCCGCACTTTCGGTTCCGTTGCGGCGAGTGACTCACCGCTCATTTCCGTGGCAGTAAGCAGGCTTTAGGGCTCTGGGCGAATGAACGCGTAGTCGTCATCGATCAGCCGTTGCAGGTAGTGATCGAAGCTCGGCGCAATCACTTCGTAGTTATCCGGGTCATGCAGAAAGCGCATGACCTGACCCACCGTGCCGCCAGGCGCCGGATTGAAGTCTATGTACAACCTCGAAGTGCCCCCGTTGTTGATGCAGTGTGAAAAACACAGCCGCTCATTCATGCCCACCGTAGGGTCAATGCCTTTTCCGATCAGATCCATCTCCTGATCCAGCCAGCCTTTTTCAAACCAGCCTTCATAAAGTTCTACGATGCTTTCAGTATCAAGGCCGTCAGCCTCTGTAAGTATGTCTTCTACCGAACTCAGGTAGTAGGGATAGCCAGGCAGGTCGGAGCCCAGCATCAGCACCATGACCTCGCCGTTCGGGTAATCCCGATAATGTGTGCCGTCAATCTGGCCGAGCAGTTGCAACAGGCTTGCGGGGCACAATGGGTAACGCTCGATGAGTCGCTGCAGGTCTGCCGCCGAAGCCCCGTGTGCATGTTTGAGTTGAGCGAGATCTTCGGCCACCATGGACTGACGCAGGCCGGCGAGGTAGGTATCTACGAGGCTCATGATTGGCGTCCTTGCAAACGTAGTGAATATCCAGTGATCCGAGTTTCCAGCCTGACGCCTATGCTATCCATGTCCTGAATTCGTTGGCCTGTTCCGGAGTGTTGAGAGCGGTTACCCAGGCAATCTCGTCTTCCACGCATTCAAAGTCAGAAACCGAAAATACATAAATGGCAGTGTCAAACGTCGCTGTTAGCTTTTTCAGAGCGATTACACATTGCTCAAATATATGCCTGCGATGCGCCACGAAATTGCTTTCGGTGGTCGCGTCGGCCATGTTCCAGAGCGTTTTCGACAGATCGTTAAAGAATTCCCCGCCGTAGGCTTCGTGGCTCCATTCGGCGGGAGACCACTTGAAGTATTGCTCCTCACCCGGGTATTCGGCTTGGACACGGGCCAGATGGTCTTGAGTGTTGAAAGAGGGTGCCAGTGTTCGTGCGTCGGCGTCGGAATACAGCGCGAATCCACAGACCTGCGTGTTCGTAAAGTCCGCTCGAAACTGTTCGATCGCGCTCATGGATGCGTTGAGGACATCCCGCTGAAACTGCTCGATATTCAAAGTGGACATGGGTTTCTCGTCGCAGGTTTGGCTGACCATTATTGGGCATCAGCGCGGGTCTGGGGGTCATTTCAGAAATGTAGCGTCTTTCCACAGCGCCTCGCGTCCGGCTCTTCAGTCAAGCGCCAAACCACCCCCATCAGGCAGACAACAATCACAGCCTATGGGGTGAGTACAGTGATGCGATCAGCCCACGGCTGGCGGGTACTGCCGGAGGGGTTGCTGCCACCTGCTCCAGCAGGTTATCGATAGCACACTCAAATGATATATTCAGGCCGCCCGGCTGCATTCCAGGCCGCGAAGCGGGCGTCCATTACGCCAGACAGCTGGTCGTAATTAGCCCAGCAGTCCTCAACGCCGTAGAGGGTTTCAATGCCGACGCCAAAGGTCAGCAGGTAGTCGTCAACGTAACGACTGTCGTTGTTCAAACCCTGGTAGTAAGCAACGGCAAATGCATTGCCGGCTTCAGAGAACTCCTGGTCGGTCAGTTTTTCGTCCAGTACGGTCATTACGAACTGTGCCCCGGTGAGGGTGCGATCTTTGAGTTGGGCGAGTTCGCTCTCGGCGTCGTCCTCCAGTTCTTCGCTGGCCAGGTTGTTGATCAGCATCCAGGCGAGAAACATCCCGATATGGGTGGCGCCAGCTGCATTTGGCAGATGTTTGGGGAAGGTGCCCCCGTAGTGCCAGGAGGCATCGTCGTATTTCATGTGTGCTCCAGTGATAGGGGGGTAGATGTTCTTCAGTGACTGGATGATGATGCCCGCAGCGAGTCCCTTCAGAGCACTTGGACCGACGGCGCGTTGATTGTTAATCAGGTTGAGGACATGCAAGAAGGTATTTTTCCTTCAACGGCTCGAACTCATCGTCGCATTAAAGATCGGCTTTTGAAATGTTCGCAATACCCCGGCGCCAACGCCCGTTGCAGGAGCAAACATACGTGAGCGACATCGAAATACTGTCCCTGTCTCCAGACAGTCGCTACCAAGTCCAGGCGATCCCGTGGGAAGCCGGCAACAGCCATTGGGTGTTCCCGCCGCAAATCATTGATACCCAAAACGGGAACGTGGTGTTTGGCTTCGAGGATGATCTGTGGTCGGCGGACCGCAGCACCTGGCTAAGCCCGACCCGGGTTGAACTCAAGCTGCGTAAATACCCGGGCCACCGGGGACGTCTGGGACTCACGGTGATCATTGAATGTGCGCGGCGGACCGCCGAATATGGCGATGGCACACACATCGACTTGGCCCTTCTGGAAAGCACCCTTGAGGGCATGCTCGACCTGCTCGGCTGAGCTCACTTGGCTGTTCAATCGTGACCAAACGCGTGCTGGATGTCTTGCAGAAGGGTGAACGGATCACTGACGGCGAACAGCCCAATCGACGGTTGCAAATGATCAACACGGGGCGCGGGCAAGCCGGTGGCGAGGATCTGAAACTGCCTGGCCCTGTCTGGCACATCCCGCAGCCCATAAGGCGCGCGACGGTCGATATGCATCACGCCATCATTGTAGCGCTGCCCCTTGGCCTTGCAGTGCCTGAGGTCTTCAGGCTCTGGGCGCTGGCGTGAGGTGAAATCGTATATCTCGACTATCGGGGCTTCGTGGTTCCCCAGAATCTCATGGACGTAGATCGCATAGAACCATTCGCCAATCTGTACGGACGCCGCGTCGCCCTCTCGCCAGAACGTAAGGTTTTTGGGTATAGGTGGGCGTCGTACCAAGGGGGTCGGTGGCGAAGTCAGCAGCGCCTTGATGGCGTCGCTGTTACGTTCGAAGGTATCGCTCAGCACGACATGCTCATTAAGCGTGTCGACCGCGTCCAGCGCAGTCCTGGTCAATGCCTCATCGCAAAATCCGTGACGATGGAGCACCGCCGCCATCGTCAGGTAAACAAGGTCTTTGTAGTGTGAGTTGGCCTCATCACTAGGCCCTTTCAGCACGCAATCCCAACGCAGGAACACCCGCTTGAGCACCTGTGCAGTCACAACTTCATGTGGTTTTTTTTCAGGGTCAAGCATCGCCCATGCAGTCGCCTGCGCAACGTCATGGGTAATCGGCTCAACCAGATCGCGCGGAAGATAGCCCAGTAATTTTTTATGATTCAACGTTCAATCCCTTGGCAGCGAGTAGTGCTGGATGCGGCAGGGATGGCTGTTACCGTCGCCTTTACAGGTGCCGTCCAGGTACCGGTAATCAAAGCGCACCACTTGCCCTCTCTTAGGCCAGCTTCGGCGTGGAAGTACCGCCTGATAGTCCGACGTTTCCGGCGTAAACATGAGAGTCGTCCCTTGCTCGGGACAGATAACCGTGGCCGTCTTTACGCTTACTTTCAGGATCTCGGCCTGCAACTTGGGAAATGGGTTTGTCACGACATCAGTAATGCGCAACTGCATCCTGCAGATTTGCCACGATGATGCCAGCGCGGGTTGGCACAACAGTGAAAGCATCACAGTAAACAGCACGCAGTAGGGTGCCCGATTTTTCATGGTTGGGATTGCTCTTCAATCAATGTGTCGGGCCATTCATTACAAACTATCCGGATCCCCAAAAAACATCTGAATCCTCGACCTTAACCATCTTTCCCCAGGGTCGTTATCCTGCGAGCCGCGCCAGGCCATGTGCAGCTCAAACGTACGCGATTCAATCGGCAACTCTTCCGAGCGCACACCACCCGCAGCCGTCAGCACGGCGGCGGCGTAGTCCGGCACGGTGGCCACAATGTCGGTCCCGGCAATCAGTGTCGCCAGCCCGTTGAACTGCGGAACCGCCAGCACGACGTGGCGCTTGCGGCCGATTTTTTCCAGGTGTTCGTCGATGAAGCCGCCCAGGTCGCCGGCGAAGGACACCAGGGCGTGGGGGCGGGCGCAGAAGTCGTCCAGGGTGATCGGCCCCGGCATGGTGTCGGCGCGCAGCAGTTTGGGTTTGCTGCGGCGCAGCACTTTGCGCTTGGCATTGGCGGGGAGGTCGTCGGTGTAGCTGACGCCGATGGAGATTTCGCCGGAGGAGAGCAGCGCCGGCATGAGGATGTAGTTGGTGCGGCGCACCACCAGCACGATGCCGGGCGACTCCGAGCGCAGGCGCTTGAGCAGCGAGGGCAGCAGGGCGAACTCGACTTCATCGGACAGGCCGATGCGGAACACTGCCGTGCTGGTGGCCGGGTCGAAGTCGGCGGCGCGGCTGACGGCGGTGGAAATGGAGTCCAGGGCAGGGGACAACAGGCCAAAGATCTCGATGGCCCGCGCCGTGGGCTCCATGCTGCGCCCGGTGCGCACGAACAGCGGATCGTCGAACAGCCCGCGCAATCGCGACAGCGCCGCACTGATCGCCGGCTGACCGAGGAACAGCTTCTCGGCAGCGCGGGTGACGCTGCGTTCGTGCATCAGTGTTTCGAAAACGATGAGCAGATTGAGGTCGACGCGACGCAGGTCGTTGCGATTCATGACGGGGGTCTCGGGGGCATTGGTCGATACATTGGCGGCCCAGACGCGCGCCACGTGTTCAGCTCAGGCAGGGATATTACGGGTAAATACCGGTTGTCTGCATCGTTGAATTTTCCTGCATCCCTGTAAATGAGCTTCGTACCATGCCGCCGACAGTCGTCGATGAAACCTTGACGAGTAAAAACACACCAATGCCTACATACTGGCCCTTTGTAATCCGGGGCGACGCAGCCAGCGTGGAACAAGGGATTCATCGATATTTGGCCTCCGGGTTGCAATGTCGCGGTGCGCACCCAACAATGTGCGCCCTGCAGGCCCGGGACGGCCGCTTGAGATTCAGCGCTGCCTGCACCATCAGAATCGATGGCAGGCATGTCGACTATTAATAGCCACTGATAGTGTTACCGGCGGCGCCCGGATAGAGTTCATGGCATCAAGGTTCATAAGGCGAGGTTCGAAATGTCCCGCACGATCCGTTTTCATCAGTTCGGTCCGGCCGAGGTGCTCAAAGTAGAAGAGCTGCCGGTCGCGTTGCCTGCACCCGGTGAGGTGCAAGTGCGCGTCCAGGCGATCGGCGTCACCTGGTACGACGTGCTGTGGCGACAAAATCTGGCTTCATCCCAGGCTCGCCTGCCGGCCGGTCTGGGTTCCGAAATGGCGGGCGTCATTACCGCCATTGGCGATGGCGTGACCGACCTGAAAGTCGGCGACAAGGTTGCCAGCTTCCCTTCGGCTGACGTCAATGTGTACCCGGTCTACGGCGAGCTGATCCTGTTGCCTCGCACCTCCGTGACGCATTACCCGGATGTGCTGACGCCCAATCAGGCGGCCGTTCACTACACGCCGATGCTGGTGGCGTACTTTGCTTTCGTTGAACTGGCACGGTCCAAACCCGGGCAAACGGCGCTGGTCACCGATGCCAGCCACTGCGCGGGCCCTGCGTTTCTGCAACTGGGCAAGGCGCTCGGTATCAAGGTGATTGCCGCGACCAAGACCGACGCCTGCCGCGAATACCTGCTGAAAATGGGTGCGGACAAGGTGATCGTCACCGAAGAAGAGGATTTGCTTCTGACGATCAACCGCTACACCGACAACCGCGGCGTGGACATTGTCCTCGACGGTCTGGGCGGCCCGCAGATGTCGATTCTGGGTGATGTGCTCGCGCCACGGGGCAGCCTGATTCTCTATGGCCTGCAAGGCGGCAACCAGACGCCATTCCCGGCGTGTGCAGCGTTCCAGAAGAACATACAGTTCTTTGTCCACTGCGTTGGCAACTTCACCGGCAAGCCTGAACTGGGCATCAAGCAGGACGAAGAAGCGATCAAGCGTGCATTGCGCGACATCAACCAGATGACGGCAGATGGCATGCTGGTGCCGCAGATCACCAAGGTGTTCCCCTTCGATCAACTGGTCGAGGCGCACCGTTTGATGGACGGTTGCCCGGTGGGCGGTCGCGTGGTGGTTGAGGTTGATCCATCCTGAGTGCAGACCATCGCGCTCATTGAATGCTCGACGCTTTTGACCTGGTGTCGGGATTGAGGTGTCGGAGACCGGGTTCCAGGTATCCGCCCTGTCAGTCACGGGTCACGTTGTATCACTCAAGCCTTCCCGAATGTTCTGGAAGGCTTTTTTGTTTATTGGGTGTTTAATTTATTGATCAATCATCCCAGTGTGTGGTTGATAAGTCTTTTTAAATCAATGGGCTGTTCGTTTTAATAAACCCTTATTTAAACGTCCTCGTTTAATTGCTGTTCGGATTTGTCGAAAAGAGAACCTTCACGTGTCGGCAGTAGCTGGCTTGTAATTGTTTCGGATGCGTCGATAATAGTTTCAATAATTACATGCTCAAGGAACGAGTCGATGCCTGTTGACCTGCCGCCCTCTGCTTTGCCTGATAACCGGCCAGCTGCACTCATGACTATCGGAACTCCCTCATGTATGGATATCAAGCCAACAATAGGGAACAGTGTTGCCGCGCTGATCAGTCGTCGGGTATTGAAGCCATGAGTTCAATGCACGAACAAGCCATGAACTACGTCTATCAGCAAGTGCTACAACGCCTCTCGGGTTATTTAAATCGCAACGAACGAACCGCCCTTCAGTTATTGATCCAGCGTTTGATCGTCGCTGCGGGCGGCATAGACAGGATCGGCGGCTATAAAGTGCTGGTGGCATTCAGCGGCGGCAAGGACAGCGCCTATACCGTGGCCATGTTGCGTGCCGCTCAACTGAGCATCGCCGCACGGGGGCCGGCAACGTTCAGGCTGCGGGTCGCCAATATGCGCCATGCGGGCATTACTTCGGCGGTGATGGGCAACATCGACCGCTGTTATTCGGCGCTGTTTCTCCACGACGACCCGAGGGTCGAGCTGTTGGTGATCGATCACCAGTACGTGCAGATTTTCGAGCCCGATTTACCTTTTTCGACCGCGGGTCGTGAGCAGAATCGCTCCGACGTGCTGCTGGGCGGGCATCTGACGGCTGGCGATGCGCGGACTACCTTCTGCAACAGCTGCTACCTGGGCATGGCGGACTTCATGGTTCGCGCTGCTTGTTGGGGGGCGGGGTGAATGCAGTGATCAGCGGCGACTCGCTCAAGGAGCAGAAGCAGTACGCGACCTGGATCATGCGTCTGGCGCGCCATGGTGGGCAGAAAATCGAGCCCTGGCACACCTTGGGTTTCAGCGGGGCATTAAGCGTCATCGACAGTGTCGGGCGCGCCTATTACGAGGAGCTGTACGGCGAGTCGGCGGAAGCGTCGGGCTGCTGCCGGCCCCCGGTCTACCCGAACAGAACCATTGCCCCGACCTTGCTGACCGCCGCGGACCTCATCGGCTTTCGCACGGAGGAACACTGGGGGCTGCTCACTGATTTTCTGGGGTTTCGCTTTGATGACCTGGCGTTCAGCTTCAGTGAATCGGACTGCGCCAATCCACTGCTGATGGCCCATCTGCGCGGGCTCAAGGCCGAATTTATTGAAGGGCGTGCCTACAGCGATGGCATCGCTGAGTACCTGGAGCTGGCGGCGGCCATGATGCGCCGCAAACGCATGCCTGCCCGATTGATCGCCCAGGCGCTGGCCGCCTACGACAGCCCGGAAAAAATCGACGATCGCCGGCAGCTTGCCGAAGGCTACGGCCAGGAGGCTTTCGGCCTGGGCGAGACCCAATGGGTGTGCCTGCTGTTCTCGCCATTTGTGGACGCCGGCGCACGGCTCGAGGACTTCCTGCGCCGCTATCACCCCGGCATGCTGGTGGGGCTCAGTGATCTGCACAAGACCCTCGCCGGGCAACTCGTCCCGGACCTGGTGCCGCACTGGCTGGTGGAAGTCAGCGGCCTGAGCCTGAAGGGGCTGCAATCGCTCTACGCCAAGCGCCACGTGGACCTCAACGACGACCGTTCGATCATCGCCCGGGTCCGCGCCAGCGATCCCGACAAGCGCCGGGTGGCGACGGTCGATCCGCACACTGGCGCCCTGACCACGGAACTGATTTCGGGGCGTTGAACGCTGCGAGGTGAACTGACGCGACGTGATGCGTTGAGCCTCGGGTGGTCGACGGGGCGCTTTCTCAATGACCCTGCGCCTGGCGCACGGAAGGGGTGCTCGATGAATAACAACAAGACCGACTTTGCCTATCAGATGGTGTACCGCTACCTGCTCAGGCTGACCAACGAACTGTCCGCCGGACCGGCCGTGCGCTTGCCCTCGTTGCGGCTCCTGGCGCGGCGGCTGCGGGTGTCGATTTCCACGGTGCAAAACGCTTATAGCCTGCTCGAAAAAGAAGGGCGCATCTGCTCCGTGCCCAAGTCCGGTTATTTCGCGCTGCCCAACCCCTGCAACGACATGCCGCTGGAAGGCGATGACGTGTTCACGCGTTTTCATGCCAGCGCCCGGCGCCCGGACATGTTCGTCTTCGGCGCCGACGAGCCGACGCTGTTGCTGTCGCTTCACGGCGCGTTGTTGAGCGTTGAGCGCGACCTCATGCGTCACTATCCCTGCCAGCCCGACCCGCGTTTTCAGCCCTTCGGTGATGTCGAGTTGCGCACGGCGCTGGCCGGCCACTACACCTCGTCCACCGAGCATTGCTGGCACCCGGACAACGTGTTCATCGGGCCGGACAAGACCGGCGTGCTGAAGACGGTGATTGAAGCGCTGCAACTGCGCGACGGCGCCGTGCTGGTGGAGTCGCCGTGCGGCTGGAGCATCCTGCGCACGCTGCAGACGTACGGGATTCGGGTGATTGAAGTCTGCACCGACGCCCAGGGGGCAATCGACGTCGATGAGCTGAGCGCGGTGATCCAGCGGGAAGCGGTGAAGATGGCGATTGTGTCATCGCAGATGGACCCGATTCGCGGGCAATTGATGCCTTCCGCCCAGCGGGCGCGGTTGGCGGAGGTGTTGAATCTGCATGGGTTGTGGGTGCTGGAGAACGATACCCATGGGGCCCTGTGTTTCGAGGAGGACCGTTCGCCGTTCCGGGATTTGATTGATCCGGAGCGGCTGCTGGTGGTGGGTGCGTTTGACAAGATGATCGGGCTGGAGGCGCCGTTCGGGTATTTGTTGAGCCGGCATTCGCGAGCGCTGTTGCATCAGCAGTGGGTGTTGCGTTCGTTCCGTTTGCCGCCGGTTCGGCAGAAGGCGATAGCGCGGTTGTATGCGTCGGGGCAGCTTGATCGGCACATGCGGGAGTTGCGTGGCTGTCTTGAGCAGCGGGTCGGTGAGTTGGCAAGCGGGGTGGAGGCGTATCTGGGGGATGAGGTGGCGTTTGTGCGTCCTCGGGGTGGTGCTTCGCTCTGGCTGGAGAGTGTGCATCGGGTGGATACGGGGCGGGTGTTCAATCGGTTGCTGGAGCAGCGGATTGTTGTGGCCCCGGGGGAGTTGTTCAGTGTGCGGGGGTTGCATCAGCAGTGTGTGCGGATCAGCGGGACGGTGGATTGGGATCAGAATATTGAGTCGATGCTGGTGGTTGTTCGTAATGCGTTGGTCCAAGAGCGGCTGGCGTAGGGTTTCAGATCAAGATCAAGGGCGTCGGCCTAACGGCCTCGGTTTCGCCTTCGGCGAGTTACTTGGAAAAGTCGAAAGTCGCACCATCCCCAAGTAACCAAGGGTGCTTGCTCCTGGTTGGGTTCCTCCTTCGTCGGAATACCCTCACTCCGACGACGCTCCGTGGGCCCGCGCCGAACGGACATCCATGTCCTGACGGCGCTCTCGCCGCATCCATGCGGCTCGGCCCACTCCGCGTCGTCTGCGTTCGGCCTGCACCCAAGTCGCGATTGGCGGTGTCTGGGCTTTTTGTGTATGAGGATCAAAAGCGCTGCGCAGATCAAAAGCTTCCCTGGTAGGACCGGCTTCAGCCGGGAAGAGGCCGGTGTGACCGCCACCAATTTCACTGACTACACGCGCTGCTTTATAGTGGGACCGGCTTTAGCCGGGAAGAGGCCGGTAGGTGCGCCATCAATTGGGATGGTTGAAACCAGCTCCTGACTGCACGCGTTGATCGTCCCCACGCTCTGCGTGGGTATGCATCCCCTGGCGCTCTGCGCCGAAATCTGTCCGCCAATCCATTTCCGTTTGCCTCGCCGGCATTGAGCTGTTATCTGTACGTCCGTCCAGTGTTCCGATCAACGGCCAGCCTTTCAGTGACTTCCATTTCCGCTCTTCCCCCCGATACCCGCGCAGCTCCTGTCGAGCCTGTGGCGGTGGCGGCTGTCGATCCGGAAACGGGTTACCGGGTGGCGGTGCGGGAGTTGTGTGAGTTCACGGCGAAGGCGGGGGATCTGGATTTGCGGTTTACGCCGTCGCCCACGGCGCAGGAAGGGATTGCCGGGCATCGGACGGTGGCGGCGCGGCGGGGGCCGCAGTATCAGGCTGAGGTGGCGTTGAGCGGGGTGTTTCATGAGCTGAGGATTCGGGGCAGGGCGGACGGCTACGATGCTGCGCTGAACCAGCTCGAGGAGATCAAGACCTATCGCGGTGATCTGAGCAGTCTGCCCGCCAACCACCGGCAGCTGCACTGGGCCCAGGCGAAGGTCTATGGCTGGCTGCTGTGCCAGCAGTTGCAGCTGGCCGAGGTCAATCTGGCGTTGGTGTATTTCAACATCATCAGTGAGCAGGAAACCCTCATTCAGCAGCGTTTCACGGCAGCCGAGTTACAGGGGTTTTTCGAAACTCAGGCTGGCATCTTCCTGCAGTGGGCGCGGCAGGAATTGGCCCATCGCGATGCTCGCGACCATGGGCTCAGCGCCCTGAAATTTCCCCATGCCGATTTCCGAACCGGGCAGCGGGCGTTGGCCGAGTCGGTGTACAAGGCGGTCAGCACCGGGCGCTGTTTGATGGCCCAGGCGCCCACCGGCATTGGCAAGACCATCGGAACGGTGTTTCCGATGCTCAAGGCCGCGCCAACGCGCAAGCTGGACAAGGTGTTTTTCCTCACCGCCAAGACCCCGGGGCGCAAGCTGGCGCTGGATGCCCTGAGCGTGATTGGTCGAAGCGCGCCGGAGCTGAGCCTGCGCGTGCTGGAAATGGTCGCCCGGGACAAGGCCTGCGAATACCCGGACAAAGCATGCAACGGGGACTCATGCCCGCTCGCCAAAGGTTTTTACGACCGGCTGCCGGCGGCGCGCAGCGAGGCGATGATCAAGCCGTGGCTCGATCAGGCCGGCGTGCGTGAGGTCGCGCTGGGCCATCAGGTCTGCCCGTATTACCTGAGCCAAGAGCTGGCGCGCTGGTCGGACGTGGTAATCGCCGACTACAACTATTATTTCGACCTCAGCGGCATGCTGTTCGGGCTCAGCCAGTTCAATCAGTGGAGGGTCGCGGTGCTGGTGGACGAGGCGCACAACATGGTCGAGCGAGCGCGGTCGATGTACAGCGCGACCCTCGATCAGCACAGCATGAATCAGGTGCGGCAGAGCGCGCCGGAGCCGGTGAAAAAAGCCTTGCAGCGGCTCAACCGCGACTGGAATGCCCTGCACAAGGAACAAGTCGCCCCTTACCAGGCCTACGCCGCCACGCCGGCCAAGTTTCTCAACAGTCTCAACCTGTGCATCACCGCGTTTGGCGACTACTTCAACGAGCACCCCCATGCGGCCAACGGCGAGCTGCAGAGTTTCTACTTTGAGGCGATCCAGTTCGGTCGCATTGCCGAGCTGTTCGACGAGCATTTCCTGTTCGACATCAGCAAGCGTGAACTGGGCAGCAAGTCGCTGTCCCGGCTGTGCCTGCGCAATGTCGTCCCGGCGGGGTTTGTGCGTCCGCGCCTGACTGCTGCGATCAGTGCGGTGCTGTTTTCCGCGACCCTCAATCCACGGCATTTCTACCGCGACTTGCTGGGCCTGCCCGACACCACGGCATGGGTCGACGTCGAGTCGCCGTTCCAACGGTCGCAGCTAGACGTCGAAATCGTCAGCCGCATTTCCACCCGCTACACCCATCGGCAGGCCTCACTGGCGCCCATCGTCGAGCTGATGGCGCAGCAGTTCGAAGCTTGGCCGGGCAACTATCTGGCGTTCTTCAGCAGCTTCGATTACCTCCAGCAAGTCGCCGAGTTGATGGAGCGCAGCCACCCGGCTGTTCCTGTCTGGAAACAATCCCGGGGCATGGCCGAAGCCGAACGGCAGGCCTTTCTCGATCGCTTTACCCCGGCCAGTCAGGGCATCGGTTTTGCGGTGCTGGGCGGGGCGTTCGGCGAGGGCATCGACCTGCCGGGGGCTCGGTTGATCGGTGCCTTCATCGCTACCTTGGGCCTGGCGCAGATCAACCCGGTCAATGAGCAACTTAAACAGCGCATGAGCCTGTTGTTCGGCGCCGGTTACGACTACACCTATTTGTACCCCGGCATGCAGAAAGTGGTGCAGGCCGCCGGCCGGGTGATTCGGGGTCTGGACGATCGCGGTGTGGTGGTGCTGATCGACGATCGCTTCGCCGAGCGCAAGATCCAGCAACTGTTACCGGTGTGGTGGCAGCTATGATGTGGGGCAGCTAATTGTCTCAAGGCGTTACGGATCGATAGCCGAGCGCCACGGTCCAACTGCCAGTAAACTGCCGCGTCACTGGCATTTCAGGCGGCGTTCAGGGCGTTTCCCGCCTGGTCGGGACTTTTTCTTTTTGTCATTTCCCTATTTTTCATCCACGGAGGTTTCGCATGAGTATCAGTCCATTCGCGGGCAAAATGGCGCCCGCAGAATTGCTGGTCGATCTTCCTCGTCTGGTGACGGCCTATTACACCGGCCAACCCGACGCGTCGGTGGCGACCCAGCGTGTTGCCTTCGGTACTTCCGGGCACCGCGGCAGTTCTTTCGAATTAAGCTTCAACGAGTGGCACGTGCTGGCCATCAGTCAGGCGATCTGCCTGTACCGCCAGGCCAACGGCATCGACGGCCCGCTGTTCCTCGGCGCCGACACCCACGCACTGTCGACCCCGGCGGCCGCTTCGGCGCTGGAAGTGCTGGCGGCCAACGGCGTCAACGTGATGATCTCCGAGGGTGACGAATACACCCCGACGCCGGCGATCTCCCACGCCATCATCTGCTACAACCGCGGGCGCACGACCGGTCTGGCCGACGGCATCGTCATCACGCCTTCGCACAACCCGCCGGAAAGCGGTGGCTTCAAGTACAACCCCACCAACGGCGGCCCGGCTGACTCGCACATCACCAAGTGGATCGAGAACAAAGCCAACGAATTGCTCGCCGAGCGCATCGTCAACGTCCAGCGCATCACCCACGAAAAAGCCCTGCGCGCCGACACCACCCATCGCCATGACTACATCAACACGTACGTGGCTGACCTGAAAAACGTCATCGACATGGACGCCATTCGTGGCGCCAACCTGCACCTGGGCGTTGACCCGCTGGGCGGGGCGGGCTTGCGTTACTGGTCGGCGATTGGTGAGCACTACGGCCTGAATCTGGAAGTGGTAAACAAGTTCGTCGATCCGACCTTCCGCTTCATGAGCGTGGACTGGGACGGCAAGATCCGCATGGACCCGTCGTCCAATTTCGCGATGCAGAGCCTGATCGGTCTGAAAGACCGCTTCCAGGTGGCCTTCGCCTGCGACCCGGACCACGACCGTCACGGCATCGTGACGCCGACCGGCGGCCTGCTGGCGCCGAACAATTACCTGGCGGTGTCGATCGATTACCTGTTTCAGAACCGTCCTGACTGGCGCGCCGATGCGGCCGTCGGCAAGACCGTGGTCAGCAGCGGGATGATCGATCGCGTGACCCAACGTCTGGGCCGCCGCCTCTACGAAGTGCCAGTGGGCTTCAAGTTCTTCGCCGAAGGGTTGTACGAGGGTTCGCTGGGCTTTGGCGGTGAGGAGAGTGCCGGTGCGTCGTTCCTGCGTCGCGACGGGACGGTCTGGACGACGGACAAGGATGGTTTGATTCCGGCATTGCTGGCCGCAGAAATCCGCGCGCGCAAAGGCCGTGACCCTAGCGAGATGTACAAGGCGTTGACAGATGAGTTGGGCGAACCGGTGTCGACCCGCGTCGAGGCGAAGGCCAATTTCGAGCAGAAGGCGCTGTTGAGCAAGCTGTCGCCGGAGCAGGTCACGTCCACTGAGCTGGCTGGGGAGAAGATCGAGAGCATCCTGAGCAAGGCGCCGGGCAATGATCAGGCGATTGGCGGTTTGAAGGTCATTACCGAGAACGGCTGGTTCGCTGCCCGGCCGTCGGGGACTGAGGATATCTACAAGATCTATGCGGAGAGCTTCAAAGGTGAGGAGCATCTGAAGCGTCTAGTAGCTGAGGCGCAGGTGCTTGTTGACGGCGCGATAGCGCCTTGAAGGTACGAAGATCAAGAGCGTCTGCCTAAGGGCAGACATTTCGCCTTCGGCGACTTACTTTTGAAAAGCACCAAAAGTAAGCAAAAGTGCCTGCTCTCGGTTGGGCCCTTCCTTCGTCAGGGTTCCCTCACTCCGACGACGCTCCGTGGGCCCGCGCCGAACGGACATCCATGTCCTGACGGCGCTCTCGCGGCATCCATGCGGCTCGGCCCACTCCGCGTCGTCTACGTTCGGCCTGCACCCAAGTCGCGATTTGTGGTGTCTCGACTACCGCGTAGAAGATCAACAGCAACAGCAACAGCAACAGCAACAGCAACAGCAAAAGCTTCCCGGCTAAAGCCGGTCCCACTAAAAGCACGCGGTGTTCTGTAGGACCGGCTTCAGCCGGGAAGCTGTTGATCTGCTTTTGATCCTGATCTTCAAACACATAACGCCCGGACGACACCAATCGCGACTTGGGTGCAGGCTGAACGGAGGTTTCGCGGAGTGGGTCGAGCCGCATGGATGCGGCGAGAGCGCCGTCAGGACATGGATGTCCGTTCGGCGCGGGCCCACGGAGCGGGACCGGAGTGAAGGAACCCCGAGGTACGAGGGGCCTAACCAAGAGCAAGCACCCTTGGTTACTTGGGGTGCTTTTCCAAGTAACTCGCCGAAGGCGAAACGTCTGCCCCCAGGCAGACGCTCTTGATCTTGATCTTGATCTTGATCTTGATCTTGATCTCGATTTACGGCTTTTTAAGCCACATCCACAAGAACGATCTCGCTGTCTTCGACGGCCGTCACCCGCAACACACGCTCATCCTCAACTGCCACACCATCCCGCGCTTCAGCACGGAGGCCGTTGACCTCGATGACGCCCGTCGCAGGCACCAGATACGCCCGACGGCCTGCATCCAGCACGTACTCCGCCGTCTCACCGGCCTTCAGATTGGCAGCCACCAACCGGGCATTGGCCCGAATCCGCAGCTCGATATCATCGTCCGCCTTGCCACTCGCCAGGGTCACAAAACCCTCGCGGTCGCCTTTCGGGAATGGCTTGGCGCCCCAAGACGGCGGAGCACCGACCTCGTCCGGCATGATCCAGATCTGGAAAATCCGCGTTTCCTTCGACTCCAGATTGTATTCACTGTGGGCCACGCCCGTGCCGGCACTCATCACCTGCACATCGCCCGCTTCGGTACGGCCACGGTTGCCCAGGCTGTCCTCGTGAGTAATGGCGCCCTCACGCACATAGGTAATGATCTCCATGTCCCGGTGCGGGTGACGCGGGAAACCGGTGCCGGCTTCGATCACGTCATCGTTCCACACCCGCAACTGGCCCCAGTTCATCCGGCTCTCGTCGTAGTAACTGGCGAACGAGAAGTGGTGATGGGCATTCAGCCAGCCGTGGTCTGCGCCGCCAAGGGATTTGAAAGGTCGAAGTTGCAGCATGATCAGTTCCTCCGTAGCAGGGCCGGGCCTGTGGCAGGGCGCCGCTGGTGATGACTTGTCAGTCGATGGAGCAATGATCTATCAACTAAATATCGATAAAAAGCGTAAGTTCTGCATGAATGCGATCGGTTAATTCGATACGTAGGCCATCATGGGGCCTAGAAACACGCTGCCCTTTATCGGCTAACTCCCTGACCGCAAAGCATTTCACTGGAGCTGAAACACGAATGGGGCGACCATAGGCGCCCTGTCGAAAACGCTGATATCCGGAGCCCGCGTGCCGCACGATTTTTCCGCCGAGCTACCCAACGAGCCAAACCAACTGCCTCCCGACCTGAATACCCCTGAACGCTTGCCGTTCTTCAAGCGGCTCGTTGCCCGCATGATGGGCAGCGGTTTGTCGCGCATGCAGGCGCAGCACGTGCCGTCGTGGCACCAGGGCCACGCCGATGGCTACCTCAACGGTCATGCCGAGGGCATGAACGAGGGTTACGCGGAAGGTCACCTGGATGGCATCGAAGAAGGCCGTCAGGTGCTGGTGATTCGCGACACCCGGCCCCTTGAGCACCGTGGTCCGAGGGTTGACGACCACCTGTTCGACGACTGGCGCCTGCCGCTGACCAACGAGCTGAAAAAGCGCATCAAGGCCGACGTCGCCGAGAAGCTGCCCGCTCACGCGCAACCCACCACTGCCCAGTGGAAGATGATTTTCAGCGACACGCCATCGACCTACGTGATTGCCGGTGCCGGGGCGGGCAAGTCGACGTCGCTGGTGTTGCGTGTGCTGTTGCTGAACCACTACCTGGGCTTTGAACTGGACTCGATGACCGTGGTGACCTTCACCCGCGAGTCGCGCAAGGATTTCATCAACAAACTCATCGAGATCATGGCGCTGTGGGGCCATGAACTGACCCTGCGTCAGGCCCGCGAGGTGGTGCGGACTTTCCATTCGCGGATCCTGCCGCTGGTGCGCAGCCTGCCGGGTTTCGAGCAATTGCAGGCGTTCGAGAACCTCAGCAGTCAGTCCGGCCAGCTGTTCGACGACAGCGCCGACAGCAACCCCTTCGACTTGCGCATCAATGACGCCCAGCGCCAACAGCTGAACCTGTGCTACCGGGATTTGTACGCCGCCAATCCGCGTTTTCGCGAGGTCATGGCGCCCTTGTACCGGCAGTCGCTGCAACTCAAGGAACTGGACCGCGATCACCCGGACGTGCAGAAGCGCATCACCGTGATGGGCCTGTCCTCCAAGCGCGACGAAGAGCTGTGCGACGTCATCGAAGACCTGTGGATTCGCGCCGGTGCGTGGCCTATTCAGGGCGTCGAGCCGATGCGCCAGACCGTCGAAGTCAGCGGCCTGACCTTCCACGTCCACGGCTATGCGGCCGAGCTGGATGCGTGGATCGTCCTCGGTTTCGATCCCGGCGAAGACCAACACCTGCGCCGTCCGGACGCCAAGTTGCCGGTGTGGGCCGAGTGGGTGATCAAGCGCACCTTGTTTCAGGCGTTTTGCCGCAAGCCGGTCATCTGGCTGGAAAACTACCAAGCCTCGCGCGGGATGATGCAGTCGTTGTCCGGCGCGGCCGTGGCGGGGCCGGGGTTCGATTACAAAGTCAAAGGCGAGCTGAGCGCAGCGCCGCTGCTGGACTGTTTTGTCGCGGCCGCCAGCTTCATCGAAAACCTCGGGCTGGATGTGCCGGACGCCGTGGCGCAGATGAGCTTTTCCGATCAGGACCCCGACCGGTTTTTCTTCGAAGCGCTAAGCCTGTTCTGGAAGGCCTTCGAGAACCACCTGCTGGATCAATCACCGCCGGTGATGACCTACAACCGGATGTTCTCGCTGTTCGGTGAAAACTCGCCGGAGAACCTCAAGCTGGTCAGCGATGCAGGGCTGCGTCCGCTGTCGCATCTGATGATCGATGAGTTTCAGGACGTCTCGCCGCAAATCGTCTCGTGGATCCGCGCCAGTCTGCGGGAGATCCGCAGTCGCGGCCCGGCGCTGCATGTGGGCCGCGGTGCCCAGCGTTCATCGCTGCTGTGCGTCGGCGATGACTGGCAGTCGATCTACGGCTGGCGCGGCAGTTCGCCGAAATTCTTCATGGAGTTCCCCAAGGAGTTTTCCTCGCCCGCGACCACCAAGGTCATGCTCAGCGACAACTTCCGCAGCCACCAGCACATCATCGACGCCGCCGAGCACATCGTGCGTGCCGCGCCGGCGATCAGCGGCAAGAAGGCCCGCGCCAGTGGCCCGGAGCAGGAGCTGCTGCCGGTGATCGTGCTGGACCGCGACGATGACCGTTTGCTGGCCAGCCTGACCGAGCATTACCACGCCGGCGACTCGGTGCTGCTGCTGTACCGCAAAGGCAGCGAACGCAGCCGCTTGCCGGAAGCCTTGCAGGACCTTGCCGATGCCGATTACAGGCTGCCGCCCCAGGAACGTCGTCTGAAGCAACTGACCTATCACAGCGCCAAGGGCCTACAGGCCGACGCCGTGTTTCTGCTCGGGGATTGTCAGCATCTGACGCAGTCGCCGTACAAGAATCAGGTCTATCAGCTGGCCGGTCTGGGGCGGGAAGGGGATCTGGAAGCGTTCGACAACGCGCAGAAAGATGAGGTGTTACGCCTGGCCTATGTGGCGATCACCCGCGCCGTTCGCCACTGCTACTGGTTCATCGACGCTGCGGGCAATGACGACGGGAACATGCCGCGCGCCTCGGCACGGGTTGCAGGCGACAAGGCATTTTTCGACGATCGCCGAGGGGCTGCGGCACTCGCCACTCCACTCGGCGCATCCGTCGAACAGGGGCAGTACGCCCAGGTGGTCAGGCCCGATTGAGGTACAGAGAGCGCCTTGGAATGAAGGTCTCGACCTCCAGTTCAATGGCCTCGATGATGCGCTCCACGTCCGTCGCGTTCATCACGGTGGCGCAGGGAATGGCGGCGATGGCAATCACGGTCTCGCCGCTGGCCCGGTCAAAAAGACGGGCCACCATACTGCCGGGCGCGTCCATATTGGCTTCGAAGCCCACCGGATGAAAATGCCAGCGCATCAGCTGGCAGGCGTTCGGGAATGTCACTTTGTTCATGGACCCACCTCGTTCAATCGAGCACTTCACAAGCTCCGCAGGGTAGGAAAACGGCAGGTCTGTTCAGGCTTCGGCAGCGATCGACACGTCGCGTGAGGAAGCCTGGCCCGCAGACCACGAGTCAGGTAAAGGTAGCACCGAGTTCTGACAGTGTCGGGAAATAAATCCTACACAATTGAGAATTTCATGTTTCGTTGATCTTTATCATGAATCGCTTATATGCGGATGCATGCTTGAACCAGCGCTGAATCGTTATAGCGATCTGAAAGCATCGTTAACGAGTTAGGTGGAAGAAATATATATCTCCAAACGCTCAAGGCGCCCGCATGAAAGTTGATGGGCGGCCGATAGCAAGGCGAGCGTCAATTAAAAGAATCGACGCAGCATCAGCCTTCCAGAGAGATCATCCATGTCGATAAGAAACATGAATATTGCGCCTCGCGCATTCCTGGGATTCGCGTTCATTGCCGCACTGGTCATTGGCTTGAGCGTTTTCTCGGTTCACAGGATGGCGCAGATACGCCAGACCGCCATCGACATGGAGTCCAATCAACTGCCGAGTATTGGCCATTTAAGTGGGATGCTGGAGAACAGCCTGCGCTTGCGCATCACCTCGTTTCGCACGCTGGTAAACCGAGAACCGACATCGCTACGCGAAACCGATGCGCGGATCGCCGAACTGATTGGTAAGTTGCAGACAGCCAAAAAAGCCTACGCCTCGCTCCCGGCCGAGGCTGATGAGCTGACCGTGTACAACCAGTTTGAAGCGACGCTGGCAACGTTCCTCGACATTCAGGCCAAAGTGCTGGACTTGTCGCATCAAGATAAGGTTGAGGACATGCGCGCATTGATCAATACCCGCATGAAAGAAGCCACTGACCTCATGGGTGTGCAGATCAACCAGTTGATCGCCCTGAACACGAAGAGCGCCACTGAAGCGGGAGAGATTTCCAGAGCGGAATATGACAGCGCCAACCTGAGCATGATTGCTGTTTCAGTGGTTGCCGTCCTGCTCACCATCATGTTGGCGTGGTTGCTCACCCGAAGTATCGTCAACCCGATGACCCGAGCAGTTCGCGCCGCAGAAGAGATCTCATCGGGCGATCTGACCCGCCCCATTGAGGTCGACGGCAAGGACGAAGCGACTCAGTTGTTGCGCGCTCTGGCAACGATGCAGCGCAATCTGCGCCAGACCATCGAGCTGATTTCCGGCTCGTCCACCCAGCTGGCGTCGGCGGCCGAGGAACTGAGCGCGGTGACAGAAGAGTCCTCGCGCGGTTTGCAGCAGCAGAACAACGAGATCGAGCAGGCGGCAACGGCAGTTAACGAGATGACTGCCGCCGTTGAGGAGGTCGCGCGCAACGCGGTGTCGACCTCCGAAGCGTCACAGCAGTCCAATCAGGCCGCACGTCAGGGGCGTGATCGGGTGGTCGAGACGGTGAAGTCGATTCAGGACATGACCCAGCAGATCCAGGCCACTTCCGGATTGGTCGAAGGCCTGGCGGCCCAGGGCCGTGATATTGGCAAGGTGCTCGACGTGATTCGCTCGATCGCCGAGCAGACCAACCTGTTGGCGCTCAACGCCGCCATCGAGGCTGCGCGTGCGGGGGAGGCGGGTCGCGGGTTTGCCGTGGTCGCCGACGAGGTTCGTGCGCTGGCCCACCGCACGGCGCAGTCGACCACGGAAATCGAAGAGATGGTCGCCGGCATCCAGACGCGTACCGGCGAGGCGGTGCACTCCATGTCGCGCAACACCGACAGCACCCGCACCACGCTGAGCCTGGCCAGCTCGGCGGGTGATGCACTGGAGTTGATCACTGAAGCCATTGCGCAGATCAACGAGCGCAACCTGGTCATTGCCAGTGCATCGGAGGAGCAGGCGCAGGTGTCGAGGGAGGTGGACCGCAATCTGGTCAACATCCGCGACCTCGCCGCGCAGACGGCGGCGGGCGCGAACCAGACCAGCGCGGCCAGCCATGAGCTGTCACGACTGGCGGTTGATCTGAAAGCGATGGTGGCAAAGTTTGTGATTTGACGAGTTAAGTCCGGGGTGCGCAAGTTTGAGGGGCTAACCCGATCCTGTGGGAGCCGAGCTTGCTCGCGAAGAGGCCAGTGAATCTGCTGAATTTCTGCGCGTAGAAATACCGCCTTCGTGAGCAAGCTCACTCCCACAAGTCCTGCGGCGTGCCCGAAATCTCGAGTTCACCTCAATTCTGTGAGAGCGAGCTTACTCGCGAATGGAGCGCCACGGCCGCTAGATATCAGCCATTCCACGCAGCGGGATTGACCAGATCCTTCGGTCGCTCGCCCGCCAGGGCCGCCAGCAGATTGTCCACGGCACAGCGGGCCATGGCCTCGCGGGTCTCGTGGGTCGCCGAGCCCATGTGCGGGGTCGCCACCACGTTGTCCATCTGCAACAGCGGCGAGTCCGGATTCACGGGCTCCTGCTCGAAGACGTCCAGACCGGCCGCGCGAATCTGGCCGTTCTGCAGCGCGGCAATCAGCGCCTGCTCGTCCACCACCTTGCCGCGGGCGATGTTGATGAAGATCGTCTCCGGCCGCATCTGCGCAAACTGATCGGCACCGATCAGTCCCTCGGTTTCGGCGGTCAGCGGCACGGTCAGGCACACAAAATCCGCTTCGCGCAGCAGGTCTTCCAGGCTGCGATAGCGAGCGTCAAAGCGCGCTTCCACCGCCGGCTTGGGTGAGTGACTGTGGTAAATCACCGGCATCCCGAACCCGAAATGCCCCCGTTGCGCCACCGCTTCGCCAATCCGGCCCATGCCGATGATGCCCAGCGTCTTGCCATGCACGTCGGAACCAAAGTGCTGCGGCCCGATGTTCTGCTTCCACTGGCCGTCGCGGACCATGTTCGCCAGCTCCACCACCCGGCGTGCCGTGGCCATGATCAGCGCGAAACCGGTGTCGGCGGTGGTTTCGGTGAGCACGTCCGGGGTGTTGGTCAGCAGAATGCCGCGCCGCGTCAGGTACTCGATGTCGTAGTTATCGACCCCCACCGAGACGCTGGACACCGCTTTCAGCTTTGGCGCCAGGTCCAGCAGTTCGGCGTCCAGCTTCACGCTCGCGCCCAATAAAGCATCGGCGTGGGGCAGGGCGTCGCGCAGGCGGGCGAGGCCGTCGCTGGATTTCGGACTATCGATCAGCGTGACCTCGGCCTGGGCTTGCAGGCGCTCCATCAATGGCGCCGAGAGTTTTTTGTACAGCACAACATGGTGAGTCATTGAAAGGCTTCCCGATCAGGAGTGGGCAGGCGCAGGACCAACGCCAGGCTTATCGCTCAGCGGCCGGGCCTTGCTGTCTGGCTTGAGCAGCAGCGTCAGCACCACCGACACCAGCAGCGCGCCGCTCATGAACAGGTACGACGCGCTCAAGGTGCCGGTGACGCCGTTGAGGTAGCCGACGAGGTAGGAACCGGCGAACGAACCGAGCGCACCGAGGCTGTTGATCAGTGCCATGGCGCCGCCCGCGACGTTGGCCGGAAGGATTTCCGGGACGATGGCGAAGAATGGGCCATAGGGCGCGTACATGCAGGCCCCGGCAATGACCAGCAGCGAGTAGGACCACCAGAAATGTTCGGTACCCAGCGCGTAGGAGCCGTAGAACGCGACGGCGGCCAGCAGCAGTGGCGGCCAGACAAAGGCTTTGCGCTTCTGGGTCTTATCGGAGGCCCACGACACCAGCACCATGCCGATCACCGCAGCCAGATACGGCAGGGCCGAGAGCCAGCCGGCTTCGACCATGTCCATCTGCATGCCTTTCTTGATGATGGTCGGCAGCCACAGCACGAAGCCGTACACGCCGATGCTCCAGCAGAAGTACTGCGCGGCCAGCAACAGCACGCGCGGGGAACGGAAGGCTTCGGCGTAGTTTTTCACAGGCTTGATGCCGACCTGTTCGGCGTCGAGGCGCGCTTGCAGTTCGGTCTTTTCTTCAGCGGTCAGCCACTTGGCCTGGGCCGGACGCTCGTCCACCAGACGCCACCAGATAAACGCCCAGATCACCGCCGGCAGGCCTTCGACGATGAACATCCAGCGCCAGCTGAAGTGTGCGACCAGATAACCGGACACCACCGACATCCACAGCATCGTCACCGGGTTGCCGAGGATCAGCACGGTGTTGGCGCGGGAACGTTCAGCCTTGGTGAACCAGTAGCAGAGGTACACCAGCATGGCCGGCATCACCGCCGCTTCGACCACCCCGAGCATGAAGCGGATGCCGATCAGCATGTAGGCGTTGGAAACGATGCCGGTCAGGGTGGCCAGGCCGCCCCACAGGATCAGGCTGACGAAGATGAGTTTCTTGACGCTCTTCTTCTGCGCGTAAATGGCGCCGGGCACTTGAAAGAAAAAGTAACCGAGGAAGAACAACGCCCCCAGCAAGGACGACATGCCCGGGGTGATGTGCAGGTCTTCGGCCATCCCCGACGCGGCGGCGAAGCCATAATTGGCGCGGTCCAGGTACGCCAGGCTGTAGGTGATGAAGACGATGGGCATGATCAACAGCCAGCGACGTTTGAGGCCGGCGTGTTTCACGGATTCGAGCAGCTTGTCCATTTCAGGCTCCCTGAGCATGTTGTTTTTGTCGCAGCA
Organism: Pseudomonas sp. GW821-FHT07F05; assembly: GCF_059418765.1. Lineage (NCBI taxonomy): Bacteria > Pseudomonadati > Pseudomonadota > Gammaproteobacteria > Pseudomonadales > Pseudomonadaceae > Pseudomonas > Pseudomonas sp. GW821-FHT07F05. Next base: position 125,926 of record NZ_JBWKQL010000002.1, read on the forward strand.
GGTGATGGAGGTTCGGTGTGTGTGAAAGTGAGGGTTCAGGCGCGCTGTCGTCGGGCGCCTGCCGAGACGTTGGCGGCATCGAGTGCGGCGCGGGTGGGCAGGCCTTCCATGTCGCCACGGCTTTGCACGGCCTGGCTGCCGACCCAGTTGCCCCGGGCAGTGGCTTGCTCGAACCCGAGGTTTTCCAACAGCGCGCTGATCACCCCGACGGCGAAGCCATCGCCTGCGCCCACGGTGTCGACCACGTTGGCCACCGGCACGCCGGGCAAGAACGCCTCATTCAGCTGGGTGCGGTAATACGCACCCTTGGCGCCGAGTTTGATGATCACCGCCTCAACGCCCATGTCCAGGTAGAAGCGGGCGATGTCCGCCGGGGTGTCGAAACCGGTGAGCAATTCACCCTCGGCCAGGCCCGGCATGACCCAGTGGGCGTGACTGGCGAGGTGGTTCACTTCGCGGATCATCGTCGCCTGGCTCGACCACAGCGAAGGCCGCAGGTTGGGGTCGAACGACACGCTGCGCCCGGCCTCGCGCATTTGCGTCATCAGCACGTGGGAAAGCTCCCGGCAGGTGTCGGACAGCGCCGCCGGAATGCCGGTGGCGTGCAGGTGCCGCGCCTTCAGCAGGTCGGGAACGATGTCGTTGACCGACAGGTGACTGGCCGCCGAGCCGCGACGGAAGTACTCGACCACCGGGTCGGCGCCTTCCAGCTCCAGAGACTTGAACTGAAAACCGGTGGGGTGCGCGGCGTCCACGGTGACGTGAGCGCAGTCGACGCCTTCCTGTTGCAGGCTGTCGGTGACGAAGCGGCCCATGGAATCGTTGCCGACCCGGCTCAGCCACGCCACTTTGAAGCCCAGCCGCGAGAGGCCGATCGCCACATTGCTGTCGGCACCGGCGATGCGTTTCTCGAAATGGCGAACCTGCGCCAGGTCACCGGTTTGCTCGGCCACCAGCATGGTCATGGTTTCGCCGAACGAGAGAATATCGATCTCAGACATGGCTCAGCGCCTCCGTTTCCTTGGGGTGGGACTGCGCTGATTGCGACTGGCCGAGGCGGGCGAGCAGGGCAACCTGATCTCGGGTCACTTGGAGCAAGTCGCCGCCTTGCAGCGGGTACTCGATGGCGCGGGGCAGGTTCACCGGCATGTGCTGGATGAGCAATTCCCACTGTTGCAGGTCGATTGAAGCAGGCGGCACGGCGATGAGCTTGCCTGACGCGCTCCGGGAGATTGCCTTGCAGTGCAGATATTCGACGTATCGGCCCAACTGCCGGGCAGCGTCGCGGGCGGACTGCTCCTGCCAGCGCCAGTTGCCGATGTCGAAGGTCATGCCGATGGGCATTTGCAGCGTGGTGATCTGCGCGAAGAACTGCACGAACGGCTCGATGAGGCCGCCCTGTTCGGTCTGGTCGTTCTCCACCAGCAAGTGAACGTCGTAGGGCGCCAGGCGATCGGCCAGCGCGGCGACGTCGCAGTGCTCGCCAAAATGCCCCAGCGACACTTTGAGCCAGAACGCACCGCACGCGGTGGCGCGCTCCAGGGTCGGTTTCAATTCGGGGTTCGGTTGCGTGTCGCCTTCGAGCCACAACTCAAGGGGCGCCGAGTACAGGCACTCCAGACCTTGAGCCTGAATGGCGCGGGCAAGGGCAGGGAAGTCCTGGTCATGCACGCCGGGGCTGAACAGCTCTTCGCGCAGCTCGATACGCTTGACGCCGGCATCAACCAAAAGCGGGATGAAACTGGCCTGGCCTTGGGCACGTACACGATCGGCACCGAAGGCGCCGAGGCTGATGGCAACGGATGGTAGGGTCATTATTATTGTCCTCTGAAACCGGTTACATTTTTGTTCGAACGAGCGAACCGGGTAAAAGTTCGCGTCGGCGTGCAGGGTCTGACCTGCGGTATCTGTGTGGGATGTCAGGTCTGTCGTCGGGTCGAGCCCCGCGCGATCAACTGCGCGGGGAAGTCGTACAGCCGCACCGGCTCCTGATCGCCACGCAGGCGATTGAGCAGGCATTCGAAGGCGGTAATGCCCATCTCATGGGTAGGTTGGGCCAGCGACGTGATGCCGCTGCCGACCAGCGGGTACCAGTCCAGCTCGTCGAGGGCGATCAGGCCGATGTCGTTGAACAAGTGACAACCCAGCTCATGCAATTGGCGGGTGGTAATCAAGGTAGCGACGCCGTTGGCGGTGAACAGCGCTTTGGGGCCGGGGCCTTGTTGCGCGAGGAAGTGGCGCAACCGATCGCGTAATGATTCGCCGGTTTCGCAGACCTGCCCATGCATGTCGGTTCGCTCGGCGATCTGTTTCTTGAAGGCGTCCATCCGCTCGATCCGCGAACTGGTGCCGTCCTGGGGTTCGGTGACCATGAGTACATCGCGATAGCCGGCGTCATGCAGATGATCCAGCGCCTGCCGGACTGCCGTGACGTTGTCGAGACCGACGAGGTCGCTGTGCAGTTCATCGACCTTGCGGTCCACCAGCACCATCGGCAGTTCGCGGTGCAGTTCGCGCAGTTCGTCGAGGTGATGGCCGAGGGTGTTCACGATCAGGCCTTCGATGTTGTAAGAGCGCAGGGCGGCGAGGTGCAGGCGTTCCTGTTCATCGTCGCGGTCGGTGTTGCAGACGACGAGGCTGTAGCCGTGTTTGCGGCAGGCCGTTTCGACGCCGTGCATGACGGCGATGGAGTAGGGGTTGCGGATGTCGGCGACGAGCATGCCGATCAGGCGGGTGCGGCCGCGTTTGAGGCCGCGGGCCATTTGGTTGGGGCGATAGCCGAGGGTGTCGATGGCCTGTTCGATGCGTTTGGCGATGGCATCAGACAGCAGTTGGCGGTCATCGCCGATGAAGCGCGAGACGCTGGCCTTGGAGACGCCGGCGAGGTCGGCGACGTCGTTCATGGTGACGCGGGTGCGCGTCGGGGGTGAGATGCTGTTCACGGCCTGGACCTTATTGGATTTATCAGCAGGCTTATGGGGGAGAGCGGTTGGGCTCTGAAACCGGTTTCAGGAGACACTAGATCTTTGTGGGCGTCAATACGTGGTCAAGGGCATCTGCCTAACGGCAGATTGTTTCGCCTTCGGCGAGTTACTTGGAAAAGCACCCCAAGTAACCAAGGGTGCTTGCTCCTGGTTGGGCCCCTCCTGCGTCGGGGTTCCTTCACTCCGGTCTCGCTCCGTGGGCCCGCGCCGAACGGACATCCCTGTCCTGACGGCGCTCTCGCCGCATCCATGCGGCTCGGCCCACTCCGCGAAACCTGCGTTCAGCCTGCACCCAAGTCGCGATTGGCGGTGTTTGGGCTTTTTGTGCATGAAGATCAAAAGCAGATCAAAAGCAGAGCAACGGCTTCCCGGCTGAAGCCGGTCCTACAAAAGCACCGCGTACGCCCTGTAGGACCGGCTTTAGCCGGGAAGAGGCCAGCTCAGGCGCCGACATTTTTGCTGATAGTCCCCCTCCTTGTGGGAGCAAGCTTGCTCGCGAATGCTTTATCTCAAACAACAGATATCCGTTGAATGTACCGACCCCTTCGTGAGCAAGCTCACTCCCACAAGTCCATGGCAACTGATCTACCCTTGATCTGCTTTTGATCTGCTTTTGATCTTCGTACACAAAAAGTCCGGTCACCGCGAAACGCGACTTTGGTGCAGGCTGAACGGAGGTCTCGTGGAGTGGGCCGAGCCGCATGGATGCGGCGAGAGCTGCCCCCCGCCATGGATGGCGGATGGCAGCGGGCCCACGGAGCGGGACCGGAGTGAAGGAACCCTGAGGAACGAAGGGCCCAACCGAGAGCAAGCACCTTTGGTTACTTGGGGTGCTTTTCCAAGTAACTCGCCGAAGGCGAAACAGTCTGCCCCCAGGCAGACGCCCTAGATCTTGATCTTGATCTTGATCTTAGCCCTTGAAAGTATCCCGCCAGGCCAAAAACCGCCGTTCCAGCATCGCCAACACCCCATCGGTCAACTTGCCCAACACCGCCAGCACAATGATCGCCGCCAGCACAATATCGGGCCTCGACGTCTCGCGCCCGTCACTGAGCAAATAACCCAGCCCCTTCGTCGCGGCGATCAACTCCGCTGCCACCAGAAACATCCACGCCAGACTCAACCCCGAGCGCAACCCGGTGAACAGACCGGGCAGGGCGGCGGGCAAAAACACATGCACAATCATCTGCCGCTGACTGAAGCGAAATATCTGCCCGACCTCCACCAGCTTGCGATCGATGTTGCGAATCGCCGCCACGCCGTTCAGGTAAACCGGGAAAAACGCGCCGATGGCGATCAGCACAATCTTGGAGGTCTCACCGATCCCCAGCCACAACAGCAACAGCGGCACCCAGGCCAGGCTCGGGATTGAGCGCAGGCCGGCGAACGTCGGCTCCAGATACGCTTCCGCCTCGCGACTGAGCCCGACCCACGCCGCGAACACCAGCGCCAGACCCGCACCGATCACGAACCCCGACAGCACCCGCGTCAAACTGGCGCCGATGTGTTTCCACAGCGCGCCGTCGGCCAGATCCGTCAGCGTCGTGGCGATCTCGCTGGGCGCCGGCATCTGGTAGGACTGCACCCAGCCCACGCGGACGGCAATTTCCAGCGACAGCAAAAGGGCCACCGGCACGGCAAGCCCCTTCAGGCGGGTTCGCCCATTCCCACGTGCACGCCGCACAACCGGTTGCGCGTCTAACGCCTCGTCCTTCAACACCTGAGCCCTGGGGCTGACGCTGCTTCCGATACTGCCGCCACTGACTTCGCTGCCCCGCGCGTTGCTCATGGCTTGGCGACGACCGCGTTGCCGAAGCTCGGGTCGATCAACTGGTCGATGACCTGGTCAACGTTCGTCCCTTTGCGCACCAGCGCTTCGGAAACCAGAATCGGCGCGGCGGCCTTCGACGCGGTCACGTCTTTGTCGGTCAGCAGCGGGCTGCCGAGGTCAGTGCGGGTCAATTGCAATTTGGCGACATCCAGCGGCAGGCCTGACTCGGTGGCGAGCAATTGGGTCAGCTCGTCCGGATTTTTCAGCGACCATTCCCGGGCTTTTTCGTACGCGCCAAGGACGGTTTTGATCGCTTCAGGGTGTTCCTTCGCATAACGCTCGGTCACGCTGACCACGCCGAAGCTGTTGAAGTCCTTGTTGCGATACAACAAGCGCGAGCCGGCCTGTATTTCGCTCGCGGCCATGTGCGGATCGAGCCCGGCCCAGGCGTCGACGTCGCCTTTCTCCAGCGCAATACGGCCGTCCGGGTGTTGCAGATGCAAGAGTTCGACGTCGTCCTTGGTCAGCTTCGCCTGCTGCAAGGCGCGCAGGGTAAACAGGTAAGGGTCGGTGCCTTTGGTGGCGGCGATTTTCTTGCCCTTCAGATCGGCAACGCTCTGCAGGGTCGAGTCCTTGCGCACCACCAGCGCGGTCCACTCGGCGCGGCTGTAGACATAAACCGATTTGATCGGGCTGCCGTTGGCCCGCGCCAGCACCGCCGAGAGGCTGGCGGAGGAGGCGAAGTCGACGCCGCCGCTGTTGAGGTATTCCAGCGAGCGGTTGCTGCCCTGGCTGAACACCCAGCTGACTTTGCTGTTTGGCAGGGCTTTTTCCAGCCAGCCAAAGTGCTTGAGCACCAGACTGACGGGCGAGTAGTAAGCGTAATCCAGGTGCACCTCGGCCGGTGGCGCCTCGGCAGCCTGGGCCAGCGGCTGTAACGTCAGTGCAAGCGCGCCGGCGAGTAGTTTGAAGGAAGTCGGCAGACGGGAAAGTGCGGTCATGGGTGAGTGTCCAGTCAAGGGGCGGAAGCTGCGCACGGCTGCTTATGACGAAATCAGCAGTCGGAGCGAATCGATCTGCTTGATTGGAATATTGCAGGCTTTGTGCCATTGGCGAGGCGCCGCCCAGGTCCCCTGTTTGCGGGGCCGGGCAAGTGGGAAAGTGCTACCGATGCAACAGTCTGCTGATCGACTGTTGCTGGGCAAACAGCGGCAATCTCCGCCGTCCGAAGACTCAGCACTCTGCGCTGCGGTGCGGGTTGTCAGCCGACGCGCAGAACCGCATGCTGGCGCTCCACCGTTGCAACAGGGCCTCTCCGAGCATGTCCGCCGTCACTGCCCGTTCCGCCGATTCCGCATCGCGCCGTTCTGCGATCATTCTCAGTTTGTGCCTGCCCAGCGACGTGCTTCTGTATCTGTTGCTGCCGATGAACGCCGGGGCCTTCGGCATCAGCCTCGCCCAGGCGGGGATCCTGCTGGCGGCCAACCGGCTGGTCCGGATTTTCGGCTACAGCTATGTCGTACGTTTCTACGCCGCGCGGGGCGACCGCGCAGCCTTGACGCTGGCGGCCCTGGTGTCGGCGGTCTGCGCGTTTGGCAACAGCTTCATCAGCGGTTTCTGGTGGTTGCTGATCCTGCGACTGGGCTGGGGCCTGAGTTACGCAGCGCTGAACCTGTCGACCCAGGCATTGGCGACCTCGGAGCCGGGCGGAGCGGCACGTCGGGCCGGACGATCCCGCGCGATCATCGCCATAGGCCCCATGCTGGCACTGCCCATCGGCGCGCTGATCAGCCTGCATTACGGTCCGCGGCTTATCTTTTTCATCCTCGCGCTGTGTTCCCTTGGAGCGGTGTGGTTTGCGCGTGGGCTGCCCGCTGCGCCGCATCCCTTGCCCACTTCCGCCGGGCGCCGTTTCAAGCGGCCGGACAGTGTGGCGCTGTGGTCGTTCGTCGAGGGCGTGGCGCTGGACGGGCTGTTCATCTTCGGGTTGTCGCTTCAGGCGCAGAAGGTGCTCGGCGGCAATGCGGTCTTTATCGCCGGTGTGTTGCTGGCCCTGCGCTACGCCTCGGAGATGCTTCTCAGCCCGTTGGGCGGGCGCGCGGCTGACAGCTTCGGCGCTGTGCGCATGCTGGTGGTGCTTTCCGCCGCGACCGCACTGGCGTTGACGGCGTTCGGCTTTCACTGGCTGATCGTCGGCGCCGGCGCGATTCTGATCCTGCGGGCGTTGCAATTGCCATTGGTGACTACCCTGGTCGCCGAACGCAATCCGGGGCCGGGCAGGGTTCAGGCGCTGGCGGGCAATGCGGTGTGGCGCGATGTCGGTGCAGGCGTCGGGCCGCTGCTCGCCGGGGTGCTGCTGCCATGGGCGTCCCCCGCATGGATTTACACCACAGCGGGCGTCGCCGTGCTGCTCAGCGCGGTGGTCTGCAGCCGGTACAAACCGGTACCCCAAAACAACACCCTCTGACCGTTCGGCGATTAATTCGGCAAATCAGGTGCTTGCGTGCAACCTCTTGAGCGTTTTCTGATCTGATGGGCATTCGTTATACGGAAATATTTGCTCGCCATACTGCACCGAGCTGCACGCTGACAAGGACGTTGCATCGGGCGTCACGCCCATCACGAGCCATCAGAACTCCATGCCGATATGAGCCTTTCAACACCTCCTCTGTGGTCCCGCGCGATGCAGCGCATGACCTATTTTCTGTTTCCGACCCTCCTCATCGCTTCCGCCATTTTCTGGTTCGCCGCCGGTAAGGGTGTTCATGCCGAGGCCAAGAACGGCACCCAGACCCTGGTGTTTCTACGCCACGCCGAGAAGCCCGAAACCGGACTGGGTCAGCTGAACTGTCAGGGCCTCAATCGGGCCATCGACCTGTCCACGGTGCTGCCGAATACCTTCGGCAAAGCCGACTTCATCTTCGCGGCCAACCCGAGCCGTCATGTGGAAGAGGGCGAGCACGATCATTCCTACAGCTACCTTCGCCCACTGATGACCGTTGGCCCAAGTGCCATCAAGCTGGGCCTGCCGGTCAATATCGATTTCGCCGCCAACGACACCGGTGATCTGGCCGATGAGCTGATGCGCGACAAATACCACGACGCCACCATCTACACTGCCTGGTCCCACGGCTACCTGCCGGAGCTGATCAACAAGGTCGCCGAGGAAGCGTCTGGCGAGAAGGTCAAACTGGTCAACGACTGGGTCGCCGAGGACTTCGATTCCGTGCTGGTGCTGACCCTCAAATGGAACGACGGCAAAGCCACGCTGCAGTATGAAAACTACAAGCAGAACCTTGACGGCGGTGCTGTGGGCTGCCCGAGCTGACAGAGATGCACGGGATCCGTCGTAGAACACGATTCCCTGTAGGACCGGCTTCAGCCGGGAAGAGGCCAGTGCGATCACCCTCATTCTTGCGTTGTGATCCCTGACGCTTTCCCGGCTAAAGCCAGTCCTACAGTTAGAACGCGATTCCATGTAGGACCGGCTTCAGCCGGGAAGAGGCCAGTGTGCTCACCCTCACTATGCGTTGTGATCCCTGACGCTTTCCCGGCTAAAGCCGGTCCTACATTTAGAACGCGATTCCATGTGGGACCGGCTTAAGCCGGGAAGAGGCCAGTGTGATCACCCTCACTATGCGTTTCCGCCCGAAAAGTTTGTGCGCCTCCATCGATTACGCTAGCGTCAGCCGACCCTGACTGCCGGCAGTTCCCCCATGCTTCAACCTCTCCAGCCCCACGCCTCGCGCCTGATACCCTTTCACCCACCGTTCGACTGGCAGCGCATGCTCGATTTCTTCGCGGCGCGAATGACCGCGGGTGTGGAGGCGGTGGTCGATGGGGTGTACCTGCGCAACATCGACTTCAAGGGCAGCCAAGGTGCTTTGTCGGTCGCACTGGCGCCGGACGGGCAACATCTGCTGGCGACCGCCCACGGCGAGGTGAGCCAGCACATTGATGAGCTGATCGTGCCGGTGTCTCACATGTTCGATCTGTACGCCGAACCTCACATCATTGACCACGCCCTGTCGCAAGACCCGTGGCTGGCATCACTGGTGCAGCGTCGCCCGGGGCTGCGCGTGCCGGGACCGTTTTCCGGGTTCGAGCTGGCGGTGCGCACGGTCGTCGGGCAGCAGGTCAGCGTCAAGGGTGCAACCACGATTGTCGGTCGTCTGGTGCAGCGCGCCGGGGTTCAGGTCAGCGAGGGTCTGCATGAACAGCTGGGGTGGCGATTCCCGACGCCGGATGCCCTGGCGCAGGCCAACCTGGACAAGATCGGCATGCCCGGCAAGCGCGTCGACACCCTGCAGCGTCTCGCCGCAGCGGTGGCCAGTGGCGAGCTGTCCCTTGACGTGCGCCATGGCGACCTCGGCGATGTGCGGCGACAGTTGCTGTCCATGCCCGGCATCGGCCCCTGGACCGTGGAATACATCGCCATGCGCGCCTGGCGTGACCCGGACGCCTGGCCCGCCGCCGATCTGGTGCTGATGAATCTCATGACCCTGCAGGAGCCGAGCCTGCTGCGCCTGCCACAGCACAAGGCGCGGGCCGACGCCTGGAAACCCTGGCGCGCCTACGCCGCGATGCACATCTGGAATTCCGCGGCGGATGCGGCGGGCAAGCAGAAGGGCGGCTGACCGGCGAGTTCGAGCGCAAGAACCGGGTGGTTCGGGAAGGGCGCGCGAGTAGTATGTCGACGTACGGAGGATTCCAGTTAATCCCGGCGCGCCCGTATCGAGAGTAAAAACCAGAGCAGGAGCCAGACGATGACCTTCACCTACCGTTTCATCGATTCCCCGGTTGGGCAGCTGAAACTGATCGCCAAGGGCCCGCGTCTGGCCGCCGTGCTGTGGGAAAACGACCGCCCGAACCGCGTGCTGCTCGGAGCCATGAGCGAAGATGACGGCAGCGATATTCTTGACCGGACCGAACGCCAGCTCGCCGAATACTTTGCAGGTCGCCGTCAGCGCTTTGAGCTTGAACTCGAATTCCATGGCACCGAATTTCAGCAGAAAGTCTGGCAGGCCTTGCTGAATATTCCCTTCGGCGAAACCCGCAGTTATCTCGACATTGCCCTGCAGATCGGCAACCCCGCCGCCGTGCGCGCGGTCGGTGCGGCCAACGGCAAAAACCCCATTTCGATCATCGCCCCCTGCCACCGTGTAATCGGCAGCTCCGGTGCGCTGACCGGTTTTGCGGGTGGCCTCGACGCCAAGCATCTGCTGCTGACCCTGGAGGGATATCAGCCGGTACATCGGGGAAGGCGCGTCATGGCGGCGGCTTCGACCCAGGCGTCACTGTTCTGAATCAATCGCTTCACGGTTTACGCAAAGCTTCACGCAACACGCCGCTTGAAAACGTACGCAACGGCCGACCCTTAAATCAATGGAGATGATCATGCCCGGTTCCGCTCAGACGTTTCGCTCACTGCACCACCAATCCACCGTTTTGCGTCTGCCCAATGCCTGGGACGCGGGCAGCGCGCGGCTGTTCGAAAGCCTCGGCGCCACGGCCATTGCGACCACCAGCGCCGGGGTCGCCTGGGCCCAGGGCTATGCCGATGGCCGGGTGTTTCCGGTCGACATTGCGGTCAGCGTCGCGGCCAGCATCGCGCGATTGATCAAGGTGCCGCTGTCGGTGGACATGGAAAACGGCTATTCGGACGACCCGCAAACCGTTGCGGAGAACGTCAAGCGGGTGCTGGACGTCGGGGCGGTCGGCATCAATATCGAGGACGGTTCCGACGCGCCGGATCTGCTGGCCCGCAAGATCGAGGCGATCAAAAGCATGGCGGCCCGCAACGGGCTGGACGTCTTTATCAATGCCCGCACGGACGTTTACCTGGCGAGTCTGGTCCCTGATGAGTTGCGCCTGGAGGAAACCCTGAAGCGCGGCCGGCTTTACAGGGAGGCGGGGGCGGACGGCCTGTTCGTCGCGGCCCTGGTGGATGTCGAGCAGATCAAAGCCGTCGTTGCAGGCATCGGTCTGCCCATCAATCTGCTGGCGCGACAGGGACTGCCCGCCGCCGATGCGTTGGCCGCATTGGGCGTTCGCCGTTTGAGCGCCGGATCCAGCATCGCCCAGACCCTGTGGGGACAGGCCGAGCAACTGGCACGGGGTTTTCTGGAGGAAGGGCGTTCGGAAACGGTCATCGAGACCAGCCTCGCGTATCCGCAGATTCAAGCGCTGTTTGAGCGCTAAAGAAAGGGCTTTTGAGCAGGGTGGCGATTCCCCGGATTCGCCGCTCTGTTACAAAAATTGCAGCCGGATCGACAAGAGGCGCTAGTCAGGTTTAGTCGAGAAGAGTACAAATGTGCTCCATGACGACCCTATCCCCAAAACGCGCTGCCATCCTCACGTTCATTCGAGATCGCATCGCCCAGAATGGCCAGCCTCCCAGCCTGGCTGAAATTTCCGAAGCCTTCGGATTTGCTTCCCGCAGTGTCGCGCGCAAGCACATCGTGGCGCTTACCGACGCCGGCCTGATCGAAGTCGTCGCCAATCAGGCCCGCGGCATCCGGCTGGTGGACACCCGTCCGCGGCCGCAGATGCTCGACATTCCCGTCCTCGGGCGGGTAGCCGCCGGTGCGCCCATCGGCCCCGACCTCGATAACCACGACACCTTCACGCTGGACAGCCGCACCTTCATGCGCGTCCCGGATTACCTGTTGCGGGTGAGCGGAGATTCGATGATCGACGACGGCATCTTTGACGGCGATCTGGTGGGCATCCTGCAAAGCGCCGACGCCCGCGACGGGCAGATCATCGTGGCCCGGCTGGACGGCGAAGTGACCATCAAGCGCCTGGAGCGCGGCGATGATCAGCTGCGCTTGCTGCCGCGCAACCCTGCGTATCAACCCATCATTGTTCGGCCCGACCAGGACTTCGCCATCGAAGGCGTGTTCTGTGGCCTGGTGCGCCGGGAATGATGGGCGCGGTGGTCAGCCTCGACGCGCTGCTGGACGAGCGGCGCGTCTGGAAGGGGCGTCAGCAGGTTGCCTCGATGGCCGCGCAGCCCACCGGCCATGCGGCCCTCGACGCGGCGTTGCCCATGGGAGGCTGGCCCCCTGCGGCGATGACCGAAGTGCTGGTCGCAGCCAACGGCAGTGGTGAATTGCGGCTGATGTGGCCAACCCTGGCGCGGCTTGCTGACAGCGGCGAACGCATCGTGCTGGTTGCGCCTCCCTATCTCCCCTATGCCCAGGCCTGGCAGATGGCGGGCATCGACCTGAGGCAGTTGTCGATCATCCACGCCAACGAGCGCGATGCCTTATGGGCGGTGGAGCAATGCCTGCGCTCGGGCAGTTGCGGCGCGGTGTTGTGCTGGCCCACCAAGGTCGACGACCGCGCCCTGCGTCGGTTGCAGGTGGCCGCCGAAACCGGTGAAACCCTGGCCTTTGCCTGCCGCGGGCATGAGGCGGCCGCCAATCCGTCACCGGCCGCGCTGCGCATTGCCATCGACGCTCGCCCCAGCCAGTTGCGGGTGCTCAAGTGTCGCGGCGGGCTGGCGCCTGCTTCCCCCGTTCCGTTCACTGCTGACGCTTGAGGTTGCCATGCTCTGGGCTTGTGTCCTCCTGCCGCAGCTGGCGCTGGACGGCGTCATGCGTCGTCGCGAAAACCCTGAAGAACCGCTGGCGCTGGTCAGCGGCACGGCGCAGCGCCGGGTGCTGCAGACGGTCAACCCGGCGGCCCGGGCAATGGGCCTGCGTGCCGGCCAGTCGTTAACCGCAGCCCATGCCATGACCCGTGAGTTCGCCACGGTTGAATACGACCCCGACGAAACCGAGCGCTGGCATCGTCTGCTGGCGGCCTGGGCCTACCGTTTCAGTTCACACGTTAGCCTCAAGTACCCGCGCGTGCTGTTGATGGAGGTCGAATCCAGCTTCGGCCTGTTCGGGCCGTGGCCGGTGTTCGAAGCGCGTCTGCGTCAGGAACTCACCGAGCTGGGCTTCACCCATCGCATCGTCGCGGCGCCCAATCCTCTGGCGGCCCGCATGCTCGCCAACGCCCATGACGGTCTGGCCGTGACCGATGGCGAGGCACTGCATGAGGTGCTGGCACAGATGCCGGTCAACCGCATCGGCCTGCCAACCGAAGTCGCCACGGCCCTGGCGCGCATGGGCCTGCATCGCGTGCGACAGGTTCAGGCGTTGCCCCGTGACACCCTGGCCCGGCGTTTCCCGGCGGCGGTGCTGCAACACCTCGACACGCTGTTCGGGCGCCGGCCCATGGGGCTGGAGTGTTATGTGCCGCCGGACCGTTTCGATACCCGTATCGAGCTGAATTTCGACGTCGAATCCCATCAGGCGCTGCTGTTCCCGCTCAAGCGCATGATTGCCGATCTGGCGGTGTTTCTGGCCGGGCGCGACAGCGGCGTTCAGCGTTTCGTGATTCATCTGGAGCACGTGCCAAGCGTCGGCAGCGTGGCCCCGGACACACAGATTCCCGTCGGCCTGCTCAGTGCCGAGCGCGAAGCCAACATGTTGTTCGAGCTGGCGCGGGGCCGTCTGGAGCAAGTCGAAGTGCCGTCGCCGGTGCGCGCGTTGCGATTGCAGGCCAAGGATCTGCCGGCGTTCGTGCCCACCCACCGCGAGCTGTTCGACGACCGTCCGCAGCAGACCATGCCCTGGGAGCAACTGCGCGAGCGTTTGCGCGCACGGCTTGGGGATGAAGCGGTCGCCGGCCTGGGCTTCAATGCCGACCATCGTCCGGAACACGCCTCGCTGCCCGCTTGCCCGAACAAGCCACTGGCGCTGACCCATAAAGTGCCGCGCCCCGGCTGGCTGTTGCCCGAGCCCGAGTTACTGACCGAGCCGGGCGTGCGCGTGCTGGCCGGGCCGGAGCGCATCGAGTCGGGCTGGTGGGACGGCGGCGACGTGCGCCGCGACTATTACCTCGTCGAAACCCGCAACGGCCAGCGCGGCTGGGCGTACCGCAGCGTCGGCGACAGCAGCCTGTTGCTGCACGGCTGGTTCGCATGAGCAGGGGATACGCCGAGCTGCATTGCCTGTCGAACTTCAGCTTTCAGCGCGGGGCGTCGAGTGCGAATGAGCTGTTCGAGCGGGCCAAACTGCATGGCTATCAGGCGCTGGCGATCACCGATGAATGCACCCTGGCGGGCATTGTGCGGGCGTGGCAGGCGGCGAAGGAATGTGAGCTGCCGCTGATCATCGGCAGCGAAATCACCGTCGAGAACGGGCCGAAAATCGTCTTGCTGGTGGAGACCCTCGCCGGTTACCAGGCTTTGTGTCGCTTGATCACCCAGGGTCGGCGCCGTAGCAAGAAAGGCGAATACCGCTTGCTGCTCGAGGACTTCCAGCCGCCGCTCTCGGGGCTTTTGGCGCTGTGGCTGCCGGATCTTGAACAGGACGTCCCGACCCGGCGGAAACAAGGTGAATGGCTGCGTGGGATTTTTCAGCAGAATCTGTGGCTGAGTGTCGAGTTGCATTGCGGTCCGGATGATCGAAAGCGTCTGAACACCTTGCTCGGCATGGCACGGGCCATGGCGATTCCTGCCGTTGCCAGTGGCGACGTGCACATGCACGCCCGCGGTCGTCGGGCCTTGCAGGACACCATGAGCGCCGTTCGCCATCACACCAGCGTGGCGGAGGCAGGGCATCGGCTGTTTGCCAACGGCGAGCGGCATTTGCGACCGCTGTCGGTGCTGGGCGAGCTGTATCCGTCGAGCCTGCTGATTGAAACCGTGAACATTGCCCGGCGCTGCACCTTCGACCTCAGTGAGTTGCGCTACGAATACCCCCATGAGCTGGTGCCGCCTGACCAGTCCCCCAGCAGTTGGCTGCGGCACCTGACCGAGCAGGGCGCCAGCCGTCGCTGGCCTCAGGGCGTGCCGGAGGTCGCCCGCAGCAACATCGAAAAAGAGCTGAAAGTCATCGCGGCCAAGCGTTACGAGAGTTACTTCCTCACGGTGCATGACATCGTCAGCTTCGCCCGCGAGCAGCATATCCTCTGCCAGGGTCGGGGCTCGGCGGCCAACTCCACGGTGTGTTTCGCCCTGGGCATCACCGAGCTGGACCCGTCAAAAAGCAATCTGCTGTTCGAGCGTTTCATCTCCGAAGAGCGCGACGAGCCCCCGGACATCGACGTCGATTTCGAGCACGAACGGCGTGAGGAAGTGCTGCAATACGTGTTCCGTCGATACGGCCGGGGCAGGGCGGCGCTCACTGCGGTTGCCAGTACCTACCACGGTGCGGGGGCTGTCCGGGATGTGGCGAGGGTCCTCGGATTGCCGCCCGACCAGATCAACGCCCTGGCCGACTGCTTCAGCCGCTGGAGCGACAGCATGCCGCCCGCCGAACGCCTGCGCGAATGCGGTTTCGAACCCGACAGCCCGATCCTGCGGCGGGTACTGACACTGACCGGCGAACTCATCGGCTTCCCCCGGCATCTGTCCCAGCACCCCGGCGGTTTTGTGATTTCCGAGCATCCGCTGGAAACCCTGGTGCCGGTGGAAAACGCCGCCATGGCGGACCGCACCATCATTCAGTGGGACAAGGACGACCTCGATCTGGTCGGCCTGCTCAAAGTCGATATCCTCGCCCTGGGCATGCTCAGCGCCCTGCGCCGGACCTTCGATCTGGTCAGGGGTTATCGCGGTTACGACCTGACCCTCGCGACCATCCCCGCCGAGGACAAACCGACCTACGACATGATCACCCGCGCCGACACCATCGGCGTGTTCCAGATCGAGTCGCGGGCGCAGATGTCCATGCTGCCGCGCTTGAAGCCCAACACCTTCTATGACTTGGTGATCGAGGTCGCCATCGTCCGCCCCGGGCCGATTCAGGGCGGCATGGTCCACCCGTATCTGCGCCGCAAGAACGGCGAAGAGGAGGTGACCTACCCGTCCGATGAACTGAAAGTGGTGTTCGAGCGCACATTGGGCGTGCCGCTGTTTCAGGAACAGGTCATGCAACTGGCGATCGTCGCTGCTGATTATTCCCCCGGCGAGGCGGATCAACTGAGACGTTCCATGGCCGCCTGGAAGCGCCACGGCGGTCTTGAGCCCCATCGGATCCGCTTGAGCGAGCGCATGAAGGAAAAGGGTTACCCGGACGAATTCATCCAGCGCATTTTCGAGCAGATCAAGGGCTTCGGCAGCTACGGCTTTCCGGAATCCCACGCCGCCAGTTTCGCCCTGCTGACCTACGCCAGTTGCTGGCTCAAGTGCCACGAACCGGCAGCCTTTACCTGCGCGCTGATCAACAGCTGGCCCATGGGTTTTTACAGCCCGGATCAATTGCTGCAGGACGCCCGCCGCCATCAGATCGACGTGCACCCGGTGGACGTGCGTTACAGCGACTGGGACTGTTCGCTCGAGCCGGTTGCCGGCCGCGAATACAACCAGAACCTGGCCATTCGCATGGGCCTGCGCATGATCAAGGGGTTCCGCCAGGAGGACGCCACGCGCATCGAACAGGCCCGTGGTGTCCGAGATTTCAAGGACGTGGCCGACCTGTGCATTCGCGCCGAACTGGACAACCGGGCCCGTGCTGCCCTGGCGGATTCCGGCGCCCTGCGCGGGCTGGTGGGGCATCGGCACCGGGCGCGCTGGGAGATCGCCGGCGTCGAGATGCAACGGCCGTTGTTCGGCGACGACTGTTTTGGCGAAGAGGCCCAGGTCGCGCTGCCGCTACCGAGTGTCGCCCAGGACCTTGCAGCCGATTACGACACCCTCGGCACCACACTCGGCCCGCACCCGTTGGCTTTGCTGCGCCATAAAATGGCGGCGAAGCGTTTTCGCAGTTCCAAGGATTTGCTCGATGAAGAGCATGGCCGCAGTTTCAGCGTCGCCGGGCTTGTCGTCGGTCGGCAACGGCCCGGCACCGCCAGTGGCGTGACCTTTGTGACGCTTGAAGACGAACACGGAATGATCAACGTCGTGGTCTGGCGTGATCTGGCCGAGCGTCAACGTAAGGTGCTGGTGGGGTCGCAGCTGATGCAGGTGTTCGGCAAGTTCGAATTCCAGAAGGGCGTGCGTCACGTCATCGCCCAGCGATTGTTCGACCTCACGCCAATGCTCACCGGGCTTGATGTGCGCAGTCGGGATTTCAAGTGATGCGCAGGGAAACGTCGAACATGACGTGATTGCCGAGATGCCGGCGATAAACATTGTGGGAGTGAGCTTGCTCGCGAAAAGGGCCGTCCATCCGCAGAATCTTTGGCGACTGGAATGCTGTCTTCGTGAGCAAGCTCACTCCCACATGGGCCGCATCTGCTGCGCGATACCGTGGCGTCTTGACGACGGGCAATCCCCCACAAAATGTTCACCTGCCCGATCCTGAGTTCGGGCGACGCGTTTCTCCGCGACTCAGATCTCCACCTTCACCGCCCGCCCGGTCTTGATCGATTCGATGGCGCAGTTGGCCAGATGCAGGGCTCTCAAGCCGTCGCGGGCGTTGGTGGGCAGGGTTTCGTTGCCCCGCACCGCGTCGATGAACTGGTTCAGCTCGATGCGATACGAAGCGGCATAACGCTCGAGAAAGAAATTCTCCAGGGGCTCACGCACTTCGGTTTGCGTGGCACTGTAGCTGCGCACGGTGCTCGGGCGATGGTTGTCGTTGAGGATCATCCCCTTGGAGCCGAACACTTCCAGGCGCTGGTCATAGCCGTACACGGCTTCGCGGCAGCAATTGATGTGGCACTGTTTTCCGGAGGCGGTGCGCAGCAGCACCATCACGCTGTCGTAGTCGTCGATTTGCGCCAGTGCGGGCTCCACCAGTCGGCTGGCGATGGCGATGACTTCGATGGGTTCTTCGCCGAGCAGCGTGCGCGCGGCGTCGAAATCATGGATGGTCATGTCGCGGAAGATGCCGCCGGAGTGGGTCAGGTATTCCACCGGCGCCAGACCCGGATCACGGCTGGTGATGACCACCTGGCGCACCTCGCCGATGTCCCCGCGAGCGATGGCCTTGCGCATCTGCAGGGTGTCGGGGTCGAAGCGGCGGTTGAAACCGAGCATCACTTTGCCGTTCAGGCGCTCGATCTCTTCCACCGCGCGGGCGGCTTTGGCGAAATCCAGATCAATGGGTTTCTCGCACAGTACGGGTTTGCCTAGCTTGACCGCCCGCAGCATCAGGTCGATGTGGGTGTCGGTGGGCGTGCCGATGACAATCGCATCCACGTCGTCACGGGCAATGGCTTCGGCGCAGTCATAGGCCGCGACGCAGCCCAGCTTTCCGGCGAGGGTGTCAACCCCTTCGCGCCAGGGGTCAGCGATCACCGTGAGTTGCACGTTGGGATTGGCGGCCACGTTGGCTGCGTGAATGTTGGCGATACGGCCTGCGCCGAGGACAGCAATGCGTAGCATGGGGGGATCTCCGGGATTGTTGTTATGGGGTGATCGGCGTAACGGGTGCGGCTGCACATCAGTGCGTCAGGTTGAACGGCGTGACCACCTGCACGTGGGAAACGGGAATCGGCACCGCCTTCCACAGGCGATGAAACTGCAGGATGTGCAGAAACGCGTTGCGGGCGTCGACCTGCAGGTTGTGATCGATGATCGCGGCAATCTTTTCTTCCGCCAGCAGTTGGCGGTTTTCCTGATCGAGGTCGTGGCCGATGAACACCTCAAGGGGGCGATTCAGTGCGGCGAAGGCTTCGACGATCGCGCGGTTGCCGCCGCCGACGCTGTAAATGGCCTTGATCGACGGATTGTCCTGCAGCGCTCGAGTCACTTTCTCGAAGGTCGGCTCATGCACCCCGAACCCTCCGGTGACGTCGACGACGCGCAAATGCGCCGCACGGCTGCGCAGCCAGGTGCGGAAACCCATTTCTCGCTCTTCCTCGCCACGAAACAGCTCACTGCTGATCACCACGGCCACGTCCTGGGCGGCATCGTCCAGCCAGCGCGACATCAGGTACGCCGCGGTCTGCCCGGCAGTGCGATTGTCCATGCCGATGTAACCGATGCGCTCACTCTGGGGCAGATCGGAAACAAAGGTCACCACCGGCACACCCGCCGCCGTGGCCTGATTCACCGCTTCGTTGATCGGCAATTCATCCGCCGCCTTGATGATCAGGCCCTGACTGCCTTTCTCGACGCAACGCAGAATCAGGTCGTGCATCTGCTGCGTGCCGATGGCCTGATACAGGTGAAAGCGCGGAAAGATCCGAAACGGCGCCAGACTGCCGAGCTGGGCGAGAATCGCCTCCTGCACCGCGTCGCTGAAGCGCTTGGGCGTGTGCAGGATGACGTCGATATGAAAGGTGCGGCCCACCGCAGGCCCGGATTTTTCCTGGGCTTCGAGTTCTTCGAGGGCTTGATGAATGCGGCGGTGGGTCTGGTAATGCACGCTGCCGCGCTGATGCAGGACGCGATCGACCGTCGCCTTGCTCACGCCGGCCTGGGTTGCGATCTGCTTGATGGAAAAACGTCTGGCGCGGTCGAGCATGTGAATCCCCTGAAGCCTCTCGATGAGGTCTTGTTGAGGTCGATTCGGGGCCTCGGTGAGGCTGTCGCAATGCTAGCCGCAGTTCTATTGCTTGTACAGATGGAAATTAAATTCCAAATCAGGGAGGTTCGTTAATCTCTGAAAGCCATTGGCACGGGCTGTGCTGTGCTCAAATCCCTTAGAAGTCAATCACTCGCCAGGAGCACCCATGTACAAAGACTATCCCGCTGCTTATCAGGTCAGCAAAGGCTCGGCGCTGCAGGTCGACACGGCGTTTTATCAACGCATCCGTGAGGCGCAGGACAGCCGCACCCTGGTCGAGCAGTTCGAAGTGCCGATCCGCACCGGGCGGGCGTGGAAGGTCAAGGCCGGCCAAGTGTTCCGCGTGACCACCCCGGTGGGCCCGCAAGTGGGCGACTTCAATGTCTGGAGCGCCGACGACCCGCGCGAACGCATGTGGGCCGCGCGCACCCGGCAATTGCAGGGCGCCCATGTCACGACCCACGACCGTCTGTGGTCGAACCTGCCGTTCCTGCGGCCGATGGTCACCATCACCGACGACAGCCTCGCCAGCTATGGCATCGACGAGCACGGCGGTCGGCTGCATGACCTGCTCGGCACCCGCTGCGATCCCTACGTCAACAAGATGCTCACCGGCGAAGACTTTCACCATCACTGCCATTCGAACCTGACCCGCGCCGTGTTGCCCCACGGCCTGACCGAATTCGACGTGCACGACGTGCTGAACATCTTCCAGTGCACCGGCTTGAATCACGACGATCTTTATTTCATGAAAGCCTGCCCGGCCAAACAGGGCGATTACCTTGAGTTCTTCGCCGAAATCGACCTGCTTTGCGCGTTGTCGACGTGCCCCGGCGGCGACCTTTCATTGCCAATGTGGGGCCCGGATGCCCAGGATCCGCTGACCGTGTGCCGGCCGTTGGGCGTAGAAATCTACGACATTGATGCGGCGTTGCTCCAGGGCTGGGAGCAGCCCAAACGCGCGGCCTACAACGGCTTGCACGGGTTGAAGATCGACAAGGCTGACTGGGACAAGTAAGGCGGTTGGGATGCTGGTTTTCCGGTGACTGACCCTGCGGGCCTGTCACCGCGTTCAGGCATCCCGCAACAAGTCGTGGGCGTTGAGCAGGCGCCAGGCGATTTCGGGGTTCTTTTCGAGGCCCCGGCGTATGGCCGCAGGGATCGCGGCGCGGGTCTTGCGGCACATGCCGGGCAGTTCGGCGATGTCGATGACCATGCCGCGCATGCTGCGCACTTCATTGAAGCCGGGAGCGATATCGAGGCGGATGCCGAGTTGGTCGAACATCCGCTGTTGCAGGCGCTGCAGATCGTCCAGGCTGGCGATATTTTCCAGTCGATCAAGAAGACGTTTTTCTTCCTGCCGGGTCAGGCGAAGGATGCGCACGTCCGCACCCTCCAGCTCCAACAGGCGGTCGCGGTCGCATTGACAGGCGCCGGGCGGGCAGGGCGAGCGGATCGGCAATGGGGAATTCATGGGCTCCGATCATAACCATGGGCTGTGGGGATTTATAGCCGTGGCACTGTCAATCGCGCCGAAAAATTGAACGGCTAATTTGGTAAGGCCAATAGCTTGATTGTCTAATTGGTCTTGCCAATGATGGGGCGGCTGTGTAGTTTTTTCCTGCAGCGCCGCACTTGTCATCGCCCAAGCCACTGCAACTGCGGCCCGCGCTTCCAGAATCCATTCACCACCTCACAACAACAAGATCACTGCCCGGCAACCTGCGGCTCTGGCCGTTTCAGCGACGCCGGCGTGCCTGGTCTGGAGAGAGAAAATGCTCACCGTCGTCTGCGAAAAACCCGGTTCCCTGCTGGCCCTCGACCGTCCGAAACCCGAACGCGCACCCGGCGAGACGCTGGTTCGCATCAAGCGGGTCGGGGTTTGCGGTACTGATTTGCACATCTTCAACGGCAATCAGCCGTTCCTTGAATACCCCCGGGTCATGGGCCACGAATTCTCCGGCATCGTCGAGCAAAGCGAGGCGGGCAGTGGCCTTGAGCCCGGCGACGTGGTCTATGTGATGCCATACCTGTCCTGTGGCGACTGCATCGCCTGCCGTCAGGGCAAGACCAATTGCTGCGTGCGCATTCAAGTGCTGGGCGTCCACCGCGACGGCGCGTTCACTGAATACCTGAGCCTGCCCCACGGCTTCGTGCTCAAGGCCGACGGCGTGACGCTGGATCAGGCGGCCATGATCGAATTTCTGTCCATTGGCGCCCACGCGGTGCGTCGTTCGGACGTGCAATCCGGCCAACGAGCGCTGGTGGTCGGCACCGGCCCGATCGGCATGGCGGTGGCGATTTTCTCCCGCCTGCGTGGGGCGAAAGTCACTGTGCTCGACACCCGCGAGGACCGCCTGACGTTCTGCAAGCAGCATCTGCAGATCGACTCGGCCGTGCTGATCGGCGCAGACGACAAGGAGCAACTGGAGCAATTGACCCAGGGCGAGTTTTTCGATGTGGTGTACGACGCCACCGGCAACGCCAAGGCCATGGAGCGCGGTTTCGAGTTCATTGCCCACGGCGGAAAATACGTGCTGGTGTCCATCGTTCGCGACACCATCAGCTTCTCCGACCCCGAATTTCACAAGCGCGAAGCGACCCTGATGGGCAGTCGCAACGCCACCGTCGAAGACTTCCGCTACGTCGAGCAATGCCTGCGCGACGGCTTGATCCCCGACGCAGCGCTCAACACCCACCGCATGGCCCTGAGCGAAGTGACCGAACGCTTCACCACGCTGCTCGACCCTGCGCAGCGGGTCGTCAAAGCCATCGTCGAATGCTAGGAGGCGCGGGCATGCACGCGACCCCGTTCACCCCCATTCTGCAGTTCGGCACCAGCCGTTTTCTTCAGGCCCATGCTGACCTGTTCATTTCCCAGGCCCTGGAGAACGGCGAAGCGCTGGGCAGAATCACCGTCGTGCAAACCACCGGCAGCGCCGACAGCGCCCAGCGAGTTGCGGCGTTGGCCGGTGGCACGGGTTATCCGGTGCGCATTCAGGGCGCGGAAAACGGTCGCACGGTGGATGAAGAGTATTGGTCGACATCGATTGCCGGCGCGCTGCAAGCCGGTCCCGACTGGACGTTGATTCGTCAGGCGATACGGCACGACGTGCAGGTGGTCATCTCCAACACCGGCGACAAAGGCTACGTGCTGGATGCGGCGGACACGGCGTCTTGCCTGGCCGCCGAGGCGCCGACGCCCGAGAGTTTTCCGGCGAAACTGCTGGTGTTGCTCCATGACCGCTGGCAGGCGAACCCTGATGCGCCGCTCTCGCTGTTCCCCTGTGAACTGGTGTCGCGCAACGGCGACGTGCTGCGCGACCTGATCATTGCGCTGGCGGCGGAGTGGGGCATCGATAGCGGGTTTGCCCACTACCTGCGCGAGACCTGTCGCTGGGCGAATTCCTTGGTTGATCGCATCGTCTCGCAGCCCATTCAGCCAGTGGGTGCCATTGCCGAGCCGTACGCGATCTGGGCCATTGAGCGTCAGCCGGGGCTGGTGCTGCCGTGTACGCACCCTTGCGTAGTAGTGACGGATCAACTGGAGCAGTACGAGCAGTTCAAATTGTTCATGCTCAACCTCGGGCACACTTGGCTGGCCGAGCGTTGGTTGACGGATGGCAGGCCGTCCGACGAAATCGTGTTTCAGGCGATGAACGACCCGCTGCTGCGCGAGAGCCTGGAGGATCTGTGGGAGCGGGAGGTGCTGCCTGTGTTTGCGGCGAAGGGCCAAGGGGATCAGGCGCGGGATTATCTGGCCAGCGTTCGCGATCGTTTTTTGAACCCGTTTTTGCAGCACAGGATTGCCGACATCGCGCAGAACCACGAGGAGAAGAAACGCCGCAGGTTCTTGCCGGTGGTGGAGATGGGGCGGGGGATTGCTGGGTTGGAGCAGCCGACGCTCAAGGGAGCGCTGGCGGAGTGATTCCCGGCTAAAGCCGGTCCTACTAAATGGGACGCATCCATTGATGATCGTCCCTACGCTCCGCGTGGGAATGCCGCCCGGGACGCTCCGCGTCCCCTCGTGTGACGCAGAGCGTCAGGGGATGTGTTCCCACGCGGAGCGTGGGGAACAATCATAAATTAAGGTTGTTCGCCGACTGCAAGGCCACCTGACAAGGCGCCCCAACGCCTGTGATATCCTCCGGCGCATCCTGATGGAACGTGATTGATGACCGCGCCAAGCCCAGCCCCCGAACGCCGCCTTTACCAGATCACCGCCGACCGATTGCGCGAGCACATTCGCAAGCATGGCATCGCCCCCGGCGCGCGGCTGCCGCCTGAACGTGATCTGGCGCAGTTGCTCGGGGTCTCTCGTCCGTCCTTGCGCGAAGCCCTGATTGCCCTGGAAATCGAAGGCAGCGTCGAGATTCGCATGGGTTCCGGCATCTATGTCTGCGAGCACCTGCTGGGCGTCAAAGGCAAAACCCGCACCTTGGGCGAGAGCCCGTCAGAGCTGATGCAGGCCCGGGCGTTGATCGAAGGCGAGAGCGTGATGCTGGCCTGTCTGCACGGCAGCAAAGCTGATTTCCGCTACCTGCAGGGGTGCATCGACAAGATGCGCGAGGGTGCGCTCAAAGGCGTGCCGGCACTGGACGACGACCGCAAATTCCACCAGCGGCTGGCGAAAATGAGCGGCAACTCGACCCTGGTGCGCATCATCACGTCCCTGTTCGAAGAGCGTTACAGCCCGCTCACCGCCCACGTCAGCGAACACTCCGAAACCCGCGAAACCTGGGCCATGGCGGTGGCCGAGCACGAAGCCATCCTGCACGCCGTGCAGACCCGCGACCTGATCGGCGCCCAGACCGCCATGCGCGAACACCTGCGCCGGTCCGAAGCGCGCTGGCTGGACGGGATGGACGCGGAATTGCGTTAACAGTCGCCCGCCGCAAGGCGGTGCTGTTCAAAGGTCCTCAGCCTCACGCCATGGTCTTGCGAATCCCTTCCCACAAGCCGTTCAGGTACACCGCCCCCAGCGCCCGGTCGTACAGGCCGTAGCCCGGTTTGCCGGTTTCACCCCAGATCATCCGCCCGTGGTCAGGGCGGTAATAGCCCTCGAAGCCGGTCTCGACGTAGGCCTTGACGATCTCGGCCATGTCCAGCGAGCCGTCTTCCGAGCGGTGCGCGGTCTCGTAGAAATCACCGGCTTCGTTGACCTTCACATTGCGCAGATGGGCGAAGTGAATGCGTCCCTGACCGCCGAATTCTCTGACCAGCGACGGGATGTCGTTACCCAGATCGGCGCCGAGGGAGCCTGAACACAGCGTCAGGCCATTGGCCGGGTCGTCGACCATCGCCAGTATGTGCGCCAGGTCCTCGCGGTTCTTCACCACCCGTGGCATGCCGAACATGGAGCGCGGCGGGTCGTCCGGATGTAGGGCCATTTTGATGCCCGCATCTTTCGCCACCGGAATGATCCGCTCCAGAAAATACGCCAGTCGCTCGCGCAAAGTGGCCTCGTCGACCTGAGCGTATTCGTTGATCAGCGCGCGCAGGACTTCCGGCTCGTAGCTGACGTCCCAGCCGGGCAGGCTGATGCCGTTGTCGAGATTCGCCTGCTCGATCATCGCCACGTCGAACGCCAGGGTGGTCGAACCGTCCGGCAGCTCCATGGCCAGGGTCGAGCGTGTCCAGTCGAACACCGGCATGAAGTTGTAGCAGACCACCTTGATCCCGCAGGCCGCAAGGTTGCGCAGGGTCTGGCCGTAGTTGTCGATCAATTGATCGCGGGAAGGCAAACCACGCTTGATGTCTTCGTGGACCGGCACGCTCTCGATGACCTCCAGCTCAAGGCCGTGGGCATTCACCGTGGCTTTCAGGGCGGCGATTTTCTCCAGCGGCCAGACCTCGCCCACCGGGATGTCGTAAATGGCGGAGACCACGCCGGTCATGCCGGGGATCTGACGAATATAGGGCAGGGTGACGGGATCGCTGTCGCCGTACCAACGGAAGGTCATTTTCATTACGCAGTCCTTGTTGTTATGGGGAGCGGGCCGCTCAAGACCGCCTGTGCTTCATTGAAGCCGGCCGGAGCGTGGCGTGCGCAGCAGCATAGATTGGTCAGGCCAAATTATGCAAATCCCGACCGTCGAGCCATAAATCGGCAAATAAATCGCCTTTTCGATTTCCATATCCCGGATTGCGGGTCTAGTATCGGCTGCATTCGGATATTTGGTCAGGCCAATTATGTCGTTCCCAAAGAGGGCTTTATCCCTCGGTGAACAGCGCGTGAATCAGGGCCCGGGCGCTAGACGAAGCTCTAACGACGTCTTACTCATAAAAATAATTAGGAGGACTCGCCATGCAGAAAGGGCGCTGGTTGGTAATTTTTCTGTGCTTCCTGGCGGTGGCCATCAACTACATCGACAGGGCCAACCTCGCGGTTGCCGCCCCCTATATCCAGAAAGAACTCGGTTTGGGCTCAGGGCAAATGGGCCTTCTGCTCAGCGGTTTCTTCTGGACCTACGCACTCATGCAAATGCCGTTTGGCTGGTTCGTCGACAAGGTCGGCGCGCGCATCGCGCTGCCCCTCGCAGTGGCCTGGTGGTCGCTGTTCACGGCGGCCACGGCGGCGGCCGGGAGCCTGGCGGCGATGTTCGGTTGCCGCCTGATGCTCGGCGTGGGGGAGGCGGGGGCGTATCCGTCCTGCGCGAAAATCGTCAGCCAGTGGTTCGACGTCAAGGAACGCGGCTTTGCCACCAGCATCTTCGACAGCGGCTCGCGGGTCGGCTCGGCGCTGTCCATCCCGCTGGTGGCGCTGATCATCGAGCTGTGGGGCTGGCGCGCGTCGTTCATCATCACCGGCGCAGTGGGTTTGATCTGGGTCGTGGGCTGGTTCCTGATCTACAAAGAGCCTCAAGCGGTTGCGGCCATCGAGCAGCACGAAGCGGGCAAGGCGGCGACCCTCGCCGCACGGCCGAAAGTGAAATGGGCGTCGCTGTTTCGTCACCGCACCCTGTGGGGGATGATGCTGGGCTTCTTCTGCCTGAACTTCGTGATCTATTTCTTCATCACCTGGTTCCCGACCTACCTGGTCACCGAACGCGGTTTCTCGCTGAAATCCCTCGGAACACTCGGTACCATTCCGGCGATCGCGTCCATCGTCGGCGGCTGGATCGGCGGGCTGACCTCCGACGCGCTGTATCGCCGGGGCTGGAGCCTGACCGCTGCGCGCAAGACCTGCATCGTCGGCGGCATGCTGATGTCGTCGAGCATTTCCCTGTCGGTGTTCGTCGATGGCACCTACGCGATGCTCGGCTTTTTCAGCCTGGCCTATGCGAGCCTGGCGTTTGCCGGCGCGAGCATCTGGTGCCTGCCGGCTGACGTCGCGCCGACCCCGGCCCATGTAGCCTCGATCGGTGGCATTCAGAACTTCGCATCGAATACCGCCGGCATCTTCATCACTACTTTCACCGGCTTCATGCTGGTGATCGGCAACGGCTCGTTCACCGCGCCGCTGCTCACCGCCGGGGCGTTTGCGCTGCTGGGGGCGTTCAGCTACCTGTTCATCGTCGGCAAGATCGAGCCGTTTTCCACGACGCCGGAGGATGCCGCGCCGCTGGATGCGACAGCGGTCGCCCAGCGCACCTGAGTGTTGAAATGGATGCGGGCATCACTTTTGCGGGGTGCCCACTGACGCTTTCCCGGCTGAAGCCGGTCCCACAAGTCGGCGTTCCAGCCAGTCCCATTGAATGCACGCGGATGGTTTAGTGGGACCGGCTTTAGCCGGGAAGAGGCCAGTGCAGGCACCGTCACGTTCACGGTGTGATTGACGCGTTCCCGGCCGCATCCGCTTCACACCCCTTCGGCTTTCACCGCCGCGCGAATCGCCTCCAACAGCATCTGACACGCCGGGTTGTCGTTGTCCGAGCGCCAGACCAGGTGCAGCTCGCTCTGCACCCCTTCACCGAGATCGATGTCGCGGAACGTCACGCCTTTGAACACCACATTCGTAGCGCAGCGGGGCACCAGCGCCAGGCCCATGCCGGCATTCACCAGCGCCAGAATGGTCAGCGACGAACCCAGCCACTGCACGTACTCCGGCGCCACTTGCGCCGAGCGAAACATGCCGGTGAGCAGTTCGTTGAACGGTGGGTAAGCCGAGTGGGAGTACATCAGGAAGGGCTGGGCGTCGAGGTCCTGCACGCCGATGTGCCGGGCGTTGGCCAGCGGATGACTGCTGGGCACCGCCAGCACAAATGGCTCGCGGACCAGGCATTCGGTTTCATAACCGGGTTGCAGCAGCGGCGCCCGCACGATGCCCAGATCGATGCGCCGGGCGCGCAGGGCTTCATGTTGCTGATAGGTATTGAGTTCGGTCAGGGAGATTTTCACGTGGGGCTGGTTCTGCCGCGCTTCGGCGATCACCCGTGGCAGAAACTCGTACACCGCGCTGCCGACGAAGCTGATGGTCACCGAGCCGATGTCGCCCTCGGCAAAGCGCCGCGCGGCGATGGCCGCCTGATGCGCACGTTCCAGCAGCGTCTGGGCTTCGATGAAAAATGCCCGACCCGCCGCGGTCAAGGCGACGCTGCGGGTGTTGCGGTTGAACAGCTGAACCCCCAGCGAATGCTCAAGCAGCTGGATCTGCCGACTCAGCGGTGGCTGGGTCATGTTCAGCCGTTCGGCAGCCCGGCGGAAGTTGAGTTCGGTGGCGACGGTGGTGAAGCAGCGTAGCTGGGCAAGCTCGAACATTGATCTATTCCGGGTATCAATCAACAGTCAATCTAGATTAGACGGGAACAATGCGGCGGTCCATGATCGGCTCATCACCTGCATTTCCCACGCTCATCCCAAAAAAAATACAAAGACCGGGAGTCGCACCTTGAACCGCACCGTTCCCACGCCTGAACCCATCAGCAGCGCCGATCCCACTGTTCTGGCCCGCGCGGCTGCGAAAGTGAAGCGTCATGTGTTGCCGTTGTTCGTGATCATGTTCATCGTCAACTACATCGACCGGGTCAACATCGGCTTCGTCCGCAGCCACATGGAAACCGACCTAGGCATCGGCGCCGCGGCCTACGGGCTCGGCGCCGGGCTGTTTTTCGTCGGCTACGCGCTGTTCGAAGTCCCGTCAAACATGCTCCTGCAACGCTTCGGCGCCCGCGCCTGGCTGACGCGCATCATGTTCACCTGGGGCGCAGCGGCGATGGCCATGGCCTTCGTGCGCGGCGAAACCAGTTTCTATGTGCTGCGCTTCATCCTCGGCGCGGCCGAAGCGGGGTTCTTCCCGGGCATCATTTATTACTTCACCCAGTGGCTGCCTTCGAGCGAACGCGGCAAGGCCATGGCCATCTTCCTCAGCGGCTCGGCCATTGCCTCGGTGATTTCCGGGCCGGTGTCCGGGGCCTTGCTCGGCGTCAGCGGCATGAACCTGCACGGCTGGCAGTGGATGTTCATCATCGAAGGCTTCGCCTCCATCGCCCTGTGCGGCTTTGTCTGGTTCTGGCTGCAGTCCCATCCCCGCGAGGCGAAGTGGCTGAGCGAAGAAGAGAAGGGTGCACTGATCAGTGCCATCGACGCCGAACAGCGCGCCCGTGAAGCGGCGCAAGTAATCAAGCCGTCGATCTTCA
Organism: Pseudomonas sp. GW821-FHT07F05; assembly: GCF_059418765.1. NCBI lineage: Bacteria > Pseudomonadati > Pseudomonadota > Gammaproteobacteria > Pseudomonadales > Pseudomonadaceae > Pseudomonas > Pseudomonas sp. GW821-FHT07F05. The sequence goes on from NZ_JBWKQL010000002.1 coordinate 154,715, forward strand.
AGCTGCTCGCCGACCGGCAGATCATGCTCTTTTGCTTCATTTACTTTTCCGTGGCCCTGACCATCTACGGCGCGACGTTCTGGCTGCCGAGCATGATCAAGAAGATGGGTAGCCTCAGCGATTTCGAAGTCGGCCTGTTGAACTCGATCCCGTGGATCATCTCGATCATCGCCATGTACGGCTTCGCCGCGCTGGCGGCCCGCTTCAAGCGTCAACAGGCGTGGGTTGCGGTCACCCTGGTGATTGCCGCCTGCGGAATGTTCATGTCCACCGTCGGCGGGCCGATCTTCGCCTTCGTCGCCATCTGCTTCGCGGCCATCGGTTTCAAAGCGGCGTCCGCGCTGTTCTGGCCGATTCCCCAAGGCTATCTGGACGCGCGCATCGCAGCGGCGGTGATCGCGCTGATCAACTCGATCGGCAACCTCGGCGGCTTCGTGGCGCCCACCGCGTTCGGCTTTCTGGAGCAGAAAACCGGCTCCATTCAAGGCGGCATGTACGGCCTGGCACTCACCTCATTGGTGGCGGCCGTGGTGATCTTTTTCGCCCGTACCACACCGAAAGGCGACCCACACCGCCCAAAGCTTGAGGACGCTGCGCCACTGCGAGCAGCCGCGTCGCTCAGCTCATCGTCAAGCGTCAAACCCTAGCCTCACACCCTGATTGACCGGGAGAAGTCATTTGAAAATCACACGCGTCACCGTCACCCCGATTGCCTTCCGCGATCCGCCGTTGCTCAACGCCAGCGGCATCCACCAGCCGTTTGCCCTGCGCTCGATCATTGAAGTCGAAACCGACAACGGCTACCTCGGCCTGGGAGAAAGCTACGGCGATGCCCCGGCCCTGGCGATTCAGCAGCAGTTGCAGAGCCAGTTGATCGGCATGGACCCGTTCAACCTCAATCAACTGCGGGCGGTGGTCAAAGCCACGGTGGCGGCGAACAAACCCACTTCGGTAGCGGGTGCCGAATTGGCGCCGGGTTCCCATGCCAGCAAGGCGGTGAGCAATGCCTATTCGGCGTTTGAAGTGGCGTTTCTGGATGTGCAGGCACGTTCCATGAATCTGCCATTGGTTGACCTGCTGGGCGGTGCCGTTCGCGACCGCGTGCCGTTCAGTGCGTACCTGTTCTTCAAATACGCCCAGCACGCCGATTCGCCCTACGCGCCCGACAGCTGGGGTGAAGCGCTGAGCGAAGAACAGATCGTCGCCCAGGCGCGGCGGATGATCGACGCCTACGGCTTCAAAAGCATCAAACTCAAAGCCGGCGCTCTGGACCCAGAGCACGAAGTGTCCTGCATCAAAGCGCTGAAAAAGGCCTTCCCGGGCTATCCGCTGCGCATCGACCCGAACGGCAACTGGTCGTTGGAAACCTCGATCCGCATGGCCGAACTGCTCGGCGATGACCTGCAATACTACGAAGACCCGACCCCCGGACTGGAGGGCATGGCCGAACTGCACACACGCACCGGCCTGCCGCTGGCGACCAACATGGTCGTCACCGACTTCGACGAATTCCGCCGCAGCGTCGCGCTGAACAGCGTGCAGATCGTCCTCGCCGACCACCATTACTGGGGCGGCCTGCGCGACACCCAGGCCCTGGCAAAAATGTGCGACACCTTCGGCCTCGGCGTCTCCATGCACTCCAACTCCCACCTGGGCATCAGCCTCATGGCCATGACCCACGTCGCCGCCGCCGTCCCCAACCTCGACTTCGCCTGCGACACCCACTACCCGTGGCAAGAACCGGACGAAGAAGTCATCAAAGGCGGCAAACTTCCCATCATCGACGGCTGCGTCCACCTCACCCGCGAGCCTGGGCTGGGGCTTGAACTGGACTATGACCAGCTGGGCAAACTCAATGACCAATTCCTGACGTGCGGGATTCGCCAGCGGGATGATGTGCGGCAAATGCAGAAATACAAACCGGAGTGGAAGGCGGTGAAGCCGAGGTATTGAGGTTGGGGGTGGGGCTGCATGAACGGCGCCGTTTGGGATACCGCATTCGCGAGCAAGCTCGCTCCCACAAATACCGTTCAGGCCGGAGATCCTTCAGCGCCTGAACTGGCCTCTTCCCGGCTAAAGCCAGTCCTACGAGACCGCGTCAAGCCAGTGAGGGACGCGTGACCTCACTGTAGGACCGGCTTCAGCCGGGAAGCCTTTGATCTGCTCTTGATCTTCATACCCAAAAGGCTCAAACACCGCAAAACGCGACTTGGGTGCAGGCTGAACGGAGGTCTCGCGGAGTGGGCCGAGCCGCATGGATGCGGCGAGAGCGCCGTCAGGGCATGGATGCCCGTTCGGCGCGGGCCCACGCAGCGAGACCGGAGTGAAGGTATTCCGACGAAGGAGGAACCCAACCAGGAGCAAGCACCCTTGGTTACTTGGGGTGCTTTTCCAAGTAACTCGCCGAAGGCGAAAACGAGGCCGTTAGGCCGACGCCTTTGATCTTGGCGCCCTCAACCTCAACACCTTAGCCCCGTCAAACGGATCAACCAACCAATGCCCCCGCACCCCAAAAACCTCACCCAATAGCTCCGGCGTCAACACATCAAACGGCGAACCCAACGCCACCAACCGCCCCCCATCCATCACCGCCAGACGATCACACCCCAGCGCCTGATTCAAATCATGCAACGCCACCACCGTCGTCACCGGCAAATCCTGCACCAACCGCAAAATCGACAACTGCTGCTGAATATCCAGATGATTCGTCGGCTCATCCAGCAACAACACCTGCGGCCGCTGCGCCAAAGCCCGCGCAATATGACCCCGCTGCTGCTCCCCACCCGACAACGTATGCCACGCCCGATGCGCCAAGTGCTGCACACTCACATCCGCCAGCGCCTGCGCCACAATCCGGTCATCGTCCGCGCCCCACGGCGCCAGCGCCGAGAGCCACGGCGTACGGCCCAACTCAACCGCCTGCAACAGACTGATCGAATCACCCGTCTGCGCGTGCTGCTCCACCACCGCCACCTGCCGCGCAATGTCCCGCCGGCTCAGCGACGACAATCGCTGCCCGCCCAGGCGAACGTCGCCCTGAGACGGCGACTGAATCCCCGCCAGCAACTTCAGCAGCGTCGACTTCCCCGAGCCATTGGGCCCGACGATCCCCAGGTTTTCCCCCGGCCGAATCGCCAGGCTCACCCCACTGAGCAGCGACGCGCCCTTGACCGAATAACTCAGGTCACTGCCTTCCAGCATGGCACCGGGCACCTCCTGACGGGCGTTCATCGAGGACGATTCCCGCGGACCAGAATCATGGCGAAAACCGGCGCGCCGACCAGCGCCGTAATGACCCCGATCGGCAACACCTGACCCTTGATCAAGGTGCGCGACAGCACGTCGGCGGCGATCATGAACAGCGCGCCGATCAGGGCGCTCAAGGGCAACAGACGCGCGTGGCGCACCCCGGCCATCAGGCGCACCGCATGGGGAATCACCAGCCCGACGAAGCCGATGGAGCCGACGATCGACACCATCACCGCCGTCATCAGCGCGGCGGTGAGAATCAGCACGGCCTGCACCCGGCGCACCGGAATGCCCAGGGATGCCGCCGAGTCGCTGCCGAACGTGAACGCATCCAGCGCGCGCCGATGCCACAGGCACACCAGCAAGCCGAGCACCACGACCGGCACCGACAGCGCCACCGACGACCAGCGCACGCCGCTGAGATTGCCCAGCAACCAGAACATGATCCCGCGGGCCTGTTCGGCATTGGCCGACTTGGTGATCAGGAAGGACGTCAGGGCGTTGAACAGCTGGGACCCGGCAATGCCCGCCAGGATGATCTGGCCGGCAGCGGTCTGGCCCCGAGAGGAGCGGGCGAGCAGGGCGACCAGCGCGAAGGCAGCAATCGCCCCGGCAAACGCGCCGGTGGAGAGTGAAATCGTCCCGGCACCGATGCCGATGATCGCCACCAGCACCGCGCCAGTCGAAGCGCCGGCGGAAATGCCCAGCAAGTAGGGATCGGCCAGCGGGTTGCGCAGCAGCGATTGCAGAACCACACCCGACACCGCCAGCCCTGCGCCGCAGGTGGCGGCCACGATGGCCCGGGTCAGGCGGTAATTCCAGACGATGCCCTCATCGATGGGGTCGAGGGGATAGCCTGTGGCCCACAGCTTGTTCGCCAGCACCTGAACGATCACCGGCAGGCTGATCGACGTCTCGCCGATCGCCACGCCCGCCAGCACCGCCAACGCCAGCAACGCGGTGGCCCAGGCAACGTGGCCGAAGATTCGAACGACGCTCGAACGGGGCATGCTGAATGACGTCATTGCGGGTGAGTGGCCTGAGCCAGTTGTTCGATGCCGTCAAACAGCCGTACGCTGGACTCCATGGCGCTGGCGTCCATGATCACGATGCGATTGTTTTTCACCGCATCCATATTCCGTGTGACCGGGTCCGAGCGGAGGAAGGCCAGCTTCTTCTCGTGATCGTCGGCCGGGAAGCGGCGACGGTCCATGCGCGCGATGACCAGCACGGTCGGGTTGGCCTTGGCGATCGTTTCCCAGCCCACGGTCGGCCATTCCTCGTCGGAGTCGATGACGTTACGCATGCCGAGGGTGTCGAGCATGAAGTTGGGAATGCCCTTGCGTCCGGCCACGTACGGATCGACGTTGATGTCCGGGCTGGAAAACCAGAAGACCGCCGAGACGGGCGGGTTGGCATGGGCGTTCGCCTGCGCCACAGCCCGAGCCATTCGCGCCTGGTAATCCGCGATCAACTGCTCGCCACGGTCCTGCACGTCGAAAATCTGCGCCAGCTGCCGCAGGCTTTTGTACAGCGTGTCGATGCGGAAGGCTTCGAGGCGCGTGCCGTCGGCGCCGACCCGGTTGTTCTTGCCCTCGCAATCGGACGGCAGGATGTAGGTCGGGATGCCCAGGTCGCGGAACTGCTCGCGGGTGCCAACGGCGCCCTGGGGCCCGACCATCCACTCAAACTGCACCGGGACGAAATCCGGGCGTTTGCCGATCACCGATTCAAAACTCGGCGCGTTATCCGCGAGCCGAGCGATGCCGTCGTTGAGGGTTTTGTACTGGGGCAGGACGGGGTTAAACCATAGCGACGTGCCGATCACGTTCGGGCCCAGTCCGAGGGCATAGAGCATCTCGGTGGCCGCCTGGCCGATGGTCACGGCTTTCTGCGGGGCGTGGGTGAAGGTCAGCGCTTGGCCGCAGTTGTCCACGGTCAAGGGGTAAATCGTCGACGCCGCGAGGGCGGCAGTGGGCAAGGTCAGGGTGACGAGCAGGGCAGCGAGGCGGCGCAGCGGCATGAACAGCGATCTCCAGATAGCCTGAATGCTTGGCGAAGCAGGCGCTGGAAAGTCCATCCCGACAGACGCCCCGGAAAAAAGGGCGGGCTCATGGTGCGCGCACGGCACGCGAACGGGAGTCCTTCCCCGGACACCCCGCCGGTGAATGAATATGCTGGCCGGCAGGTCTCCTGACTGACGCTTCATCGCCGTGCTTCGGCCTTCCCGGGGTCACCCAGTGGCAAACAGGAAGCAGGGCTCAGCGCCTACAGTTGCGGGGACAGTTCCCTTTCAGCGCGCAGCACGCGCCTGGGGATTCCCTATTAATTCCGAGCGGAAACCGGCGGCGGGGATACTAAACGATTCGGTGGGGAGAGGCGAATGCAGCGACAGTGTGCCGGAGATGTATTGACACCTCGCAGTAACTGGACGGACGCAACACCTGTGGGAGTGAGCTTGCTCACGAAGAGGCCAGCACATCCGCTAAATCTTCTGCGGCTGGAATGCAGTCTTCGCGAGCGAGCTCGCTCCCACAAGGTATGTGTTTGCAGCGCCATCGGCGTGAGCTCAACACCACCGGCTTAGAGCTTAAACGGCCAACCGACAATCTTCTTCGGCCGAGGCGTCGCATAGGTCCGCACTTTCGAGGTCTTCAACCCCAGACGCACCAGTGATTCTGCCAGTGCCACCGCTGCGGTCACGCCCTCCACCACCGGCACGCCGGCGCGGTCACGGATGAGTTGATCCAGCCCGGCCATGCCGCCGCAGCCCAGGCAAATCACCTCGGCCTTGTCCCGATTCACCGCTTCCATGGCCTGCTCAACGATCGCCTCGACCGCACGCTCCGGCGATGCCTCCAGCTCCAGCACGCTCATGCCACTGGCCCGCACCGACGCGCAGCGTTCGTACACGCCGGCCAGTTTCAGGCGATCCTCGATCAGCGGCACGGTGCGGTCCAGCGTGGTGACCACCGCGTATTTATGCCCCAGCAGCATCGCCAGGCTGGCCGCCGCTTCGGTGATGTCCACCACCGGCACCTCGAGCAATTCCTGCAAACCCTCGCGGCCATGTTCGCCGTAACCGGCCTGAATCACGGCGTCATAGGGCCCTTCGTAGGACATCACCCGGTCCATCACCGCGATGGCCGCCAGGTAGCTTTCGAAATTGCCTTCCACCGACTCGGCGCCGAAGCGCGGGGTCAGGCCGATGATCTCGGTGCCAGGCGAGGCCACGCTGCGGGCCTGCTCGGCGATGGTCTCGGTCATCGATTCGGTGGTGTTGACGTTGACGATCAGAATTCGCATGGACAGATCTCGCGCAGAAAACAAGGCCGGGCGTCTGGCCCGGCGTCGTTGCCCACGATATCAGTCTTTCATCGGCACGGGCGCCTGCAGGGCGATGAAGCCCTGATCGCGCATGGCCTGCCAGAAACCGTCAGGCACCTGTGCGTTAAGCGCGGTGACGTCCTCGATGATCCGCGAAGGGCGGCTGGCACCCGGAATCACCGCCGCCACCAGGGGGTTGGCAAGGACAAATTGCAGCGCTGCCGATTTAATGTCGACCTGGTACTGACGGGCGATCTCCTGAATGTGCGCCACCTTGTCGAGCATCGCTGGCGACGCTTCCTGGTACTCGAAATGCTTGCCGCCCACCAACACGCCGGAGCTGTAAGGCCCGCCGACGACGAATTCGGCGTTGTGCTGACGGGCCTTGTCGAACAGCCGTTGCAGCGGTTGGTCGTGATCGAGCAGCGAATAGCGGCCGGCGAGCAGGAAACCATCGGGCTGGGCTTCTTCCAGGTCCAGCGTCAGTTCGCACGGCTCGACGCGATTGACGCCCAAGCCCCAGGCCTTGATCACGCCTTCTTCACGCAGGCGGGTGAGGGCGCGGAAAGCGCCAGTGCGGGCGATATTGAAATGCTCGATCCAGGCATCGCCGTGGGCGTCCTGCGCCACATCGTGGACAAACACGATATCCAGACGATCAGTGTTCAACCGCTCCAGGCTCGCTTCAATGGAACGCAGCGTGGCGTCGGCGGAATAATCGGTGACGATCTTGTTTTTCAGGCCTTCGGCGAACGGGCCGCTGCGGGTCTCGGTGTCGATCTCGTCGGAAATCAGCCGGCCGACTTTGGTGCTTAGGGTGTATTGGTCCCGGGGGACGCCGGCGAGGGCCTTGCCCAGGCGCTGCTCGGACAAGCCGGCGCCGTAGATGGGCGCCGTGTCGAAATAGCGAATGCCCTGGTCCCAGGCGGATTGAACGGTGGCCGCTGCTTCCTCCTCGTCGATGGTGCGGAACATGTTGCCCAGCGGTGCGGAGCCGAAGCCGAGGCGGCCGATGATCTTGTCGTGCAGACTCATGGAAGGTGTCCTGTGCGGTGGGGCGTGTTGGATGGCGCGCGGTTCATGGCCCGGATCGAGCACGATGAAACCGGCGAAGCTTCTTTACTGACTGTTGATTGCCGCAGGGGTTCTTCGGAATGCGCGGCGGTGGACTTTCACATGCTCGGCGAGCGGCTATCCTCATCCCATGCGACTTTAGCCACGAGTGCGAATTTCAACATTTCAGATAGATCCGTCGACGGCACAGATTTGAGGATTGCCCATAGCCTGTATTTGCGGAGTGGCGTCCGACGCCTTCCCGGCTGAAGCCGGTCCTACGAAGGCGCCGGGATTCTTGGTAGGACCGGCTTCAGCCGGGAAGAGGCCCGTGAGTACGCCATCCATGACCAGCGAGGCCGCCGATGAGCGAGCACATCATTCATTTCCACTGCGGGGTCGATCAGGCCAGCACCGAGCATTTTCGGGATCGCTGCCTCGAAGCCCTCGGCAAGGGCGCGACCGGATTGCTGCTGAATCTGTCGACCGCCGGCGGCAGCACCGCACTGGGATTCACCCTCTACAACTTCCTGAAATCCCTGAAAGTGCCGATCCGCGCGTTGAACAGCGGCAACATCGAATCCATGGGCATCGTGATCTACCTGGCGGCTCAGGAGCGGATCGTCTGTCCCCACTCGCGATTTCTGATCCACCCCATGAGCTGGTACTTCAATCAGAGCTCGGTAGACCACTCACGCATGCGCGAATACCTGCGCAGCCTGGACAACGACCTGCAGCGCTACGTGAACATCTATCAGAGCGAAACCGTGAGCGCGGTGCACCCGCTGGACATAGGGCGCTGCCTGTCAGCGGAGGAGAAGGTGATCCGCGCTGAAGACTCCCTGGCGTGCGGCATTGCCCATCGTGTCGAGCAATTGCAGTTTGCCGAAGACGCCGTGCACTGGACCGTCAGCGCCAGCTAAGCTCGATCCATTGAACCCGGTCGTTGTCGAGCCCTCTGACTCTATTATTGGCCACATTGAAACGAGAGGTGACTGCCATGCAATCCCATACACCTGACGCTGCACCCGTTCCGCCGCGCCCCGCTCCTCAGCCGGGTGATGAAGAGACAGGATTTGACGCCGACATGGATCCGGGCAACGAAGACCCGGGTTCCCAGCTTGATCGGGACGCAACGGTGCCGCTGATCGATCCGGATAAATGAGGGGGAGGGTGCCGCTGACACGTGTGCTTGCTATGAGGCGTACATTGCTTTTTTGACTGATGCTCAAACAAAAGAGCGAGAGCCTTGGCCCTCGCTCGCTTCACTCAGCCGCACGTCGTTACGACTTGCCGCCTGAGCCGCCTTTCTTGCCGGTGCCGCTCGCGCCTGCACCCGATTCTTTCTTCATATCGCTTCCGGCATTGCCGCTGCCTGAAGCCTGTCCGCCTTTCTTGCCGGCTTCGGACGCTTTCTCTTTATCGTTCGCAAAATTGCCAGGGTTCGACTTTCCGGTGTTAGCCATGATCGCAGACCTCTTGTTATTGAGAAGGCGAGACAGGTGCCTCGCCTTAACTGTGAGGGGGCGTTCACGCAATCGTTTAACCCGTCGACTCGCTGGCAGACCAACGGCGGTGACGAGTGATGCCCGCTGTTACATGTGCACTTCGACGGTCAGCGGCAGGTGATCGGACAGATGCGTCCATGGCCGCGTGCCGAGGATTTTTGGTTGGTGGCTGGTGGCGTTGCGCAGGTAGATCCGGTCCAGGCGCAGCATCGGGAAGCGCGCCGGGTACGTTTTCGCCAGCCGGCCCTGACTGCGCTCGAAAGCTTCATGCAGGTAGCCGCAGCGCTGCAGGCGCTTGTTGCCCTGGAGCTGCCAGTCGTTGAAGTCGCCGGCGATCACCACCGGTGCGTCCTCGGGCAGGGAGTCGAGCAGATCGCAAAGCAGATTGAGCTGCAACTGGCGGTGGCTTTCCAGCAGGCTGAGGTGCACGCAAATCGCATGGACCTCGGCGTGCCCTGGCACTTGCAGCACGCAGTGCAACAAGCCGCGGCGCTCCGGCCCGGTGATCGAGATGTCCAGATTGCGGTAATGCAGGATCGGATATTTGGACAGCAGCGCGTTGCCGTGGTGGCCATCGGGGTAGACCGCGTTGCGGCCGTAGGCGAAGTCCGTCCACATACTGTCGGCGAGAAATTCGTAGTGCGGCGTGTCGGGCCAGTCTTCGTACTTGGCGGCGTGGCGGTCATGGCCGCCGAGGACTTCCTGGAGAAACACCAGGTCGGCACCGGTGCTGCGCACGGCTTCACGCAACTCCGGCAGGATGAAACGCCGGTTCAGTGCGGTGAAGCCCTTGTGGGTGTTCACGGTCAGCACGCGCAGTTTGTGGACTTCGCGCAACGTGGCCGGGTCCGGAGGGGTAGCGTTCGAGCCAGCGGGATCGGGGGTCACGCCCTCACTCCTGTTCGGGGGATGTGCTATTCGGACCGGGACGCGAGGCGGCAGTTCAGCTTTTAGGTGGGACGGGCTGTGGCCGGGGGATTTCAACAGCCAGTGAGCGCTGTTGCAGAGTCGCCGGCCTCTTCCCGGCTGACGCCGGCCCTACTGAACCAACGCGGGCTCTCTGTGGGACCGGCTTCAGCCGGGAAGCTTTGAGGCGCTGCGCTCGCTACACCCGCGTGTCGACCGGCGCCCTGCGCGACAGCACCACGGCCAGCGTCAACGCCGCCACCGACAACAACGCCGCGAAGAAGAAAATCCAGCCGTAGCCCATGCCCAGCGCCACCGCGCCCATCAGTGGTCCGGCAATGGCCAGGGCCAGGTCGAAAAACACCGCGTAGGCGCTGAGCCCCGCGCCACGACTGCTGTTGGGCACCTGCTTGATGGCTTCCACGCCCAGTGCCGGGTACACCAGCGACAAACCAAAACCGGTCAGCCCCGCGCCGATCAGGGCGAAAGTGGTGTCGGGTGCCAGCCACAACAGCAAAAGCCCCAGGGTTTCCACCGAGATGCAGACGATCGCCGAGCGAAAGCCGCCGAAGCGGTTGATCGCATTGATGAACAGCAACCGCGCCAGGATGAAGCAGACGCCGAACACGGTCAGGCACCAGGCCGCGCCTTCCCAGCCACGGGCCAGGTAAAACAGGGTGATGAACGTGGTCAGTGTGCCGTAGCCGATAGAGGACAGGGTCAGGCTCAGGCCGAACGGCGCCACCCGGCCGAACACCGAGAAGAACGGCAGGCGCTCGCCGCGCACCACGGGGATCGCCGGCTTGTTGCGGATCAACAACAGTGCCCCGGCGGCCAGCACGAACAGCACCACGCCCAGGCTGGCAAAGCCCAGCGCGCCGACCATCACCACCCCCAGCGGCGCGCCGATCGCAATGGCGCCGTAGGACGCGATGCCGTTCCAGGAGATCGAGCGGGCGGTGTGCTCCGAACCGACCTGGCCGATGCACCAGCTGATGGTGCCGACGCCGATCAAGCCCTGGGACGCACCGAGGAACAGGCGAGCGATGATCAGGATGGTCAGACTGACTCCGGCGAAACGCTCCAGAAGGATTGCTGCCAACGTCAGCACGCCGCTCAACGCGATGCCCGACAGCCCGTAAACAATGGCGCGCTTGGTGCCGATGGTGTCGCAAATGCGTCCGGCCACCGGACGACTCAACAGCGTCGCCAGGTACTGCGCGCCGATCACCAGCCCCGCGATGACGGCGCTGAAACCCAGTTGGTTGTGCACGTAGCCAGGCATCACCGCGATCGGCAGGCCGATGCACAGGAAGGCGATGAAGGTGTAGACGACGATGGAGACGATTTGCAGCGTGATCGCCATCGAACTGGCGTCATGGGTGGGGGAATGGGCAGGCGCATCGGGCGGCAGGGCGGCAGACATGGGGACTCTTCGCTGGAGCGGTGGGAGTGCCGCATCATCGCCCGTGGTGTCAGGAAATGAAAGCTGGCTAACGGTTTTTCTCCGCAATCAGAGGACACCCGGACTCGCCCTTTCCCGGCTGAAGCCGGTCCTGCGAGTGTTTGCATTTGCCTTCGTAGGACCGGCTTTAGCCGGGAAAGCGTCGGATGTCACACCGCAGGATCGGGGGCGCCTGGCCTGGCGTCTTCCCGGCTGAAGCCGGTCCCACTGTCACAAAAAAGCCCCGTCACGATGGACGGGGCTTCTTGTTTTCAGCATGGCTCTGTCAGTGCATGACCCTGATCAGAACGCGACGCCCTGGCTGCGCAGGTAATCGTCGTAGGTGCCGCTGAAGTCGGTCACGCCACTTGGGCTCAACTCGATGATGCGGGTGGCGAGGGACGAGACGAACTCGCGGTCGTGGCTGACGAAGATCAGCGTGCCCGGGTAGTTCTCCAGCGCCAGGTTCAGCGCCTCGATCGACTCCATGTCCAGGTGGTTGGTCGGTTCGTCCATGATCAGCACGTTCGGCTTCTGCAGGATCAGCTTGCCGAACAGCATGCGGCCTTGCTCACCACCGGAAATCACCTTGACCGACTTGAGGATCTCGTCGTTGGAGAACAGCATCCGGCCCAGGGTGCCACGAATGACTTGCTCACCTTGAGTCCATTGCCCCATCCAGTCGAACAGGGTGACATCGTCTTCGAAGTCGTGGGCGTGGTCCTGGGCGTAGTAACCCAGCTCCGCCGCATCGGTCCACTTGATCGTGCCGGCATCCGGGGTCAGCTCATTGACCAGGGTGCGCAGCAGGGTGGTTTTACCGATACCGTTCGGGCCGATGATCGCAACGCGCTCGCCGGCTTCAACCTGGAAGCTGAAGTTCTTGAACAGCGGCTTGCCGTCGAAGCCTTTGGCCATTTGGTCAATGATGACCGCCTGACGGTGCAGCTTCTTGTTCTGATCGAAGCGGATGAACGGGCTGACGCGGCTCGACGGTTTGACCTCGGCCAGCTGGATCTTGTCGATCGCCTTGGCGCGGGACGTGGCCTGCTTGGCTTTCGAGGCGTTGGCCGAGAAGCGGCTGACGAACGACTGCAGCTCGGAAATCTGGGCTTTCTTCTTGGCGTTGTCCGACAGCAACTGCTCGCGGGACTGGGTCGCCACGGTCATGTACTCGTCGTAGTTGCCCGGGAACAGGCGCAGCTCGCCGTAATCCAGGTCAGCCATGTGGGTGCACACGCTGTTGAGGAAGTGACGGTCGTGAGAAATGATGATCATCAGGCTGGAGCGCTGGGTCAGGATGTTTTCCAGCCAGCGAATGGTGTTTATGTCCAGGTGGTTGGTCGGTTCGTCGAGCAACAGCACTTCAGGATCGGAGAACAGCGCCTGGGCCAGCAACACGCGCAGCTTCCAGCCCGGCGACACTTCGCTCATCGGCCCGTTGTGCTGCTCGATGCCAATGCCCAGACCGAGCAACAGCTCACCGGCACGGGATTCGGCGGTGTAGCCGTCCATTTCAGCGAATTCGGTTTCCAGCTCGGCGACGGCCATGCCGTCTTCTTCGGTCATTTCCGGCAGCGAGTAGATGCGATCGCGCTCGGCCTTGACCTTCCACAGCTCTTCGTGACCCATGATCACGGTGTCGATGACGGTGAAGTCTTCGTAGGCGAACTGGTCCTGGCGCAATTTACCCAGACGCACGTTCGGCTCAAGCATCACCTGGCCGCCAGACGGCTCCAGATCGCCGCCGAGGATCTTCATGAAGGTGGACTTGCCACAGCCATTGGCGCCGATGAGGCCATAGCGATTGCCACCGCCGAATTTGACCGAAACGTTCTCGAACAGCGGCTTGGCGCCAAACTGCATGGTGATGTTAGCTGTGGAAATCAATTACCTTACCTATCAATGGGTTGCGGGTTGCTAGATGTGACCTTGGGTCAATCCTGGGGCATTTCTGAGTTTTCCATTTCCCCCCAATCACCGCTGGAGCAGAGCCAGCGCGCATATGTCGAGAGCAGCATCTGGACGGGGCGTCCGAGCTGTTGGGCGATAAAGGAGGGATTCGTTCCAGACATTGCGCGTAGTGTCGCATAAGTATGACGACAGTTGTATGGCGGACTCTGGAACAAATGTCTGAAGGACCTGTCAGCTGAATGCGTAAAGGTGGCTCTACGCTGGGCTCTGTACTGGCTAGAGTCGCTTGAATCTCCCTGTGATCATTTCTGGAATCGATTATGTTGAATAAATGGAATTTGCCTGCCGTGACGAACCGATCGCTAAAAAAAGGCGCGCTGAATCTCACATTGAGCCTGGCCGTGTCAATGACCGTTGGCGTCACGGCCGCTCTGGCCGCCTCACCGCCAGAGGCGCAGAGCAGTTACACCGCCCAGCAGGCCTCGATGTTAGGGGGCAAGCTTTCAGTCAACGTACCGGCGGGGTTTGTCAAAGATCCTGCGCCAATCGACCCTAGAGCGACTGCCATGGGCATGACCGGCGCCAACTACCTCAACAAAGCAGAAAAAAGCGTGCTGATCACCGGGCAGGTTCCCCTTGCGACAGCCGTCGATTCCGACAACGACGAAACCGCCTTGAACGGTCTACTGACCGGCACGGCGCTGCAGCAACGTACCGATTACCAAAACTATAAAAAACTTGGGGAAAAAAGCATCGTTAAAGCCAGTGGGTTGGGCTTGCGTCAGCTCGATGCCTCTTTCAGTGCGGGTGGTAAGCCGATGCTCGCGACTACCGTGGCCGCTGCCTCTGGTACACAGTCCGCAGTCGTAACAGTGATTACCAACGCGGACAACCCGAAAGGCCACTCTGCACTTGTGAAGACTGTTACCGGCGAGTGAGTAAAAGCTATCGCTGGCGCTCAGGCACTACGACGCCACGTCACCGATGAGGTGACGTGGCCTGATGAAGGTGGCTAAGCGTGAGCGGCCCTGACGCCGCTCCCGAATTGCATCACCTGATCAAGCGTGCTCGACCTGCGTCCTGACCTTGTTCACCGTGGAGTAATGGGAGAACACGATGCAGCCGATCAGTCGGGAGAACAGCCCAAGGGTTTCGACGAGGTCGGGGTTCTCGAAGGTGCTGGCCCTGGAGTCGAGCAGGCACAGCGCGCCGAAGAGTTGGCCGTCGGGCAGGGAGATCGGTACGCCGATGTAGCTTTCGATGGCGTAACGCTTGACCACCGGGCGACCCGCATAGTGCTCGCTTTTGCTGATGCTGGGGATGATCAGCGCCTTCGGGTTTTCGATCAGCTCGTTACACAGTGTTGATTCCAGCTCCAGGACTTCGCCTTCCTGGATACCGATGTGAATCTCGTCATAGACCGCGCAGGCGACCCACTCGGCATCGGTGAACTTGGCGATGCCCGCAAAGCGCATGCCGGTCAGCCGGGTCACGAGTCTGAGGATGTTCGTCGTGGCCTCAACCTCGGCGATCGCCGAACGCTCGGCAATGGTCAGCAAATCCGGGCAGAGCAGGGAATCCAAAGCCATTGTCGGCTCCATATCGATGTGTAGTGGCGTACCGGCCGGGGCATGTACGTCGCGCAGATTAGCATCTTGTGCTGCACCCGTATCCTCCCCCTCGGCTCTCTGCGACCATTTGCCATGGGGCCGATCGTCGAAAAGATGCAGCCGAGGCCGTCAGAGCTGGTGGGTAAACCGCTGCACCGCCCCCACGACCTGCCGCGCGCCCTCCTGAATTTCCACGATCACGCTGCCCGCCTGGTTGGCCAGCGACAGGCCCTGTTCGGCCTGAACCCGCGTGCTGCCCATGTCCTTGACCACGTCATCCACCAGTTTCTGGTTCTGTTGCACCACCGCGACAATTTCCTCGGTGGCCGTGCTGGTGCGCCCGGCCAACTGACGCACTTCATCCGCCACGACGGCAAAGCCACGCCCTTGTTCACCGGCGCGGGCCGCTTCGATGGCGGCATTGAGGGCCAGCAAGTTGGTCTGCTGGGCGATGCCACCGATGGTTTGCACGATGGTGCTGATCAGCAGCGATTGCTTGCCCAGCGCTTCCATGCCATGGGAGGCGGAAAGCATCTGGTCGGCAATGCCGTTCATGGTTTCCACAGTGTTGTTGATCACCGCTGCTCCACGCTGGGCCGAGACATCGGTGCGCTGGGAGATTTCGAAGGCAGTGCCCGCCGCGACGCTGATTTCCGCTTCGCGATGTACCTGATCAGTAATGACAGTGGCGAATTTCACCACTTTGTAAAGTTTGCCCTGGGTGTCGTGGACCGGGTTGTACGTCGCTTCCAGCCAGACTTCATCGCCACGGCTGTTCAAGCGTTTGAACCGGTCTGCTACAAACTCACCGTTGTTCAGGCGTTTCCAGAACGCTTTGTAGTCTTCGGTGGCGGCGAATTTCGGATCACAGAACAGGCTGTGGTGCTTGCCGAGAATCTGATCCTGGCTGTAGCCCATTTCCTGGAGGAAGGACTGGTTAGCCTTCAGCACGTGGCCGCCGAGGTCGAATTCGATGACCGCTGTCGACCGCAGCAGGGCGTTGATGAACGACTCGTTTTCCCGGGCCTTGTTGACTTCGGCGGTGACGTTGGTGGCCAGGCATTTGAAGGCGACGAGGCGACCTTGCTCATCTTTCAACGGCGACCAGGTGGCGTGCAGCCAGATCAGCGAACCGCCTTTGCTGACGAAGCGGTAGTCGTCGGTCACTGCCGTGCCGCTGGTGGCTGCGGCCTTGAAGTTGCGAAAGCATGGCATGGTCGCCACGTAGGAAGGGATAAATGCCGCCATGGGGTTGCCGACCAGTTCATCGTGGGAGTAACCGATTGCTGCGCAGAACTTGCTGTTGGCGTCCGTGATGCGCAGGTCGGAATCCACCGTCAGCGACAGCATCTCCTGCATGAGGGCGTCATGAAAATTTTTGAGCGTGACCAGCTCCGAGCTTAGTGTGGCCACCTGCTTTTTGACTTTGGAATTAAACATCTGCCGCTCCTTGGATATCCTCTGCTTGATGTCGGCGTTCGTATGCCGAAATTAAGCCCGGTCGTCAGAATGTGTATAGATCATGCGTGGATAAAAGGAGGGCGCTGACAAGGAATTCCGGACAAGAAAAAGCCCGCGATGGGGGGTGCGGGCTTAAAGTCAGTCTTGGAGGAGCAATTGAAGACTACCGCCCTCAATGTGAAAAACCTGTGAACACCTCTCAACAACAGTTAATAAATAGCGTTGGTCAGAAAAGCTTTCACGATGGACTTCGCAGAAGGCCTGACTTTCTGGCTGCCCAGCTCTTCAGTGGTAAACCACTTGCAGTCGGCAATTTCATTGTGGGGGGCAGGGGTGGCGATCATCGTCACCGACACTTCGAACACGTGATGCAACACAGTGCCGCCTTCAAACCGGGTGATGTACGCCAGGTCTTCCAGGATCAGTCCGGTCTCTTCACGTAGTTCTCGGGCAGCCGCCTGCGCGGGCGATTCATCGGCTTCGACCTTGCCGCCCGGCAGGTTCCAGCGGGCTTTGGATTTGCGCACGTAGAGGATCTGATTGTCCCTGCGGCAAATGACTGTGGCTCGTTCTTTCATTGGCGTTCCTCCACCGTACAACCCGTAAAAGCGCCTGCCGTCCGTGCATGTTCACGCGGTTGTCATAAAAGCTTCATAAAGACGTTTGAAGCAGTAACGGTGCCAATGTTCCCTTGACCTCCACATAAATCGGCCGGTCACAGCAAAACCATAGCTGGAGTGGGGGGAGTTTGTCGTCAACCCGCCCGGCGGCGTGTTGTAGCGGCCTGGGCTGGACCCAGCACAGCCCAAAGTGCCACTACTGAGGTGGCGCGATGCTTAGGGGTCACACCAAGGCGATCGTGCCCTTGGCGCGATGAACGGTCGGCGGAGGTAACACGTGATGCGCGTTTCTGGCGCGGGGCGCACACCGATGGGGCCCAATGCTCACTGCGTGGGGTGATCCGTAGCGCTGAATTCTCTCGGCCCGCGCAAGGTTTCGATCTGCACCCGCCTGCCTCTGCACCCATGTGATTGAAAACACCGGTGATTCTTGCGCCTTCTTCTAGCGCCCAGGTCTGTGGCACACTTTCTGCTGTCTATTCCGTTGTGGCAAACAGTGTTCCGCTATAGCGGAATAAATACAACCGGCGGAGTTTCTCTCATGTGGCGCGGATCCCTTTCTTTGAAAGCTTGTGCACTGGCCCTGATAACAGCAGCGACGTTTGCGACGACGGCGTACGCCGCTGACAGCAAGCTCGACAGCGTTCTGCAACGTGGCCATCTGATCGTGGGTACGGGGAGCACCAATGCCCCTTGGCACTTCCAGGGTGCAGACGGCAAGTTGCAGGGTTTTGATATCGACATCGCGCGGATCGTCGCCAAGGGCCTGTTCAATGACCCGAGCAAAGTCGAGTTCGTCGTGCAGTCTTCCGACGCGCGTATCCCGAACCTGCTGACCGACAAAGTCGACATGAGCTGCCAGTTCATCACGGTCACCGCCAGCCGCGCCCAGCAGGTGGCCTTCACCCTGCCTTACTACCGCGAAGGCGTCGCGCTGCTGCTGCCGACCAACAGCAAGTACAAGGAAATCGATGACCTGAAAGGCGCCGGCGATGGCGTCACCGTTGCCGTGCTGCAGAACGTCTATGCCGAAGAGCTGGTGCATCAGGCGCTGCCCAAGGCGAAGGTTGATCAGTACGACAGCGTCGATCTGATGTACCAGGCCATCAACTCCGGTCGTGCCGATGCGGCGGCCACCGATCAGTCGTCGGTGAAATACCTGATGGTGCAGAACCCCGGTCGCTATCGTTCGCCCGCGTTCGCCTGGAGCCCGCAGACCTACGCCTGCGCCGTGAAGCGTGGTGATCAGGACTGGCTGAACTTCGTCAACACCGCCCTGCATGAAGCGATGACCGGGGTTGAATTCCCGATGTATGCCGAGTCGTTCAAGAAGTGGTTCGGCGTGGACCTGCCGACCCCTGCGATCGGTTTCCCGATGGAATACAAATAACCCGCGCCGCTTGCGTCGCCCACTGAAGCGGGCGAGGACGGCCGTGGTGCCGTCCCGCCCCAGGTACTGCTGACCATGAATTATCAGCTGAATTTTGCAGCGGTCTGGCGGGATTTCCCCAGTCTGCTGGCGGGGCTGGGGCTCGGCCTGGAACTGGCCCTGATCTCCATCGCCATCGGGTGCGTGATCGGCATGATGGCCGCGTTTGCGATGCTGTCGCGCTATCGGGCCCTGCGCATCGTGGCGTCGGTTTACGTCACCGTGGTGCGCAACACGCCGATTCTGGTGCTGATCCTGTTGATCTACTTCGCCTTGCCCGGGCTCGGTATTCGTCTGGACAAGATCCCGTCGTTCATCATCACCCTGTCGCTGTATGCCGGGGCGTACCTGACCGAGGTGTTCCGTGCAGGGCTGCTGAGCATTCACAAGGGCCAGCGCGAAGCAGGGCTGGCGATCGGCCTCGGCGAATGGCAGGTGCGTGCGTACATTGTGGTCCCGGTGATGCTGCGCAATGTGCTGCCGGCACTGTCGAACAACTTCATTTCGCTGTTCAAGGACACGTCCCTGGCCGCCGCCATCGCGGTGCCGGAACTGACCTATTACGCGCGCAAGATCAACGTCGAGAGCTACCGGGTGATTGAAACCTGGCTGGTGACCACGGCGCTGTACGTCGCGGCCTGTTACCTCATAGCCATGCTGCTGCGTTACCTCGAGCAGCGTCTGGCGATTCGCCGCTAGGAGGCCCGGACCATGTACGAACAACCCAGTTGGTTGCATGAATTGTGGATTGCCCGCGAGGCGTTGTGGGCAGGGTTTCTCACCAGCGTGCAGTGCGCGGGACTGGCGATCGTGTTCGGGACGGTGATCGGCGTGTTCGCCGGGCTGATCCTGACCTACGGGAAATGGTGGGCGCGCCTGCCGTTTCGCGCCTACGTCGATCTGATTCGCGGCACGCCCGTGTTTGTCCTGGTGCTGGCCTGCTTCTACATGGCGCCGGCGCTGGGCTGGCAGATCGGCGCGTTCCAGGCTGGTGCGCTGGGGCTGACGCTGTTTTGCGGCTCCCATGTCGCCGAGATCGTGCGCGGTGCCTTGCAGGCCATCCCGCGCGGGCAACTGGAAGCCGGCAAGGCCATCGGCCTGACGTTCGGTCAGTCCCTCAGTTATGTGCTGTTGCCTCAAGCGCTGCGGCAGATATTGCCGACCTGGGTCAATTCGTCGACGGAGATCGTCAAGGCCTCGACCCTGCTCTCGGTGATAGGCGTGGCCGAGCTGCTGCTCAGCACCCAGCAGGTCATCGCGCGCAACTTCATGACCCTCGAGTTTTACCTGTTCGCCGGCTTTCTCTTCTTCGTCATCAACTACGCCATCGAGCTTCTTGGGCGGCAAATCGAAAAACGGGTGGCCTTGCCATGACACAGACTCAAACCGCACCTGCCGCCCCGGCTCTGTTGAGCATCGAAGGGCTGCACAAATCCTATGGCCAGGTTGAAGTGCTCAAGGGCGTCGACCTGAAGATGAACAAAGGCAACGTGGTGACGCTGATCGGCTCCAGCGGCTCGGGCAAAACCACGCTGCTGCGTTGCGTCAATCTGCTGGAAGAATTTCAGGGCGGGCACATTCGTCTCGAAGGTCAGGACATCGGCTACAGCGACGTCAGTGGCAAGCGCGTGCGTCATCCGGAAAAACTCATCGCGCAGCACCGGGCGATGACCGGCATGGCGTTTCAGCAGTTCAACCTGTTCCCGCACTTGACCGCGCTGCAGAACGTTACCCTCGGCCTGCTCAAAGTAAAAAAGCTGCCCAAGGACCAGGCCGTTGCGCTGGCCGAAAAGTGGCTGGAACGCGTCGGCCTGCTGGAGCGGCGCAATCACTTTCCCGGCCAGTTGTCCGGCGGTCAGCAGCAGCGCGTGGCGATTGCCCGCGCCATTGCCATGAACCCGAGCCTGATGCTGTTCGACGAGGTTACGTCGGCGCTGGACCCGGAGCTGGTGGGCGAAGTGCTCAGCGTGATCAAGGGCCTGGCGGAAGAGGGCATGACCATGCTGCTGGTGACCCACGAGATGCGCTTCGCCTACGAGGTGTCCGATCAGATCGTGTTCATGAACCAGGGCCGCATCGAAGAACAGGGCCCGCCCAAGGCATTATTCGAACAACCCAAGTCAGCGCGTCTGGCTGAATTCCTCAAGAACATTCGTTTTTAAGACGCTCAATCAAAGGAGATTTTCATGAGCATTACTCGTTACGGTGCCGGCAGTACCGCAGGTGGCGGCCAGCCACGTCCATTCGCCCGCGCCGTCGAAGCCGATGGCTGGCTGCATGTGTCGGGGCAGGTGCCGGCCGAAAACGGTGAGATCATCAACGGCGGGATCGTCGAGCAGACCCATAAAACCATGCAGAACCTGGTGGCCATCCTGACCGAGGCCGGTTACGGCCTGGAAGACGTGGTGCGCGTCGGCGTGTGGCTGGAAGACCCCCGTGATTTCTGGAGTTTCAACAAGGTCTTCGGCGAGTATTTTTCCCCGGAGCATGCCCCGGCCCGCGCCTGCGTGCAGGCCAACATGATGGTCGACTGCAAGGTCGAGATCGATTGCATTGCCTATAAGCGCAAGTGAGGCGAGCGGCAAGCTGCAAGCCGCAAGTCGATACAGCGGTGATCGAACGCTTGCCGCTTGAAGCTTGCCGCTTGAAACTTCCTTCTAGTCTGGAGCTGCTCTTATGACCGAAGACATCAAACGCCGGGCCCGTGGTTTAGACCGAGCGTTCGATATTCTCGATTTTCTCAGGGAAACCGGCACGCCGATGCGGCCCAACGAGATCGCCAGTGGCATCGGCAGCCCGAAATCGACGGTGTATGAGCTGGTCAGTTCGCTGCTGGAGCGGCGCGTCCTCGAGACCGTCGGCAAGGACGGCCACGTGTACCTGGGTCGGCAGCTGTATTTCCTTGGGCAGGCGCATTTGCGTCACTTCGACTTCACCCGCGAGGCCGAAGTCAGCTTGGGTGAGATCGTCGAGCAGACCCGGGAAACCGCGCAGATGTGCCTGCTCAACGGCCGCAAATACACCGTCGCGCTGATGAAAGAAGGCGCGCGGCATTTTCGTATTTCGTCGGACATCGGCGAGGACGCGCCGATCCCGTGGACCGCCTCGGGGCGGCTGCTGCTCGGGCACCTCACCGATCAGGCGATCATCGACCTGATCGACGACGAGGACTTCATCCTTCCGGACGGCAAGCGCCTGCAGATCGAGACGTTTCTCGCCGAGATCCGCAAGGCCCACGACGACGGCTTCTTTTCCTTCGACAGCATCGCCGACACCTTCACCCATTGCTTCGCCGCGCCGGTGCGGGACAAACAGGGCATCTGCATCGCGACCCTTTGCATTGTCGCCCCGCGCGCCGACGCCACCGCCCATTACGATCATTACCGGCGCGTGCTGATTGACAGCGCCAACGGTCTGGCCCGGCGCGTCATCGAATAGCGTCGGCCTTACGTACACTCGAACAAAAAATTCAGGAGAACAGAGATGAGCATTGCCGCGATTGAAAAAGGCGCCACGCAACCTGGCGACCACCTGGTGCGCGACGTCAGCCTGCCCGCGCTGGTGATCCACGACACGGCGCTGGAGCACAACCTGCGCTGGATGCAGAGGTTCGTCAGCGACAGCGGCGCCGAGCTCGCGCCCCACGGCAAGACCAGCATGGTCCCGGCGCTGTTCCTGCGGCAGTTGCAGCACGGCGCGTGGGGCATGACCCTCGCCACGGCGGTGCAGACCCGCGCGGCCTACGCCCATGGCGTGCGTCGCGTGCTGATGGCCAACCAGCTGGTCGGCGCGCCGAACATGGCGATCATCGCCGAGATGCTCACTGACTCCATGTTCGACTTTCACTGCATGGTCGATCACCCGGACAACGTCAAGGCGCTGGGCGAGTTCTTCGCCGCCAGGGGCCTGAACTTGAATGTGATGATCGAGTACGGCGTGGTCGGTGGGCGCTGCGGTTGCCGCAGTGAAGCCGAGGTCATGGCCCTGGCCGACGCCATCGCCGCGCAACCGGCGCTGAAGCTGACCGGCATCGAAGGCTACGAAGGCGTGATCCATGGCGACCAGGCCGTGAGCGGCATTCGCGCGTTCGCCACGTCGCTGGTGCGGCTGGCCGTGACGCTGCAGGACAAGGGCGCGTTTGCGCTGGATCGCCCGATCGTCACGGCGTCGGGGTCGGCCTGGTACGACCTGATCGCCGAAGAATTCGACAAACAGCAGGTGCGCGAGCGTGTCCTGAGCGTGTTGCGCCCCGGCAGTTACGTGGTCCACGACCACGGCATTTACAAAGACGCGCAGTGCTGCGTGCTCGATCGACGTCACGACCTGAGCGAGGGCTTGCAGCCAGCGATGGAAGTCTGGGCCCATGTGCAATCGATGCCGGAGCCGGGTTTTGCGGTGATCGCCATGGGCAAACGCGACGTGGCGTTCGATGCCGGCATGCCCAACCCGATCAAACGCTATGCGCCGGGGGCGGTGCCGGCGATTGGCGAGGACGTCAGCGCCTGCAAAGTCACTGCTGTGATGGACCAGCACGCGTTCATGACCGTCGCGCCCGATTGCGAATTGAAAGTGGGCGATATCATTTCGTTCGGCACCTCTCACCCGTGCCTGACCTTTGACAAATGGCGCACGGGTTGCCTGGTGGGTGATGATCTGTGCGTCATCGAATCCTTCGATACCTGCTTCTGACAGGAGTCTGCGATGAGTGAAATGGTCAGTCACAGCTATCCGCGCGTCGCGCTGATCGGCGAATGCATGATCGAGTTGCAACAGCACGCCAACGGCACGCTCAAGCAGAGCTTCGGCGGAGACACGCTGAACACCGCGGTGTACCTGTCGCGCCTGCTGGGTTCGGCGGCGCAGGTGGATTACGTCACGGCGCTGGGCGACGACAGTTTCAGCGACGCCATGTGCCAGGTCTGGAAGGATGAGGGCATTGGTCTGAGTCGGGTACAGCGTCTGCCGGGGAGGCTGCCGGGGTTGTATTGCATCCAGACCGACGCCAGCGGCGAGCGGCGTTTTCTCTACTGGCGCAACGAGGCGGCGGTGCGCGAATGCTTCACCACGCCGGCGGCCGAGCCGGTGCTGGCCGCGCTGCCGGATTACGACGTGCTGTATTTCAGCGGCATCACCCTGGCGGTGCTGGGTGAAACGGGCAGGGCGCGGCTGCTCTCGACCCTTGGCGATGCCCGAGACCGAGGGGCGAGGGTGGTGTTCGACAACAATTACCGCCCGCGCTTGTGGCGCAGCGTCGAGCAGGCGCGGCAGGCGTATCGCGCAGTCATGCACGAAGTCGATCTGGCGCTGCTGACCGAGGAGGATGAGCAGGCGCTGTTCGACTACAGCGACGGCGAGGAGATTCTGCAGACCTACCGGGCCATGGGTGTCAGTGAGGTGGTGGTCAAGCGCGGGGCGCAGAGCTGTCTGGTCAGCGTCGATGACCGGCGTTATGAAGTGCCTGCGCATGCCGTGCAGAAAGTCATCGACACCACGGCGGCGGGGGATTCATTCAGCGCCGCGTATCTGGCTCGGCGTTTGCGCGGCGGGGGTCCAAAAGATGCGGCCAACGCCGGGCATCAGTTGGCGAGCCTGGTGATTCAGCACCCGGGCGCTTTGATACCGCGCAGCGTGATGCCGGTCTGAGGCAGGCCGCTGGGTTCGCGCACTCTGTGGGACCGGCTTCAGCCGGGAAGGGGCCAGTCTGATCACCACAAAATTGCAGAGACAGCCCCTCAATCCCGATAAAACACCTGCACCAGGTGATACCCGAATTTGCTTTTGACCGGACCATGCACGGTCCGCAGCGGCTTTTTGAAAATCACCTGGTCAATCGCGCCGACCATCTGGCCCGGCCGCACCTCACCCAGATCGCCGCCGCGCTTGCCGCTCGGGCACGTCGAATACTTCTTCGCCAGCACGTCGAACGCCTCGCCCTTGGCAATGCGCTGCTTCAGTTGCTCGGCTTCTTCAGCGGTCTTGACCAGAATGTGGCGGGCTTGGGCTTTCATGATGGTCCGGACGTCTCGATAAAAAAGCCGCGCATTATGCCTTTGCTGCGCGATTTCGGGTAATTTCCCACACCTTGACCGGACGAACGTGTGAATCGGCACTGAGACACGCCTGACATGGCCAGTTAAACAGGCCGAACGTTGAAACCGGCCGAAGGTCGACACACTGTAGGCCTGCAGTCTCCTCAAACCTCATGTGCGGTGTTGCCTTATGGATTTTCCGGCGTTGTTGAAGGTGCTTGCCACCCAGGATGGATCGGACCTTTACCTGTCCACGGGCGCGCCCCCTTGCGCCAAGTTCAACGGCGTGCTCAAGCCGCTGGGCACGGAAGCGTTCAAACCCGGCGACGTCGGCCTGATCGCCAACGGCATCATGGACGCCGAGCAGCGCGTGGATTTCGAACGGGATCTGGAAATGAACCTGGCGTTTTCCCTGTCCGGCGTCGGGCGTTTCCGGATCAATATCTTCAAGCAGCGCAATGAAGTGTCGATCGTGGCGCGCAACATCAAGCTCGACATCCCTAAATTCGAAGACCTGCACCTGCCGCCGATCCTGCTCGATGTGATCATGGAGAAGCACGGCCTGGTGCTCTTTGTCGGCGCCACCGGTTCGGGTAAATCGACCTCGCTGGCCGCGCTGATCGATCACCGCAACCGCCACGCCAGCGGCCACATCATCACCATCGAAGACCCGGTGGAGTTCATTCACAAACACAAGCGCTCGATCATCAACCAGCGTGAAGTGGGGGTCGACACGCGTAGCTTTCATGCGGCGCTGAAGAACACCCTGCGTCAGGCGCCGGACGTGATCCTGATCGGCGAAATCCGCGACCGCGAGACCATGGAGCACGCGCTGGCATTTGCCGACACCGGCCACCTGGCGATCTCGACGCTGCACGCCAACAACGCCAACCAGGCGCTGGACCGCATTATCAATTTCTTCCCCGAAGAGCGCCGCCCGCAGTTACTCCATGACCTGGGCAACAACCTCAAGGCGTTCGTCTCCCAGCGACTGGTCAAGACCACCGACGGTAAGCGCCGTGCGGCAGTGGAGGTGATGCTCGGCACGCCGACGATTCGCGACCTCATCCACCGCAACGAGCTGACCGAGCTCAAGGGCATCATGGAGAAATCCACCAACCTCGGCATGCAAACCTTCGACAACGCGCTGTATGACTTGGCGGTGGAGGGTGCGATCACGGAAGACGAGGCCCTGAAGAATGCGGATTCCGCCAACAACGTGCGCCTGCGGTTGAAGTTGCACAGCGAAGACGGACCATCCACCATCGCCACCGCGCCGCGCGCGCCCCAGCCTGCTGCGCAGGTGAATGTGAAGGATTGGGGGCTGGTGGATGAGCGGGACGAGCCGGGGAGTTGAGGTTTCCTCGTCGATGATTCTGCGGTGTCATCACCGATGCGTACCCTTGTAGGTCCGGCTTCAGCCGGGAATGGGCCGGTTTGAGCAACACACCTTTAGAGGTGCAGCGACCGACGCTTTCCCGGCTAAAGCCAGTCCTACTGGGCTTGCCCTGTCTACCGCGCCAGCCACCCGCCATCGATATTCCACGCCGCGCCACGCACCTGCGCGCCCGCTTCGCTGCAGAGAAACAACGTCAACTCCCCCAGCTGCGAAGGGGTCACGAATTCCAGCGACGGCTGCTTCTCCGCCAGCAGGTCATGCTTCGCCTGTTCCAGGTCACCGGTCTGCGCAGCGCGATCATCGATCTGCTTCTGCACCAGTGGCGTCAGCACCCACCCGGGGCAGATGGCGTTGCAGGTGACATTGCTTGCAGCGGTTTCCAGCCCGACCACCTTGGTCAACCCGATGACGCCGTGCTTGGCTGCCACGTACGCCGCCTTGCCCGTCGAACCCACCAGGCCATGCACCGACGCAATGTTCACGATTCGCCCCCAGCCCTTGGCGCGCATGCCCGGCAGGCACAACCGCGTGCTGTGAAACACCGACGACAGGTTGATGGCAATGATCTTGTCCCAGCTCTCCACCGGGAAATCCTCCACCGCATCGACGTGCTGAATCCCTGCGTTGTTGACCAGGATGTCGACGCCGCCAAACTCACGCTCGGCGTAGGCAATCATGTCGGCGATCTGCGCGACATCGCTGACGTCCGCCGGGTGGTGGCCGACTTTCCCGCCGTACTGCTTGACCTGGTCGATCACCGCCGACGCATCGCCGAAGCCATTGAGCACCAGATTTGCGCCAGCCTTGGCCAGCGTCAGCGCGATGCCCAGGCCGATGCCGCTGGTGGAGCCGGTGACCAGTGCGGTTTTGCCTTGCAGACTCATGTTCAATTCCTCATACGATGCCGGTTGCATAGAAAACGCCGATCACCACGAACACCGCCAGTGTCTTGATGAGGGTGATGCCGAAGATGTCCTTGTAGGCCTCACGGTGTGTCAGGCCGGTGACCGCCAGCAGGGTGATGACCGCGCCGTTGTGCGGCAGCGTGTCCATGCCGCCGCTGGCCATCGCCGCGACGCGGTGCAACACCTCCAGCGGAATGTTCGCCGTGTGGGCCGCCGCGATAAAGCTATCGGACATCGCCGCCAGCGCAATACTCATGCCCCCGGACGCCGAACCGGTGATCCCCGCCAGCAAGGTCACGGTAATCGCTTCGTTGACCAGTGGATTGGGAATGCTTTTGAGCCCGTCAGCCAGCACCAGGAATCCGGGCAACGACGCAATCACAGCGCCAAAACCGTATTCCGACGCCGTGTTCATCGCCGCCAGCAGTGCACCGCTGACCGCACCCTTGCTGCCTTCGGCCAGTTTCGATTTCACCGTCTTGAAGGCGAACAGCAGCACAAAGACAATCCCCACCAGCAACGCCGCTTCCACGGCCCAGATCGCGGTGATCTTGGCGATGTCGGTCTGCACCGGCGTCGCCATACCCGGGAGCGCGAGGGTGTGAGTCTTGCCGTACCACTGGGGAATCCATTGGGTAAACAGCAGGTTCATGATCCCTACCAGCAACAGCGGCGCCAGTGCGATCCACGGGTTGGGCAGGGCGATGTCGTCCGGGGTGTCCGGCTCGTTGCGCAACTCAGTGCCATAGCCTTCGCCGGCATGCTGGGCCTTGTTGCGCTGGCGCTGCAGAAACAGCATGCCGACGCTGAACACGAACGCTGTGCCAATCAGGCCCAGCCACGGCGCCGCCCACGCCGTGGTGTTGAAGAAGGTCGAGGGGATGATGTTCTGGATCTGCGGGGTGCCGGGCAGGGCGTCCATGGTGAACGAAAACGCACCGAGGGCGATGGTCGCCGGAATCAGCCGTTTGGGAATGTTGCTCTGGCGAAACATCTCGGCGGCGAACGGGTAGACCGCAAACACCACCACAAACAGCGATACGCCGCCATAGGTCAGCAGCGCGCAGACCAGCACGATCACCAGCATCGCCTGGCGGGTGCCGAGCAGGCGTATGGCTGCCGCCACGATGGAGCGCGAAAAACCCGACAGCTCGATCAGCTTGCCGAACACGGCACCAAGCAAAAACACCGGGAAGTAGAGTTTGACGAAGCCGACCATCTTGTCCATGAACACGCCGGTGAAGGCGGGCGCCACGGCAGAGGGGTCGGTGAGCAGTACGGCACCGAGGGCCGCGATGGGGGCAAAGAGGATGACGCTGTAACCCCGGTAGGCAGCCAGCATCAGCAGCGTAAGGGCCGCTAAAGCGATGATCACACTCATCGAGTGTCTCCTGTTGTTTTTGTTTTGGGTGCGGCGAGGCCGCGCAACAGGAGGTATAGCTACTTTCATGCCAGTGCGCTAACTGGCTGATTCCTAAGAGATTTGCTCGGTGGCGTCAGGGCAAGGGGTCGGATTCGTCCAGGAAATGAGACCACGACTGTGGAATTCGGCATGTGACTAACCCGTTGCCCTTGCTGGCGACAGCTCCGGATCAAGGCTTCCATCGATCAGTCCAGCATCATGGACAGCCAGTCTCTCTATTGAGACTCGGCGATCCCCAGCGCTGCCATTTTCTTGTACAGCGTCGAACGCCCCAGTCCCAGCTGCCGGGCCGCGAGGATCACGT
This sequence comes from Pseudomonas sp. GW821-FHT07F05, assembly GCF_059418765.1. Lineage (NCBI taxonomy): Bacteria > Pseudomonadati > Pseudomonadota > Gammaproteobacteria > Pseudomonadales > Pseudomonadaceae > Pseudomonas > Pseudomonas sp. GW821-FHT07F05. The sequence goes on from NZ_JBWKQL010000002.1 coordinate 183,296, forward strand.
TCCCCGCACACTGCGCCAGCTTCGCCTGAATCAGCTCCCGGTCGAAATGCTGCCGCGCCTCGCTGTACGTCTGATCATTGGACGCCAACGAGGCCGTTGCCGGCGAACTGGTCACGGGAACCAGCGTGCCGATGGCCGCGCGGATGTCGCCGGGATTGAGCTGCAGATCGTCGCTGAGCAATGCCGCACGTTCGAGCACGTTGCGCAGCTCGCGAATGTTGCCCGGCCAGGCATGCTGTGCGAGGGCGGCCATGGCTGCCGGCGCCAGTTCGTGCTGGCTGCGCAGGTCCTCGAGAATCGCTTCGGTCAACGCCGGAATATCATCCAGACGCTCGCGCAACGGCGGCACCTGGATGGGCAACACGCTCAACCGGTAATACAGGTCAGCACGAAACTCCCCACGCTTGATCGCCGCTTCGAGATCCGTAGAGGTCGCCGCGATCAGGCGCACATCGCTTTTGATCATTTCGTTGGAACCCACCGGCTCGTACTCTTTTTCCTGCAGTACGCGCAGCAGCTTGCTCTGCAACGGCAGGGGCATGTCGCCGATCTCATCAAGAAACAGCGTGCCGCCCTCGGCCAGGTGCAATTTGCCCTGGCGCCCCTTGCGGTCGGCGCCGGTGAATGCGCCGGGGGCGGTGCCAAAGAACTCCGCCTCAAGCAACGCTTCGGGGATGGCCGCGCTGTTGATGCTGATGAAGGGTTTGTGCGCCCGTGGCGAGCTATTGTGCACGGCGTGGGCCAGCAGCTCCTTGCCGGTTCCGGTTTCACCGAGCAGCAACACCGGCGAATCGGTGCTGGCGCTGCGCCGGGCGCGGCGTTTGACTTCCAGACTGGCGGCGCTGGTGCCGATGAAGTGGGCAAAACTGTATTTGGCCTGACGGGCGCGCAGGAGGGAGCGGGTCGAGGCCAGTTCCTGCTGCATGCTCGAATAGCGCTTGAGCAGCGGCGACAGCGCGTGCAGCTCATCGAACAGCGCAAAACCGATGGCGCCGATCACCGCGCCGCCGTCGTCATGAATCGGCAGGCGCATGACCACCAGCGGGTCCTTTGCCGTGTCCATCATGTCCAGCAGGATCGGCTGGCCGTTGCTCGCCACCTGACGCAGCAGGCTGCCGGGAATCACCTGTTCACACGGTTGACCTACCGCGCGGCTGGGATCCTCGAGGCCAAAGCGGCGTGCGTAGCGCTCATTGATCCAGACGATGCGCGCGTCGCGGTCGACGATGACCGTGCCTTCGCTGGACTGCTCGATGATCTCGAAGAGCGAACGAATCGCCAGTCGCCGAACGCGTCGGTAATCCTTCAGGCTCTCAGTGTCTTTCATGTGCGGTTCCGTCCTTCCTGTTCCTCGGCATCTGGCCGCACAGACTGCTGATTCAAACCGGCTTCAGTTGAAACCGGGGTGCGCCGCCGCCAGCAATTCCCGGGTGTAGGGATGCTGTGGCGCATCGAACACGTCATGGCTCGCCCCGCGCTCGACCACCTTGCCGTCCTTGACCACGATCAGGTCATGGGCCAGCGCCTTGACCACCGCCAGGTCGTGGCTGATGAACAGGTAAGTCAGGCCATGCCGTTCCTGCAACTGACGCAACAACGCGACGACCTGCTTCTGCACGGTGCGATCCAGCGCAGAGGTCGGTTCGTCGAGCAATATCAAGGCAGGTTTAAGCACAAGGGCGCGGGCAATGGCGATACGTTGCCGCTGCCCACCGGAAAACTCGTGGGGGTAGCGGTGCCGGCTCGACGGGTCGATGCCGACTTCCTCCAGCGCGCGAATCACTTCGGCCTCACAGCTGACCTTGTCCAGATCGCTGTGAACTTCCAGGCCCTCGCTGATGATCTGTGCCACCGACATGCGCGGGCTGAGGCTGCCGTAAGGGTCCTGAAACACCACCTGCATCTGCTTGCGCCATGGGCGCATCTGCTTCTGATTCAGGCTGTCCAGCCCATGACCCTTGAAGCGGATACTGCCACGGGATTCCAGCAAGCGCAGGATGGCCTGACCAAGTGTCGACTTGCCCGAGCCGGATTCGCCAACGATGCCCAGGGTTTTGCCGCGCTCGATGCTCAGGCTGATGTCATCGACGGCTTTCAGGTACTCGTGGTGCCGGTTGAAAATCCCGCCGCCGAGGGAGAACCAGACGCGCAGGTTGTCGACCTCCAGCACCTTCTCGCGGGTGTCCCGGGGCAACGGCTCGCCCGCCGGTTCCGCGTCCAGCAGCAAGCGGCTGTAAGGGTGTTGCGGGTTCTTGAACAACAGCTGGCAATTGGACTCCTCGACGATTTCCCCGGCGCGCATGACGCACACCCGCTGGGCGATGCTGTGCACCAGATTCAGGTCGTGGCTGATCAGCAACAGCGACATGTTCAGCCGTTGCTGCAGCTGTTTGAGCAGCAGCAGGATCTTGCGCTGCACCGTCACGTCCAGCGCCGTGGTCGGCTCATCGGCAATCAGCAGTTCCGGCTCGCAGGCCAGGGCCATGGCGATCATCACTCGCTGGCGTTGACCGCCGGACAACTCATGGGGGTAGGCCTTCAGGCGCTTCTTCGGGTGCTGAATGCCGACCAGCTCCAGCAGCTCGATGATCCGCGCCTGGGCCGCCTTGCCGGCCATCCCCTTATGCAGCAACAAGGTCTCGCCGATCTGGCGGGACACGGTGTGCAAGGGGTTCAGCGATGTCATCGGCTCCTGAAAGATCATCGCGATCTGATTGCCCCGCAGCTCGCGCATGACGTTGCCATCGGCGCCGAGCAGCTCTTTGCCGCGATAACGAATGCTGCCGGTGCTCAGCGTGCCGGCCTGGGGCAGCAGTTGCAGGATCGAGTGGGCCGTCACCGATTTGCCCGAGCCCGACTCTCCGACCAGTGCCAGGCACTCGCCGGCGGGGATGTCCAGGCTGAGGTGCTTGACCACCGTGTGGCCGTTGAACGACACCGAGAGGTCGCGGATTTCGATCAGGTTTTCGGACATCTCAGGACCTCGGGTCGAAGGCATCCCGCAGGGCCTCGCCAATAAACACCAGCAGCGACAGTATCAGCGCCAGTGTGAAAAATGCCGTGAAGCCCAGCCATGGCGCCTGCAGGTTCTGTTTGCCCTGGGCGATCAGCTCGCCCAGGGACGCGCTGCCGGCGGGCATGCCGAAGCCGAGGAAGTCCAGCGCGGTCAGCGTGGAAATCGCCCCGGTGAGGATGAACGGCAGATAGCTCAGGGTCGCGTTCATCGCGTTCGGGAGAATGTGCCGCAGGATCACCTTGCGATCACTCAATCCCAGCGCGCGCGCCGCTTTGACGTATTCCAGATTGCGCCCGCGCAGGAACTCGGCGCGCACCACGTCCACCAGCGCCAGCCATGAAAAGAGCGCCATGATCCCCAGCAGCCACCAGAAATTCGGCTCGACGAAGCCCGACAGAATGATCAGCAGGTACAGCACCGGCAGGCCGGACCAGACTTCCAGCAGGCGCTGGCCGAGCAAATCCACCCAGCCGCCGTAATAGCCCTGCAATGCGCCGGCAGCGATGCCAATCAGCGCACTGATGAAGGTCAGCGCCAGGGCAAACAGAATCGACACCCGCGCGCCGAAAATCACCCGGGCCAGCACGTCCCTGGCCTGATCGTCGGTGCCCAGCCAGTTGATCGAGGAGGGCGGGCTCGGCGCGGGCTTGTTCAGGTCATAGTTGGGGGTGTCATCGCTGAACGGGATCGGCGGAAACAGCATCCAGCCGTCACCCTTGCTGATCAGCTGGCGCACGTAATCGCTGCGGTAATCCGGCTGAAACGGCAACTGGCCGCCGAATTCCTGCTCGGTGTGGCGCTTGAAGGCGGGGAAATACAGTTCGTGCTGATAACTCAGCACCAGGGGTTTATCGTTGGCGATGAGTTCGCCGCACAGGCTGAGCACGAACAGCCCGCAGAACAGCCACAGCGACCACCAGCCGCGGCGGTTATTGCGAAAACGCTCGAAGCGACGGCGAGCCACCGGAGACAGTCTGCGCATCACGCATTCCTCGCGCTGAAGTCGATTCGGGGGTCGACCAGGGTGTAGCAGATGTCCCCGACCAGCTTTATCAGCAACCCGAACAGCGTGAAGATGAACAGCGAACCGAACACCACCGGGTAGTCCCGCGACACCGCGGCTTCGTAACTCATGCGGCCGAGGCCATCGAGGGAAAAGATCACTTCGATCATCAACGAACCGGCAAAGAACACACTGATGAACGCCTGGGGAATGCCGGCCACGATCAGCAACATGGCGTTGCGGAACACATGGCCGTAAAGCACCCGCCGCTCGCTCAGGCCTTTGGCCCGGGCGGTCACCACGTACTGGCGGGTGACTTCGTTGAGGAAGGAGTTCTTGGTCAGAATGGTCAGCGTCGCGAAGCCGCCAATCACCAGTGACGTCACAGGCAATACCAGGTGCCAGAAGTAGTCGGCGATCTTGCCCAGGGTGCTCAATTGATCGAAGTTTTCGGACACCAGGCCGCGCACCGGGAACCAGCTCAGCGACGTGCCGCCGGCAAACAGCACCACCAGCAGCATGGCGAACAGAAAGGCCGGCATCGCGTAGCCGATGATGATGGCCGTGCTGCTCCAGATGTCGAAGTGGCTGCCGTGCTTGACCGCCTTGCGGATGCCCAGGGGGATCGACACCAGGTAGGTAATCAATGTTGCCCACAGCCCCAGTGAGATAGAGACGGGCATTTTCTGCAGGATCAGGTCCGTCACCTTGGCGCCGCGAAAGAAGCTGTTGCCGAAATCCAGCTGCGCGTAGTTCTTCAGCATCAGCCACAAGCGCTCATGCAAGGGTTTGTCGAAGCCGTATTGATGCTCGATTTCCTTGATCAGCTTGGGGTCAAGCCCGCGACTGGCCCGGGATTGGCCGGCGTTCATGGTTTCGGTGTGGCCTGCGCCAATGGTGCCGCCCGCGACGCCTTGCAGCTTGGCGATGGCTTGCTCGACCGGTCCGCCGGGCGCGGCCTGCACGATGAAGAAGTTGACCAGCAGGATGCACAGCAGCGTCGGAATGATCAGCAGCAGGCGCCTCATCAGGTAGCCGAGCATTACTTGACCTCCGAGGGAATGGCCGAAGCGCCCCGTTGTCGGGCGAACTCTTCGTTGGTCAGTGCCTGGGGGCTGACTTCCCACCAGGTGTCGATGGCCTCACTGTTGCTGGCCTGCACCTTGGGAATGCCGAATCGGTTCCACCACACCGTGGACGAGCCGGGCGGGTAATAGTTGGGAATCCAGTAGAAGCCCCACTGCAGCACCCGGTCCAGGGCATGGGCGTAATCGATCATCGCGGGCTTGCTGTCGGCCTTGGCCAGGCCCTCGATCAGTGTGTCGACGGCCGGGTCGCGCAGGACCATGTAGTTGCTGGAGCCGGAATCGGTGGCGACTTTCGAGCCGAAGTTGTTGTACAGCTCCATTCCGGGGGAGGTCGAGACGCCGTAGCCGGTGACGATCATGTCGTAATCCCGGGCCATGACCCGGTTCAGGTACTGTGCCGAGTCGATGCGGCGGATTTCGAAATCGATGCCGATCTGCGCCAGATTGCGCTTGTAGGGCAGCAGGATTTTCTCGAAGCCGCTCTGGCCGTTGAGAAAAGTAAAACTCAACGGTTCGCCCTGGGCGTTGACCAGCTTGTCACCCTGGGGCATCCAGCCTGCTTCTTCGAGCAACGCCAAGGCTTGCAGCTGTTTGTCGCGAATGAAGCCGCTGCCATCGGTTTTCGGCGTCTGGAACACCGTGGTGAAGACTTCCGGAGGCACCTGACCGCGCAGCGGCTCAAGAATCTTCAGCTCGGACTCGGTGGGCAGCGCTGTCGCCGCCAGATCACTGTTGGAGAAGTAACTGTTCTGGCGCACATAGACGTTGCGCATCATCTGTTTGTTGGTCCACTCGAAATCCCACAGCATCGCCAGCGCCTGACGCACGCGACGGTCCTGAAACTTCGGACGGTCCAGATTGAAGATAAAACCCTGTGAGCTCTGCACCGCGCCCTTGGCCAGGTGCGCCCGCTGAAGACGGCCTTCGGTCAAGGCCGGGCTGTCATAGCCGATCGAATAACCGGTGGCGGAATATTCACGGTTGTAGTCATAGCCGCCACCGCGCAGCACCTGACGGGCAACGTCGGTGTCGCCGAAATACTCGACGCTGAAATGATCGAAGTTGTACTGGCCGCGATTGACCGGCAGGTCCTTGCCCCACCAGTCGGGGTTGCGTTCGAAGGTGACGCTGCGACCCGGGTCGACCTTGCCGATGCGATACGGGCCGCTGCCCACCGGGATCTCGAAGCCGCCGCCGTTGGCAAAATCGCGGTCCTTCCACCAATGTTCGGGAAACACTGGCAGCGAGGCCAGATCCAGCGGCAGGGTGCGGCTTTCGCTGCTTTTGAAATCAAACCTAATTTGCGTCGGCGACTCGACTTCCACGCCTTTGACGTCCTGAAACTCGGTGCGGTACGACAGGCTGCCCTGGGTCATCAGCAGGTTGTAGGTGTAGCGCACGTCTTCGGCGGTGATGGGCGAGCCGTCGGAGAATTTCGCCTTGGGGCTCAGGTAGAAACGCAATGACATGCCGTCGGCAGCGCGCTCCATTTTCTCTGCGATCAGGCCATACACGGTGTAGGGCTCATCCAGCGACTTGACTGCCAGGGGCGAGTAAAGCAAGCCGTTGACCTGGGAGACGCCGGTGCCTTTGTCGAGGTACGGCATGATGTGATCGAACTGGCCGATTTCCTGCGCCGAGCGGCGCATGCTCCCGCCTTTCGGGGCGGCGGCATTGACGTAATCGAAGTGTTCGAAATTCGCCGGATAGCGTGGCGCCTCGCCGTAAACGGTCAACGCGTGTTGAGGGGCGGCGGACAGAACCTGAAAACCTGAAACGAGGACGAGTGTTGTAACCATCAGCGATGACAAAACAAAACGCATTGCACGAATCCTGACTGACATTGGTGACCAATATCAGGGTTGAAGGTCATGACGGCGCGGCTGGCCGTTCCGGTTTTTTTATTGGTTACCCCGGTGGCAAGGTACCGCAAAGCCGAAGCCTTTGTAACCGGACAATACAGCGTTGGAGCAGGGATCCGATAAACAAACGGCCCGCTTTCAAGGGCGGGCCGTTCGTGCAGCAGCGCGGAGGATCAGTCCTGGCGGCTGGTCACTTCCAGCAGGTGATAACCGAACTGTGTTTTCACCGGGCCCTGGACGACGTTCACCGGTGCGCTGAACACCACGGTGTCGAATTCCTTGACCATTTGACCCGGCCCGAAGGAGCCGAGGTCGCCGCCTTGACGGCTGGACGGGCAGCTGGAGTTCTCTTTGGCGACTTCGGCGAAATCAGCGCCGCCTTCGATCTGAGCTTTGAGTTCGTTGCACTTCTCTTCGCTGGATACGAGGATGTGGCGGGCAGTGGCTTTGGCCATTTTGATGACTCCTGTGAAAAAAAAGAAACGAGCGTACCGGAATAAGGGTCGCGTTTCCCGAGAAAGTTCAGGCGCCTTTGTCTTGCCGTGATAGACGACATCATCGCTCAAAGACCTTTGCTGAACAGCAGACCGGCATGGTCCACGTACAGCTTTACCGGATCGACCTGCTTGCGCACCAGACCGGCACTTTGATTGATGGAGTCCACGTGGTCCATCGGGTAGTCGGAGCGGATCACCTTGCCCAGGTGGGAGCTGAAACGGCCCACCAGCCCGTCATTGGATGCAGCTTCCTTTTCGAACAGCAGTGCGTAACTGCGCAATGCCAGGTGCAGCGGGTCCATGGCATTGCGGCCTTCGGAAAACAGCGATCCGTCGATGCAGCCGCTCCACGAGTAATAGTGAACGCCGTTGACGCGTTCAGCGCCTTCGCCGCCCCAGGTCGATGGCAGCCCTTGGGAATACTTGCTGTTGAACGCTGCTACGCCCTCGGTGGTCAGCGCATCCAGCGCCTGAATCGGGTCTTGGGGCAAGTCCGCGTTGCCGCTCAACAGCGCAAGAAAATGCGCGAAACCTGCGGTCATCCGTGATGCGACCGCTTCAGGCATTTGCCCGGGCGTCAGCGCCCGACGTACCCGATCGGCCACTTCCGAGCCGTGATTGGGCCCGCTCACCGAGGTGACCGACGCCACGATGTCGGGACGCAGCGCGGCGGCATAGCGGGAGGTCAGCGCGCCCTGGCTGTGTCCGATCAGGTTCACCTTCAGGTAACCGGTGCGGCGCAGGAAGCGTTCGATCTGGTCAATCAACTGCTCGCCGCGGGTTTCGTTGTCGTGGACGCCGGACAGCGCCGGCACATGAACCCTGCAGCCGGCTTTCTCCAGCGCCTCGGGGATGGCATGGAACATGTCCACCTTGCCGATCCGGTCGAAACCGAACAGGCCGTGGACCAGCAAAAGGGGGTACTTGGTGGTGACTTCCCTGTACATGTCGATCATTCCTTGTATGGCGGAGAGGGATCGAGCTTAACCAGCGGAAGTGATAGGGGAAGGGCGCGCCGGTGCATGGCAATGCGCCGGTCGAGGCAGGTTGTGGAGGGCCTTTGACCGCTACAGGCCTTGGTTGCCGGGGAGGCTGGAAAAGGCGCAGCCGTTGCGGCCCAAATCCGCCGGGTGGGTGGGGCGCTTTCCCACGATCGGCGTCTTAGCTGCGACGGGCGGTGGCTGACAACGACGACGCCGCGGAGGGAAGCCGGACGCATGGCCGGCACCGGCTTCCCGTATGCAAATGTTACCTGTAGCGCAGTTTGTTCACGCCATCGCGCAGCAGGCGCTCGGTGGACTCCCAGCCCAGGCACGCGTCCGTCACTGACACGCCGTATTTGAGTGAAGCACTCAAGGGCTGGCAGCCTTCGAACAGGTGACTTTCCAGCATCATGCCGATCAGTGTTCGGTCGCCGGCCAGTCGTTGCTGCAGCACATCGTTGAATACGGCCGGCTGACGCAGCGGATCCTTGCCGCTGTTGGCGTGACTGCAATCGACCATGATGCGCGCGGCCATGCGGTGCTTCGCCAGGCTGGCATTCACCGCGGCGACACTGGCCGCGTCGTAGTTGGGACCGCCGTGACCGCCGCGCAGCACGATGTGGGTGTCGGGATTGCCCGACGTCTCGATAATCGCCGGGTGGCCCTGGGAATCCATGCCGAAATGCCGGTGCGCGTGGGCCGCCGATCGAATGGCGTCGCAGGCCACGGAAATGCCGCCGTCGGTGCCGTTCTTGAAGCCCGTGGGCACGCCGAGGCCGCTGGCCATTTCCCTGTGGATCTGCGATTCAGTTGTTCTTGCGCCAATCGCCACCCAACTCAGGACGTCATCGAAGTAACCCGCCGCCATCGGCTGCAGCAGCTCTGTGGCGATAGGCAGGCCGAGGCGGACCATTTCACGCATCAACTGCCGTGACAGGACCAGGCCCTCGGCCATGTCGTCACTGCCATCAAGCGAGGGATCGTACGCCAGGCCTTTCCAGCCCACCGTGGTGCGGGGCTTCTCGACGTAGGCGCGCATCACCAGCAGCATCTGGTCGCTGACTTCGGCCGCCAGGCGGGCCAGGCGCTCGGCGTATTCAAGGGCGGCATGGGGATCGTGGATCGAGCACGGGCCGACCACGACCAGCAGGCGCGAATCTTCACCATTGAGAATGGCGCGAATCGACTGACGGTGGGCGGCGACCTGTGCGGTCATGGCAGCGTCCAGCGGCAGCTGATGTTTCAGCGCGAACGGCGTGGGCAGGCGTTTCGGGGCAGGGCAGCTGTCATTCAGGGTGACGGCGCTGGACGGCAGATCGATGAGGGTGTTGCGGACGACGGGCGAATTCATGTGCTGGCTTCCTGGTCGGCGGGCGTTCCCGCGCGGACCTACTGGGGTGTTCGACAATTGGCCGGATTGGCTGTGAGCAGGGCTTTGCCACCTGTCAGTGACCGATCGGAGGCGGCAGGCTGTCCCGAACGGAGGTTGCTAAATCGCCAGGCGAAGTCGGTGTCGTAGCGGTAATAGTGGGTGTGGTTCATGTGCAGTTCCTCAAATCAATCGGTCAAAAATGGGTGGCCCAGAAAAACAAAACCCCCGGTCGGGAAGCCGACCGGGGGTGAGAGTTATCTCTGGTGGGCGTCCCGAAGTTCAGGGCGCCGTGTGGGTATCAGGCGCGCCAGTGGCTAAACCAATACCCATAAAAATAAGATGCAGGAGCGATAGATGCTGTCGCATTCCAGGCAGCCGCACGCTCGGCCGGACGTGAACCGTCGGCGACGAACAACTGGGTGGAAAGGGAAGGCAACATGGTCTGTCTCCGTGGAATGCCGCCGAGCTTACTTCAGACCCGTCGGATTCTTCAATTGGAAATTGCAATCGGGGTGATTGACGCCGGCTGCTTACCAAGACGCAGTTAAAACGGCAAAATGCCGATTCAGTCCTCAGGCACTTTCGCAGGGCCGCCTTCAAGCGGTATCACGCCGATCTTCATTCCCAGCAGCACCGCGACTTTGTGCGACTCGCCCCGGCGTCCCTTCTTTCGCCCGGACAGCACTTGATAGGTCGTCGCCGGGTCCACGTTGTGCTCCCTGGCAAACTCTTGAACCGATTTGCCTTGCTGTTCCAGCCAAGCCTTGGCTTGTGCGGCAGTACGGATTCCGGGCATAGTTCAAAACCGTTCAAGTTCGTTCAAATTATTTCGATTCTATCACTCAAAAGGGTGATGTCAACAAGGCTATACATTCAAATGAGTGGAATAAGTGCCCGAATTAGGGAAGAGCGTGAGCGCTTGGGGCTTTCACAGCGCGCATTCGGTGAAATCGGCGGCGTGGAAGCCAATGCACAGGGCAAGTATGAAAACGGCGAGCGCACGCCCAAGGCCGATTACCTGGCCCGCGTCGCACTTCGCGGTGTTGATGTGTTGTACGTGCTGACGGGGTCGCGCACCCCCGTGCCCATCGTCAGCCTGAGTGAAAACGAGGAGTGGATGGTGGGCAGTTACCGCACCCTCGGCAAGGAAGAGCAGGATGCCATCTGCCGGCTGACGACTACCCTGGCTGAATACCAGAGCAGCTATGCCCCGGACAAGAAGCCCTAGGACTTTGCGAGGGATGCAGCGGTCGTATGTTTGAAGATTTTTATCAAGTTTTGCGGTCGATGATGATAGCTTGTCGGCATCGTTGTAGATCATCTGGCACACATGCACGAGCAGTGCTCCAGAGCAGGTCGCGTACTTTCTTTTGTTAACGTGGCGGGTAGCCGCCATGAATCGTTCGGTGAGGTGTCTGCTTGATTAGGGTGCTGGTTGTCGATGACCACGATCTGGTTCGGACAGGTATCACGCGCATGTTGGCCGACATCGAAGGCTTGCAGGTGGTGGGGCAGGCCGAGTCCGGTGAAGAGTCGTTGCAGAAGGCCCGTGAGCTGAAACCCGACGTCGTGCTGATGGACGTGAAGATGCCTGGCATCGGCGGACTGGAAGCCACGCGCAAGCTCATCCGCAGCCACCCCGACATGAAGGTGGTGGCGGTGACGGTGTGCGAAGAAGATCCGTTTCCCACACGGCTGCTGCAGGCCGGCGCGGCGGGATACATGACCAAGGGCGCGGGTCTGACCGAGATGGTTCAGGCCATTCGCCTGGTGTTCGCGGGGCAGCGCTACATCAGCCCGCAGATCGCCCAGCAACTGGCACTCAAATCGTTCCAGCCGCAGACCAGCAATTCGCCGTTCGATCTCTTGTCCGAGCGGGAAATCCAGATTGCCCTTATGATTGTCGGCTGCCAGAAAGTGCAGACGATTTCCGACAAGCTTTGCCTGTCCCCCAAAACCGTGAATACCTACCGGTACCGCATATTCGAGAAGCTGTCGATCAGCAGTGACGTTGAGCTGGCCCTGCTGGCCGTTCGTCATGGCATGGTCGACGCCAGCGCATAAATGACCCAACCGTTTGATCCCAGTGCTTTTCTGTCCACCTGCAGTGGCCGCCCCGGCGTATATCGGATGTTCGATATCGACGGCAAGCTGCTGTACGTCGGCAAGGCCAAGAATTTAAAGAAACGCCTCGCCAGCTATTTCCGCAAGACCGGCCACGCCCCGAAAACAGGCGCATTGGTCGCGCGGATCGCTCAGGTTGAAACCACCATCACCGCCAACGAAACCGAGGCGCTGTTGCTGGAACAAACCCTGATCAAGGAGTCGCGCCCGCCGTACAACATCCTGCTGCGCGACGACAAATCCTACCCCTACGTGCACCTGTCCGACGGCGAATTTCCGCGGTTGAGCATCCATCGTGGCGCTAAAAAGGCCAAGGGCCGCTACTTCGGGCCTTACCCCAGCGCCGGCGCCATTCGCGAAAGCCTGAGCATTCTGCAGAAGACCTTCCACGTTCGTCAGTGCGAAGACAGCTTCTACAAGAACCGCACGCGGCCTTGCCTGCAGTACCAGATCAAGCGCTGCAAGGCGCCGTGCGTGAACCTGGTCGAGCCGCAGATCTACAACGAGGACGTGCGTCACTCGGTGATGTTCCTCGAGGGCCGCAGCAATGCCCTCACCGACGAACTCAATGCGCTGATGGAAAAGTCGGCAATGAACCTCGATTTCGAGCACGCCGCCGAGCTGCGTGACCAGATCGGTCTGCTGCGTCGCGTCCAGGATCAGCAGAGCATGGACGGCGGGACCGGCGACGTTGACGTCGTGGCGGCGTTCGTCAATCCGGGCGGCGCCTGCGTGCATCTGATCAGCGTGCGTGGCGGGCGGGTGCTCGGCAGCAAGAATTTCTTCCCCCAGGTCGGGATCGAGGAGGAGGTGGGCGAGGTTATGTCCGCTTTCCTGGCCCAGTATTTCCTGGGCGGTGGCGAGCGCGAATTGCCCGGCGAAGTCATCGTCAACGTGGTCAGCGAGGATTTTCCCGCGCTGATCGACGCCATCGATGCCTCACGCGGCCGCGAAATCATCATCAGCCATCGGGTGCGTGGCACCCGTGCGCGCTGGCAGCAACTGGCCGTGACCAATGCCGAGCAGGCACTGATGGCGCGGCTTGCCAATCGCCAGCACGTCACTGCGCGTTTTGAAGCGTTGGCCCAAGTGCTCAAACTCGAGGAGCCGCCGCAGCGTCTGGAATGCTATGACATCAGCCATTCCAGCGGTGAAGCGACGGTAGCGTCGTGCGTCGTGTTCGGTCCCGAGGGCCCGATCAAGTCGGACTACCGCCGCTACAACATTGAAGGCATCACGGCGGGGGACGACTACGCCGCCATGCACCAGGCCCTTACCCGTCGCTTCAGCAGAATCAAGGACGGCGAGGGCAAATTGCCGGACATCCTGCTGGTGGACGGCGGCAAGGGTCAGTTGAGCATGGCCCGCGACGTGATGAACGAGTTGGCGATCCCCGACCTGATTTTGCTGGGCGTCGCCAAGGGCGCTACACGCAAGGCCGGTTTCGAGACGCTGTACTTGAACGATGCGGCCCATGAGTTCACCCTCAAGGGCGATTCCCCCGCGCTGCATTTGATCCAGCAAATCCGCGACGAAGCTCACCGGTTTGCCATCACCGGGCACCGTGCGCGTCGCGGTAAAACCCGTCGTACTTCAACCCTAGAAGGCGTTGCGGGGGTGGGCCCGACCCGCCGTCGCGATCTGCTCAAGCATTTCGGCGGTCTTCAGGAATTGTCCCGGGCCAGCATCGAAGAAATCGCCAAGGCGCCGGGAATCAGCAAAAAGCTCGCAGAGTCGATTTATGCAAACCTGCACAGCGAGTAGAATGCTCGCTCACCTCGTAGCCAGTTGTGCCGATGAATATCCCTAATCTGATCACCGTATTACGTGTCCTGCTGATTCCGATCTTCATTCTGTTGTTCTATCTGCCGTACCACTGGAGCTACATGGCCGCCAGTTCGGTATTTGCCCTGGCAGCCGCGACCGACTGGCTGGACGGATACCTGGCACGACGCCTGGAGCAGAGCACACCGTTCGGAGCGTTTCTCGATCCGGTGGCTGACAAGTTGATGGTGGCCGTTGCGCTGGTGTTGCTGGTACAAGCCCACGCCAACCTTTGGCTCACGCTGCCCGCCGCTGTGATTATCGGCCGCGAGATTGTCATCTCGGCGCTTCGCGAGTGGATGGCCGAGCTGGGGGCACGGGCACAGGTAGCCGTGTCGAACCTGGGCAAATGGAAAACCGCTGCGCAAATGCTTGCGCTGGTCATCCTGCTTGCCAACCCGCCTGCGTTTACCTTCTGGGTGGTGTTGGGTTACGTACTGCTGATGATCGCGGCGGGCCTTACGCTCTGGTCGATGGTGCAATACCTGCGCGCGGCATGGCCGCATCTGCGCACGACCACAGATGAAAAATAAGTATTTTTAAATCAAGGGGTTGACGGGTTCATTTGAGTGTATAGAATGGCGCCCACACAAAGCGGGAATAGCTCAGTTGGTAGAGCACGACCTTGCCAAGGTCGGGGTCGCGAGTTCGAGTCTCGTTTCCCGCTCCAGTTTGTATGCGTTTAGCGGTAGTGGTTGGATCGTTGAGCGTTTGAGGCCGAGTAGCAAAATGGTTATGCCGCGGATTGCAAATCCGCTTACGCCGGTTCGATTCCGACCTCGGCCTCCACATTTAAAGCCCGTAAGATCAACGTCTTACGGGCTTTTTTGTGGATGGCGTTCAGTGAATCACTTCCGCAACTCTGCTCATCACTTCCGTTACCTTGAAGCGAGAGCTCACATCCCACGCCACTCTTCTCTGTCATCGGCTCAGCTGAGCCCAGGCAGTTGAGTGCCTTCAGATAACACCGCACGCCATGCGATCACCGCCACCGCCCAATGGCATCGGCATATCCGAATGGTTGTCGCCGCCCACATGGATCATGAGCGCGTGGCCTTTGATGTCGGCAATTTTCTTCAGGCGTGGTGCAAGCACAGGATAGTTGGCCACACCATCGGCATTGACGTAGACCGCCGGCAGATCACCCATGTGGCCATCGCCGTATGGCCCCAGATGCTTGGCGGTACTGGCTGGGTCAAAATGGCCGCCTGCTGCCAGTGCCGCGACTTTTTTGCCGTCTTTCATGCCCGAATCGCAACTCGCTTTTTCGTGAACATGAAAACCGTGAATGCCGGTAGGTAAAGATTTCAGCTCGGGGGTGAACACCAGCCCGTAAGCGGTCTCGCTGATATTGACCTCGCCAACAGGCTGTGGGGCGCCATCGGCGCTCACCAGGTTCATTGGGACATTGAGCGACGCCGCCTGAGCGCTCACCGAAAATGCTCCAATCAGGCCAAGCCACAAAGCGGATTTCATAGACACCTCATTCAGTTTGTCAAAAGAAGGGCAGGACAGCTGCGCGAGCGTGTCACCCTTCGCTGGGAGAGAGCATAGACAAGGTATCGAGATTGCGACGGTAAACAAACGTAACCAATTGAATCCGAAAGCTTTGAACTTGCCTCCCGGGCTTAGGGTGTATATATTCCCCACTCTTGTCAGCAGGCCTCGCGACATGGCTCGCGATGGTCAAGGTTGATATGTGCTACCGCCCTGATGGTGAAATTGGTAGACACACCGGACTTAAAATCCGTCGTCCGAAAGGATGTGCCGGTTCGACCCCGGCTCGGGGCACCATTCAGAAAAAAGGCACTTGAGGGCAACCTCAAGTGCCTTTTTCGTTTCACCCCTTCAAAACCTTCCGCAAAAACGGCGCCGTCCGGCTCTCTGGCACATCCGCAACCTGTTCAGGCGTACCACACGCTACAACATTCCCACCCTTGTCCCCAGCCCCCGGGCCGATGTCGATCACCCAGTCACTTTGGGCAACCACGCGCATTTCATGCTCGACCACAACGACGCTATGGCCTGCATCCACCAACGCATTCAACTGCGTCAGCAGCCGATCCACATCAGTGGGGTGCAGGCCCGTGGTCGGCTCATCGAGGACATACAACGTGGCGCCGCGCTGACTGCGCTGTAGCTCCGTCGCCAGTTTGATGCGCTGGGCCTCGCCGCCGGACAGTTCAGTCGCAGGCTGACCGAGGCGCAGATAGCCCAGACCAATATCACGCAGCACAGTCAGCGAGCGCAGCACGCCGGGTTGTTCGGCGAAGACGTCCACCGCTTGTTCAACCGTCAGCTGCAACACGTCGGCGATGCTCAAGCCGTCCCACTTGATGGCCAGGGTGTCCGGGTTGTAGCGCGCACCATGGCAGGTCGGGCAGGGCGCGTAAACGCTGGGCATGAACAGCAATTCAACGCTGACGAATCCTTCGCCCTCGCACACCGGGCAGCGGCCTTTGGCGACGTTGAACGAGAACTGTCCGGCGTCGTAGCCGGCCTTCTGCGCATCGGGCGTCGCGGCGAACAGTTTGCGCACGTTGTCGAACAGCCCGGTGTAGGTCGCCAGGTTGGAGCGAGGGGTGCGGCCGATGGGTTTCTGGTCGACCTGCACCAGACGCTTGATCGCGCTTAATCCGCCAGCGATGTGCCCGCCGGTGGGTTGCGGCGCGTCGTCTTCGAGGCTGGATTCTTCCGCTTCGACTTCCGCGACCGGGCGTCCCAACTCCGCGCCCACCAGTTCCAGCAGCGCTTGGCTGACCAGGCTGGATTTGCCCGAGCCGGAGATGCCGGTCACGGATGTGAAGCAGCCCAGCGGAAACTTTGCGCTCAGTTCGTTGAGGTTGTTGCGGGTGATGCCTTCCAGGCGCAGCCAGTCAGTGGGCTGCCTTCTTGCGGCGCGCAACTCCGTGTGTTCGGCGAACAGATGCCGCCGAGTTTGCGACGCCTCGATCTCGGCCAGGCCTGCGGGAGGGCCGCTGTACAGCACGTGCCCGCCATGCTCCCCGGCGGCGGGGCCGACGTCGATCAGCCAGTCGGCGCGGCGCATGGTTTCCAGGTCATGCTCGACGACGAACAGCGAATTGCCGGACGCCTTGAGCTGCTGCAGCGCTGTAAACAGGGCTTCGCTGTCCGCCGGGTGCAGACCCGCCGACGGCTCGTCCAGCACGTAGATCACGCCGAACAGTTGCGAACCCAATTGCGTCGCAAGGCGCAGGCGCTGCAGTTCGCCGGACGACAGCGACGGCGTGCTGCGATCCAGCGCCAGGTAACCGAGCCCCAGCTCGGTGAGGGTGCTGACCCGCGCCAAGAGATCCTGCGCAATGCGCTGAGCGGCGAGGCGCTTTTCGACAGACAGGTTGGGCGTCGCGCGTACGTCGGGCGCGGCGTCGTGGGCCGCGCCGCCTGCACTGACCCGCTTCTTTTTCGCCTTGGCCATCTGCTCGCGATCCAGCACGGCGCTGTCGCGATCTTCATCATCGAAGACGCCGGCTGCCACGGGGCGCAAGACCTCGGCCAACCGCAGCAGCGGCATCTGCGCCAGCTCGCCGATATCGAGGCCGGCGAAGGTCACCGACAGCGCTTCGCGCTTCAAGCGTTTGCCATCGCACAGCGGGCAAGGGCTGCCGCGCATGAACCGCGAGACGCGCTTTTTCATCAGCGCGCTCTGCGTGGTGGCGAAGGTGTGCTGCACGTAGCGGCGGGCGCCGGTGAAGGTGCCCTGGTAGCTCGGCTCGACCTTGCGCTTGATCGCCAGACGCGTCTCTTCAGGCGTCAGGCCGGCGTAGACCGGTACGTTGGGCTGTTCGTCGGTAAACAGAATCCAGTCGCGGTCCTTTTTCGGCAGGTCGCGCCACGGGGTGTCGACGTCGTAACCCAGGGTCACGAGGATGTCGCGCTGGTTCTGACCGCCCCAGGCCAAGGGCCATGCGGCGATAGCGCGCTGGCGGATGGTCAGCGAATCGTCCGGCACCATCAGTTCTTCGGGAATCTCATAGACCCGGCCCAGGCCATGGCACTCGGGGCAGGCGCCCTGGGGCAGGTTGGGCGAGAAGTCCTCGGCGTAGAGCATGGGTTGGCCCGGCGGATAGGTGCCGGCGCGGGAATAGAGCATGCGGATCAGGCTGGACAGGGTGGTCACGCTGCCGACCGAAGAGCGCGTGCTCGGCGTACCCCGTTGCTGCTGCAGTGCAACGGCGGGCGGCAGGCCTTCGATGGAGTCGACGTCGGGCACGCCCACTTGGTCGATGAGGCGTCGGGCGTAGGGCGCGACGGATTCGAAATAGCGGCGCTGGGCTTCGGCGTACAGGGTGGAGAACGCCAGCGAGGATTTACCCGACCCCGACACGCCGGTGAACACCACCAGCGCGTCGCGGGGGATGTCGACGTCCACGTCCTTGAGATTGTGCTCGCGGGCACCGCGAACCCGGACGAATCCGGGACGGTCGGCATCTACGGTGAAGGAAGAAGGGCGGGCGTCGTCTGTCAGGTGCGGCGGTGTGGTCATGGGTGAGGCCTTTGAATCCTGAAATGCAAGAACGGGTTTACTCGGCGAGGGGCACCTTGGGGGTGTGCCCGGCGTCATCGTGGTCGCCGCCGGTCAGCGGCTCGTCTTCACGCACATCGTCGGTGCGGTCGCGGTCGTCGGCCACGTCAGCGGGGCGCGCGTCCGGGTCGTTGAGTTTTTCACCGGGAATATGAGCGTCATGGGGGGTCATGCTGTTTCTCCTGTCAGTTCTTCGGATGCTTCACGAATGACCTCGGCGGCCTGCAGGCCCTGAAGGAAACCGGCCAGCGCCACTTCTTCCAGACGCAGGCCCTTGCGCTGGCGGATGCGCGGCAGCTTGGCCAGTTCGCCCATGGCGAAGGCTTCCAGCACGGCCGGGTGGATGTAGCACTTGCGGCAGACGGCCGGGGTGTTGCCCAGCAATCGGGCGACTTCCTTGACCATGGACACGACGTGTTTCTTCGCGTCCGCCTCCGGTTCCCAGTGCAGCTTGCGCAGGGTCGCCAGCGCCATCGCGCTGCCGGCCCAGGTGCGGTAATCCTTGGCGGTGAAATCGGCGCCGGTCAGTGTGTGCAAGTACTGGTTGATATCGTGGGAGGACACGGTATGCCGCTGGCCGTCGTCGTCCAGGTACTGGAAGAGGTTCTGGCCGGGCAATTCCATGCAGCGTTTGATGATGTTGGCCAGGCGTCGGTCGGTGACGCTGAGCCGGTGCTCGACGCCGCTCTTGCCGCGAAACTCGAAGTAGATCTTGCTGCCCTTCACGTCGACATGTTTGTTGCGCAGCGTGGTCAGCCCATAGGAGCGGTTGTCCCGGGCATACTGGCTGTTGCCGATGCGGATCAGCGTCTGGTCCAGCAATGACAGCACCGCCGCCATGACCTTCTCGCGGCCCATGCCGGGTTTCGCCAGTTGCGTTTCCAGCTGCTTGCGCACCTTGGGCAGCGCCTGGCCGAAGGCGATCATCCGCGAGTATTTGTTCTCGTCGCGGATCTCGCGCCAACGCGGGTGATAGCGGTACTGCTTGCGCCCGCGGGCGTCGCGGCCAGTGGCTTGCAGATGGCCCTGGCGGTCGGCGCAGATCCACACGTCGCTGTAAGCCGGGGGGATCACTAGCGCGTTGATGCGCTTGATCTCGTCCTCGTCGCGGATGCGCTGGCCGTCGATGTCGAAATAGGCGAACTTGCCGCGCAGGATCTTGCGGCTGAATCCGGGCTGGCTGTCGTCGACGTAGTGCAGATCTTTGGGCAGGTCTTCGCTGTGAATTGTGTCCGGCATGAAAGGCAGTCCTGAACGCGGGGTCTTTTTGCATTGACCGTGGCGCTGCGCAGTCGTGCCGAATAATTGCGTTCTGACGAGTGCGATGGATCGGGCCTAGGCCAGCAGCGCCACCGACTTGATCTGCGCCCACAGCCGTTGACCCGGTGCCAATTGCAGCTGATCCCTGGAATAGCGGGTGATCCGCGCCAGCAGCGGCGAGCCGTCGGCATCGAGGCGGACCAGCACATGGGCGGTGTTGTCAGCGGCGATCTCTTCGATGACCGTGACCGGCAGGCGATTGAGGATGCTGCTTTGAGCGTCGGGTTGCAGACTCAGGCTCACGTCCCGCGCCTGCACTTTGAGACGCAGCGGCTTGCCGGGCAGCAATGCCGAGTGGGCGACGCGGATGCTCAACTGGCTACGCGGCAGTTGGACGGTGATGAGCTGATACGCAGCGTCATAGGCCAGCACGCTGCCTTCGATGACCACGCCCGCGTCGTCGCCCATCGCCAGCGGCAGATCCAGCCGCGCCAGGGTCTCGCCGATGGGGCCGCTGGCCAGTGCTTTGCCGTCGCTGAGCAGCACCAGATGATCAGCCAGTCGAGCCACTTCATCCTGGGCGTGACTCACGTAGATCACCGGAATATCCAGCTCGTCATGGAGGCGTTCGAGGTACGGCAGGATTTCGCTCTTGCGTTGCGCATCCAGCGCCGCCAGGGGTTCGTCCATCAACAGCAGGCGCGGGCTGGTCAGCAACGCCCGGGCGATGCCGACCCGCTGACGCTCGCCGCCGGAGAGTTTGTCGGGCGCGCGGCTGAGCAGATGATCGATGCCCAGCAATGACGTCGCTTGTTGCAGCGTGATACGCCTGTCGCGCTCGGGGATGCGCTTGAGGCCGAAACGCAGATTGCCCTCGACGTCGAGGTGCGGAAACAGGCTGGCTTCCTGGAACACGTAGCCCAAGGGGCGTTTGTGTGGGGGGAGAAAAAAATGGTTGGCGCTGTCCTGCCAGACCTCGCCGTTGACACGGATATAACCGTCGGCTGCCTTTTCCAGCCCGGCGATGCAACGCAGGCAAGTGGTTTTGCCAGAACCGGAATGGCCGTAGAGCGCCGTGACGCCGCGACCGGGCAGATTGAGGTCGACGTCCAGAGCGAACTCGGCGTAGTCGACCTTGAAGCGCACTTCAATGTTCGCGCTCATGCGCCGCTCCACGCCGAACGCGCCTTGCCGCTGGAGTACAGCGCCAGCAGCACCACAAAGGAAAACACCAGCATCGCCCCGGCCAGCCAATGGGCCTGGGCGTATTCCATGGATTCGACGTGGTTATAGATTTGCGTGGACACGACCCGGGTTTTCTCCGGGATGTTGCCACCGATCATCAGCACCACGCCAAACTCACCCACGGTGTGAGCGAAACCCAGAATCGCCCCGGTGATAAAGCCAGGGCGCGCCAGCGGCAGGATCACCGAGAAGAACGTGTCCCAAGGGCCTGCGCGCAACGTGGCCGCCACTTCAAGGGGGCGCGAGCCGATGGCGGCGAAAGCGTTCTGCAAGGGCTGAACCACGAACGGCAGGGAATACAGCACCGAGCCGATCACCAACCCGGTGAAACTGAACGTCAGCGTGCCGAGCCCCAGGCTCTGAGTCAGTTGCCCGACCGCGCCGTTCGGCCCGAGCAACAGCAACAGATAAAAGCCGATCACCGTGGGCGGCAACACCAGCGGCAATGCCACCACCGCGCCGATCGGGCCTTTCAGCCATGAGCGGGTGCGCGACAGCCACAGCCCGATGGGCGTGCCGACGATCAGCAGAATCACGGTGGTCAGGGACGCCAGTTTCAGCGTCAGCCAGATGGCCGCGAGGTCGGCACTGCCCAGCAGCATTTACAGCTGGTACCCGTAGGACTTGATGATCGCGGCGGCTTTCGGGCCCTTGAGGTAGTCCATCAGCGCCTTGGCGGCGGCGTTGTCCTTGCCCTTGTTGAGGATCACGGCGTCCTGCTTGATGGGTTCATGCAGGTTGGCCGGAACGATCCACGCCGAGCCGCCGGTCAGCTTGCCGTCCTTGAACACCTGGGAGAGAGCGACGAAACCCAGTTCCGCGTTGCCGGTCTGCACGAACTGATAGGCCTGGGCGATGCTCTGGCCTTCGACGATCTTGCTTTTGGTCGAGTCAGTCAGGCCCAGTTTGTCCAGGGTCTGAGTGGCGGCGAGGCCGTACGGAGCGGCTTTCGGGTTGGCAATCGAAAGGTGTTCAAACTTGCCGTCTTTGAGCACTTGGCCTTTGTCGTCGACGTAGTCGTCTTTGGCCGACCACAGCGCCAGGGTGCCAACGGCATAGGTGAAGCGCGAGCCTTTCACCGTCTCGTTTTCGCTTTCAAGTTTCGCCGGGGTGGTGTCATCGGCGGCGAGGAAGACTTCGAACGGCGCGCCATTTTTGATCTGGGTGTAGAACTGTCCGGTCGCGCCGAACGAGGCCACGAGTTTATGGCCCGTATCCTTTTCAAAATCCGTGGCGATGGCCTGGATCGGCGCGGTGAAATTGGCCGCGACGGCCACCTGGACTTCATCGGCAAACGCTGTGCCCGAGGACAGCGCGACAAAGGCGACGGCCAGTGAGGTGAGGGTCAAGCGGTGTGAAACTGCGCGCATGGAACGGCTCCGGGGTGGGGAACGGGGTGTGGCAAACGGGGGTGAGGAAGAACGCCAACCGGACGCCGGTCAAACGCTATGCAGCGAAATATATAGCGACTCTTCCCTGCGCGGAAGCCGGATCTTGCCGCGCTGCGTTTTAAATCGGCGGCTTAAGTCACCGGCTCAGCGCCCGGCCAGCCGTTCCAGGGCGCCGATGGCCAGCGTCCGGGTGAGTTCTTCCGCCGACAGCGAGTGCTTGATGCCCACTGCCTGACCCGCCCAGAGGTTCATGAAACCGTCGTCGCCCCGGGCTTCGGCCTTGCTGCGCAGCGGCATCAACGCGCCGCCCGCTGTGGGGAAGGCCGGCGCGGCATCGGCCATGGGTCCGATGTCAGCCATGATGCGGTTGACGATGCCCCGGGCCGGGCGGCCGGTGAAAATGTTGGTGATAGCGGTCTGGCTATCCTGCGCTCGGCTCAGTGCCGACTGATGCAGCGCGGAAGTCTTGGCTTCCGGGGTAAACAGATACGCGGTGCCGATCTGAACCGCTGACGCGCCGAGCATGAACGCAGCGGCAATCCCGCGACTGTCGGCAATGCCACCGGCCGCGATGACCGGAATCCTCACGGCATCGACAATCTGCGGCACCAGCGCCATGGTCCCGACCTGGGTGTGAAGCTGATCGCTGAGGAACATGCCGCGATGCCCACCGGCCTCGTAGCCCATGGCGATGATCGCATCGCAACCCCGTGCTTCGAGCCAAATCGCTTCTTCAACCGTGGTTGCAGAAGACAACACCTTCGCGCCAGTCGCCTTCACCCGCGCCAGCAGCGCAGCCTCGGGGAGACCGAAATGGAAGCTGACCACTTCAGGCTTCAGTTCTTCGATCAAGGCGCAGGCCGCTTCGTCAAACGGTGCGCGGTTGGACGTGGGCGTCGGCGCGTCGAAGTCTGCACCCAGTTCGTCGTAATAGGGCTTGAGCAGGTTTTTCCAATCGGCATCCGCCTGCGGATCGGCGGGCGGAGTCGAGTGGCAGAAGAAATTCAGGTTAAGCGGCGCGTGAGTGCTCGCGCGTATTCGCGCCACTTCTTCGCGAATCTGCGCGCGGGTGAGCATGGCGCAGGGCAGCGAGGGCAGGCCACCGGCTTTGCCGACCGCGACGGCCATTGCCGAGCCGGACGCACCGGCCATGGGTGCTTGCAGAATGGGCAGTTCGATGTCCAGCAGTTTGAGCAGGCGGGTGTCGGGCCAGGCGATCATCGGCAGAGTCTCCATAGCGAAAAGGCTGTTAAAAAGCAGCATTTGAAAGTTGCGGTTGATTTAATAGACGCTCGGTCTAATATGCAACCCCATGAACGACATCATTGCAAAACCACGACGCCCCGGCCGCCCGCCTAAAGTGGCGCGCCCCGATGACTTCGACACCCGCGAGGCGCTGATCCGTTGCGGCGTCGAGGTGCTGACCGAGCAGGGCTTCATGGCCACAGGCATTGACGGCATCCTCAAGCGCGTCGGCGTGCCCAAAGGCTCTTTCTACCATTACTTCGCCAGCAAAGAGGTGTTCGGCCTCGCGGTGCTCGACAGCTACGCCGGCTACTTTGCCCGGCGCCTTGATCGCTGGCTGCTGGATGAAACCCTGTCGCCACTGGAGCGGCTGGCCGCGTTCGTTCAGGAATCAAAGGTCAACATCGCCCGCCATGAGTTCCGCCGCGGCTGTCTGGTCGGCAACATGGGCCAGGAAGTGAGCGTCCTGCCAACGGGTTTCCGCGAGGCCCTGGAGAAGGTTTTCCTCGATTGGCAGGCGCGCCTGACGGTCTGCTTCAAGGCGGCGATTGCCGCAGGGGAACTGCCAGCGCGCACGGATTGTTCAGAACTGGCGGCGTATTTCTGGATCGGCTGGGAGGGCGCCGTGCTGCGGGCTCGACTGGTGCAGAACGAGCAGCCGCTCAACACCTTCATCATCGGATTTCTGCGCGGCTTGCCGCGCTGATGTTTTCAGGTCTGGTTATAGACGAGCGGTCTAAATAGGAGAGGGGCAATGTTCAAAGGCATCCTGATCAACAAAGACGACAACGGCTACCGTGCCGAGCTGGCGGACATCAATGACGGTCAGTTGCCCGAGGGCGACGTCACGGTGCGCGTCAGCCACAGCACGCTGAATTACAAGGACGGCCTGGCGATCACCGGCAAAGGGCCGATCGTGCGGCAGTTCCCAATGGTGCCCGGCGTGGATCTGGCCGGCACCGTCGAGGACAGCCGCGACCCGGACTTCAAACCTGGCGATCAGGTGTTACTGAACGGCTGGGGCGTGGGGGAAGGTCATTGGGGTGGCTTGGCACAGAAGGCGCGGCTGCAAGGCAGATGGCTGATCCCGCTGCCCAGCGCCTTTACACCGGCGCAGGCTATGGCCATCGGCACGGCGGGATACACCGCGATGCTGGCAATCATGGCACTGGAGAGAAACGGCGTGACGCCGGACAAGGGCGAGGTGCTGGTGACCGGGGCCAACGGCGGTGTCGGCAGTTTCGCCATTGCGTTGCTGGCCAAGCTCGGTTATCGCGTCGTGGCCTCCACCGGCCGCGTGAGCGAGAGCGAATACCTGACGTCCCTCGGCGCCGCTGACATCATCGACCGCGCGACCCTTGCCGAGCCCGGCCGCCCGTTGGCCAAAGAGCGCTGGGCCGGGGCGATTGATTCGGTGGGCAGTCACACGCTCGCCAATATCTGCGCCAGCACACGGTACTGGGGCACGGTGGCGACCTGCGGCCTGGCCCAGGGGATGGACTTTCCGGCATCGGTGGCGCCGTTCATTCTGCGAGGTGTAACGCTGGCCGGCATCGACAGCGTCATGCGCCCGCGCCAGGACCGCATCGACGCCTGGGCGCGTCTGGCCCGGGATCTCGATGTCTCGCTGCTGCCATTGATCAGCCGGGAGATCGGCTTGAGTGAGGTGATTGAAACCGCACACCAGCTCATGGACGGGCAGGTGCGCGGCAGAATCGTGGTCGACACCCAGCGCTGATCAGCCGCAGGTCAAAGGGCGCACGTCCAGCACCCTGACCTGCGCCATGGCGGGGTGACGGGGGTTGAGCAGCAGGTTGCGCGTGTGGGTGATGATTGCGGAGGGCACGATCAAACCCAGTTGCTCACGCCGTTCCAGCCAGGCGCTGCCGAAATCCATGCTGGGTCTGTCCGCCGGCGTGACGTCCCAGCCGGGCGGCAGTTGGGCGAGGGCAGGCTGCCAATACAGTGCCGGGTCATCCGGCAACTGCAGGTGAACCAGCTGGAAACCCGGCTGCGGCAGGCTCGCGCACTGGACGAGGGTGTCCAGCGCGCAGCCTGACGCGCTCAGCGCCAGGTAGACCGCAGGCTGGTCGGCATGATTCCAGCGCCCGCCGAACTGCGCGGCGCCGGTGCCGGACAGATCGTTCGCGGCATTTGCCTTGCTGATCCTCCAGGCCTGCATCAGACGACCCCGCCGTGCTGCAAGGCGCTGAGCACCCGACGTGCCTGGCGTGCGCCGATTTCGGTTTCGCACAGGGCAATGGGCGTCTGCCCGTTGAGCGCGCGGTTGGACGCAATCATCCAGCGGCGGGCGGTGTTCTGGTCTTCGAAGAGTTCGGCGGCGTGGGTGGCGAGGGCGGCGACCCGGTCGAGGCGTTCGGAGCCGACGATGTCCAGCGGTCGTTGCTGACGCTGGCGGCGCTCCAGCGTGGAGACCGAAGTTGCCAATAAGGCTTCGAGCTGGCTGTTGCTGAGGCGGAAGGCATTGCGCAGCACCTTGACCCAGCCGGGCGGGAAGCCCGAGCGGATGTAGTCCAGCCGCTCGGTTTCGTTGCGTGCGTTGAGCTGGTCGGCGATCAACCAGAATGAGGGGGCGGTGTCGGTTATCGCTGCTTGAAGAGTCGAAGGCACGTCCATGCTCCTTGTGAGATCCGGTGCAGGGACCTTACGCCGCTGTCAGGGTTTCTCAAGCGCGAAGCTGTTACCGGCGTTTGCATGCTTTGCTTCCCTAGTGGAGCCGGCTTTAGCCGGAAACGCCTAACGGATGGCGTACAGCGCAATCCGACAGCTGACCCTTTTCTTGACGATTTTTAATGACTCACTATGATTAACTTTAAATCACTCTCTAATCAGGACCGTCCTATCATGGCAACTTCCGCAAAGACCCGATCGGTGACGGCTCACGTTCCTGAGGCGTTGGCACAAAAAGTCGATTTGATGGCGGAGCGGCTGGAACGCTCCAAAAACTGGATCGTCAAACAGGCCCTGTCCGCCTGGATAGATCAGGAAGAAGAGCGCAGTCGCCTGACTCGCGAGGCATTGGCTGATGTCGATGCTGGTCACGTAATTGACCACCAGACCGTTCAGGCCTGGGCTGATAGCCTTAGCACCGACACGCCGTTGCCGGTTCCACACTGATGGAACTGAAGTGGACGAGCAAGGCGCTTTCCGACATTGCCCGGCTCTATGAGTTTCTGGCAGCGGCCAATCAGCCTGCCGCCGCACGAACCGTGCAGCAACTCACGGCAGCACCGACTACGCTGCTCGTTAATCCACGCATCGGCGAACGCCTTGAAGAATTTGAACCGAGGGATGTGCGCAGAATCCAGATCGGCCATTACGAGATGCGCTACGAGATAGCCAATTCCATAATCTATCTGCTGCGTCTGTGGCACACCCGCGAGGATCGATAGGATCGTGGAAGCAGCGGAACTGAAGTTTGAGCTGGGCTGAAACCAATCAAAATAGCTCAGCGTGAATGCTGTGGTTCCGTTCCTTGACCTTCACGAGTGAGCAACGCGCGCTTGCGCTCCACCCCCCAACGATAACCCGACAACGCGCCATCGCTGCGCACCACCCGGTGACAGGGAATTGCCACGGCAATCCGGTTTACCCCGCAGGCGAGGGCGACCGCACGACTGGCGGTCGGCGCACCGATTTGCCGGGCGATTTGTGCGTAACTGGCGGTCGTGCCCGGCGGTATCTGCGCCAGGGCCTGCCACACCCGCTGCTGAAACGCCGTGCCCTGCAAATCCAGTGGCAGGTTCAGGCCCAGCTTCGGCGCCTCGATAAACCCGACCACCTCAGCCATGAGCCGCTCGAAGTCGGCATCGCCGCCGATCAGCGTGGCGCTGTGAAACTGATCCTGGAGGTCTTGCACCAATCGATTGGGGTCATCGCCCAGCAGAATGGCGCACACGCCGCGCGGACTCCGGGCCACCAGAATCGCACCGAGAAAGCACTCGCCGACGGCAAACCGAATCTCCAGCGCGGCGCCGCCCTTGCGGTAGTCGGTGGGGCTCATGCCCAGCAATCCGGCACTGGCTTCGTAAAAGCGGCTGTTGGAATTGAAACCGGCGTCGTACAGGGCGTCGGTGATGCGCCCGCTGTCCGTCAGTTTGCTGCGCACCTTGTCGGCGCGGTGGGCATTGGCGTAGCCCTTGGGTGTCAGGCCGGTGACGGCTTTGAACACGCGGTGGAAATGCCAGGGGCTCATGCCGGCGTGGACGGCCAGCTCGGCGAGGGTCGGCAGCAACTCCGCTTCGGCGATCAGTCGACAGGCGCCAGCGACCACGGCAGCACGCTGCTCAGCCAGACCGGTGCGGTCGGCGGCGGCGCGTTTGCTCGGGCGAAACCCGGCGGCTTCGGCCTCGGTGGCACTGTCAAAGAACACCACGTTTTCCGGGCGAGGCAAGCGCGCGCTGCTGCTCGGACGGCAGTAGACGCCGGTGGTGCGTACCCCGTAGACAAACAGCCCGTCGGCGCTGGCGTCCCGGGACAACACGGCGCTCCAGCGCGGGTCGAGCTCGACGCTTTCGGGTGACGGATTACGCGGCTGGCGGCTCATTTGCGGCGGCTCTCTGACGGTTCGGTGGTCTGTACGTTAGCCGCATCGAGGGAGGCCGACACCCCGACTCTTGCGTTCAAACTCTCATGCTCAGATTCAGCCCAGCATCGGCGGCAAGGTGCCGAGCAACGACACCGCGGCCAGCGCACCGGCGCCACACAGGCATTCCAGAAACACGCTCAACTTCAGGCGCTGAACCGGCAGATCAGCCGCCCGCGCCAATTGTCGGTTCAGCGCCGCCAGCGCCAGCATACCCAGCACCATCACGACTTTGACGGCCAGCACCAGGCCAAACCCGGCAAACGCAGGTTCAGGCCAGAACCCGCCGCTGAGCGCACGAACGTTGATCAGGCCCGTGGCGATGATCACCGCCACCAGCCCGTAACCGATGCCACTGAAACGCCGCAATGCCGCCGCGAGATCGACGCCATGATCAGCCCTCAGCAGCCAGGCCAGCATCCATAACCCGCCGAGCCAGGTGCCGACGCCGAGCAGGTGCAGCATCTGATTGAGGATCAACAACTGGCCTTTCAGCCCGTCAAACATCGCGCCGTGACCGACCGGCGCCAGGGTCATCAGCAACAGGGCATTGAGGACCAGCATGACCCTCGGCTTCGCCCGGCGATGGAGGATGACAACCAGCGCGTTCAACAACAGATGGACAATCCACACGTGCCCGAACCAGGTATTGCCGAGTACCCGCCCGACCGTGGACGGATCGATTGCGCTGCTCCAGTCACTGCTCAGGTAAGCAGCCGTCAGCATCAGCCAGGCCACTGCGCTCGCCAAGGCCACAACGGCAAGCCAGCCGAGCAGTCGACTCAGCGGACCTCCCGCGGGGCTGGCCTCAAAAGGGCGCAGGTGCGGGACAAACAACAGGCTGCGGAACGCACCGATCCCGAACAGCGACAGCACTGCGCCGAAGTGGATGAACCGGCACAGGATCAGTCCTTCGTGCATGGGGTTATGGCGTCACCTGAAAGCGATAGGTGCCTTCGCTCTTGTGGGTGTCCACTGACACGGCGTGCCATTCCACCTTGTATTTGCCCGGGACCATCGGCACGGCCGGGGTCACGATCAGGACTTTTTTGTCGTTGGGGTCGGTTTCGACGTTGCGCGTCTGGATGATTTCAGTCGGCGTATCGGGTGCGTCCAGGCTGATCACGACTTTGGTGAAGGTGTCCTCGACGCCTTCGGAGAAGATCAGGCGCAGCTCTTTGGGTGCGCTCACTTCACTGTCGGCAGCCGGCTGCTGGCTTTCAAGATGGGCGTGGGCGAAGGCGGCAGTGGAGGTCAGACAGGCCAGCAGGGACAGGCAGGAGAGGGCGTGCTTGAAACGGTGGGCAGACATCGGCGGGACCTTTGCTAGGGCGGCAGTTGCAGCGAATGGATGATGGAATCGACGGCAGTCGACTCGCGATGATCGGATCGCTACTAGACCAGAAAGTGCAGAAGGACTCCAGCGATTAAGCCGGGGGCAGCGTCGGAATCAAGACGTCTTTAACGAGGAAACTTGGGCGGCGGGGTGATGGCGTAAATGGCTGCGTCGCCTGAACGACGCAGCCTTGCAGGCTCAGACCTTGAAGAAGCTCACGCGGTCGGTGAGCACGTCGGCCAGGGTCGACAGCTCGCGGCTGGAGCGTGCGACCTGATTGGAGCCGACCGCAGTTTCCAGTGCGGAATCGTGGATGCGGTTGATGTTGACGCTGACGTCATCGGCCACCGCCCGTTGCTGCGCGGCGGCGCTGGCGATCTGCGCGTTCATGTCGTTGAGCGCGCCGACTTCGTGGCGAATCTTCACCAGCGCGGTTTGCGCTTCGTGGGTCTGCTCGACGGTGCGCTGGGCCATTTCGCGGCTTTCGCGCATCAGGTCGGCGGTCTTCACCGCACCCGTTTGCAACTGGCCGACCATGTCGCGTATTTCCTGGGTTGATTCCTGAGTGCGATTGGCCAGAGAACGAACCTCGTCGGCCACTACGGCGAAACCGCGGCCCGCTTCACCGGCGCGGGCGGCCTCGATGGCAGCGTTGAGGGCCAACAGGTTGGTGCGTTCGGCGATGGAGTTGATCACCGCCACCACGTTTTCGATGGCGCGGCTGTCGCTGGACACCTGGCCCACCGAGTCAGCGGCGCTTTCCAGCTTGCGCGCCAGTTGGTCCATTGCCTGGGCAGTGCCTTCGACCACGCGCTTGCCGTTTTCGACTTCATGGTCAGCCGTCTGGGTGGCATTGGCGGCCTGGTCGGCGTAGCCCGCGACTTCTTTTACGGTGGTGGCCATCTGATTGATCGCCGTCGCCATCTGCTGGGTTTCACTGGCTTGCAGGCGCATCTGCTCGCTGTTGCTGTCGGAACTGGACAGCAATTGGGCGGAGGAGTGGGTCAACGCTGATGCGGCAGAGCGTACTTCGGTGATGGTGGCCGACAGGTGCAGGTTGGTCGCCTTGAGCGCACCCATGACGCTGTCGGGATAGGACGTTTCAATCTTGTCGGTCAGCTCGCCGGCCGCCAGAC
Source organism: Pseudomonas sp. GW821-FHT07F05 (assembly GCF_059418765.1). NCBI lineage: Bacteria > Pseudomonadati > Pseudomonadota > Gammaproteobacteria > Pseudomonadales > Pseudomonadaceae > Pseudomonas > Pseudomonas sp. GW821-FHT07F05. Next base: position 213,830 of record NZ_JBWKQL010000002.1, read on the forward strand.
GACGGATTGAAGCCGCGACCTGGTGGGGTTCGGCGCCGAGGGTCGACTTGAGGCTGCGGATGATCAGCAGCGAGGCAATGATGCCCAACACCACGGCGATGCCGGTAGCCAGCAGCATCAGCGAAGCGAATTGCGAGGCCGTGGCTCGTACCGAAGTGATGTGCCCGCCAATGGACGCTTCTTCGAGGTCAATCAGTGCGTTGATACGGGCGAGCCAGTCTTTGTAGGCGCCGGACACTTGCTCCATCAGCAATGTCTGGGCCTGGTCGATCTCGCCTTGCTGACGCAGCTTCAGCAGTTTCTCGGTGGCGCTCAGTGCCGTGCGTTCGGCGGTCTTGATGTTGGCCAGCAGCTCCTGCTCACGGGGCGACGCACCCTTGGTCTGGTAGATGCGGTCCATGGGCGCGGCCGAGGCCTGATAAAGGCCGTCCAGGCGCTCAATGTCACGCAAGTGCGTGGCAAGGCCTGCGTCGTTGCGCACCAGCACGGCATCGCGCAGGGCAATGGCGCGGTCATGCACGCTGCCGCGGAAGTTGATCGCGTAGCGCTGTTTGACGGTGGCGTCCTCACTGACGTCGGTCAGGGCGGATTCCATCAGATGAACCCTGTTAACGCCCACCAGGGTGACGAGAATCATCAGCGCGAGGACAAGCCCGAAGCCCAGTCCCAGGCGCTTGGCGATTGAAAGATCTTTGAACATAGGGGCACCTGAAATGATGGCGTTCGTGATATTAGAACGCTATTACTTGGTGCGCTTTATATCGGAGTTTCCAGCGCGGTGTCGAAATATTTTCGCTATTAAAGCAATAGAGTCCGTTGGTCCTTTTACAAGGAATTTTTCCGTCGTTGGGTGTTCGGGGACATGTCGCGAACGTCCGGTAGAACGCGGGCATAAAAAAAGCCACCGCACTGACGTGAGGTGGCTAAAAGTCTTACCAAAGGAATGATGAAGCGGAGCATGATTCGATTGCCTGATGCTGCGGAGTCATCCGGCAATTGAGTCGTGTTCTTCATCGCCGATGACGGTAACACTGGCTTAAAGTTTTCGACTATTACGAAGATTGATAGTGACTATCAAGACTCGTTGGGAATCCCGCCGGTCGGATAGTGCTACAAGATTTTCGGCCTTCAAGTGCGTGGTATAACCTGGCCAGAACGTGCATCAACAATAATCAATGTGCTCCATTGGCTGGAACAGCCGTCCAGTCACTGGCATGTGTGTTTCGCTTCCATCTGCCGCAACGCCCGCTTCAGCGCTGAATCGTCGTGTCAACTTGAAACAGTGCCCCGCATTCGGGGGCGCACGCGCTGGGCCTTAATCGAGACAGGGGATAACAATGACTTTCGTGAAATGGAATCTGATGACGCTGGCGGTATCGCTGGGCGTCAGTCAACTGGCAACGGCAGCAGTTGTCAGTGATCAATCGGAGGCCAAGGGCTTCGTCGACGACAGCAGTCTGACCGTTCACCTGAAGAACTATTATTTCAACCGGGACAACAAAAACGGCAAGGACGACAGCAAGGACTGGACCCAGGGCGTGCTGGGTAACTTCAGCTCCGGCTTCACCCAGGGCACCGTGGGTTTTGGCGTTGATGCCTACGGTTACTGGGGCCTGAAACTGGATGGCGGTGGCGGGACCACCGGCACTGGCAACCTGCCAGTGGACAGCCATGGCAATGCCCAGGATGAATACGGCACAGCCGGCGGGGCGCTGAAGATGCGCATCTCGAAGACTGAATTGCGCTACGGCAATCTGCAGCCCCAGGCGCCAGTGTTTGCCGCGGGCGGCTCACGCCTGTTCCCGCAAACCGCCACTGGCTTTAACCTGCTGAGCAGCGACATCGCCAACCTGGAACTCGACGGCGGCCACTTCACCGGCAGCAACGGCCCGATCACCACCAACAATGATCACGGTATCTGGGCGGCGTATGCCAACGTCGAAGCCAGCAGCATTGACTACGCCGGCGGCAAATATGCGCTCACCGATAATCTGTCGGTCAGCCTTTACGGCTCGGACCTCAAGGATGTCTGGCATCAGTACTACGGCAATGCCAACTACACCTTGCCGATCTCTGATCAGCAGTCGTTGAACTTCGATTTCAATATCTATCGCACCAACGACAGCGGTGCCGCCAAGGCGGGCGATATCAGCAACACGACCTGGTCGCTGGCGGCGGCCTATTCATTCCTGACCGCACATACCGTGACCCTGGCCTACCAGAAAGTGCATGGCGACACGCCGTTCGATTATGTGGCCTTTGGTAATAACGGCGCGGGCGACACCGGCGATTCCATACTGCTGGCCAACTCGGTTCAGTACTCCGACTTCAACGGCCCGGGGGAAAAGTCCTGGCAGGCGCGGTATGACCTGAACATGGCGAGTTACGGCGCGCCGGGGCTAAGTTTCATGGTTCGTTATATCCACGGTGACGACATCGATGGGTCCCATATTCCATCGAACAGCACTTACACCGGTTATGGCGATGACGGCGACCACCACGAAACCAACCTTGAAGCGAAGTATGTCGTGCAGTCCGGCCCGGCGAAGGATTTGTCCCTGCGCATGCGTCAGGCCTGGCACACCGCCAACGGCGATCAGCCTGACGGCGACGTGAAGGAATTTCGTTTGATTGCCGATTATCCGATCAATATTTTCTGATCGGGAGGCGGGGTGATTTGAATCCCCGCTGCCCAAGAAAGCCAGGCTGTCCGAAAGGAGGCCTGGCTTTTTTGCTTCCGTCACTGGCCGGTATATGTATCAGCAGGGCGGGCCTCTTCCCGGCTAAAGCCGGTCCCACACAGTGCACGCCGCTGCTTTTAGTGGGACCGGCTTCAGCCGGGAAGGGGCCGGTATGGACGACACACCTCTCAATGCCAGTCAGTCAGGCCTGTGATCCCCACGAATCGAAAAATTCGCCATGTGTTCCAGCCCCTTGATCAGCCCCGAGTGATCCCAGCCACTCCCGCCCAACGCCGCGCAGGTGCTGAACACTTGCTGGGCGTTGGCCGTATTGGGCAGGTTCAGGCCCAACTCCCGCGCACCTTCAAGGGCCAGGTTCAGATCCTTTTGATGCAGCGCGATCCTGAAGCCCGGGTTGAACGTGCCTTTGATCATCCGTTCGCCATGCACTTCAAGAATCTTCGACGAGGCAAAACCGCCCATCAACGCTTCCCGCACCTTGGCCGGGTCAGCGCCGTTTTTCGAGGCAAACAGCAAGGCTTCGGCCACGGCCTGGATGTTCAGCGCGACGATGATCTGGTTGGCGACCTTGGCGGTCTGGCCGTCACCGTTGCCGCCGACCAGGGTGATGTTCTTGCCCATGGTCTGAAACAGGGGCAGGGCGCGCTCGAATGTCGCCTGCTTGCCGCCGACCATGATGCTCAGCGTGGCCGCCCTGGCGCCGACTTCACCGCCCGACACCGGTGCGTCGAGGTACTGCGCGCCGGTGGCGTTGATTTTCTCGGCGAAGGCTTTCGTCGCCGAGGGGGAAATCGAGCTCATGTCGATGACCACGTTGCGGCTATCGACGCCCTCGCTCAGACCGTTTTCGCCGAACAGCACGTCGTTGACCTGCGGGGTGTCCGGCAGCATGACGATGATGAATTCCGCTTCCTGCGCCACTTCCCGCGGGTTGGCCAGCACCGTCGCGCCGCCCTCCACCAGGGACGCGGGCGGGGCAATGAAGTGCCGGGAGAGAATCAATTGATGACCTGCTTTCTGCAGGTTTTCTGCCATGGGCAGGCCCATGATGCCGGTGCCGATGAATCCGATGTTAGCCATGAGATTTTTTCCCTTGTTTGTAGGAGGCAGACGGGGTGCGTACATGCCTCAATATTTCTCCCTGTAGGAGTGAGCTTGCTCGCGATGCGATTTATCAGCCACCGCATCGTCAACAGCCCACCGCAATCGCGAGCAAGCTCACTCCTACAAGAATCGGTATCAGATCAAATTATGGGTTTTCAGCCACCCAAGCCCGGCTTCGGTGGTGGTCAGCGGCTTGTATTCACAGCCGATCCAGCCGCGATAACCCAGCCGGTCCAGGTGCTTGAACAAAAAGCCGTAGTTGATCTCGCCGGTGCCCGGTTCGTGGCGCCCCGGGTTGTCCGCCAGTTGCACGTGACGGATCGCCGGCAGGTGGTTTTCGAGGGTGCGGGCCAGGTCGCCTTCCATGATTTGCATGTGGTAGATGTCGTATTGCAGCGACAGATTGCGGCTGCCGACCTTCTCGCGAATCGCCAGCGCCTGGGCGGTGGTGTTCAGGTAGAACCCCGGAATGTCCAGGGTGTTGATCATTTCCATCACCAGATCGATGCCTTGGGCTTGCAGGCGGTCGGCGGCGTATTTGAGGTTGTCGACGAAGGTCTTCTCGATCAGCCCGTCGTCGAATCCCTGGGGTTTGATCCCCGCCAGGCAATTGATCTGGGTGTTGCCCAGGACCTTGGCGTACGCAATGGCCAGGTCAACGCCGGCATAGAACTCCTCGACCCGGTCGGGGTGACAGGCGATGCCGCGCTCGCCCTTGGCCCAGTCGCCCGCTGGCAGATTGAACAGCACTTGAGTGAGCCGGTTGCGGTCCAGCTCGGCCTTGATCTGGGCGGAGCTGAAGTCATAGGGGAACAGGTACTCGACGCCGCTGAACCCGGCGTCGGCGGCGGCTTCGAAACGTTGCAGAAATACCAGCTCGGTGAACAACATCGACAGGTTGGCGCATAAACGGGGCATGACGTACTCCTTGTTCGTGTTCGTGTTGAGCGCAACCAGGCGCGATCAGTCCAGCAGGCTGATGGCGGTGGGGGCGTCGGCGCGGCTCTCGGCCAGGGACTCGAATTCATTGATGGCGTTGATCTCGGTGCCCATCGCAATGTTTGTGACGCGTTCGAGAATGATCTCCACCACCACCGGCACGCGGTACTGCTGCATCAGGCTCGACGCTTCGGCGAAGGCGGCCTGCAGGTGCGCCGGGTCAAGGACGCGGATTGCCTTGCAGCCGAGGCCTTCGGCAACCGCGACGTGATCGACGCCATAGCCCTCCAGCTCAGGCGCATTGATGTTGTCGAACGCCAGCTGCACGCAGTAATCGATGTCGAAATTGCGCTGGGCCTGACGGATGAGGCCCAGGTACGAGTTGTTCACCACCACGTGGATGTACGGCAGCTTGAACTGCGCACCGACGGCGAGCTCTTCGATCATGAACTGGAAATCGTAATCCCCTGACAGCGCGACCACCTGGCGGCTCGGGTCGGCCTTGACCACGCCCAGCGCCGCCGGAATAGTCCAGCCCAGCGGCCCGGCCTGTCCGCAGTTGATCCAGTGACGCGGTTTGTAGACGTGGAGGAATTGCGCGCCGGCAATCTGCGACAGGCCGATGGTGCTGATGTAGCAGGTGTCCTTGCCGAAATACTGATTCATCTCCTCGTACACCCGCTGCGGCTTGACCGGGATGTTCTCGTAATGGGTCTTGCGCTGCAGCGTGCGCTTGCGTTCCTGGCAACTGGCGAGCCACTGGCTGCGGTCCTTCAGCTTGCCGGCGGTGTGCCACTCGCGCGCCACTTCGATGAACATCGCCAGGGCTGCGCCGGCGTCGGAAACGATGCCCAGATCCGGCGTCAGCACACGGCCGATCTGCGTCGGTTCGATGTCGACGTGGATGAACGTGCGCCCTTCGCTGTACACCGACACGGTGCCGGTGTGGCGGTTGGCCCAGCGGTTGCCGATGCCGAGGACCAGATCGGACGCCAGCATCGTCGCGTTGCCGTAGCGGTGAGAGGTCTGCAGCCCGACCATGCCGGCCATCTGCGGATGATCGTCGGGGATCGTGCCCCAGCCCATCAGCGTCGGGATCACCGGAATGCCGGTCAGCTCGGCGAACTCCACCAGCGCGTCCGAGGCATCGGCGTTGATGATGCCGCCGCCGGCCACGATCAGCGGACGTTCGGAGGCGTTGAGCATCGCCAGGGCTTTTTCGATCTGCTTGCGGCTGGCCTGGGGCTTGACCACCGGCAGCGGTTCGTAGGCGTCGATGTCAAATTCGATCTCGGCCATCTGCACGTCGAAGGGCAGGTCGATCAACACCGGACCGGGTCGGCCGCTGCGCATCAACTGAAAGGCTTTCTGGAACACATAGGGCACCTGGCCCGGCTCCATGACCGTGGTCGCCCACTTGGCCACCGGCGCGGCGATGCTGGCGATGTCCACGGCCTGGAAGTCTTCCTTGTGCATCCGTGCGCGCGGCGCCTGGCCGGTGATGCACAGAATCGGAATCGAGTCGGCGGAGGCTGAATACAGACCGGTGATCATGTCGGTGCCGGCCGGGCCCGAGGTGCCGATGCACACGCCGATATTGCCGGCGATGGCGCGGGTGTAACCCTCGGCCATGTGCGAAGCGCCTTCGACGTGGCGCGCCAGCACGTGGTCAATGCCGCCGAGTTTCTTGAAGGCGGCGTACAGCGGGTTGATCGCAGCGCCCGGAATACCGAAGGCGGTGTCGACGCCTTCGCGACGCATCACCAGAACGGCGGCTTCGATGGCTCTCATGACGGTCATTTGTTAGTCTCCTGAACTCGATAGTTTTTGTACGTAAACAGCCTGATTTGAATCCGATGTTTTGTGAATGGCTGTTTTTATCCGTTCTATCGGTATCTGGAGTATCGAATGGATCGCTACACGGAATTGCGCAGCTACGTCCTGGTGGCCACCCGTGGCAGTTTTGCCGCCGCGGCGCTGGTGGAGGGGGTGACGCCGGTGATTATGGGCCGGCGACTGAGCGCGCTGGAGGATCGCCTGGGCGTAAAGCTGATTCATCGCTCGACGCGGGGCTTGACCCTGACCGATGCCGGCGAGTCGTATCTTGAGAACGCCAAGCTGGTGTTGCAGTCGTTCGAGGAACTGGACGCCAGCATCAGCGAGAACGAAAGCAGCGTGCGGGGCCATCTGGTGGTCTCGGCGCCCGCCGGGTTTGGTCGTCAGCACGTCGCGCCCCATGCGCCGGAATTCCAGGCGCGGTTTCCGGATTTGCAGCTGTCATTCAACCTCACTGACAACGTGGTGGATCTGGTGCGTGAGGGTTATGACATGAGCATCCGCATCGGCGAGGTGCTGGACCCGAACTACGTCGCCATCAAGCTGTACGCCAATAAACGCGTGGTCTGTGGCTCTCCGGCGTATTTCGCCGAGCATGGGTTTCCCCAGGTGCTTGAGGACCTGGCGCAGCACAATTGCCTGTCGTTCAACCTGCAGGGCGGGCAGCATCGCGGCTGGACGTTTCAGCGCGAGGGCAAGCCGGTGGCGATCAAGGTTGCGGGCAACCTGTACTGCAACGATGGCGAGCTGTTGTATGACTGGGCCAAGCGCGGGCTGGGCCTGAGCTGGCGCTCGACGTGGGAGATTCAGAACGAGGTTGAAAGTGGCGCGCTGGTCACCGTGCTGGACGAATTCGCCCTGCCCAGCTACGACATCCAGGGCGTGTACCCGCAGCAGCATTACCTGCCGGCGAAAGTGCGGTTTTTTATCGCGTTTCTGAAAGAGGTGTACAACCGGCCGGGGTATTGGCGGCAGGGATGAGCCATAACCCCAGTGGCAGTTAATTCAAAAGCTTCCCGGCTAAAGCCGGTCCCACAGGTCGTGCGCGGTCGGCAGGACCAGCTTCAGTCGGGAACAGCCCAGAAAGCGCGCGCTGCTTTTAGTGGGACCGGCTTTAGCCGGGAAGGGGCTGTAACTGGCGCTGAAGATATATTGGATACGCCGACGTCTTCCCGGCTAAAGCCGGTCCCACCAATGGCGACCGAGGAACCTAAATCAACTCCACCGAGACCACCGGCAGCCCGCGAATCTCGCCAACCGCCAGACCCGGTCCGGTGGTCTTGTACATCCCGGTATAGGAACCGGTCGTAATCACCATCTCCGGCGTCACGCTCAACCCATTCTGCGTGTGGTGATTGACCAGCCACGGCAGCAACCGCCGAGGGTCACCGGCCGGATTCGCACCATCGCCCGGCACAATGTCTTCATCGCCATAAGTGAAGCTCAGCGCAGGCTCGACAAACGGAAAGCTGGCGTCGTAGTCGACAAACTCACCGATGACCAACGCCCCATGGTTGAGCAGGTCGCCCAGGGCCAGCAATGGCTCGATCTTCGGCCAGGCCGCGAACCGGCTAGACACCACTTCAATGGTCGCGCCCATCGTCGCGATGCTGCTCAGCACGTCTTCATCCGAATACGCCTCGTCGCGAGGGGTGAATTCGCGGCCAAGACGAAACGCGATCTCCAGCTCCAGAATCGGCGACGGATAGTCGACGCACTCAACCTGACTGCCGCTGGCGAAAATACCGTCGTCCGGCAACAGCGCGCCATTGATTGGCCCGGTCGGCGACTTGGCGCCGACCTTCCAGCCGCCCACGGTGGTGTCGCGCAGACGCAGAATCTCGCGCTGCAGCGCGTAGGCACTGGCCGCATCGGCTGGCACGTATTCAGGACGGATTTCGGTGATTTTCTGACCGTCGCCCATGGCGGCGACGATCAATTCGGCAATGTTCGCTGGGTGAGACGATGGATTCACGCGGGTCTTCCTTCAGGCAATTGATGGAAAGCGCCCCGTTCCTTTTGTTGCTGTGTCGAAGGATGACGGAGCCAGCGCGACCACTCTAACCCTATTTCAGTAGGTAGGGAGAGACTGGGGTGTCCGGTGCGAGTGACCGGGGTGGCGCTCCACCTTGCTCGCGAAGAAGTCGATGCATTCAGCCACTTTTCTGGGGACTGAAAGTAAGCCTTCGCGAGCAAGCTCGACTCCCACGGGGTGGTGTTCGGCTCGGGATTTTCGGTGGGTGCAGGACTTGTGGGAGTGTCCCGCCATCAACCCGGCCCGGCGCTGTAATGCAGGTCCGCGCGCAAACGCTGCACGCAGAAATCAACGAACGAGCGCACCTTGGATGACCCCCGTCGCCCCTCGACGTAGACCACGTAAACCGGCATCGGCGTGACCTCGAAGTCTTCGAGCACGGCGCACAAGGTGCCCGCCTGCAGGTGTCGGCGAATCTGATAGGACGGCACCTGGGTCAGCCCCCAGCCATCAATGGCGGCATGAATGGACGCAGTGAACGATGTCATCGACAGTCGCGACTGCACCTTTACTTCCTGGTGCTGGCCTTCGATGCGGAAGGTCCACGCGGGGCTCCGACCGGTGATCATCACGGACACGGTTTCGCGCTCGATGAGTTCGTGGGGATGCTGAGGCGTGCCGTGGGCAGCGAGATAAGCGGGGGAAGCGCAGACCATCCGCCGGACGGTACCGACCTGAATGGCCGTCATCGACGAGTCGGGCATCTCGCCGATGCGCACCGACACGTCGATGCCTTCTTCCAGTTGACCGGCAATCCGGTCCATCAACAGGCCCCGAACCTGCACCTCCGGGTGCTGACTCAGGTAGTCGGTCATGACCGGCGTGACGTGCAAATCGCCGAACACCTGCGGCGCGGTAATGGTCAGCAACCCGCGGGGCGTGGCATGGATGCCGGCAGCGGCGCTTTCGGCTTCGTGCAGATCGGCCAGCAGGCGCCGGCAGTCGTCGGCGAAGCGCACGCCGGCTTCGGTCAGGCGCAACTGCCGGGTGGTGCGCACGATCAGCAAGGTGCCGAGCCGCGCTTCCAGTTGCGCGACGGCGCGGGTCACGGTGGCCGTGGAGACGTTCAGGTTGCGCGACACCGCCGCGAAGCTGGGGCCTTCGGCGACGGCGGCAAAAAGGGTCATTTCCTGAATGCGGTCCACTGAGCGTCCGTTTTCGAGCCAACGAGAGCGGCAGTCTGCGGCAAATCCGGGTGAGCGGAAAGGTCTGATCCAGACAGTCAGAAAAACGCCCGGGCGGTCATGTTTGCTTGGTGCTCCGGCGACGCCTTCTATATTCTTGCTGACACTGGATTCCTCGACGAAAGGCCGGCGCTCGACACGGCAAGGGACAGACCCGCATTCACGCAAGGCCAAAGGAACGCAGATGAGCACCACCAGCACGCCACTCTCCGGCGTCAACCAGCCATTGAAAGGCATCGCACTGATCCTGTTTGCGACCTTTCTGTTTTCCAGTCATGACACGCTGTCCAAATACCTCTCCGGCATCTACCCGATCATGATGGTGGTCTGGGTGCGCTATGTGGTGCACACCGGGCTGATGGCGTGCATTTTCATGCCGTCGTCGGGCCTGCGCGTATTGCGCACCAAGCGCCCGGGCTTGCAGGCGTTGCGCGCGGTGTGCCTGCTGGGCACCAGTCTGTTGTTCACCAGTGGCCTGATGTTCATCCCGATTGCCGAAGCGACCGCGGTCAACTTCCTCGCGCCGCTGTTGGTCACGGCGCTGTCGGTGCCGCTGCTCAAGGAGACGGTCAGCCGCGGTCAGTGGATCGCCGTGCTGGTGGGCTTCAGCGGGGTACTGGTCATCGTGCATCCCGGTGGCGAGCTGTTTCGGCCGGCGGTATTACTGCCGCTGGGCTCGGCGTTCTGTTTCGCCTGCTATCAGCTGCTGACCCGTCTGGTCGCGGCCCACGACAGCCCGACCACAAGCAACTTTTTTGCCGGGCTGTTCAACAGCCTGTTGATGAGCGCCATCGTGCCGTTCTTCTGGCAGTCGCCGGAGTGGAAACACATCCCCTTCATGCTGGCGCTGGGCACCTGCGGCATGGTCGCGCACCTGATGCTGACCCAAGCCTTCCGCTTCGCCGCCCCGGCCATGCTGGCGCCGTTCGGTTACTGCCAGATCGTCTTCGCCGGGCTGTGGGGCTACATCGTCTTCAACCACTCACCATCCCTTGTCGCCCAGGCCGGCATTGCGATCATCTGCCTCAGCGGCCTGGCGGCGGCGTGGCAACAGCGCAAAAAGGGTGGCTGACGACAGCGGCTTCATGATTTGCGCGGCGCCATGAAATACATCCAGATCAGCGCAACGAAGTACATCACCGGGATCAGGGTGAACAGCACGCTGTAGTTGTTCTGGGTCGCGGTCAGGACGGCGCCGACGATCTGCGTCATGAACATGCCGCCGATGGCCGCGCACATGCCGCCGAAGCCGAACACGGTGCTGATCATGTGCCGGGGCGTGTAATCCATGACCAGGCTCCAGATGTTCGCCGTCCAGGCCTGATGCGCACCCACCGCCAGGGCGATCGCCAGCACGGCCACCCAGAGACCGCTGGCGTTGGCGGCGAACACCACGCCAATGATCGTCACGGCGAATACCAGCATCGACAGCAAGCGGGCGGTCATCGGGCGCATGCCCCGGCCGATCAGCCACGAGGAGAGAATGCCGCCGCCGATGCTGCCGAAATCGGCGGTCAGCCAGATCAGCATCAGCGGGATGCCCATCTGCGTCACGCTGATGCCCAGGTTGTATTGCTGATTCAGAAACGGCGGCAGCCAGTAGAGGTAGAACCAGAACACCGGCGCGGTCACGGCGTAGGCGAGGGCGAAGGCCCAGGTGCCGCGCATCTTCAGGATCCGCGAGAGCGGTACTTTTTCCGCTTCAGCCTCGGTCTCAGGCTCGGCCTCGCTGTTGATGTAGGCCCGCTCACTGGCGCGCACGGTGGGATGTTCCTGCGGATTGAAATAGGTCAGCCGCCAGGTGATGACCCAGACCAGCCCCAGCGCACCCATGCAGATGAACGCCGCCTGCCAGCCCCACACCGTGAGGATCAGCGGCAACAGGGCGGGCGTGACCATCGCACCGACGTTGGTGCCGGCGTTGAATATGCCGGTGGCCACGGCGCGTTCGCCGGCCGGGAACCACACCCGGGTGACCTTGACGCAGGCCGGGTAATTTGCCGCTTCGGTCAGGCCGAGAATGAACCGGCAGACCATGAAGCCCGCTGCCGATGTGGCCAGGCCATGGGCGCCCGTCGCAACACTCCACAGCAGCACCGCCAGAAAGAATGCGCGCTTGACGCCGACCCGATCGATGAAACGCCCCTGCAGCAGAAAACCGATGGCGTAACCGACCTGAAACCAGAAGTTGATGTTGGCGTAATCCATCGCCGTCCAGCTCATTTGCTTCGCCAGGATCGGTTGCATCACGCCGAGTGCGGCGCGGTCGATGTAGTTCAGGGTGGTGGCGAAGAACACCAGTGCCAGCATGCCCCAACGGGTTTTGCCGACGGCCAGGGCGCCGCGAATTTTTTCGCTCACACTGGCGTGGGGAGGCGCAGGGTGGGAGGCGACCGGGGCAGGCGAAGCAGAAGGGGACCGCATAAGCATCAAGCCTGTTTTGAAATTGTTATGGTGGTGTCCGCGCGGCCAGGGCCTTGGCCCCGCATAGCGTCTTAAAACTAACCGTATGGTTCATTTCAGTTGATGTCCCATGCAGCGGCGCGAATAATCCCATGAACGCCCGCCCGGTTCGAGCCCCATCGTCGTGCCGGGCGCCATGTGATTATTCAGGAGCCACCCCCGCATGCAGCGATCGATCGCCACCGTTTCCTTGAGCGGCACCCTGCCGGAAAAGCTGGAAGCCATTGCCGCCGCAGGGTTTGACGGTGTTGAAATCTTCGAAAACGACCTGCTCTGCTACGACGGCAGTCCGCGTCAGGTGCGGCAGTTATGCGCGGATCTGGGCATTGCCATTACCCTGTTTCAGCCTTTCAGCGACTTCGAGGGCTGTCGCCGCGAGCACCTGCAGCGCAACCTCGACCGTGCCGAGCGCAAATTCGACCTGATGCACGAACTTGGCACCGACCTGATGCTGGTGTGCAGCAATACCGCCAGCGATTCCCTGGGCGAGCGAGACATACTTCTCAGTGACCTTGGGTCGATCGCCGAGCGGGCTGGGGCGCGTCAACTGCGCGTGGGTTATGAAGGGCTGGCATGGGGACGTCACGTCAACACCTGGCAGCACGTCTGGGATCTCGTCCGGCAGGTCGACCATCCGGCCCTCGGCGTGCTGCTCGACAGTTTCCACACGCTGTCGCTCAAGGGCGATCCGAGCGGGATTGCGCAGATTCCTGGCGACAAGATCTTCTTCGTGCAGATGGCCGACGCGCCGCTGCTGAACATGGGCGTGCTGGAGTGGAGCCGGCATTTCCGGTGTTTTCCGGGGCAGGGCGAGTTCGATTGCCCCGGCTTTCTCGCGGCAATTTTGCGCAGCGGCTACACCGGCCCGCTGTCGCTGGAGATTTTCAACGACGTGTTTCGCGCCGCGCCCACTCGGGCCAACGCCGCCGACGGCCTGCGTTCGTTGCTGTATCTGGAGGAGCAAACCCGCGCGCTGCTGGAGCAGCCATCTCAACCCGTCGCGCCGTTAGTGTTGTTCCATCCGCCGGCACCCAGCGCCTGCAACGGCGTCGAGTTTCTCGAGTTTGCCGTGGAGGATGCCCAGGGTGCGCGATTGGTCAGCTGGCTGCATGGCCTGGGCTTCGGCACCCTGGGTCAGCACCGCAGCAAAGCCGTGACCATGCTGGGGCAGGGCGATATCAATATCGTGTTGAACGCCGAGCGCTTGTCCTTACCTCAGATGCCTTTCGCTGCCGCTTCCTTCGCTGACTCAGCCCTTGAAGCCCCCGGCCCGTCGCTGCGCGCCATGGGGTTGCGGGTGGACAACAGCGCTGACGCGCTGGAGCGGGCGTGTCAGTTCAATGCCGAAATCTGTAGGGGGCCGGTGGGGCCTGATGATCGGGAGCTCCCGGCGGTGCGTGCGCCGGACGGCAGCCTTATTTACCTGGTCGAGCCTGCCGCGCCAGGACAATCCAGCTGGGACAGCGACTTCATCCTGAGCCCGCAGTCTCCGACGCAAAGCGGTTTGCAGTGCATCGATCATGTGGCCATGGCGTTGCCCGCCGACAGCCTGGACAGCCGGGTGCTGTTCTACAAAAGCGTGCTGGATTTTGTGGCCGATGCCGACCAGCTGCTGCCTGACCCTCACGGTCTGGTGAGGAGCCGGGCGTTACGCAGCCGTTGCGGCACCGTGCGCCTGCCGCTGAACACGCCGGATCGCGGCAACACGGCAGTCTCCCACGCACTGTCGAGCTACGGTGGCTCTGGCGTTCATCACATCGCCTTTGCCTGTGACGACATCTTCGCCCAGGTTGCCCGCGCCAAAGCGGCAGGCGTGCCGTGGCTGGCCATTCCCCAGAACTATTACGATGACCTGGGGGCGCGGTTCGGTTTCGACGACGCATTCCTTGGCGAACTGGCGCGCCACAACGTGCTGTATGACCGCGATGCCGACGGTGGCGAGCTGTTTCACGCCTGCACCGAGGCGTTCGAGGGACGTTTCTGTTTTGAAATCCTCCAGCGCAGGAAGGGTTACGCTGGGTATGGCGAGGCGAATGCGGCGGTGCGCCTGGCGGCAATGGCCAGGGCCCGCAGCGGCTCCGCACGGTTCTGATGACGTGTAGCGCATCGGCACGCACCACTTCCGTAACGCACAGGCGCAGCCCATAATCCCGCGATTCCACCGTGGTCGTGAGCCCCGCATGAAAACCGTTGACGACAGCCTCGCCGAAGCGCCCGTAGACGCCCCGCGCAAGTCCCGCAAGAACAATCCGGAGAAAACCCGCGACGGTATCCTTCAGGCGGCCGTCGCCGAGTTCGTCGCCCAAGGGCTCTCCGGCGCCCGGGTTGATGCGATCGCCGAACGCACGCAAACCTCCAAGCGCATGATCTATTACTACTTCAACAGCAAGGAGCAGCTGTACACCGAAGTGCTGGAGAAGCTCTACGGCGACATTCGCACCACCGAAAGCAGCCTTGACCTCGGCGTGCTCGCGCCGGAAGAAGCGGTCAGGCGGCTGGTGGAATTCACCTTCGATCACCACGACCGCAACGTCGATTTCGTGCGCATCGTGTGCATCGAAAACATTCACAACGGCGCCAACGTCAAACAGTCCCCGACCATCCGCGAGCTGAGCCGGAACGTCTTGCAGGCGCTGGACGACACCTTGCGGCGCGGCGAGCAGGACGGCGTGTTCCGGCCAGGCGTACAGGCCGTTGACCTGCACATGCTGATGAGTTCGTTCTGTTTCTATCGGGTGTCGAACTGCCATACCTTTTCCGAGATTTTCCAGATCGACCTGGAAGACGAAGCGGTCAAGGCGCGGCAAAAAGCGATGATCTGTGATGCGGTGATGCGCTACCTGCTGCCGTGACCCGGCACGTTCAACGCCACGCTCGCCTGAGGACCCGACGATGTCGCAACGCCAATCCACGCTGATCGCCTTGTTGGTGGCCGTCACTTTTTTCATGGAAAACCTCGACGCCACGGTGATCGCCACGGCCATGCCGGAAATGGCCCGGACCTTCGGCGTCGCGGCGGTGGATCTGAATATCGGCATGAGCGCCTACATGCTGGCGATCGCCGCGTTCATTCCCCTCAGCGGCTGGTTGGCCGACCGACTCGGTTCACGCCGGGTGTTCGGCGGCGCCATCGTGCTGTTCACGGTGGCTTCGATGCTGTGCGGCATCAGCGACAGTCTTGAGACGTTCGTCGCCGCCCGGGTCCTGCAAGGCATGAGCGGCGCAATGATGGTCCCGGTCGGGCGCCTCGCTGTCATGCGCGCCACTGAAAAGAAAGACCTGGTGCGGGCCATTTCGCTGATCACCTGGCCCGGGCTGGTGGCGCCGATACTCGGGCCGCCCCTGGGCGGGTTCATCGTTACCCACGCGTCGTGGCCGTGGATTTTCTACCTTAATCTGCCCCTCGGCGTCATGGCGCTGATTGCCACCCTCATCCTCATCCCCAAGCGCAATGAAGTCAGCACTCGGCCGTTCGACCTGAAAGGTTTCCTACTGCTGGGCGTGGCCTGCACGGCGCTGTTGTTCGGGATGGAACGGCTGGGGCAGGGCCATGGCAGTCAGTGGCCGGGCCTTGCGGTAACGGCGCTCGGCGTGGTCTGCGGCGCGCTGGCCTGGCGCCACATGCGTCGGCATCCGCAGCCGCTGATGAACGTCGCGGTGGTGCACATCCGCACCTTCAGCGTCAGTCTGCTGGGCGGTTCGGTGTTCCGGATCGCCATCAGCACGCTGCCGTTCCTGCTGCCGCTGATGTTTCAGCTGGGTTTCGGCCTGTCCGCGTTCGACGCCGGGCTGCTGGTGCTGGGGGTGTTTGCGGGCAACCTGGCGATGAAACCCTTTACCAGCGCAATCATGCAGCGCTGGGGCTTTCGTCAGGTGCTGTTGGTCAATGGCTGCATCGGTGTGGCGGCGATTGCCGCCTGCGCGCTGCTCGATCAGGCCATGGGCTGGCCGATGATCCTGCTGATCCTGTTCATCGGCGGGCTGTCGCGCTCGATGCAGTTCACCGCGTTCAACACGCTGGGTTTCGCCGACGTGCCCAAAACGCAGATGAGCGATGCGTCGACAATGTTCAGCATGTGCTTCCAGTTGAGTATGGGCCTGGGCGTCGCGATCGCTGCACTGTTGTTGCGTGGCGCGATGGCCCTGCATGGCAACGACGGGCAGGCGATGACCGCTGATTTCCAGCTGACGTTTATTGGCGTCGCGGTGATCGCGGCCTTGGCGCTGCTGGATAACCGCCGGGTGTCGGCCCAAGCCGGTGCAGCGCTGCTGCAACCCAAGGCCTGACCTGCTGGCAAACACGAAGCGCCACTGGCCAAAACCACCAGACGTTCTGCGCGCTTTGACCATTGCCCATCGGCGCGGCAGAGCGGAGTATTTCGCCACTCCAACAATAAAAGTGTAAGGACGACACAATCATGCAGATCCAAGGCAAGGTATTTCTGGTCAGTGGCGGCGCGTCCGGGCTGGGTGCGGCCACCGCGCAGATGCTCATCGACGCAGGGGCCAGCGTGATGCTGGTGGACGTCAACGCCGAGGCGCTCGCGGCCCAGGTGGAAAAACTGGGCGACAAGGCCCGCGCCAGCGTCAGCGACATCACCCAGGAGAGCGCTGTTCAGGCCGCGGTGGATGCGGCGCTGAGCGCGTTTGGCCAGATCAACGGCGTCATCAACTGCGCCGGCATCGTCGGCGCAGAGAAAATCCTCGGCAAAGAAGGTCCACACGGCCTCGACAGTTTCAGCCGGGTGATCAACGTCAACCTCATCGGCAGCTTCAACCTGCTACGCCTCGCCGCTGTAGCCATCGCCGAAAGCACGGGCGATGCCGGCGGTGAGCGTGGCGTCATCATCAACACGGCGTCGGTTGCCGCCTACGACGGCCAGATCGGCCAGGCGGCGTACGCGGCCTCGAAGGGTGCCATCGTCAGCCTGACCCTGCCCGCCGCCCGTGAACTGGCCCGCTACGGCATCCGCGTCATGACCATCGCTCCGGGCATTTTCGAAACCCCCATGATGGCCGGCATGACCCCGCAAGTGCGCGAAAGCCTGTCCGCCGGCGTGCCATTCCCGCCACGCCTGGGCAAGCCCGAGGAATACGCGGCACTGGCCCGCCACATCATCGAAAACAGCATGCTCAACGGCGAAGTGATCCGCCTGGACGGCGCCTTGCGCATGGCCGCTCGCTAATCGAGGAAACCCCATCATGTCTTTGAACAAACGCCAGATGTTGAACGACGACCCCGTGGTGATCGTGAGCGCCGTGCGCACGCCCATGGGCGCCTTTCAGGGCGATCTCCAGAGCCTGACCGCGCCGCAACTGGGCGCCGCTGCCATCCACGCCGCCGTCGAGCGCGCGGGCATCGATGGCGCGCAGGTCGACGAGGTGCTGTTCGGTTGTGTATTGCCAGCCGGGCTGGGACAAGCGCCGGCCCGTCAGGCGGCATTGGGCGCCGGGCTCAGCGAGGCCACGACGTGCACCACCCTGAACAAGATGTGCGGGTCGGGGATGCAGGCGGCCATTCTTGGCCACGACATGTTGCTGGCTGGCAGCGCCGACGTGGTGATCGCCGGTGGCATGGAAAGCATGTCCAACGCGCCGTATCTGCTGGAGAAGGCCCGCAGCGGTTACCGCATGGGCCACGGCCGGATCATCGATCACATGTTCCTCGACGGCCTCGAAGACGCCTACGATCGAGGCCGCTTGATGGGCACGTTTGCCGAGACGTGCGCCGGGCTTGAAAATTTCAGTCGGGAAGCCCAGGACGGTTTTGCAGTCGCCTCGCTGACCCGGGCGCAGGAGGCCATGACGCGCGGCTGGTTCGACGCTGAAATCGTCCCGGTGGAGGTCACCGTCGGCAAGGAGCGCAAGACCATTCGCCAGGACGAACAGCCGCCCAAAGCGAAGTTGGATAAGATCCCGTTGCTGAAACCGGCGTTCCGCGAGGGCGGCACCGTGACAGCCGCCAACTCAAGCTCGATCTCCGACGGCGCCGCGGCCTTGACCCTGATGCGCCAGTCCGAAGCACAACGTCGTGGCCTCACGCCGCTGGCGGTCATCCATGGCCACGCCGCTTACGCCAATGAGCCGGGGCTGTTTCCGACCGCACCGGTGGGCGCGATCGATAAGCTGATGAGCAAGACCGGCTGGTCCCTGACCGAGGTCGATCTGTTCGAGATCAACGAAGCCTTCGCCGTCGTCGCGCTGGTGACCATGGCCCGCCTGGAACTGCCCCATCACAAGGTTAACGTGCACGGCGGCGCCTGCGCGTTGGGCCATCCCATTGGCGCATCGGGGGCAAGGATTCTGGTGACCTTGCTGTCAGCGTTGAAGCAGCGCGGACTGAAGCGAGGTGTCGCGGCCATTTGCATCGGCGGCGGCGAGGCGACGGCAATGGCGGTCGAGCTTGTCGTTTGATATCAATGGCTTGCGCCATGTTTCGCAGGTTAGATCTGTGATAACCGCTGACGGGCGTTCTAAATAGTAAAAGGTCTATAAAACAATGAATTACACGACAATCCTCAAAGAGGTCAGAGGTCGCGTTGCACTCCTGACCCTCAATCGTCTAGAGGCGCTTAACGCCCTGAATGCGCAGCTTATTAGCGAACTCAACCATGCCCTCGATGAGCTGGAACGCGATCATGGCATCGGTTGCATCGTGCTGACCGGCTCGGCAAAAGCGTTCGCTGCCGGGGCTGACATCAAGGAAATGGCCGAGCTGAAATACCCGCAGATCTATCTGGACGACCTGTTCAGTGACAGCGATCGGGTGGCCAACCGCCGCAAGCCGATCATTGCTGCCGTCTCGGGCTTTGCCTTGGGCGGGGGCTGCGAGTTGGCGCTGATGTGCGACTTCATCCTGGCGGCCGACAACGCGCGCTTTGGCCAGCCGGAAATCAAGCTGGGCGTGCTGCCGGGCATGGGCGGGACCCAGCGCCTGACCCACGCGGTCGGCAAGGCCAAGGCCATGGAAATGTGCCTGACCGGGCGCCTGATCGACGCCGTCGAAGCGGAGCGTGCCGGGCTGGTCGCGCGCATCGTGCCCCAGGACCAGTTGCTGGAGGAGGCGCTCAACGTCGCGGCCGGCATTGCGGCGAAGTCGTTGCCGGCGGCCATGATGGTCAAGGAAAGCGTGAACCGCGCCTTTGAAGTCAGCCTGGCCGAAGGGATTCGTTTCGAACGCCGGGTGTTTCATGCAGCGTTTGCCAGCGAGGACCAGAAGGAAGGCATGGCGGCGTTCATCGAGAAGCGCGAGCCGGCGTTCAAGCATCGCTGATTCAGGTCAGGGCGGTGGCGCGTCTCAGGGGTGTCTTCTGGCGCCAGCGTGTATAAAATGCGCCGGTCGCCGAGGTTCACCCCCGGCTTGTCATCTTCGATCACCCTATTTTCAGCGTTTATCGCCATCGGCCCGACGCGCAAGACGCGTCGGATCCGAGCGATTTATCGCCACCGGAACAAGAGAGCAATCATGGGCGCACAGTGGAAGGTCAAACACAAAGAAGCGGCAGCCAACGCCAAGGGGCGTATTTTCGGCAAGCTGTCCAAAGAGATCATGATTGCCGCACGCTCCGGCGCTGACCCCGACATGAACGCGCGCCTGCGTCTGGTGGTCGAGCAGGCCAAGAAAGCCTCGATGCCGCGCGAAACGCTGGAGCGTGCCATCAAGAAAGGCGCCGGTTTGCTCGGCGAGCACGTGCACTTCGAGAAACTCACCTACGAAGGCTTCGCGCCGCACAAAGTGCCGGTCATCGTTGAATGCCTGACTGACAACATCAACCGCACCGTCTCGGAAATCCGCGTGCTGTTCCGCAAGGGCCAGCTGGGTGCCGAGGGTTCGATCACCTGGGATTTTGATCACTTGGGGATGATCGATGCGGTTGCTGCATCACCCGAAGCGGACGCCGAGGAAGCCGCCATCGAAGCGGGCGCTCAGGACGTTGAGCAAGGCGAAGAGGGCGTTGCGACGTTTTACACCGACACCACCGACCTCGACGCCGTGTGCAAGGCGCTGCCCGAGTTCGGCTTCACCGTTGAATCCGCCAAGATCGGCTACCGCCCGAAAAACCCGGTTGAAGGCCTGAGCGACGAGCAGATGGCCGAAGTGGAAGCCTTCCTCGAAGCGATCGACAGCCACGATGACGTGCAAAACGTGTACGTCGGCTTGGCGGGGTAAGGCTGACCGGGCCAACTGACTGAATCGGTCGTTGTAGGACCGGCTTCAGCCGGGAAGGCGTCGATGGGCACACTGCGAAATCGAGGGTGTCCACGCTGGCCTCTTCCCGGCTGAAGCCGGTCCCACAGGTTATGCGGCGTGCTGTGGATTGGGGCCTACTGACTAAACTGCTGCTCGATCTCCGCAAACCCGGGCCGCTGCATGACATCCGCCTGCACGGAACGCCGCTCCAGCTCCCGCAACCCGGCAACCTGCGAATCGCTATCCCCGCAGCAGTCCAGCAATTCCCCCAGCAATAGCCCGAACGCGCGCACTTCAACGCGCTCCAGCCTGCGTCCCGTTTCTTCATCCGGGTAAAACGCCGCTGCGCCGAAATCCCCCAGCAGGCTGTCCCCACTTTCGTTCCAGAGGATGTTGTGGCCGTACAGGTCACCGTGGTTGATCCCATGCCCGTGCAAATGTGCGCACGCCCCTGCGATCCCGGCGGCCATACGCTTCACGATCGACAGAGTCAGCCGGGTGTCGACGTAATTGTCCCGCGTGCAGGATTCAAGGGTCGGCGGACGCGCAAGGGTCACGAAAGAAGGCGAAATCAGCTCCATCACCAGACCGCGAGCGCCCTGCGGGTGGTCCTGGATCTGCCCGAGCACCGGAATCAGATGAGCATGACGACCCGCCGCAATGCACGCCTGCATCTCGTTCAACGGCGAGCCGTCGCTGGTGACATCGCCCTTGTACAGCTTCACCGCGACGTCCAGCGCCGCCGCGTCCTTGTCCGCGCGCCACTGGGCCTGTTGAATCACCCCGGACGCGCCTTCGCCCAGCACCTGTTGCAGCGTCAGTTGCGGCCACGGGATCTGCCGGATCGGCGCTTCGGTGTGGATGTCGTTCAACGGATTGCCGGCAAACGCCAGCCAGGCCAGCGCGGGCATCTCCAGCAACCAGCGCGGCAGTTCATGGAAATCGTTGACCGCGATCCGCACCAGTTCCAGGCGCTGACAGCGGGCCAGTGATTCCGGCAATTGCCGCAGCCGGTTGCCTGCGAGCATCAGCTTCTGCAGGTGCGCACAGTCGCCGATGGCTTCAGGCAGGGTTTCGATACGGTTGTCGGTCAGCACCAGAGAGCGCAGCGAAGGCGGCAGCGCGTTAGCGGGGACATCGGCGATCTCGCAGGCCTTGAAGCCGACGAAGAACAGCTGCTCGCACAGGCCCAGGCATTCCGGCAGGCGGGTAAAGGGATTATTAGAACAGAACAGGATTTTCAGGCGCTTGAGCCGGTGCAGGTCGGCGGGCAGGTCAGTCAGCCGATTGCCGCTGAGGTCCAGCACCTCCAGCGAATCGGCGAGGCTGAAAATCTCCTCGGGAAATTCACTGAGGTCGGCACTGAGATTGAGCCGCGTGATGCCTGCCAGTTTGCCGGCACGCAGGTCTGCAAGGGTGTGCATGGGGGGAAGGGCGCCTGTGATCAATGGGCGGCCATGATAACCAGTCAACCCGGTCGTTGCTCGTTTGCTACGAGCGCGACGGGTGAGGGATTAATTCAGGCAGCGGTCCAGCAATTGATGCATGCGCTCAAGGGACGGCGCCGATTCGGCGTACAAGATGCGGTAGACCATGGGTGCGACGACGGCATCGACCAGATCATCCGCCGAAGGACTCTGTTCACCGCGCTCCCGGGCGCGGTCGATGATGATCTGCAGTTGATCGCGAACCATGTTCAGGCACTTGCCCGAGCACAGGGTCGCGCTGCTGGCGACCACGTCGCGCATCATTTCGCGGCCCGGCGCCGAGTTGGTTTCTTCGAGATAGACCTCGACCCACGTGCGCAGGTCATCGCGCAGATTGCCGCAATCCACTGGTTCGTCGGGGCGCAGACGCTCGACGGCGGCGTCGGCCAGCAGTGAAGTCAGGTCGCCCCAGCGCCGGTAAATGGTGGACGGTGTGACACCTGCGCGGGCCGCAATCATGGGTACGCTGAGGGCCGAACGCTCCTGCTCCTGGAGCAGATCGCGGACCGCCGCGTGAATCGATGTCTGCACCCGGGCACTGCGGCCGCCGGTGCGAATGCCTTCTTTGATAGCCATGGTGCGGACCCTAACACAAAGTATTTGCTTTAAGCAGACGCTGCTCGCACACTGCTAAAGCTAACTAATAGCTTTAGTGGCGTGCTTTTTCGGGAGAGTGTACTCGTGTCTGATTCTTTGCAGAACCCGCAAGTCGATGGTCGGGGGCGGAGCCACCTGGTATTTCTGGCCTTCGTGCTGCTGTGTTTCTTCGCCGCGTCCAGTGCGCCGACGCCGCTTTACCACCTCTATCAACAGGCGTGGGGCTTTTCCTCGGCGCTGTTGACGGTGATTTTCGCCGTCTACGCCTTGAGCCTGTTGGCGACGCTGCTGGTGTTCGGCTCGCTGTCGGATTACCTCGGTCGCCGTCCGGTGCTCTTCATCGGGCTGCTGCTGGAGATCGTCTCGATGCTGCTGTTCATCGCTGCCACCGACGTCAGCTGGCTGATCGTTGCCCGGGTGCTGCAAGGCGTGGCGACGGGCATCTCCACCAGCGCGTTGGGTGCCGCGATGCTCGACAGTGACGCGCAGCAGGGTCCGCTGCTCAACAGCATCACGCCGATGTTCGGCATGGCACTGGGCGCCCTTGGCACCAGTGCGCTGGTGGAATACGCGCCGCTGCCCATGGGCCTCGCCTATGGTTTGCTTCTGGCGGCGTTCGTCGGTCAGGCGGTGTATCTGTTGTGGGTCGCTGAAACGGTGATGCCGCAACCGGGCGTGCTGAAAACCCTGCGGCCGCGGCTCGCCGTACCGGCCCAGGCGAGGGGGACGTTGTTGCTGGTGCTGCCCGCGGACATCGCCGCCTGGGCCCTGGGCGGGTTTTTCCTGTCGCTCGCGCCGTCGCTGCTGACTGCCGCGACCGGTTCGACCTCGGTACTCAACGGCGGTTTTGCCGTGGCAGCGCTGACCATCAGTGGCGCGATTTCGATCCATAACCTGCGCCTGCGGGCGCCCAGGCTGGCATTGCTGGTGGGCTGCAGTTTTCTGGCGATCGGGGTTTCAGTGATTCTGGCGGCGGTGAATCTGGGCTGGCTGTGGCTGTTCTTCACCGGCGCCGTGGTAGCGGGGATTGGTTTCGGGGCCAGCTTCCTCGGCGCCCTGCGGCTGTTGCTGCCATTGGCCCACGCCCACGAGCGGGGTGCGTTGATGGCAGCGTTTCTGGCCTTGAGTTATCTGGCGTTTTGCATACCGGCGTTGCTGGCCGGCGTGTCGATCAAAACGGCGGGGCTGGTGACCACCACCAATGTCTACGGCGGGGTGGTGGTCTTGCTGGCGGTGTCGGCGCTGGCCGGTCTGCTGATTCAGCGAGCCGGCCGCGCCAGGGCTGCCTGAGCCGCGTTATCGGTTATGACGCAGAATCGAAAAATTCAGCGCCGACGCCACGGTCAGCCACACCAGATAGGGGAACAGGATCAGCCCGGTGATGAGGTCCAGCTGGATCCCCAGCACAACCATCGCGGTAACCACCAGCCACAGCAGCAAGATAATGATCATGCCCGCCATGATTCGGTGGGCGCCGAAGAACACCGGCGTCCACAGCGTGTTCAAGGCAATCTGCGCGGCCCACAACGCCAGCACGGTCTCACTGCCGGGGATCAGGGTCAGGCGATAACCGGCCCAGGCCAGCAGCAGATAAATGGTCGTCCAGGCCACCGGAAACAGCCAGTTGGGCGGGGTGAAACGTGGTTTTTGCAGCGATTCATACCAGCTGCCGGGTTTGAAAATGATGCCGGTGCTGGCCGCCGCGCAGCAGGCAATGAGGTAAATGTAAAAAGTCATGTGGGGTCCTTTGCTGAAACCATTTGAAGTGCAGGCCGTGGGGCCGTCTCGGCATTGGATGCGTCTGCGCCGGAAAAATCCGTATCTGCTCAGAGAGATTAATCGCGAGCCCGCCCGTGGAGATGATCACCCATCCAGTCCTGGACTGAGCGCGCAACAGGTCGCGCACATCCAGTTGCTCGTCGAACAGGCGGAGGGGTTTACGGCGGCGCGGCGGCGGTATGACACAGCAGCGGTGTGACGTGCCAGCGAGGGAGGCGGCAAGCCGTCCGGTCAGGACTGATCCGCCAGTTGGCTGAGCCGTTCCTGTACTGCGTCGTCGAAGATCATGTACAGCGTTTCTACGTCTGCCGGGCGAAGACGTCTGCTGGTCTCCAGGCTGAGGATGAAACTGATTTCCATGGCGGCCTCGCGTTCGAGGTCTTCCTTGGTGGTGGCGGCGTTCAACGCGCGCACCAGATCGTCGATCGCACCCTGAATGGGTTTGGGAAGCCGAAGTGCAGCGATTCGCTCTTGAGGCATTGCTCAGTCCTGGGGGGTTGGGTTTGGCGGCGAACCGAAAGGCGTGAAGCCCTGGAGCCTGGGATCGGGGGCGTATTGTGGCCGAGTTACAGCGCAGATCCCACCAGTGGAAACAAAATAGTGAAATGACAGCCCTTGCCTTCGCCCTCGCTGTGGGCGGTAACGCTGCCGCCATGGGCTTCCACCAGCTGCCGGACCACCGTCAGCCCGATGCCTAGGCCCGAGCCATTGAAGCCGATGGCCTGGGTGTCCTGCACATAAGGATCGAAGATCACCGGCAATGCCTGGGCGGAAATGCCGATGCCGTTGTCGGAGACGACGATCTTCAAGCCTTCCGGAACGGTCTCGGCACGCAGTTCGATGTTGCCGCCGCACGGCGTGTATTTGGCCGAGTTGGTCAGCACGTTGGTGAAGATCTGCACGATCCTGATGTGATCACCGTTGACCCGTACCGGCGCGTCGGGAAGGCTGACGTCCATGTGCAGGTTTTTCTTGTGCATCAGCGGCGCGCAGGCGTCCACCGCTTCCTTAATGATCTGCACGATGTCGAGGTGGGCGTAGCTCAGGCGCAGCTTTCCGGTGCTTGCGCGGGAGACGTCGAGCAAGTCTTCCACCATGCGCGACAGATGCTGCACCTGACCTTCGATCAGGTTGCGCATTTCCGGCAGTCTGTCGCTGGACGTGCGCACCATGCGTTCGGCAATCATGCTGATGGGCGTCAGCGGGTTGCGCATTTCATGGGCTACCGAGGCCATGGCCGTGCGCTGCTGGGCCAGCGCCTGTTCAGCCTGGGCTTGCAACGTCTGCGCGTGGAGCGCAGAAATCACCAGATGCTCGTTGGCCTCGCGCAGATCCTGATAGACATCAGCGTGCGCACTGGCAGCGGGCGCTTGTGCCTGCGCCTGCGCCGCCAACGCCGCCAGCACCAGTTTCTGATTGGCTTCCACCAGCAATTCGATATGCAGCCCGGCGCCGGCAGAGGCTTCGGCCTCGTGCAGCTCTCGGCGCAGGAACGCCAGGTGCGCCAAGGCCCGTTCCTTTTTGTGCGCGAGTCGCTCGAATTCTCGGCCGGCGTCTGTGCCTCCGGTTGCGTCCTTGTTGTCGAATTCGCTCATGGCAATGCGCTCATCGAATGGTGTCTCCCGCTTCAGCAACCCCTGGCGACAGCCGCGTCGGGCGTCCGCCCAGCAGCCCTTCCTGATTATGCAGCCGGGTGCCGATCTGCAAGCCGTTATCGTCGATGCGGTACAGCCGGAGTTCATCCGAGTGAGCGCTGGCCCGGACCTTGACCACCGCCATGATGCGCTGCAAGCGGCTGTCGATCTCGATGTAGCGCTGGACGATGATGGCATCCGTAAGAAAGGCCGTGCCGTAAGGACTGAAGCGCAGATCCGTGTAGCGGTCTTCCAGTTCCGAGGTCATCAATACACTGACCCCGGTGCTGGTCAACGCATTGACCATGCGCGACAGGGATTCGCGGAAGTCTTCGCGGAAGGCGGGCGCCACGGCCAGCTCGAACCCGGACAGCGAGTCGATGACCACACGCGTTGCGTCCAGCCGGCGGATTTCGCTGAGCAGCTGCTGCACAATCTCGTCGATGCACAGGTCCGGCACCCGTCGGTCGACGACGCCTACTTTGTCCATGTGCACCAGACGCGTGAGTTCGGCGTTATGCAGGTGGTTGGGTCGCTGTTCGAAAACGGCGATCACGCCTGTTTCGCCGTTGCGCGCACCCTCTTCGAGAAAGGCCGCCGCCAGCAGGCTTTTGCCAGAGCCGGAAGGGCCGGCAACCAGCAACGAATAGCCCTTGGGCAGGCCGCCGCCAAGCATATCGTCCAGATGCGGCACGCCCATCTTCAGCCGCTGCTGAGGGCTGCCATGGTTGAGCGCGGCGCGGTCCTGAAGCGTGACCGCGGCCGGTGGAAACACCGTAATGCCCGAATCGGCGATGCGGAAGGTATGCAGCCCGGGCAGCGTCGGCTGGCCGCGCATCTTCATGATCTCCATCTTGCGCACCATGGAGTTGCGCTGAACGCTCTGGCGCAGCCAGATCAGCCCATCGGCAACGGTGAAGATCGGGTTGCTGTCGAGCTCGTTGAAATACTCCCCCAGCAGGAAGGTCGTCGCCTGCCAGGTGGTCATCAGCATGCCCAGCTGCTGCACGAACTGCGGCAGGTTGTTTTTGGGATTGCAGTCGGTTTCGCTGGCCAGCACGACGGAGCGGAACGAGTCCACAAACACCAGGGCAGGGCTGTGGGCCTCGACTTCGGCGACGATGCGCCGCAGCACTTCGTCCAGATCGCCAGCCAGGGTGTCATCCGCCAGATTGACGTAGCGGATCGAGCGGTTCACCGCTTCTTCGTCGAAAAAGCCGAACTGCTGTTGGTAGCGCAGCATTTTCAGCGGCGGCTCTCCGAGCACCGTGAAGAAGATCGCCGGGCGTTCGGGCGTGGCCAGGGCGAACATCATCTGATGGGCCAGCGTGGTCTTGCCACAGCCGGGCGGACCGGCGATCAGGTTGAAGGAAAACTCCGGCAGGCCGCCACCCAGAATCTCGTCGAATCCCGGTACGCCCGTTGCCAGACGGTTGATCGTGACTTTACTACTCATCGTGAAATGTCCTGGGCAGGCGGGCCGCTGAAAGAGTGTTCCCACACGTCAAGGAGCAGCCGTGCAGCGAGTGATGGTCCGATCAGCGTGGCAAGTAATGCGTGAAAAGTGTTCAGAACTTCCTGGCCGAACAAGAGCGCGTCGGCTATCGATTCTTCGGCCAGTAACGCCTTCAATTGTTGAAGATCCATGCCCACGGCCAGCATCTTGTAGTTGTCTCCAGCCAGCGGGTGCTTTGATATGTAGAGATGAAGGCTGCGGCGATGCAGGGCGGCAACACCTTTCGGCCCTATGATTGGGGTCAGGGAGGTATTAATGTCCTCGAACATCGAAGTAATTGCTTCAGCGACCTCGGAAAGTTCCGCGCTGCCATTGACCCGATGGGTCAGGCATGTGGCAATTCGTTGGCCTGCTTCGCTATCGGCAAACATGGGATTAAGTTCTGGTAGGTGTCAGTGGATAGTACACGTTCTTGCCCGAACGGACAGACGCATGAAGCGTGCGGCGCTCTGCCGCGCAGGCCCTCAGGCTTCACCGGGCCCGTTCCGCCGATCAAAGGTGGGGGAGACTCAATTGGAGGCGAGTTCCACGGCGAGCGGTTTGGTCAACGCCCGGCGTCGTCTTAATTCTATCCATCGGGATGAATATAAATGCGTCGGTGGCTCTCGGGGCAGGTTGGATAATGCGGACGGTTATTCATTTGGAGGGCGTGAAGTTTAAGCACGCCATAACTATTCAATCAAACGAGTGATTGCGTAAGTTGCAGGACGGCGAATAAGTGCTCGCTGTTTATTTATGATCGATAACGTAAAAGTGTTCGACTGAATTGTTTGCATGGGTCAGTTGAATGGAAAATCCCCACGCATCATCTTCTCGGCGTACCCCTCATTGGCCGAGCGTGCCGCGTTCACTGTGTAGCGGGAATGCCCCGGGTTTGTATCGCTCAAGTTACAAAGGCGTCCGCCGACACCCTGTTCAGGAAGTCTATTACTCACTTGAACAGGGAAGTGCCATGTCAGCGATTTCTTCGGTCACCTCATCCGCGGCATTGATGCCGGTGGTCAAACCGGCGGCCACCGTCGCGGTGAATGACGGCGCCGTTGCTGGCACCACCAGCGCCTCGCCGTCGTCCGTCGTCATGCTGGGCCAGGACGCCAAGGTCAGCGAGCCGCTGACCTACAACGTCCGCGGGCTGATGGGGGATGGCAACGTCCCGACGGCCTGGGAGTACACCCGCCAGGACAAAGTCTCGCTGGCGATGGCGGGCAACTTCAGCACCTCCGCCACGGCGGGGCGTTTCCAGGGCCTGGGCGCAACGTTGCTCAGTCAGTTGGCCCAGACCGGCCAGAACATTTCCCAATCGGTGCTGCGCTCGACGACCGGCAAAGCGCTGGAGCCGGCGGAACTCGCTGCCGCCCAGGACCGCCTGCACAGTAATCCGGCCAACAGCATCAGCCTGACCCTGAAAACCGCCAGCGGCAAAACCATCGAGCTCAGCCTTGCCAGTCAGGACGATGGCCTCGCGGTGCAGGCCCAGGTGAGCGGCGGCGAACTCAGCGACGACGAGCTGAACGCACTGAACGCCATGGCGGACGGCTTTCAGTCGGCGATCGACGGCCTGACGGCCAAGCCGCCGACCCTGAAACTCGACGCCCTGACCCATTTCGACGCCAAGGCCTTCGCCTCCGTAGAGTTGAAAACCAGCCTCAAGCTGGAAGACGGCAGCGCCCAGACCCTTGATCTGCATGCCGACGCCGACCAGCGTTCGGTGCGCATGAGTGGCGCGCTGGGCAATCTCGACCTTTCGGTTGACCTGAAAAACGCGGCCATTCGTGGTGACAGCGCTCAGCAGGTCAAGGCGCTGGACGGCTATGTCAGCCAGATCGAGGCGGCGCGCAAGCGTGGCGACGGCGATGCACAGTTGCTGTCGATGTTTGAGGACGCCTTCAAAACCCTGCACAGCCAGTACCCGGACACCCGCGTTTCCTCGGCGCCGCAGACCGTCAACTCGATTGAGCTGACCGACACTGACCACGGCCTGTTGACCGGCCTCGGCGACTTCAGCGCGTCGGTCAGCGAGAAGAGCGTCGAGGGCAACCCGGGCCGCCCCGGTGAGCTCGATTCCTTTGCTTACACCTTGTCGCAGACCACCCAGTCCAAGGGACGCGATCAGATGAACCGGACCATCGTTCAGAACCAGCAATCGCAGCTGACCGCCAGTTACCACAAGCCCCTGCCAGGCGGGCAAAAGCTGGCGTTGAGCACCGATCCGACAACACAGAATTACCTGTATTACCAGGTCAGCGACCAGGCCAGCAGCAAGACCAGCATCGGCTATAAAAAAGGTGAGTTGGTCGATGCGACGCTGAGTCAGTCCGCCAGCCAGTCGACGCGCATTGCCAAGTACGTAATGGGCCGCCTGGAGAAAGACACCCACACGCCGACCTCCACCTCCAAAACCCAGAACTTCCTCAGCGTGCTGCAGCAGGCCTTGCAACAGGACAAAGAGGCGAAGCAGGGCCGTGGCGCGTCGACGCTGAAAGGCACCCTGGCCGGGATTCACGCCAAGGTGCTGCTGCAGAGCGATCCGTCGAAGCTGGATGGCTGATAGCGGTATAGCCTTGGTTTTCCGGCGCGCCGTCCGACGCATTCCCGGCCAAAGCCGGTCCCACTAAGTGCGCGTCGTTCCTCATATCGAGACACTGCCAGAACCATTGGCCGCGCACGATGCTTTTTGTGGGACTCGCTTCAGCCGGGAAGGCGCCAGTGGGATCAGCCTCAGATTCCGGCCTTGCTCCAGCCGCCAGGCGCTCGATGTCCTCAACCTGACAAACCTCAAGCATCCGGCTATAAACAAAGCGTGCCAAGCACCTTGATGTCCCCAGAGGCTAAAAGCCCGGAGTGTGATCGATGATTGACCGTGAGCCACCGTATCCCCGCAAACCGCCGCTCAGTAATTCCCAAAAACTCGCACGCCTGGCCGGCATTGGCCTGATCGTTCTGGTCGTCGCGGGCGCCTTCGCCTACGTCAATGGCAGCCTCGCCCCCCAGCGACTGACCCCCGCGCGGGTCGTTGACGTGTTCGAACGCAACAACGGTGTGCATCCCGGTTACCGTCGCAACCACCCGAAAGGCATCTGCGTGGCCGGCTACTTCGAGAGCAACGGGGCCGCGGCCAGCCTGTCCAAGGCCGAAGTCTTCGCCAGCGGGCGCACGCCGGTGATCGGGCGTCTGGCCGTGCCCACCGGCAACCCGTATTCCCCTGACAGCGCCGCGCCCCTGCGCAGTTTCGCCGTGCAGTTCACCCAGCCCAACGGCCAGCAATGGCGCACGGGCATGAACAGCATGCCGGTGTTTCCGGTCGCGACGCCTGAAGCGTTCATTGACCTGCAGATCGCCACCGGGCCTGACCCCAAGACCGGCAAACCCGACCCGGCGAAGCCCCCTGCGTTCTTCGCCGCACACCCGGAAGCCCAGCCTTTTCTGGCGTGGGTCAAGACGGCCAAGCCTTCGGCCAGTTTCGTCACCGAGACCTACAACAGCGTCAACGCCTTCGTGCTGGTGGACGCCAGCGGCAAGCGCCAGCCTGTGCGCTGGAGTCTGGTGCCGGAAGCCACCGATGCAGCGCCGGCGCCTGACGCCAAGGAATATCTGGACAAGGACCTCAGCGACAGACTGGCCAGCGGCCCACAACGCTGGAAGCTGATGCTGACGCTGGCCAACCCCCAAGACCCGACCAACGACGCGTCCAAAGCCTGGACCGGCGAGCACAAGACCGTGGATGCCGGGACCCTGGTGGTCAATTCCGACAGCCCGCAACTGGATGGCGACTGCCGCGACATCAATTACGATCCGCTGATTTTGCCCAGCGGCATCGAAGGCTCGGATGACCCGCTGCTCGCCGCGCGCTCGGCGGCCTACGCTGCGTCCTACATGCGCCGCACCAGTGAAGTCGATCAGCTGAAAGCCGAGCCCGCCCAGGAGAAACAGCCATGAGTACGCCCGTCAAGCATTTCGCCCCACTGGCGCGCCTGCTGCACTGGCTGATGGCGCTGATGGTCATCGCCATGCTGTTCATCGGCGCCGGCATGGTGGCTTCGGTGTCCGAGCGCCACGAGTGGCTGCTGAACCTGCACAAGCCCCTCGGCATCGCGATTCTGTTGCTGGTCATCGTCAGGATTGTCGTCCGGGTCACTACTCAAACGCCGCCGTTGCCAGCT
Organism: Pseudomonas sp. GW821-FHT07F05; assembly: GCF_059418765.1. Lineage (NCBI taxonomy): Bacteria > Pseudomonadati > Pseudomonadota > Gammaproteobacteria > Pseudomonadales > Pseudomonadaceae > Pseudomonas > Pseudomonas sp. GW821-FHT07F05. The sequence continues at coordinate 245,457 of NZ_JBWKQL010000002.1, forward strand.
GACTTGCCGGCCGTGCAGGCGCTGGCCGCCAAGCTGTCCCATTACGTGCTGTATGGCTTGATGCTGGCGATGCCGCTGATTGGCTGGGCGATGATTTCAGCCGCCGGGGATCCGGTCATGCTCGGCAGTTCGGTGCGCCTGCCGTCCATCGTCGCGGCAAACCCGGAGACCTTCGCGCTGCTGCGCAAGGCCCACGCCTATCTGGCGTACCTGTTCTTCCTGACAATTCTGGCGCATCTGGCTGCCGCGCTGTTTCACGGCTGGGTGAGGCGGGATGAGGTGCTGGACAGCATGCTGCGGGGTAAATCGCGGGGTTGATGTTGCCGTGATTGACCGCTGCGAATAAGGCAGACGACATCGCCAGTGGGCTTAACCCCGCTGGGGATGTCGTTTATGGACGCCGGTCAATCTGTCGACATCAGGCGGCGGTTCAGCGCAACACGGACACCATCTGCCCCAGGGTCGTCAGCACATCGCGGGCCAGCTGTTTCGAGCGTTGGCCTGACCAGCCGGTGACGACATCGGGGGCGTCGTCGTTGTCCTTGAACGGCATTTCCAGCGTCAGCGACAGGCATTTGTAGCGCTCGCCGACGCTGTTGCACGCCAGGTTCATGTTGGCTTGGCCCGGCGCCGATTTCGGATAGCCGTATTTGCTCTGGAAGTCCCGGGTCAAGCCGCTCAACCGCGCGCGGAAGTCAGCTTCCAGTTGCGCTTGCTGGGCGGTGTACCCTGGATTGCCTTCGCAGGCGGCGGTGAAGACGTAGGGGATTTCCTCATCGCCGTGGACGTCGAGGAACATGTCCACGCCGTATTTTTCCATCTGCTCTTTGACGAAGAACACTTCCGGGCTGAGCTCGGGGGTCGTGTCCTGCCAGGCGCGGTTCAGGTCCTTGCCTTGGGCGTTGGTGCGCAGATGCCCGTGGAACGAACCGTCCGGGTTCATGTGCGGCACCAGATACAGGTCCGCCGAGGCCAGCAAAGCCTCTAACTCAGGGTCGTTTTCCTGGAGCCGCTCGATAATGCCTTCCATGAACCACTCGGCCATGTGCTCGCCGGGGTGCTGTTGCGCGATGATCCAGATGTTGCGCTTGCCCGCCGCGCCGTCGCCCTTTCGCAGCAGCGGAATATCACGGCCTTCGACGCTCTTGCCGGTGGCGATCAACTGGGTGCCGGCCTGGTTCAGCGCCTGACCCACCAGCCAGTCGTGGCGCTCGCGGCTGTAGGGTTCGAAGTAGGCGAACCACACCTGGGATTCGCCGGGCGTCAGCTCGAAGTTCAGCGCTTTGCCGTCGAACTGGCTAGGCACGCGGAACCAGGTGTTCTGATCGTAGGAGGCCACTGCGTTGTAGCCGGTCCAGGCGCGGTTGTAGCTCGACTCGCCGGCGTTGGTCAGGCTGAAGCCGTGGGGCTCACCGATCTGCAGGCCGTCAACCTTGAAATGGAACCATTGGAAATGCGCGCTGCGGGTGTCGGGGCGAATCGCCAGTTGCACGGCTTTGGGATCACTGGCGTCGAGCACGACGATGTTGCCGCTGTCAAAATCGGCGGAAATGGAAAGGGCGGTTTGAGTCACGGGAGCGTCCTGGTTGCATGATCTGCCATTACGAAGCCATCGGGGAGGCAAGCAGGCCAGACCTGATTGCCTCGCTGGGCTGTTATGACAATTACTTTACACGCAACCGACAGGGGGACGGCGACAGAATAGTTCGCCAAAGAGTCAGGGGCGGCTTCAGCTATAGGCTTCGGCGGTGACCAGCAGGCCGCACAGCAACATCGTCACCAGCAACCAGCCGAAATAGACCCGCGGTTTGTGCCGATGCCAGCCACTGGCGCCGAGGACCGCGGCGGGTGCATGCAACGTGCGCCAGAACTGCTCGCTGTTCTGAAACGCCGCCAGGTGCCGGGGATCGGCGTCGAGCCAGTGACGAAACTCGATGCGCTGACTCGCCGTGGCCTGGGGGCTTTGCAGGTGCACGTACCAGCCCAGGGCCTGAAGCAGAATCGCACGGGACGGGTCATGTTCGGCGGGCTCGCTGACGCAATGCTCAAGCGCAACCGTCATGCAGCGTTCGACGGTGCGAGCGTCCACGTCAAGCAGGCGGGCGATATCAGTGTAGGAAAGGGCGTCGAGACGGCTCAGCAGGAAAACCTGCAGCACCCTGCGCGGCAGCCGCTGAAGGCGGCGTCGGTAAAGATCAGTTTCAGCGCTCGCGCCCGGGGAGGGCGACACGGGGGAGGCGGTCATCAACGAGTCGAGGAGCTGAGTCATGGCGTCTTGCTCACTGTTTGAATAGCGGCGGTCGCGGAAAACAACGTCGTGAATGTGGAGGTTTTTACTGAATGTGTCAGTTTTTGACAGCTGCAACGGCCCATCGCTCGATCCATTTGCTATGATGCGCGCCATCGAAAAGGCAGATCACTGTCGAACCCTCTTCATTAGCCTGAAGACGCAACACCCGACCGAACCCAGACCCGAAAAGGGCATAAAAAAAAGACCCGGCCATAAGCCGGGTCAAAAACCGTGATTAGCCTGATGAGGAGATAATCCGGAAGCCGACCTAAGGCTTCTGGGTTACCAACCAGTCTCGCGACCGGTTGCGCTCAATAATAATCATTCCCATTTGAGAGTCAATGCTTTTTTCGCCCGCCGGTGAAAAGAGTTTTTCTGCGTGGGCGATCTTTGCCTGCGCCTCAGTCACTTGGCACCTCAGTCAATCGGCAATTCTGTCGTGCGCTTCACCACACTCATCGCGATGTTCGAATGCGCCTCCTGCACATGGGGGCTTTGCAGCAGGTGGTCGCGCAGAAAACGCTCGTAGCTGGCGATGTCCTGCACGACGACTTTGAGCAAGAAATCCATGTCCCCGGCCATGGTGTAGCACTCCAGCACTTCGCGAAATCCGGTGATCGCCTCCTCGAACTCCGTCAGGTACTTGCGCCCGTGCCCGGACAGCTTGACGTCGACGAACACGGTCATGGTCAGCCCGAGCTTGGCCGGGTTGAGCAAGGCGACCTTGCGCTCGATGATGCCTTCTTCTTCCAGGCGATTGATGCGCCGCCAACAGGGCGATTGCGAGAGTTCGACACGCTCGGCGATCTCGGCGGCGGAGAGATTGGCGTCGTGTTGCAACAGACGGAGGATCTTGCGATCGATGGGGCTGAGCTTGACCTGCATGAATTGACCCTTTTTTATTCTTGAACGGGAACGGGCATGCACGATATGAGCAGATTCGCGCCGATTTAGGAAGAAAAAGCCTGTATCGGGCAGGCAATATTTTGTCTGTGACCGTTGGGCTGAACCGTCCTGACGGCGAGGCGCTCGTAAGGCTGCAAACGCCGCTGGCGCCGCATTCAAAACGCACTAATAAAAATAAAGGAGTGCCTGAATGTCCCTGGCTGATATTCGTCTGGACGATAAGTACCGACTCGCAACCGGCAATCTGTACCTGACCGGAACCCAGGCGCTGACCCGCCTGCCGATGCTGCAGAAGCAGCGCGACGAAGCCCGCGGGCTCAACACCGCCGGGTTCATCTCGGGCTATCGCGGCTCGCCGTTGGGCAACCTCGACAAGAGCCTGTGGGACGCCAAGGAATATCTCCAGCAGAACGCCATTCATTTCCAGCCCGGCGTCAACGAAGAGCTCGCCGCGACGGCGGTCTGGGGCAGTCAGCAAGTCAATCTGTTCCCCCACGGCAAATATGACGGCGTCTTCGCCCTTTGGTACGGTAAAGGCCCGGGCGTTGACCGCTGCGGCGACGTGTTCAAGCACGGTAATTCGGCCGGCGTCGCTGAAAAGGGCGGCGTGCTGATCCTCGCCGGCGACGACCATGGCTGCAAATCCTCGACCATCGCGCACCAGAGCGAACACGCCTTCATCGCTTCGATGATTCCGGTGCTGAACCCCAGCAACGTCCAGGAAATCCTCGATTACGGCATCATCGGCTGGGAGCTTTCGCGCTACAGCGGGTGCTGGGTGGCGATGAAGACCATCGCCGAAAACGTCGATTCCTCGGCCGTGGTCGAAGTCGATCCGCTGCGCATCCAGACGCAGATCCCCGAAGACTTCCAGATCCCCGAAGGCGGCCTGCACATTCGCTGGCCCGACCCGCCCCTCGCTCAAGAGGCGCGTCTTAATACCTACAAGATCTACGCCGCCCGCGCGTTTGCCCGGGCCAACAATCTCAACAAAGTGGTGATCGATTCGCCGCAGCCGCGTCTGGGCATCATCACCACCGGCAAGTCTTACCTCGATGTGCGTCAGGCCCTGGAAGAACTGGGTATCGACGAGGACCTGTGCGCGTCGGTGGGCATTCGCGTGCTCAAGGTCGGCATGAGCTGGCCGCTGGAGCCGGTGTCGGTGCACGGCTTCGCGGAAGGGCTGGATGAAATCCTGGTGGTCGAGGAAAAACGCAGCGTGATCGAGGACCAGCTGACCGGCCAGCTGTACAACTGGCCGGTGGATCAGCGTCCTCGCGTGGTCGGTGAATTCGATGAAGAAGGCCGTTCGCTGCTGCCGAACCTGGCTGAACTGACCCCGGCAATGATCGCCCGGGTCATCGCCAAACGCCTTGCGCCGATTTACAGCAGCCCGAAAATCGACGCGCGCCTGCAATTTCTGGCCGACAAGGAAAAGGCCCTTGCCGCGCCGCTGTTCAACACCCAGCGCACCCCGCATTTCTGCTCGGGCTGCCCCCACAACACCTCGACCCGTGTGCCGGAGGGCAGTCGCGCCCTGGCCGGGATCGGCTGCCATTACATGACCATCTGGATGGACCGGGAAACCGAGACGTTCACCCAGATGGGCGGCGAGGGCGTGACCTGGATCGGACAGGCGCCGTTCACCGAAACCCCCCACGTGTTCCAGAACCTGGGTGACGGCACCTATTTTCACTCCGGGCATCTGGCGCTGCGGGCGGCGGTCGCTTCGAAGGTCAACATCACCTACAAGATCCTCTACAACGACGCCGTCGCGATGACCGGAGGCCAGCCCATCGATGGCGTGCTGCGGGTGGATCAACTGAGCCGCCAGGTGTTCAACGAAGGCGTGCAGCGCATTGCGCTGGTGTCGGATGAACCGGAGAAATACCCGAGCCGCGAGCAGTTCGCGCCGATTACTACCTTCCACCACCGTAGCGACCTCGACGCCGTGCAGCGCGAGTTGCGTGAGTTCAAAGGCGTGTCGGTGATCATCTACGACCAGACCTGCGCCACTGAGAAACGCCGTCGCCGCAAACGCGGGACGATGGTGGATCTGGACAAGCGCGCCATCATCAACCCGGCCGTGTGCGAGGGCTGCGGCGATTGTGGCGTCAAATCGGGCTGTCTGTCGGTGCTGCCGAAGGAAACCCCGGAAGGCCGCAAGCGCGAAATCGACCAGAGCGCGTGCAACAAGGACTTCAGCTGCGTCGAAGGCTTCTGCCCGAGCTTCGTCACGGTGCATGGCGGCAAGCTGCGCAAGCCACAGTTGCCCAAGCAGGCTCAGGCGTTCGCTGAACTGCCGCAACCGACACTGCCGAGCCTTGCTGAGCCGTACAACATTTTGCTGCCGGGTGTGGGTGGCACGGGCGTGACCACCGTTGGCGCGATGCTGGGTTATGCGGCCAATCTGGAAGGCAAGGGCTGCAGCGTGCTAGACCAGGCCGGTCTGGCTCAGAAGTTCGGCCCGGTGGTCAGCCACATCCGTATCGCCGCGCGGCAGGAAGACCTGTTCGCCGTGCGCATCGCCGCCGGTGAGGCGCATCTGCTGCTGGGTTGCGACCTGCTGGTGGCGTCGGGGCCCGATGCGATCGCCAAGCTCAACAGCGCGAAAACCCATGCGGTGATCAACAGTCAGCAGACTCCGACCGCTGAATTCACTCGCAATCCCGACGCCGAGTTCCCGGCTGAAGCGATGATGCAGACCATCCGCGAAGCCGTCGGCGCCGAGAAAACGCACTTTGTGCAGGCGACGGACCTGGCGACCAAATTGATGGGCGACAGCATTGCCAGCAACCTCTTTATGCTGGGTTATGCCTTTCAGCTGGGGCTGATTCCGTTGACCTCTGCCGCCATTGAAAAAGCCATCGAGCTGAATGGCGTGGCGGTCAATCTGAACCAGCAAGCGTTTCTATGGGGGCGTCGTGCGGCGTTTGACCTGACGGCAGTGCAAGCGGCGGCCAATCCGCAGACCCAGCCAACGCCGGACCCAGAGCACTTGACCCTGGAAGAGCGAGTGACCCGCAACGTCCACGGCTTGATCGCCTACCAGAATGGCGCGCTGAGCGAGCGTTACCTGACGCTGGTGAATCGGGTGCGGGATGCCGAAGCGCGGCTGTTCCCCGGCCAGCCGCCTGCGTTGACCGAGGCGGTGGCGTTTAATTACTTCAAGCTCCTGGCCTACAAGGACGAGTACGAAGTGGCGCGGCTGTACAGCAATGGCGACTTCACCCGTCAGCTTGAAGCGCAGTTCGAAGGCGATTACCGCATCGAGTTTCACCTGGCGCCGTCCTGGCTGGCCAAGCGCGACCCGAACAACGGCACCCCGCGCAAACGCAGTTTCGGGCCGTGGATGTTGAAGGCCTTCGACGTCCTGGCACGGTTCAAATTCCTGCGCGGCACAGTGCTCGATCCGTTCGGCCGCAGCGTCGAGCGTCGACAGGAGCGTGAGTTGATTGATGCCTATGTTGGCGACATCGAGCTGATCCTTGGCCACCTCAGTGCGAGCAACCGCCATACCGCGCTGAGTCTGGCGCGGCTTCCGGAACGCATTCGCGGTTATGGTCACGTCAAGGAAAGCGCGATGAAAGCAGCGGCATTGCAGGCGGCGCGTATGCGCCAGAGCCTGGTCAGTGGCGAGGTTGAAGTGCTGAAGTTGTATGAAGTAGCGGCGTAACGAATGGGAGGAGGTCGTTCAGGCCTTCTCTGATCGAACTGGATGCATCGCTTAGTAGGACCGGCTTCAGCCGGGAAGAGGCCAGTGTGCGCACCCTCAATGTTGCGGTGTGCCGACTGCCGCTTTCCCGGCTAAAGCCGGTCCTACATTTGCGTTCGCACACAATCTCATTGGACACACGAATCGTTGTAGGACCGGCTTTAGCCGGGAAGGGGCCATTGTGAACGCCATCGATTTTGCGGTGCGCCACCTGACGTCTTCCCGGCTAAAGCCGGTCCTACATTCGCGTTCACGCCCGATCCCACCGGGGTTTTGACATTTATTCAGCGGCCAACTCCACCAGCACTGTCCCTTCCTTGACCATCTCGCCTTCGGCGCAACAGAGCGCTGCGACGGTCCCCGCCGTGTTCGCGCGGATGCTGTGTTCCATTTTCATCGCTTCCAGGACCACCAGCGGTGTACCGACTTGCACCTGTTCGCCCACGCTGACCAACACCCGAACGATGCTGCCATTCATGGGCGCGGTGAGGCCGCCCTGGTGCCCGTGGCTGGAATCCACTTCGGCAATCGGGTCAACCTGTTGAATGGCGTGTATGTCGCCCTGCCATTGCAGGTAAAGCGTGTCGGCCCGACGAATTGCAATCGTCTGGTGACGCACCCCGTCCCGCTCGATCAACAGGCGCTCGCCGTTCAGCCGAACGCCTTGCTGCGAGTCACCACGCAGCACGATGCTCCGGGTTTCGGCGCCACACGCCAGGTGCAACGTCATTTCGCCAGGACCGCCGAGGCGCAGGCCGTTGGTGGTTGACCAGGGTGAATGGGCGTCGTCGGTTCTGACCGCCACTGGCGCGGTGCTCAGGTAAGCCCGCGCCGCCAGTTGCCAGAACGCCTCCGTCAAACCCTCAGCCGCTGGCAGCAGCTCCTCCTGATAGCGAGGGATAAACCCGGTGTCCAGTTCCGCTTCAGCGAAAGCCGGGTGCGCGATGATCCGGCGCAGAAACGCAAGATTGGTGCGCAGGCCGCCGATGGCGAATTCCTCCAACATCGCCAGCAGCCGCAGACGCGCTTGTTCGCGGGTCTCCCCCCAGGCGATCAGTTTGCCGAGCATCGGGTCGTAGAACGGCGAAACCTCGTCACCTTCCGCCACACCGCTGTCCACGCGACGTCCCGGCCCCTCAGTTGATTCGCGATACAGCGACAGCGTTCCGGTCGCAGGGAGAAAGTCGTTGGCCGGGTCTTCGGCATACAGTCGCACTTCAATCGCGTGGCCGTTGAGGGGGACCTCGGCCTGAGTGATCGGCAGCGGCTCGCCCTGGGCCACTCGAATCTGCCAGGCCACCAGGTCCAGCCCGGTGATCGCCTCGGTCACCGGGTGCTCGACTTGCAGGCGCGTGTTCATTTCCATGAAGAAGAAATCCCCACGGGCGTCCAGCAGAAACTCCACCGTGCCCGCGCCGACGTAGCCGATCGCCTGGGCCGCGCGCACAGCCGCTTCGCCCATGGCCTGACGCATCTGCGGTGTCAAGCCCGGTGCGGGGGCTTCTTCGACGACTTTCTGGTGACGGCGTTGGATCGAGCAGTCGCGCTCGTTGAGGTACAGGCAGTGGCCGTGCTGGTCAGCGAATACTTGAATCTCCACGTGGCGCGGCTTGAGCACGTACTTTTCGACGAGCATGCGCGAATCGCCGAACGACGACTGCGCCTCACGTTGTGCCGAGGCCAGCGCTTCGGCCAGGTCCTCGTCGCGCTCAACCACCTTCATGCCCTTGCCGCCACCGCCAGCCGTGGCTTTGAGCAGCACCGGGTAGCCGATGCGGGCGGACGCTTCGCGGAAGGTTGCGGCGTCTTGCGCATCGCCGTGATAGCCGGGCACCAGCGGCACGCCAGCGGTTTCCATCAGCGATTTGGCCGCCGATTTGCTGCCCATGGCGTCAATGGCCGACGCAGGGGGGCCGAGGAAGATCAGGCCTGCCTGCTCGACCGCGCGGGCAAAGCCTGCGTTTTCCGAGAGAAACCCATAACCGGGGTGGATGGCCTGGGCGCCACTGGCCTTGGCGGCTGCAATCAGCTTGTCGCTCTGCAGATAGCTCTCGCTGGCCTTGCTGCCGCCGAGGTTCACCGCGATGTCAGCCTCACGGACGTGCCGCGCGTTGCTGTCCGTGGCGCTGTGCACGGCAACGGTGGTCAGGCCCATGGCCTTGGCCGTGCGCATGACTCGGCAGGCGATTTCGCCCCGGTTCGCGATCAGCACCGAATTAAGCGGTTGTGTGTGGGGGACGCTCATCAGTGCGACTCTCCTTGTGGGGCTCGCAGGGCTTGTGGTGTTTGAGACAGCGTGCCGGGTTCGCCGCGCCAGGCCGGTTCGCGCTTTTGCAGAAACGCGCGCAGACCCTCCTGGCCTTCGGCGCTGACGCGAATGCGCGCAATGGCGTTCTCGCAATAACGGCGCAGGGCAGGGGTCAGCTCACCGTCGGCAACTTCACGCAGCAGGTCTTTGCTGACGCGCATGGCCTGGGGGCTGTTGAGCAGCAGGTTGGCGATCCAGTGTTCCAGGTGCTGCTCAAGCTCGGCGGCGGGGTAACACTCGGCCAGCAGGCCGATTTCCCGCGCCCGGGTGCCGTCGAAGCGTTCGGCGGTCAGGGCATAGCGTCGCGCGTGACGTTCGCCGATGGCTTGCACCACGAACGGGCTGATCACCGCCGGGGCGAGCCCGATCTTCACTTCCGAGAGGCAGAACTGCGCGTCTTCAGCGCCGATGGCCATGTCGCAACAACTGATCAGGCCCAGTGCGCCGCCATAAGCAGCGCCTTGCACCACGGCGAGGGTCGGCGCCTTGAACTTGGCGAGGTTGTACATCAACTCGCCCAGCTCCCGGGCGTCGCCCAGGTTGGTGTTGTAATCGAGGTTGGCCGACTCCTGCATCCAGGCCAAGTCGGCGCCGGCGCTGAAGTGCCGGCCGCGTCCGCGCAACAGCAGAAAACGCAGGCTGTCGTCCCGCTGCAACTGGTCGAGGGCGATGATCAGCTCGCGAATCATCTGCGCGTTGAAGGCGTTGTTTTTCTCCGGCCGGTTGAGCCAGAGCGTGGCGAACCCTCGTGGGTCGAGGGCGATGTCGAGGGTGGCGAAATCATTCATGGGGCGATTCTCTCGGGTCACATCCGGAACACGCCGAAGCGGGTCGGTTCGATGGCGGCGTTGAGCGAGGCGCTGATGGCCAGGCCGAGAATGTCGCGGGTCTGCGCGGGGTCGATGACACCGTCGTCCCACAGCCGGGCGCTGGAATACCAGGGGTGCCCCTGATGCTCGTACTGATCGAGGATCGGCTGGCGCAACGCGGCTTCCTCCTCGACGCTGAAGGTCTGGCCGCTGCGTTCGGCCTGCTCGCGCTTGACCTGCACCAGCACGCCGGCGGCCTGTTCGCCGCCCATGACGCCGATCCGCGCGTTGGGCCACATCCACAGAAAGCGCGGGTCGTAGGCGCGGCCGCACATGCCGTAGTTCCCCGCGCCAAAGCTGCCGCCGATGATCACCGTGAACTTTGGCACCTTCGCGCAGGCGACGGCGGTGACCAGCTTGGCGCCGTGCTTGGCGATGCCGCCGGCCTCGTACTTCTGGCCAACCATGAAGCCGGTGATGTTCTGCAGAAACAACAGCGGAATGCCGCGCTGGCAGGCCAGTTCGATGAAGTGCGCGCCTTTCTGCGCGGCTTCGGCGAAGAGGATGCCGTTGTTGGCGAGGATGGCGATCGGGTAACCGTGCAGGTGGGCGAAGCCGCAGACCAGCGTGGTCCCGAACAGCGCCTTGAATTCATCGAACACCGAACCGTCCACCAGACGCGCGATGACTTCGCGCACGTCGAACGGCTGCTTGGCGTCTGCCGGGATCACGCCGTACAGCTCGTCATCGGCATACAGCGGCGCCTGGGGTGGGCGGGTCTGCAACTGGCCGAGCTTGCGCCAGTTCAGGTTGGCCACGCAGCGTCGTGCCAGCGCCAACGCATGGTCGTCGCTGTCGGCGTAGTGATCGGCCACCCCCGAAACCTTGCAGTGCACGTCGGCGCCGCCGAGGTCTTCGGCGCTGACCACTTCGCCCGTGGCGGCTTTCACCAGCGGCGGCCCGGCGAGAAAGATCGTCGCCTGCTCGCGGACCATGATGGTTTCGTCGGCCATGGCCGGCACATAGGCGCCGCCGGCAGTGCAGGAGCCCATGACCACCGCGATCTGGGCGATGCCCTCGGCGCTCATGTTGGCCTGGTTGAAAAAGATCCTGCCGAAGTGCTCGCGGTCCGGGAACACCTCGTCCTGGCGCGGCAGGTTGGCGCCGCCGGAGTCCACCAGGTAGATGCACGGCAGGCGGTTCTGCTGGGCGATGGTCTGGGCGCGCAGGTGTTTTTTCACCGTCAGCGGGTAATACGTGCCGCCTTTCACCGTCGCGTCGTTGGCGATGATCATGCATTCGACGCCTTCGACCCGGCCAATGCCGGCGATCAGCCCTGCAGCCGGGACGTCTTCGCCGTACACGTCATGGGCGGCGAGCTGGCTGAGTTCGAGGAAGGGCGAACCGAGGTCGAGCAGGCGATTGATTCGCTCCCGGGGCAACAATTTGCCCCGGGAGGTATGGCGTTCCTGAGCTTTGGCACCGCCGCCGCGCTGAACGTGGTCGAGCAGGCTGTGCAGCGCGTCGAGCTGCGTGCGCATGGCGTCGCTGTTGGCAGCGAATTCCGGCGAACGCGGGTTGATCTGGGTGTGCAGAGTGGTCATGGGGCCTCCGGAGCGGTCAGCGGGTTTCGTTGAACAGCTCACGCCCGATCAGCATGCGGCGGATCTCGCTGGTGCCGGCGCCGATCTCGTAGAGCTTGGCGTCGCGCAGCAGTCGTCCGGCCGGGAATTCGTTGATGTAGCCGTTGCCGCCGAGAATCTGGATGGTGTCGAGGGCAAACTGTGTCGCCCGTTCGGCGGCGTAGAGGATCACCCCGGCGGCGTCCTTGCGCGTGGTCTCGCCGCGCTCGCAGGCCTGGGCCACGGCGTACAGGTAGGCGCGGCTGGCGTTGAGCTGGGTGTACATGTCGGCGACCTTGCCCTGGATCAGCTGGAACTCGCCGATGCTCTGGCCGAACTGTTTGCGGTCGTGAATGTAGGGCAGCACCACGTCCATGCAGGCTTGCATGATCCCGACCGGCCCGCCGGAGAGCACGACACGCTCGTAATCCAGGCCGCTCATCAGCACCTTCACGCCACCGTTCAGCGCACCGAGCAGGTTTTCTTCCGGCACCTCGACGTCATCGAAGAACAGCTCGCAGGTGTTGGAGCCGCGCATGCCGAGCTTGTCGAACTTGTTGCCCCGCGAGAAGCCGTGCCAGTCGCGCTCGACGATGAACGCGCTGATGCCGTGGGCACCTTTCTCCAGGTCGGTCTTGGCGTAGATCACGTAGGTATTGGCGTCAGGGCCGTTGGTGATCCAGGTCTTGCTGCCGTTGAGGACGAAGCGGTCGCCCCGTCGGTCGGCGCGCAGCTTCATCGACACCACGTCGGAACCGGCGTTGGGTTCGCTCATCGCCAAAGCGCCGACGTGCTCGCCGCTGATCAGTTTGGGCAGGTAGCGGGCTTTCTGTTCGGGCGTGCCGTTGCGATTGATCTGGTTGACGCAGAGATTGGAATGGGCGCCGTAGGACAACGCTGCGGAGGCGGAGCCCCGGCTGATTTCTTCCATGGCGATGACATGGGCCAGATAGCCAAGGCCCGCGCCGCCGTATTGCTCATCGACGGTGATGCCCAGCAGACCCATGTCGCCGAATTTGCGCCACATGTCGGCGGGGAAGAGGTTGTCTTTGTCGATCTGTGCAGCGCGCGGGGCGAGCTCGGCAGCGACGAAGGCGCGCACCTGGTCGCGCAGCATGTCGAGGGTTTCGCCGAGGCCGAAGTTGAGCGTGGGGTAATTCATGAACTGCATCCCGTGTTGTTATTGGAGGGCTGTCAGGGGGGGGAAGATGATGTGCACCTTTACGTTAACGTAAGCCTGCGGTCATGCTGATGTCAACGGGAACGAGGCATTGGCCCGGGGGATAACGGAAGGGGGAGAGGTTTACAAATGCCGGATAGCACGAAGGGGAGCCTGGGCTCCCCTTCAAGTTCGATTGCATGCTCGTTTTTATTGTCAGGTGGCCTGTTGTTGTTTTTGTCAGCCAGCCTCTTTTGCTTTTCTGAGCGACCCCCAAACGGGGCCAAGAGCAAACGTATTTTTTTGAGCGCTGATCCGCTTCGATCTTTCGATCCGACTCGTCTGGTAGCTGCCTGAACGCAGTTTTATTGTTCTCAGTCCGGTCATGAGGCCAGGGCCTCAAGTAGAGCGATCCACTCCAAAAAAATCAGTTAGCTGCGTCTCTGTCCGTGTTGTTCTTGTTATGTCAGAGCCGATACGTCTTGTTTTTATTGGGTTATTGCATTTGTTATTTTTGTTGTACGTAAGACATAGCAGAAGCCATGCCAACTTTAGGAAAGTCCCGGTTTTCGGGGTTTTGCGGACTCCACCGGCCTGGATTCACTGTTGAATCTGTCGCCAGGTGTTTCCGTGTTACCCGTTTCCCTGAACGCGATTGCGGGCAGGGTAACACTGTGTGACAACTTGTCGCACATCAGGCCGACAGACGTGCTCTTGCCACCCGCGAGCCGTTCGCCCGTCCGAGGGTCTCGCTGATGCGCTGGCCTGCTGCGATGAGCTTGTCCAGATCGATACCGGTCTCGATGCCGAGGCCGTTCAGCAGGTAAACCACGTCCTCGCTGGCCACGTTGCCGGTTGCGCCTTTGGCGTAAGGGCAGCCGCCGAGGCCGGCCACGGAACTGTCGAACACCTGAATGCCTTCCAGCAGGCTGGCGTAAATATTGGCCAGCGCCTGGCCATAGGTGTCGTGGAAATGCCCGGCCAGTTTGCCGCGGGGGATCTGCCCGGCGACCACGTCGAACAGCGTGCGGGTGGCCCCCGGCGTGCCGGTGCCGATGGTGTCGCCAAGGGACACCTCGTAGCAGCCCATGGCGAACAGCTCGTTGGCGACTGCCGCCACTTGCTTCGGCGCAATGTCCCCTTCATAGGGGCAACCGAGCACGCAGGACACGTAGCCGCGAACGCTGATGCCGTGCAGGCGCGCGGCTTCCATGATCGGCAGGAAGCGGTCCAGGCTTTCGCTGATCGAGCAGTTGATGTTGCGTTGGGAGAACGATTCCGATGCGGCGGCGAATACGGCCACTTCTTTCACGCCAGCAGCAAGGGCGTCTTCGAACCCCCGCAAGTTAGGCGCCAGTGCGGCGTAGGTCACGCCGTCCCTGCGCTGGATGCCGGCGAACAGTTCGGCGGAGCCGGCCATCTGGGGCACCCATTTCGGCGAAACGAAACTGCCCGCTTCGATATAGCTGACACCGGCGTCGGCCAAGTCATGCACCAGCTGCAGTTTGTCGCTGACGCTAACGGGGCGGGATTCGTTCTGCAGACCATCCCGAGGGCCGACTTCGACCAGACGCACACGCTGAGGGAGAGACATATCGGCATCGTTCCTGAGAGGTTTTACTTGAGGTTATTGGGTTATCTGGTTGAATCAGCTGGACATTTCCAGCGCGGCTTTGCAGCGTTCTTCAGCGGTGTCGAGCTCCAGCTGCATTTGCTGAATGTCCAGGAGCTGCTGATCCAGTTGAGCGCGACGCTCGGCGATTTTCTCGAGCATGGTGCTCAACTGTTTGTGATTGCCCCCAGTGGGATCGTACAGACCGATGAGGTCGCGGCACTCGGCCAGGGAAAAACCGATGCGTTTGCCGCGAAGGATGAGTTTGAGGGTGACCTTGTCACGGGGGGAGTAAATACGCTCCTGCCCGCGGCGTTCGGGGCTGAGCATGCCTTGTTCTTCGTAGAAACGGATGGTGCGGGTGGTGATGTCCAGCTCGCGGGCAAGGTCGGAGATGCTGTAGGTGGTAGCGGTCATGGCAGTGCTCGATACGGAAGGCATGGGCGTAACGTAAGTTGGGCTTTACGTTAACGTCAAGCGGCGTCATCAAACACTGGACAGCTTTTGCCAATCGTAGGACCGCGTTTTGAATGTAGGACCGCGTGCACCCGTTGCTACTGGCTGGAACACCAAATTGTAAGACCGCGTGCATCCGTTGCTACTGGCCGGAACCCAAAGGTCTACTTCACCGCTGCTTCAAGGGTTTTGCCCAGCTTGCGCTCCTGCGCGGTCACCAACTGGCAAAGCTCGATAATCTGCTCGCGCATCCAGCGGTTCGCCGGGTCCTGGTCGGTGCTTTCGTGCCAGTACAGGTGCGTCTCCACGGTTGGCACGTCGTTCACCGGCAGATACACAAAATGCAGGTCGTTGCGCCGGGCGAAGCGCTCGGGAACGGTCATGACCATGTCGGTCTGCTGTAGCACTTGCGAGGCCATCAGGTAATGCTGCGAACGCAACGCGACCTTGCGCTGAATGCCCATTTTCCCCAGTGCCAGATCCACGTAACCCAAGCCACTGCGTCGGCTGGAAATATGAATGTGCGCAACGCCAAGGTAGTCATCCAGGCTGATGGCGTCCTTGTTCGCCAGCGGATGGCCGCGGCGCATGGCGCACACATAGTGGTCTTCCATCAGCTTGACGTGGCGCACCTGCGGGTCGGTGTTCAACGGCGCGTCCACCGCGAAATCCAGCCGGCCGGCCGCGAGTTCCTTCGTCGTCTCCCGGCGTTTGGACAGAAAGCTTTCAATGGTCACGGCCGGCGCCAGACGCCGCAGCCGCTGGAACAGCGCGGGCAGGATCACCGCCTCGGTGAGGTCGGTCATGCTGATGCGGTAGTTCTTGTTGGCCTGCAGCGGATTGAAGATCCGGCTCTCCTGCACCGACACCCGCAGCAACGAGAGGGCATTGCGCACCGGGCCGATGATGTTCTGCGCCATGGGCGTGGGCACCATGCCCTGGGCGGTGCGCACGAACAGCGGGTCGTTGAAGGTTTCGCGAAGGCGCGACAGGGCGTTGGACACGGCAGGCTGGGTAATGCCGACGATCTGGCCGGCGCGGGTCAGGTTGGCTTCCGTGTAGATGGCGTCAAACACAATAAAGAGATTGAGATCGACCTTGCTCAGGTTCATTGCTGTGCGCCTCGTGCAGTTCTTGTTGTTTGGAATGCGCCGAATCATATATCGGTTATGAATGTTTATACACGCCGAGAATAGGTTAGATAAATGGGGGGCGCTGTTCTAGCATCGGATCACGACCTGACAACACCTCATAGAAGGCAGCAGCCCCATGGATTTCGCTTATTCCCCCAAGGTTCAGGAACTGCGCGAGCGCGTGACCGCCTTCATGGACACCTACGTGTACCCGGCCGAGCCGGTGTTCGAGCGTCAAGTGGCCGAAGGCGATCGCTGGCAGCCCACGGCGATCATGGAGGAGCTCAAGGTGAAGGCGAAGGCCGAGGGGTTGTGGAACCTGTTCCTGCCGGAATCCGAACTCGGGGCAGGGCTGTCGAACCTCGAGTACGCGCCGCTGGCGGAGATCATGGGCCGCTCGCTGCTGGGCCCGGAGCCGTTCAACTGTTCCGCGCCGGACACCGGCAATATGGAAGTGCTGGTGCGCTATGCCAATGACGCGCAAAAGGAGCGGTGGCTGGAACCCTTGCTGCGCGGCGAGATTCGCTCGGCGTTTGCGATGACCGAACCCGACGTGGCGTCCTCGGATGCCACCAACATGGCTGCGACCGCCGTACGCGATGGCGATGAGTGGGTCATCAACGGACGCAAGTGGTGGACCTCCGGCGCCTGTGACCCGCGCTGCAAGATCATGGTCTTCATGGGCCTGAGCAACCCGGACGGCCCCCGTCACCAGCAGCATTCGATGATTCTGGTACCGACCGACGCGGCGGGGGTGAAGATCGTCCGTCCGCTGCCGGTGTTCGGCTACGACGATGCACCCCACGGTCACGCCGAAGTGCTGTTTGAAAATGTACGCGTGCCGTACGAAAACGTCCTGCTGGGTGAAGGGCGCGGGTTCGAAATCGCCCAGGGTCGTCTGGGCCCGGGCAGGATTCACCACTGCATGCGTTCGGTCGGCATGGCGGAACGCGCGCTGGAATTGATGTGCAAACGCTCGGTTCAGCGCACCGCGTTTGGACGGCCATTGGCGCGACTGGGGGGCAACATCGACAAGATCGCCGACTCGCGCATGGAAATCGACATGGCGCGCCTGCTGACCCTGAAGGCCGCCTACATGATGGACACCGTGGGCAACAAGGTGGCAAAAAGCGAGATCGCGCAAATCAAGGTGGTTGCACCGAACGTTGCGTTGCGGGTAATCGACCGGGCGATCCAGATGCACGGCGGTGCGGGGGTGTCCGGCGATTTCCCGTTGGCCTATATGTACGCCATGCAGCGCACCCTGCGCCTGGCCGATGGTCCGGACGAAGTGCACCGCGCGGCCATTGGGAAGTTTGAGATCGGCAAGTATGTGCCGAAGGAGTTGATGCGCGGCGAGCATCGGTGATCGATGGGCGGAGTCGCCAGCGAGCAGGGTTTTATCCAGCGCGGCGGCACCGCAAATTCTTCTGATGATAAGCAATTTGTGGGAGCGAGCTTGCTCGCGAAGAAGTCGGTGAATCTTTCAAATTTTCAGCGCCTGAAATGCCTTCTTCGTGAGCAAGCTCACTCCCACATAGACCCCGTTCGCAGCGCGATTGCGGAGCTATCCCACGACAGGATAGTGAATGGTTTGCACAGTAGCTGCGTGCCTCAACCGCCTCACTCCACCCAAACCTCGACCCGGCGGTTCTTGATTCGGCCTTCATCGCCATCATTGGCCGCCACCGGCATTTCGTCGCCAAACCCGCGCACGTCACGCAGCACCACCTGATGTTTCAGCAGCTCCCGGCGCACCGCCATGGCGCGCAGTTTTGACAGCAATTGCGCCCGCGCGGGATCGCTCTTGGCATCGCCAAATCCCGCCAGCGTCACCTTCTGATCCAGCTTGTCATGGGCCTTCAGGTACTCGACCACGCGCTTGAGATCGAGCATCGCCTTGGTGTCCAGCGTCGCGCTGCCCTGGGCGAAACGGAAATTCACCGACAGCCGCTCGGCCTCCCGCGCCAGATTCTGATACTCCAGCGGCATCTGTGCCGTCGCCCTCACTTTCACCGCCTGAACCGTCTGCGCCACAAACCCGTTCTGCGCGACGATAGACTGGCCGTGGGGACTCTGGGCGAACCGCACCAGCGCCTTGGCCCAGCGCTGCCTCGAGTCGGGCGGCAGGTAGAAATACAGACGGCGCGACAGCGGATAGTCTTCGGTAGCAATCAGGCTGACCGTGGGCAGCATCGGTTTTGACTCACCGTCGATGATCGCCACGGCGTTTGCCTGGCGAATATAGGGCAGGCCGATGAAGCCGATGCCCTGACGGTCCTGACTGACCTGGTCGGACAGTTCCTCACTGGACTCGAAGCGCCTGACCTCCTTCGACAGTGTCTTGGCGGACTTGGCCAGCACCAACTCGTTGAAGGTGTCGAACGTGCCGGACTGTTGATCCCGTGCGTATAAATGGATAGCCCCGGCCGGGCCACCCAGTTGCTCCCAGTCGCGGATCTCGCCGGAAAAGATTTTCGCCAGTTCCGCCGTACTCAGCTCCCGCAGCGGGTTGCCGGGGTGAAGAATCACTGCCACGCCGTCGATGGCGATCACCTGCTCGGCCTCATGACTGCGCAGATCGCCCAGGGCCGCCAGCTCGATAGCCTCGTTGTTCTTGATCGGTCGTGAGGATGCCGCCACATCGGCCAACCCGTCCTTCAGCGCCGCAAACCCGGTGCTCGATCCATGGGCAGCGATGTCGATGCTAACGTTCTGGCCCGAGGGCAATTGGGCGGTAATGCGCAGTTCGTTGGGGTGCGGGCCCGGTTGTTCCTGTATCGATTGCGCACCTTGCTGCGCGAGCAAGCCTTTGACCAGCGCCGGCCCTAGCTGCGCGCCAATCGTGTTCGAGCCCTGAATGCGCAAGGCGGGCGAGCCGTCAGTCGGCGCCGGAAGCGTAGCCGCGCCTGCGTTTACCGAGAGGGCGGCGGCAAGGAGTGAAGAGAGGACAAGAAAAACGCGAGTGCGCAGCATGTGCGGCATCTTTATATGAGCTGAGGTGGCCGGAGAATAAGACAGGCGGATGACGGCCAGATGACAGATCGCGGGTTCGTGCGCGTTGGAGGAGCAAGCCGCATGCAGGGCGCCATGCGGCTCATCATTCAATGATTCGGTTATTCCAGCTCAAGCCAGATCGGCGCGTGGTCGGACGGCTTGTCCATGGAGCGCAGGTGATAATCCACGCCGGCTCCCTTGATGCGCGGTTGCAGGCCGTGGGACGCGAGGATCAGGTCGATGCGCAGGCCGCGCTTGGGCTCGTCTTCAAAACCGCGACTGCGGTAATCGAACCAGCTGAATTGATCGACCACTTCCGGGTACAGGTGGCGGAAGCTGTCCACCAGGCCCCAGTTCTTGAGTTTGGCGAGCCACTCGCGCTCCTCCGGCAGGAAGCTGCACTTGCCGGTTTTAAGCCAGCGCTTGGCGTTGTCGGCGCCAATGCCGATGTCGCTGTCTTCCGGAGAGATGTTGACGTCGCCCATCACCACCAGCGGCTGGTCATTGCTGAATTTCGTTTCCAGCAGGTTCTGCAGATCTGCATAGAAGCGCAGCTTCGCCGGGAATTTGGTCGGGTGATCACGGCTTTCGCCCTGTGGGAAATAGCCGTTCATGACTGTCACCGGATTACCGTTGCGATCGGCGAATGTGCCCCAGATGAAGCGGCGCTGGGCGTCTCCGTCGTCGTTGTCGAAGCCCTTGTGAATTGACAGCGGCGGCTGACGGGAGAGCAGGGCGACGCCGTAATGACCCTTCTGGCCGTGGAAATGCACGTGGTAGCCCAGCGCTTCGATATCGGCCTGGGGGAATTGCTCGTCGGAGACCTTGGTTTCCTGCAAGCCAATGACGTCGGGCTGATGTTTCTCGATCAACGCCGCCAGTTGGTGCGGTCGGGCGCGAAGGCCGTTGATATTAAAAGACACAAGTTTCATGGGCGGCGCTCCTGGCAGCTCCTTGCAAATACAAACGGCGATGCTAGCCGACCTGCCCGGTGACGGCCAGCGCCCGGTTCGCTCGGCTGCATTGGAACCGGGGGGCGTGCATTTCTGATCGACGGCCAAGTCGTGGGAACTGCGCTTGCGGGCGGCGACTCGAAGCCTTGAAGACAGCCACCCGAGCGACCGCCCCGGGGCTCATCAAAAGGACGAACACCATGCCTGAACTGCCTGGCGAAACGGCGCAGATCCGTCAGCTCGACAGCGGCTATTCCCGCGAAACCCGCACGTTGCTGTACCTCGCCTACCGTCAGGAGCCGAGTTTCGCGTACCTGTTCGAATCCGGCCGCTCCGGCTATGACCACCGGGTCAAGGCGACCATCCGTGCGTTGGTCAAACAGCACTTTCTTCAGGACTTGCCGGCGTTGGGACTGTTCGTGGCGGACCGTCTGGTGGGCGTTGCGCTGATTGCGCCTCCCCAACGGCGGCTGGGCATTACCGAAAGCTGGGCCTGGCGGATTCGCATGTTGATAAGCACCGGCCTGCGCGGGACCCAGCGCTACCTGGAGTATTACCATGACGTGCTGGCCTGTGCGCCGTCGGAAGCGGTTCATGTGCTGCCGCTGCTCGGCGTCCATCCTGATTTTCAGGGCAAGCATTATGGTGAGCAGTTGCTTCTGGCGTTGCATGACTGGTGTGGGCAGGACAAAAACTCGGAAGGCATCGTCCTCGACACGGGAAATGGCCATTATCTGGATTTTTACGATCGACACGGTTATCAAGAAATCGGCGAAGTGGAAGTAGGACCCGTCCGAGAACGCATATTTTTCCGCCCAAATCCCCAGGTTTCATTGGGCTCTGTGGCTTGAGCTACGCAAGCTTCCCCATTTGAGCGGGTTCCAGCAGCCCGCGTCGCTCGTGTAGCATTCGCGCCTATGAAGTTTCCCCATCGATATACCAGTGGCTTTCTCTTGATGTTGTCCAGCTGCGCGGCATTCGCCGATGCGCAGCTGGAGGTCCGGATCAAGCCGTCCAATGCCGCGCTCAAATCCAACATCGAAGGGTATGTAGGCAGCCTCGGCGAGCGCGACGAGCCAGCCCTCGAACGTTTCAGCGTGGGGGCCGTCGAGCAGGCGCAGAAGGCCGCTCAGGCCCTTGGCTATTATCAGGCGCAGATTGACAGCGAAGTCCGCCATGTCGACAACAACCTGCAACTGCTGCTGAAGGTCGAGGCGGGTGAGCCCGTCCACCTGCGCAATGTGTCCATCCGCGTGACCGGGCAGGCCACCCAGCTGAAAAGCTTCCGGGTGCCCAAAGGCGACGCCCTGAAACCCGGCGCTGTGCTCAACCATGGTGTCTACGAGGACGCCAAACACCTGATCGAAACCCAGGCCGCGCGCTATGGCTTCTTCAATGGCCGGTTCGTGACCCAGCGCCTGTCCGTTGACCCCCGTGCCGGTGTCGCTGACATTGAACTGGTCTACGACAGCGGGCCGCGTTTCTCCCTTGGCAAGGTGACCTTCAGCGGCGACGCGCCGTTCGATGAAGACCTGCTGCGGCGCATGGTGCCGTTCAAACAAGACACGCCTTACGACTCCGAACTGATCGCCGAACTCAATCAGGCGATGCAATCGAGCGGCTATTTCGAAGGCGTGCGGGTCAACGCATCGCCCACCGACGCCCAGGCTCAGGTCATTCCGGTGGACGTCCAGCTGCAAACCCGCAAGCCGCGGACCATGGGACTGGGCGTCGGCTATTCGACCGACGTTGGCCCTCGGGTAAAAGCCAACTGGACGCGCCACTGGGTCAATCCCCAGGGTCACAGTTATGGCGCTGAAGCCGAAATCTCTGCGCCACGGCAGAATGTCGGCCTGTTCTACGACATCCCGCTGGACCCGCCCCTGACCGACAAACTGCGTTTCGCCGGCGGCTACCAATATGAAGAAATCGCCGACACCGACAGCCTCAGCAAGCTCCTGACCGTCGGCCCCGAGTGGCATAGCAAATTGCCCAGCGGCTGGGAACGGGTGATCTCGCTGAAATGGCAGCGCGAAGAATACCGGCTGGGCAACGATGAAGGCCTCAGCACCTTGCTCATGCCCGGCGTCAGCTATTCATACCTGCGCAGCGATAACCGCATCGACCCGCACAATGGCTACCGGCTGCAGTTCGATACTCAGGTCGCCAAGGAAGGACTGGGCTCGGACGCCAACCTCTTGCACGGCACGGTCATGCTCAAAGGGCTGACCACCGTGGCGCAGAACCACCGCTTTCTCGGGCGGGTGCAGGTCGGCGGCAGTGCCACCAATGGCTACAAATCGATCCCGCCTTCGCTGCGTTTCTTTGCCGGTGGCGACCAGAGCGTGCGCGGTTATGACTACCAATCGCTGTCCCCGGAAAACTCCGACGGCGACAAGATCGGCGGCCGCTACATGATTGCCGGCAGCGCCGAGTACCAGTACTCCATCGCCGAAAAGTGGCGCGTGGCGGCGTTCGTCGATCAGGGCAACTCGTTTAATACCCTGGACCTGCCGAGCCTCAAGACCGGCGTCGGCATTGGTGTGCGCTGGGTGTCTCCGGTCGGGCCGCTGCGCCTGGACCTCGCCCACGCATTGGATGAAGACGGCGGTATTCGTCTGCACTTCTCGATGGGACCTGAATTGTGACGAATAGGGATTTGTTGAAACGCACCGTTGCGATAACGGCGCTTACGCTGCTTTCGTTGGTCATCCTTGTGATGCTGACATTGACGCTCGTCCTCGGTACGCAGAGCGGCAGTCGTTGGGCGCTCGGTCTGGTGCCGGGCCTGTCGGTCGACGGGTTTTCCGGTCGGCTGGGCGGCGCATGGCAGGCGGATCACCTGATCTGGCAGCAAGGCCAGAGCACAGTCGACATTGACGCGCCGGTGTTCGACTGGTCACCGGCGTGCCTGGCGCGCATGACGCTGTGCATCGACAACCTGCAGACGGGCGACATCAGGCTGCAATTTCCGCCTTCGACCGACGAAGCCAGCAGCGGCCCCATCAAACTGCCGGATCTCAAGCTGCCGCTGGCCCTGCAGCTGGGTAGCGTGCAGATCGGCAGTCTGCACCTGGACGGCACCGAACAGGTTCGCGACGTGCAACTGGCGGCGCACTGGACTGCCGAAGGGTTGAAGATCGATTCGCTGCACGCCGGTCGTGATGACATCGCGCTGGACTTGTCGGGCCTGCTTAAACCCGAGGGCGACTGGCCGCTGACCGCCGAAGGGCAATTGAAGCTGCCGGATGTCAGCGGTCAGCCGTTGTCACTGGCGCTGAACATTCAGGGCGATCTGCTCAAGACGTTGACGCTGAATGCGCAGAGCAAGGGGTATATCGACGCTCATCTGATCGGTGAGCTGCAGCCGTTGGTGGAAAACCTGCCGGCAACCATTGCCATCACCAGCGACACGTTCAAACCCGCTGCCGATTTGCCGGACACGTTGCAGCTCAATCAGTTGGTTCTCAACGCCAAGGGCGACCTTGCCCAGGGCTACGCCATCACCGGCAACGCCAGCCTTCCCGCTGAAAAAGGTCCGGTGGCACTGGCGCTACAAGGGCGTGTCGACGCCAAGGGCGCGGACATTGCGGCGCTGGACCTGACCGCCAGTGACAATCAGCGGCTCAAGGCCAGCGGCACGCTGGATTGGCAACAGGGCCTGCGCGCCGACGCGAAAATCGACTGGCTCGATTTCCCCTGGCATCGCCTGTACCCACTGATCGAAGAGCCGCAGGTCAGCGTTCATACGTTCACCGGCGAAGTGTCCTACACCGACGGCAAATATCTCGGCCATTTCGCTGGGGACTTCAAAGGGCCGGCCGGTCCCTTCACTCTGGAAAGCCCGTTCAGCGGCGATCTGCAGCAGATCTTTCTGCCCCAGCTTGAACTGGCAGCCGGGCAGGGCAAGGCCAGCGGTCACCTGAACCTGCAATTTGCCGACGGCATCGCCTGGGACACGGCGCTGGATCTCAGCGCCATCGATCCCGCTTATTGGGTCGCGGAGTTGCCGGGCTCCCTGGCAGGTCCGCTGCGCAGCAAAGGGTCGCTGCGTAACGAGCAATTGAACCTGAATGCCGACCTGGATCTGAAAGGGCGTCTGCGCGGTCAGCCTGCGGTGCTGCAAGCCAAGGCCGATGGGGCCGACAATAAATGGAATCTCAACGCCCTGGACATCCGCCTGGGCGACAACCGGATTCAGGGCACGGGCAGCCTCCAGCAGAAGATCGCAGCACAGCTGGACATCAACCTCCCGCGGCTGGGTCAACTGTGGCCCGGGCTACAAGGGCAGATGAAAGGCCGCCTTGATGTCGCCGGCACCGTGCAGGCGCCCCAGGGGCAATTGGCGTTGCAGGGCACTCAACTGGCCTTTGAGGCGAACAAGCTGCAAGCCCTTACGTTGGCGGCCAAGCTCGACAACGCCCAGCGCGGGACCCTTGATCTGAAGACCTCCGGCATTCAAGCCGGCGATACCGCATTGGGCGCTTTGACTGTCAACGGTCAGGGCGACATCAAGCGTCAGCAGGTGAAACTCGACCTGCAGGGACCGTTGCTCAAACTGGCCCTCGCGCTGGACGGCAACCTGGACAAAGGCAACTGGCGCGGGCGTCT
Source organism: Pseudomonas sp. GW821-FHT07F05 (assembly GCF_059418765.1). Taxonomy (NCBI): domain Bacteria; kingdom Pseudomonadati; phylum Pseudomonadota; class Gammaproteobacteria; order Pseudomonadales; family Pseudomonadaceae; genus Pseudomonas; species Pseudomonas sp. GW821-FHT07F05. The sequence continues at coordinate 270,028 of NZ_JBWKQL010000002.1, forward strand.
GGCCAGCGGTGACATCCAGAGCGGCGGGCAGGACTGGAAGCTGCAGCAGCCGGCCAAACTGGAGCGTCTGGCCGACGGCAAGGTCAACTTCGGTGCCCATTGCTGGGTCTCGGGGCCTGCGAGTCTGTGCGGCGAAGATCAGCGTCTGATGCCGGAACCGCGCCTGCGCTATCACCTCAAGCGCTTCCCGCTGGAAAGCCTGGCCCAGTGGCTGCCCAAGGATTTTGCCTGGAAGGGCGCGCTCAATGCCGACATCCAGCTGGACGTTCCCGCTGCCGGCCCCAATGGCCAGGTGGTCATCGACGCCAGCGGCGGGACGCTGCGGGTCGAGGACAAGAACCAATGGCTGGACTTCCCCTACGACACGCTGAAGCTGACCAGCAGCCTGACCCCGAAGAAAGTCGACACTAGCCTCGATTTTCGTGGCGGCAAGCTCGGCGAACTGCTGGCCCGACTGAGCATCGATCCAATCGCCAAAAACAAACCCGTCACCGGCGATTTCACCCTTAGCGGCCTGGATATTTCGGTCGGCCGGCCTTTCGTCCCGATGATTGAGAAGCTCAACGGCAAGCTCAATGGCAGCGGCCGGATTTCGGGCAGCCTGATGGCGCCGCAGATCAACGGCAATGTGGCGCTCACCGACGGTGAGGTGTCGGGTCCGGAAGTGCCCGTGAACTTTGAAAAACTCAACGTTCAAGCCCTGATTGCCGGCGAACGCGTCGATTTGACCGGCAAATGGAGCAGCGGCGCGGCGGGTCAGGGCAGTGTCGGCGGGCATGTGGCCTGGGCCGATGCGCTGGATGTCGACGTTGCGGTGAAAGGCACCCACCTGCCGATTACTGTTGAGCCCTACGCCAAGCTGGAAGCGGCGCCGGACCTGAAGATCACCTTGCAGGGGGACCGGCTGGCGGTGTCGGGCAAAGTCCTCATCCCGAAAGGCGAGATCACGGTGCGTCAGCTACCGCCCTCGACCGTTAAAGTGTCCGATGACACGGTGATCGTCGGCCAGCAGACCAAACAGGGCAAAACCCCGCTGGCCATCGCTATGGACGTGAACGTCGAAGTGGGGCAGGAAACCCTGAGTTTCACCGGCTTCGGCCTGACCGCCAATCTCGTCGGGCACGTGCACATCGGCGACAACATGGACACCCGCGGCGAGTTGAACCTCAACGATGGCCGCTACCGGGCCTACGGCCAGCGCCTGACCATTCGCAAGGCACGCCTGTTGTTCGCAGGGCCGGTGGATCAGCCGTATCTGGACATCGAAGCCATCCGCCAGACCGACGACGTGATTGCCGGCATTCGACTGAGCGGCAGCGCCGAGCAACCGACCACCACCGTGTTCTCCGAACCGGCCATGAGTCAGGAGCAGGCGCTGTCTTATCTGGTGTTGGGCCGTCCGCTGAGCACCAACGGTGAGGACAGCAACATGGTCGCCCAGGCGGCGCTGGCATTGGGCCTGGCCGGCGGTTCCTCGACGGCGGGCAAGCTGGCGTCCGGGCTGGGGATTCAGGATTTCGACCTGGACACCTCCGGCAGCGGCGACAAGACGGCGGTGGTCGCCAGCGGCAAGATCACCGACAAGCTCAGCCTGCGTTATGGCGTGGGGGTGTTTGAACCGGCCAATACGCTGACCTTGCGCTATCTGTTGAGCAAGAAGGTGTATCTGGAGGTCGCGGGTGGCGTTGCGAGTTCGCTGGATATTTTCTATAAGCGAGATTTTTGATCGGACGAGGCGGATGGGGAGGGAACCGGCTTGCCAGCAGCGGAGTGCAGCCGCCAACAAGCCGGTCTAACGCATTACACCGCAAAGGATGAGCGGCCGCCGAACAACCCGCCTCAGCCGTTGACGAGTTTCATCGCCGCGTCCGGATAACGGCCGCCTGCGACCGCGTTCACAGGGAACAGATCCTTCAGCGCCTGTAATTCCGCCGCACTGAGTGTCACGTCCAGCGCAGCGACGTTCTCCTCCAGGTATTTGCGCTGCTTGGTGCCGGGAATCGGAATCACGTCATTGCCCTGGGCGAGCACCCAGGCCAACGCCAGCTGGCCGGCGGTGATGCCTTTTTCTGCCGCCAATTGCTCGACCTTCTGCACCAGCAGCAGGTTTTTGGCGAAGTTTTCGCCCTGAAACCTCGGGCTGCTGCGGCGGTAGTCATCGGCGGCGAAGTCGTCCGGACTTTTCAGGGCGCCGGTCAGAAAGCCTCGGCCCAACGGGCTGTACGGGACAAACGCGATACCCAGACGGCGGCAAGTGTCCAGCACGCCGTTTTCTTCCGGATCGCGGCTCCACAGGGAGTATTCGGTCTGCAAGGCGGCAATGGGGTGAACCTTGTGCGCGCGTTCGAGGGTGCTGGCCGACGCTTCGCTCAAGCCGAGAAAGCGGACCTTGCCGGCTTTGACCAGCTCAGCCATGGCGCCAACGGACTCTTCGATTGCCACGCCCGGATCGATGCGGTGCTGGTAATACAGATCCAGGGTGTCGATTTTCAGCCGCTGCAACGTGCCATCGATCGCGGCGCGGATGTACTCGGGGCTGCCATTGACCCCGCGCGCGCCGGCGTCGCCCGGCGTACGCACAATGCCGAACTTGCTGGCGATGAACGCCTGATCACGCTTGCCGGCCAGCGCCTTGCCCAACAGTTCTTCGTTGGTGTGGGGGCCGCACATGTCAGCGGTGTCGAGCAGGGTGACGCCCAGCTCAAGCGCCCGGTGTAGGGTGGCGATCGCTTCATCGGGATTGCCGCCGGTGGTGTAAAAGTCGGTCATGCCCATGCAGCCCAGGCCCAGGGCCGAGACCTGTGGTCCGTTTTTGCCAAGTTGACGCGTTTGCATGATGAATGCCTTGTCAATCAAGAGGACCGCCATTCTTGCGCCTCGACAGCGTCGGGATAAACCGGCTAAAAGTGCTTTCACTATTGGTTATATCTAAACAATCCCTCAGCGGACCTGTGATGAGCCATGGATAAATTCAATGCGATGCGAGCTTTCACGCGCATCGTCGAGCTGGGCGGTTTCGCCAAAGCCGCCGACAGCCTGCACATGCCGCGCGCCTCGGTGACCATTCTGATCAAGCAACTGGAGGCGGAACTGGGCGTGCAATTGTTGATGCGCACCACGCGGCAGGTGACGCCAACGCCGGACGGTCAGGCCTATTACCACCGCTGCGTGAATGTGCTGAACGAGCTGGAAGCCGCCGAATCGGTGTTCTCCTCGGTGGCCAAAGACCCGGAAGGGGTGCTGCGCGTCGACATGCCGTCTGGCATCGGTCGGCTGATCATCATGCCGCTGTTGCCGGAGCTCACCGAACGTTACCCCCGGCTGGAAATGGAAGTGGGCATGAACGACCGCCCGGTGGACCTGATTCGGGAGGGCTACGATTGCGTGATTCGCGGTGGCCAGCCCCTCGATCATTCACTGGTGGCCCGGCCGCTCGCTCAGATGCGCCAAGTGGTGTGCGCCAGTCCGGGCTATCTGCAGCGAAGGGGCACACCGCAATCACTGGCCGATCTGCAGCATCACCAGATCATCGAATACTTTTCTTCGACCACCAACAAGCGCTACGGGCTGGAGTTCGTCATCGACGGCCGGACCCTGGCTCCGGACCTGCCCAAAGCCCTGGCGACCAACAGCGCCGATGGCTACCTCGCCGCGTGCAGCGCGGGTTACGGTCTGGTGCAGACGCCGTATTACCATGTTGCCGAATTATTGCGTCGTGGCGAGCTGATCGAAGTGCTGGGCGATGTCGAACAACCACTATTGCCTTTGACCGCGCTGTACCCGGCACACCGACAGACCTCACGGCGGGTGAGGGTATTCGTCGACTGGGTGGTGGACGTGTGCTCGCGTCCGGGGCTGATGGACAAACCGGTAATGCACCGCGTTTCCTGACAACAAAATCGTTTCTGGCGGTAGGTTGCCGCGGTTTTTCATGGTTAACTTCCGCCTTCGCATGCCACTCAAACAAGGACTCAGCTCATGCCACAAGTGACTCGTAGAGGCTCCCCGGTACAGATCAGCGGCGAACTGCCGAAAGTCGGCAGCAAGGCGCCGGCCTTCAAACTGGTAGCGGGCGATCTGTCCGACGCCACGCTGGAAACCTTCGCCGGCAAGCGCAAGGTGCTGAACATTTTCCCGAGCGTCGACACCCCGACCTGCGCCACCTCCATCCGCAAATTCAACGCCCAGGCCAACGAGCTGAACAACGCCGTCGTGCTGTGCATCTCCGCCGACCTGCCGTTCGCCCAGGCACGTTTCTGCGGCGCCGAAGGTCTGGAAAACGTGAAGAACCTGTCGACCATGCGCGGCGCGCAGTTCATGCAGGACTACGGCGTTGCCATCGCCGACGGGCCGATGGTGGGGCTGACTACCCGTGCCGTGGTCGTGCTGGACGAAAACGACGTTGTGTTGCACAGCGAGCTGGTACCGGAGATCGGTCAGGAGCCGAACTACGACGCAGCACTGGCGGTATTGAAGTAAGCTCGCAAGCGGCTTATTGCCATCAGCGGGCGCGGTAACATCCCGCAACATACAAGCGGCCTGACTCCATCAGGCCGTTTTTATTGGTACATCAGCACCTTATCCAAAGTAAGCACCAGGTAAATTGCCGGTTAAGGCCCTTTGCCTGTCCGCTGTCTGTGCTTATTGTTCAGCCTCCCGAAGACGCTCACGCGCACACTGGTTGATTTATTCATGCAATCGTCTGCCCCCCGTAATTCCCGTCGCTGGCTGATAAGCCTGCTGGTTCTGTTGATCGTCGCTGGCCTGTGCTGGCGCTTCTGGCCGGGATCCGCGTCGCAACCGAACGCCACGGCGCAGAAAGGCGAGCAGGCCCAGGCCAGCGCAACCCGCGGCGGCAAGGCGGTGGCCAAACGGCCCGGGTTCGGCGGCTCGACCGTTCCGGTACCGGTGCGGGTGGCAGCAGCGACCACCGGTGATTTCCCCATCTATTACAAAGCCCTCGGCACCGTGACGGCGCTGAACACGATCAACGTGCGCAGCCGTGTCGCTGGGGAATTGATGAAGATCAATTTTCAGGAAGGCCAACAGGTCAAGGCAGGTGATCTGCTGGCGGTGATCGACCCGCGCAGCTATCAGATCGCCCTGCAGCAGGCCGAAGGCACGCTGATGCAGAATCAGGCGCTGCTCAAGAATGCTCAGCTCGACGTGCAGCGTTATCGGGGCCTGTACAAAGAAGACAGCATCGCCAAGCAAACCCTGGACACTGCCGAATCCCTGGTGGGCCAGTATCAGGGCACGATCAAGACCAATCAGGCGGCGGTGGGCGACGCCAAACTCAACCTGGAGTTCTCGCAGATTCGTGCGCCGATCTCGGGCCGCATCGGCCTGCGCCAGCTGGACGTCGGCAATCTGGTGGCGGCCAATGACACCAACCCGTTGGTGGTGATCACCCAGACCAAGCCGATCACAGTCAACTTCACGCTGCCGGAAAAAGACCTCGCCGAAGTACTCAGCCGTTATCGCAGCGGGGGCAAGCTGCCGGTGGAAGCGTGGGATCGCGGGGACCTTAAGCTGCAGGCCACGGGCGTGCTCGCCAGCATCGACAACCAGATCGACATCACCACCGGCACACTGAAATTCAAGGCGCGCTTCGATAACGACAACGAAGCGCTGTTTCCCAATCAGTTCGTCAACGCGCGCCTGCTGGCCAACACGCTGAAAAACGTGGTGCTGGTGCCTTCGGCGGCGGTCCAGTTCGGGGTTAACGGCACCTTCGTGTACGTGATGGACGGCGACAAGACCGTGCGCATCCGCTCGCTTAAAACCGGTGCCAGCGACGAGACCTCCACAGTCATCACCGAAGGTCTGGTGGCCGGTGACCGCGTGGTACTTGAGGGCACCGACCGCCTGAAAGACGGCAGCGCCGTGGACGTGGTCAACGACAGCAAGGACGTGCCGGCCACGCCGGGGCAGCAGTTACAGGGCAAGCCGTCCAAGGAGCCCGGTGAGTCTGCGGGTACCGAGCCGGCGAAGAAAGGCGACGTATGAACCTGTCACGGCTGTTCATCCTCCGGCCGGTCGCCACCACGCTGAGCATGCTCGCCATCGTGCTGACCGGTCTGATCGCGTACACGCTGCTGCCGGTGTCGGCATTGCCGCAGGTGGATTACCCGACCATTCGGGTGATGACGCTGTACCCGGGCGCCAGTCCGCAGGTGATGACCAGTGCCGTGACCGCGCCCCTTGAACGGCAGTTCGGGCAGATGCCGGGCCTGACGCAAATGGCCTCGACCAGCTCGGGCGGCGCCTCGGTCATCACCCTGCGTTTCAGCCTCGAGATCAACATGGACGTGGCCGAGCAGGAAGTTCAGGCGGCGATCAACGGTGCGACCAACCTGCTGCCGAACGACCTGCCGGCGCCGCCGACGTACAACAAGGTCAACCCGGCCGACACGCCGGTGCTGACCCTGGCAATCACCTCGAAAACCATGCTGCTGCCCAAACTCAACGATCTGGTCGATACGCGCATGGCGCAGAAGATCGCGCAGATCAGCGGGGTGGGCATGGTCACCATTGCCGGCGGTCAGCGTCAGGCCGTGCGGATCAAGGTCAACGCCGACGCGCTGGCGGCCAACGGCCTGAATCTGGCGGACGTGCGCACGCTGGTCAGCGCCTCCAACGTCAACACGCCCAAGGGTAACTTCGACGGCCCGACGCGGGTGTCGATGCTCGACGCCAATGACCAGCTCAAGTCCCCCGAGGAGTACGCCAACCTGATTCTGGCGTACAACAACGGCGGCCCGTTGCGACTCAAGGACGTCGCCGAGATCGTCGACGGCGCTGAAAACGATCGCCTCGCCGCCTGGGCCAATGAGAACCAGGCCGTGTTGCTGAACATCCAGCGTCAACCGGGCGCCAACGTCATCGACGTGGTCGATCGGATCAAGGCGCTGCTGCCCAGCATCACCGAGAACCTGCCCGCCGGACTGGAAGTCACCGTGCTCACCGACCGCACGCAGACCATCCGTGCCTCGGTCAGCGACGTGCAGCACGAGTTGCTGATTTCCATCGTGCTGGTGGTGCTGGTCACCTTTCTATTCCTGCGGCGGTTCAGCGCGACGATCATTCCCTCGGTGGCCGTGCCGCTGTCGCTGATCGGTACGTTTGGCGTGATGTACCTGGCCGGCTTCTCGGTCAACAACCTCACGCTGATGGCGATGACCATTGCCACCGGTTTCGTGGTGGACGATGCCATCGTCATGCTGGAGAACATTTCCCGGCACCTGGAGGAGGGCGAGACGCCGTTGCAGGCCGCGCTCAAGGGCGCGCGGCAGATCGGTTTCACCCTGATCTCGCTGACCATCTCGCTGATTGCCGTGCTCATTCCGCTGTTGTTCATGGCCGATGTGGTCGGGCGGCTGTTCCGTGAATTCGCCATCACCCTGGCGGTGGCGATCCTGATTTCCCTGGTGGTGTCACTCACCCTGACGCCGATGATGTGCGCGCGCTTGCTCAAGCGTGAGCCGAAGGAAGAAGAGCAGGGCCGTTTTTACCGGGCCAGCGGCGCCTGGATCGACTGGCTGGTCGCCGCCTACGGGCGAAAGTTGCAGTGGGTGCTCAAGCATCAGCCGCTGACCCTGCTGGTTGCCGTCGCTACCCTCGGGATTACGGTGTTGCTGTATCTGGCGGTGCCCAAAGGCTTTTTTCCGGTGCAGGACACCGGCGTCATTCAGGGCATTTCCGAAGCGCCGCAATCGGTGTCGTTCGCTTCCATGAGTCAGCGCCAACAGGCCCTGGCGAAAATCATCCTCAAGGACCCTGCAGTCGCCAGCCTGTCGTCCTACATCGGCGTCGACGGCGACAACGCGACCCTCAACAGCGGCCGCATGCTGATCAACCTCAAGTCCCACGGCGAGCGGGATGTCACCGCGTCCGAGGTGATCCAGCGCTTGCAGCCCGAGGTTGATCAGCTGTCCGACATTCGCCTGTTCATGCAGCCGGTGCAGGACCTGACCATCGAAGACCGGGTCAGTCGCACCCAGTACCAGTTCAGCATGTCCTCGCCGGACGCCGACCTGCTCAATCTGTGGAGCGGCAAACTGGTGGAGGCGCTGGTGCAGCGCCCGGAACTGACAGATGTCGCCAGCGACTTGCAGGACAAGGGTTTGCAGGTCTTCCTCAACATCGATCGCGATGCCGCCAGTCGGCTGGGCGTGACCGTCGCCAACATCACCGACGCGCTGTATGACGCGTTCGGCCAGCGGCAGATTTCCACCATCTACACCCAGGCCAGCCAGTACCGCGTGGTGCTGCAGGCGGACTCGCGCAGTGAACTGGGACCCGAAGCGTTGGAGCAGATTCACGTCAAGACCACCGACGGCGGGCAGGTCAAGCTGTCCAGTCTGGCCCGGGTCGAACAACGGCAGGCGCAGCTGGCGATTGCCCATATCGGCCAGTTTCCGGCGGTGATGATGTCGTTCAACCTGGCGCCCGGTGTCGCGCTGGGCAAGGCCGTGGAAGTCATCGAGCAGGTGCAGAAAGACATCGGTATGCCGATCGGCGTGCAGACGGAATTCCAGGGCGCGGCCGAAGCGTTTCAGGCGTCGCTGTCCAGCACATTGCTGCTGGTGCTGGCGGCGGTGATCACCATGTACATCGTGCTGGGCGTGCTCTATGAGAGCTACATCCACCCGATCACCATTCTGTCGACCCTGCCGTCGGCGGCCATCGGTGCGCTGTTGGCGCTGCTCATCAGCGGCAATGACTTAGGCATGATCGCCATCATCGGCATCATCCTGCTGATCGGCATCGTCAAGAAAAACGCGATCATGATGATCGACTTCGCCCTCGACGCCGAACGCAACCGCGGAATCGACCCGCAGACCGCCATCTACGAAGCGGCACTCCTGCGCTTCCGCCCCATTCTCATGACCACCCTGGCCGCGCTGTTCGGCGCCATCCCGCTGATGTTTGCCTCGGGCTCCGGCGCCGAGCTGCGCCAGCCCCTGGGCCTGGTGATGGTCGGCGGGCTGCTGGTCAGCCAGGTCCTGACGCTGTTTACCACGCCGGTCATCTATTTGTATTTTGATCGGTTGGGGCGCCGGTTCCAGCGCAACGAGAAAACCGAGGTGGCGGTATGACCGGCCAGCTGCAAGCTTCAAGCTTTAAGCCTCAAGCCAGAAGCAGCACCGCGCAGGCCGGGGCTGGTGCGTTCACTTGCCGCTTGAAGCTTGCCGCCTGGAGCTCCCCCCCATGAACCTCTCCGGGCCCTTCATCAAACGCCCCGTAGCGACCATGCTCCTGAGCCTGGCGATCATGCTGCTGGGCGGGATGAGCTTCGGTCTGCTGCCGGTGTCGCCGCTGCCGAACATGGATTTTCCTGTGATCGTGGTCAGCGCCTCGCTGCCCGGCGCCAGTCCGGAAATCATGGCGTCCAGCGTGGCGACGCCGCTGGAGCGCTCCCTCGGGGTGATTGCCGGGGTTAACACCATGAGCAGCCGTTCGAGTCAGGGCTCGACGCGGATCATTCTGCAGTTCGACATGGACCGCGACATCAACGGTGCTGCGCGGGAAGTGCAGGCGGCCATCAACGCCGCACGCAACCTGCTGCCCAGCGGGATGCGCAGCATGCCGACCTACAAGAAGGTCAACCCGTCCCAGGCGCCGATCATGGTGCTGTCGCTGACCTCCGACGTGCTGGAGAAGGGCGAGCTGTACGACATGGCGTCGACGATCCTGTCCCAGAGCCTGTCCCAGGTGAACGGCGTCGGCGAGGTGCAGATCGGCGGCAGTTCGCTGCCTGCCGTGCGCGTTGAGCTGGAGCCAAAATTGCTGTCCCAGTACGGCGTGTCGCTGGATGAAGTGCGCACGACCATCTCCAATTCCAACGTGCGCCGGCCAAAAGGCTCGGTGGAGAGCAGCGAGCACAACTGGCAGGTGCAGGCCAACGACCAGCTGGAGAAGGCCAAGGATTACGAATCGCTGATCATCCATTACGCCAACGGCGCGGCGTTGCGTCTCAAGGATGTGGCCAAGGTCAAGGATTCGGTGGAAGACCGCTACAACAGCGGCTTCTTCAATGACAAAGCCGCGGTGCTGCTGGTGATCAACCGCCAGGCCGGCGCCAACATCATCGAAACCGTGGCGGCGATCAAGGCCCAATTGCCGGCGTTGCAGGCGGTGCTCCCGGCCAGCGTCAAGCTTGACCTGGCCATGGACCGCTCGCCGGTGATCAAGGCCACGCTGCACGAAGCGGAAATGACGCTGCTGATTGCCGTGGTGCTGGTGATTCTGGTGGTGTTCCTGTTCCTGGGGAATTTCCGCGCGTCGCTGATCCCGACTCTCGCGGTGCCGGTGTCGCTGGTCGGCACCTTCGCGATCATGTACCTGTACGGTTTCTCGCTGAACAACCTGTCGCTGATGGCGTTGATTCTCGCCACCGGGCTGGTGGTCGACGATGCCATCGTGGTGCTGGAAAACATCTCCCGGCACATCGACGAAGGTGTGCCGCCCATGGAAGCGGCCTACCTGGGCGCCAAGGAGGTGGGCTTCACCCTGCTGTCGATGAACGTCTCGCTGGTGGCGGTGTTTGTCTCGATCCTGTTTATGGGCGGGCTGGTGGAGAGCCTGTTCCGCGAGTTTTCCATCACGTTGTCGGTGTCCATCGTCGTCTCGCTGGTGGTCTCGCTGACCCTGACGCCGATGCTCTGCGCGCGCTGGCTCAAGCCCCACGTGCCGGGCACGGAAAATCGCTTGCAGCGCTGGAGCCAGCGGGTCAACGACCGCATGGTCGCCAGCTACGACCGCAGCCTGCGCTGGGTGCTGCGTCATCGGCGCCTGACCCTGCTGACGCTGCTGTTGACCATCGTCGGCAACATCGCGTTGTACGTCGTGGTGCCAAAGACCTTTCTGCCGCAGCAGGACACCGGTCAGCTGATGGGTTTTGTGCGCGGCGACGACGGCCTGTCCTTCTCGGTGATGCAGCCGAAGATGGACACGTTCCGCTCGGCGATCCTCAAGGACCCGGCCGTGGAAAGCGTCGCGGGCTTCATCGGCGGCAATGGCGGCACCGGCAACGCGTTCATCATCGTGCGCCTGAAGCCGATCAAGGAGCGCAATATCGGCGCCATGGAAGTGGTCGAGCGACTGCGCAAGGAAATGCCGCTGGTGCCGGGCGGGCGCCTGTTCCTGCAACCCGATCAGGACCTGCAACTGGGCGGCGGCCGCGAGCAGACCACTTCGCAATACCAGTACATCCTGCAAAGCGGCGACCTGGAAACCCTGCGCCTGTGGTACCCGAAGATCGTCGCCGCCCTCAAGTCGCTCAAGGAGCTGACCGCCATCGACGCCAACGACGGCGGCGGCACCCAGCAGGTGACATTGATCGTCGACCGCGATGCGGCCAAGCGTTTGGGCATCGACATGAACATGGTCACCACGGTGCTGAACAACGCCTACAGCCAGCGTCAGGTGTCGACCATCTATGACCCGCTGAACCAGTATCAGGTGGTCATGGAGGTCAACCCGAAATACGCCCTCGACCCGACCACCCTGGAGCAGGTCCAGGTGATCACGGCCAATGGTGCACGGGTGCCGCTGTCGACCATCGCCCGTTACGAGCGCAGTCTGGAAGACGACCGGGTCAGCCACGACAGCCAGTTCGCCTCGGAAAACATCTCCTTCGACCTGGCCGATGGCGTCACCCTCGATCAGGCAAATGCGGCCATCGAGCGCGCCGTCGCCGCGGTGGGCCTGCCCGAGGACGTGATCGCCAAGATGGCCGGGACGTCCGACGCCTTTGCCGCCACCCAGAAGAGCCAGCCGTGGATGATTCTCGGCGCGCTGGTGGCGGTGTACCTGGTGCTGGGCATCCTTTACGAAAGCTATATTCACCCGCTGACCATCCTCTCGACGCTGCCCTCCGCAGGCGTCGGCGCGCTGCTGAGCATCTACCTCACCGGCGGGCAATTCAGCCTGATCTCGTTGTTGGGGCTGTTCCTGCTGATCGGCGTGGTGAAGAAGAACGCGATCCTGATGATCGACCTCGCCTTGCAGCTCGAACGCCAAGGCGGCATGACCCCGGTGGAATCGATTCGCAATGCCTGCCTGCAGCGTCTGCGGCCGATTCTGATGACCACGCTGGCGGCGATCCTCGGCGCCGTGCCGTTATTGCTGAGCAGTGCCGAAGGCGCGGAAATGCGCCGGCCGCTGGGCCTGACCATCATCGGCGGCCTGATCCTCAGTCAGATCCTCACGCTGTACACCACGCCCGTGGTTTACCTTTATCTCGACCGTCTGCGCCATCGTTTCAACACGTGGCGCGGGGTGCAGACGGATGCTGCCCTGGACACTCCGCTATGAACGACTCGATGAAAGCCCCTGGCCCACAGCGGACGTTGCCGTTTCCCAGGACGTTCGGCGTCGCCCTTTGTGCGCTGCTGCTCAGTGCCTGTGCCGTCGGCCCGGATTACAAAACGCCGGACATGCCGACCCCGGCGCACTTCAAGCAGGCCGTAGGCTGGACCCAGGCCAACCCGAGCGATGCGATGGCCCGCGGCGCATGGTGGGAAATCTACGGCGACGCCCAGCTCAACGCGCTGGTGGAAAAACTCAACACGTCCAACCAGACCGTGGCGCAATACGAGGCCCAATACCGGCAGGCCGCCGCTCTGGTGCGCAGTGCGCGGGGCGCGTTCTTCCCGACGCTGGACCTGACCACCAGCAAGAACCGCTCGAGCCAGGGCACCGGCAGCAGCAGTTCGAGCCTGAGCAGTTCCAGCAGTGGCATTCGTGACACCTACAACGCGCAGCTGGGCGTCAGTTGGGAAGCCGACGTGTGGGGCAAACTGCGCCGCGGCCTGGAGGCCGACAAGGCCAGCGCCCAGGCGAGCCTCGCCGATCTGGCGTCGATGCGCCTGAGCCTGCAATCGCAACTGGTGCAGAGCTATCTGCAACTGCGGGTGATCGACGAGCAGAAGCGCTTGCTCGAAGCGACCGTTGACGCCTATCAGCGCTCGCTGACCATGACCCAGAACCAGTACCGCGCCGGGATTTCCGGCCGCGACGCCACCGCCCAGGCACAGACGCAGCTCAAGAGCACCCAGGCCGACCTGATCGACCTGCAATGGCAGCGTGCCCAGTTCGAGAACGCGATCGCCGTGCTGATGGGCCAGGCGCCAGCGGATTTCAGCCTCGCGGCGACCACCTCGATTCCGGCGGTACCGCAGATCCCGGCGCAGCTGCCGTCACAGTTGCTTGAACGCCGCCCTGATATTGCCGCCGCCGAGCGTTCGGTCATGACCGCCAACGCCAATATCGGCGTGGCCAAGGCCGCCTATTACCCGGACCTGACCCTGAGCATGAGCGGCGGTTACAGCAGCAGCACCGTCAGCAACTGGATTTCCCTGCCCAATCGTTTCTGGTCGGTGGGCCCGCAACTGGCGATGACCCTGTTCGACGGCGGTCAGCGCGCTGCCGAAGTAGACCGCACCGAAGCGGTCTACGACCAGACCGTCGCCCAGTACCGCCAGACCGTGCTCGACGGCTTCAAGGAAGTCGAGGACTACATGGCCCAGCTGCGCGTCTATGAGGAGGAAGCCGGGGTGCGCGACGAGGCGCTGCAATCGGCGCGTGATTCTCTGCGTCTGACCAACAACCAGTACAAGGCCGGGCTGATTGGCTACCTGGACGTGGTCAACGTGCAGACCACCGCGCTGAGCAACGAACGCAGCGTGCTGAACGTGCTGGAAAGCCGGTTGGTCGCCAGCGCCCAGTTGATTGCGGCATTGGGTGGCGGCTGGGACGCCGCGAGTGGACTGAGACCGGGCGCGGAAGTTTCCGATCGTTGATTACAGCTAAATAGCGATGTGCCATCTTTGCGACGGAGTGACGGGACTTTTACGGGAATTTCGGTACAATCGCCGCCGAATTGATCAGGGCTGAAAGGCCGCACTCCGTTGAGCTAAGGGCCAGCCCATGTTGATCGGCCATTACACCTATTCGCTGGTTCTGATTTCAGTTCTGGTTGCGATTCTCGCGTCTTATACGACCCTTGATCTGGCCGGGCGCATTGCTTCGGCCAGCGGTCGGGCAAGGATGTTGTGGGTGTGCGGCGGCGCGCTGTCCATGGGTGTCGGCGTTTGGTCCATGCATTTCATCGGCATGCTGGCGTTCATGCTGCCGATCCCGCTGGCGTACGACATCCCGCTGACACTCCTCTCGCTGCTGATCACCATCTTTTCTTCGGGTTTCGCGCTGTGGCTGGTCAGTCACGACCGCGTACCGCTGTCGAACATCGTGCTTGGGGCCTTCGTCATGGGCCTGGGCAGCAGCGCCATGCATTACACCGGCATGGCGGCGATGCGCATGCAGCCGGGCATCGACTACGACCCCGGCTTGTTCGGCCTGTCGTTGGTGATTGCCGTCACTGCATCCGCCGCCGCGCTGAGCATCGCCGTGCGGCTGCGCAAGGAAACCCCCTATGTGCGCCTGGCCCGGGGCGGCGCTGCGGTGGTCATGGGCTTTGCCATCCTCGGTATGCACTACACCGCAATGACCGCCGCCAACTTCCCGGTCGGCAGTTTCTGTGGTGCGCTGCCCACCGGCTTGCACACCGACGGTCTGGACAAGCTGGTATTGATCACCAGTCTGACGGTGCTGGGCATTACCTTGCTGACGTCGGTGCTTGATGCGCGCATGGCGGCGCGCACCGCCCAATTGTCGGCGTCGCTCAAGGAAGCCAACCGCGAGCTGACCCAACTGGCCCTGCACGACAACCTCACCGGACTGCCCAACCGCATCCTGCTGGCGGATCGCATCGATCAGGCCATGCGCAAGGTCGACGCCCAGGGCGGCATGTTCGCCCTGATGTTTCTGGATCTGGACGGCTTCAAACCGGTGAACGACGCGTTCGGTCACCACGTCGGCGATCAACTGTTGCGCGCGGTGGCTGTGCGCATGCGGGAAAACTTCCATCGCCACGACACCCTGGCGCGCATCGGCGGCGACGAGTTCGTGCTGCTGGTCGAGCTCGACGATGGCGAAGAGGCGGTCAGCGTGGCCTCGCGTCAGGTTTCCCTGGTGAGCCAGCCGTTCAGCGTGCAGGAACATGATCTGCAGGTGACGGTGAGCATCGGCATCAGCCTGTACCCTGGCAACGGCCGCACCCAGCAGGAACTGCTGATGAACGCCGACGCCGCCATGTACCACGCCAAGAATGCCGGCAAGAACGGCTACAGCTTTTTCGATGCGTCGATGAACACCAACGCGCGCAATCAGCTGCAGCTGTTGCAGGACCTGCGCCTTGCGCTGCGTAAAGGGCAGTTCTGCCTGCATTACCAGCCGAAATTCTCCGCCGGTACCCAGGAGCCCATCGGCGCCGAAGCGCTGGTGCGCTGGAATCACCCGCAGCTCGGGTTGCTGATGCCGGACAAATTCATTGGCCTTGCCGAAAAAACCGGCCTGATCATCCCCATTGGCGAGTGGGTGCTGCACGAGGCCTGCCGGCAGATGAAGCGCTGGTACGACAGCGGCTTTACCCACTGGCGCATTGCGGTGAACCTGTCGGCGTTGCAGTTCAGCCATGTCGGGCTGGTCGAGACCGTCGCGCACGCGCTGGCCACCCACGGTCTGCCGGCCAACTGCCTGACCCTGGAAATCACCGAAACCACTGCCATGAGCGACGCCGATGCGAGCATGACCGTGCTGCAGAAGCTCTCGGACATGCACGTCGACCTGTCCATCGACGACTTCGGCACCGGCTATTCCAGCCTGATGTACCTCAAACGCCTGCCGGCCAACGAATTGAAGATCGACCGCGGTTTCGTCCGCGATCTGGAGCACGACAGCGACGACGCGGCCATTGTGTCGGCCATCGTCGCGCTGGGCCAGGCGCTGAACCTGCGCATCGTCGCCGAGGGTGTCGAGACCGCCAGCCAGCAGAAATTCCTCACGCGCCTTGGTTGCGACTCGCTGCAGGGTTACCTGCTGGGTTATCCGCTGCCGGCCGAGCGGTTCATGGCAGACATCGAAGCCGCGCGGCGTCGTGTCAGCGAAATCACGGATTGAGTGTTAATGCCCACCCCACCTCCACGCATTGATCGAACGGGAACATTTATGGATAAAAATCTCCTCATCACCGGCGGCTCCCGGGGTATCGGCGCCGCCACGGCGGTTCTGGCAGCAGCGCAGGGTTATCGCGTGTGCATCAACTATCTGTCCGATCACGCCTCCGCCGAGCGGCTGTGCGGGCAGATTCGCGAGACGGGCGGTCATGCCATCGCGGTGCAGGCCGATGTCAGCAACGAAGACGAGATCATTCGTCTGTTTGCGCGGATCGATTCGGAGATGGGGCGCATCACCGCGCTGGTCAACAACGCCGGCACGGTGGGCGAGGCGTCGCGGCTGGACACCATGTCGGAGTTTCGGCTGCTGAAGATCATGATGAGCAACGTGGTCGGGCCGATGCTGTGCAGCAAGCACGCACTGCTGCGCATGTTGCCCCGCCACGGCGGGCGCGGCGGCAGCATCGTCAATGTGTCGTCCGTCGCCGCACGGCTCGGATCACCCGGTGAGTACGTCGACTACGCGGCATCCAAAGGCGCGCTGGACACCTTCACCGTCGGGCTGGCCAAGGAAGTGGCGGGCGAGGGCGTGCGGGTCAATGCCGTGCGCCCCGGTTACATCTTCACCGAATTCCACGCCCTGAGCGGTGACCCCCATCGCGTCAGTAAGCTGGAACCGACCATCCCCATGGGCCGTGGCGGACTGGCCGATGAAGTGGCGGAAGCGATCCTGTGGCTACTGTCCGACAAGGCCTCGTATTCGACGGGCTCGTTCATTGATCTGGGCGGCGGGCGCTGACGGCTCTGCGGCATATCCAAAGCCGGCTAACCCATCATCGAGCGAATGATCTTTCCCAGCGTCTCCATCGCCCTTTCAGCCGTCTCACCCCACGGGCTGCCGTAGTTCAGGCGGATGAAATGCTTGAACCGCCGCGTTGGCGAGAACATCGGGCCGGGGGCGATGCTGATGCCCTGGGCGAGGGCGGCCTGAAACACTTTCAGTGAATCGATCTGTTCCGGCAGCTCAACCCACAGGAAGTACCCGCCGGTGGGCTGGCTGACGCGGGTCTGCGCCGGAAAGTACCGGGCGATGGCGCCGAGCATCGCGCGCTGCTGATCTTCCAGGCTGTGGCGCAGCTTGCGCAGGTGGCGGTCGTAACCGCCATGTTGCAGGTAATCGGCGATGGCGGCCTGGGCCGGCATCGAGGCGCACAGTGAGGTCATGATCTTCAGCCGCTCGACCTTTTGCGCATAACGTCCCGCAGCGACCCAGCCCACCCGATAACCGGGCGCCAGGCTCTTGGCGAAGGAGCCGCAATGCAGCACCAGCCCTTCAGTGTCAAATGCCTTCGCCGGTTTCGGCGCGTGCTGGCCGTAATACAACTCGGCGTAGACGTCATCCTCGATCAGCGGCACTTCATGCGTGCGCAGCAATTCCACCAGTTCCCGTTTGCGCGCTTCAGGCACCGTCGCGCCGGTGGGATTTTGAAAACTGGTCATGCTCCAGCAGGCCCGGATCGGGTAGCGCTCGAGCGCCTGTTCAAGCACCGCCAGGTCAATGCCCTGTTGCGGGTGCACCGGAATTTCCACCGCCTTGAGCTTCAGCCGTTCGAGCACCTGCAGGCAGGCGTAGAACGCCGGCGCCTCGATGGCCACCAGATCGCCGGGCTCGGTCACCGCTTGCAGGCACAGATTCAGCGCTTCGAGGGCGCCGTTGGTGATCAGCAGCTCGTCCATGGGCAGCATTTGCCCGGCGACCATGTACCGCAGCGCGATTTGTCGGCGCAGGGCCGGATTGCCGGGCGACAGGTCGCTGACCACCATGCGCGGGTCCATGTCGCGGGTTGCGCTGGCGAGGGAACGGGCCAGGCGCTGCAACGGGAACAGCCCGGCGCTGGGGAAGGCGGAACCGAAGGGTACGGTGTTCGGGTCCTTGATGGACTCCAGCACCGAGAACACCAGATCGCTGACGTCGACTTCGGTGGACTCGCTTACCTGTGGCGCCGGGCGCGCATCGTGCTCTGAAACCTCACCGCCCAGACCCTGCAGGCGGACACTGTCGTTGACGAAGTAGCCGGAGCGCGGGCGTGCCCGGATCAGGCCTCGACGTTCCAGCAAGTAGTACGCCTGGAACACCGTAGACGGGCTGATGCCGTGGGTCTGGCTGGCGTAGCGCACTGAAGGCACCCGTTGCCCTGCAGCCAGCACCCCGGACCGGATCAGCTCGGCAATGTCGTCGGCAAACTTTTCGTAGCGCTTCATGGCGGGCTCGTGCTGAGTGGCTTCTGAGGTGCAGCCGCCATACACAAGCGACTGGGGCAGGGTGGAGGACCCGGCTGCAGGAGCGCAATATGCCCTCGGCCGGCGGATTAGTACAGATGCAGATCGGCTGACAACCACCGGATCAGGCGCATCTCTTCGGTATCCACCTCCCGCACTCTCGCCCAGCCCTGCGGTCCATACCGCACTGACGTTAACCAAAGGGAATGCGCTGATGAATGCCTGGTGGGAAGAAGTGGTGGACACACTGCAGGCCGAGTTCTCTGATATCACCGATGCCGGGCAGATCACCCGCGTGACCATACGCCTGGTCATCGCGGCGCTGCTGGGCGGGATTCTGGGTTTCGAGCGGGAACACAAGGGCAAGGCGGCCGGGGTTCGAACGCACATGCTGGTGTGCATGGGGGCCGCGCTGTTTGTGCTGGTGCCGCGCATGGCCGGTGCCGACGACGCTGCTTTGAGCCGGGTGGTGCAGGGCATTGTGGCGGGGATCGGCTTTCTCGGCGCCGGGACCATCCTCAAGGGTGATGCGCTCAATGCCACTCAGGTGAAAGGCCTGACCACGGCGGCCGGTTTGTGGATGACCGCGGCCATTGGTATCGCGGCCGGGATGGGCAGGGAGATGACGGCAGTCTTGAGTACGGTGCTGGCACTGGGCATCTTTAGCCTGATGCCCATGATCGTCAGGCGGGTTGAGTCGGCGGAAGAACGTGCACACGACCCTGCCCGCAGGACGGGTGGCGATGCACAGGAGCCTTAGTCCGGCGGTTATTCAGGGGTATTGAAGGTGTGACGCTCGATTAATAGTGGGACCGGCTTTAGCCGGGAAGAGGCCAGTTGGCGCACCCTCAACATAGCGGCTAGCCATCTAGAAGCTTCCCGGCTAGAGCCGGTCCCACAACACCGCGTCGGGTCAAGAAATCACTCAGGAAACGTGTCATCCAGAATCGCCGGTGGCTCGCCGCTTGGCGGGTCACCCACCGGCGGTTCGATCACCGGAGGCATCAGCGGGGAAGGTGGCTCCTCGGGCTTGGGCACCGGCAGCTCGGGGTCGTCGATGTTCGGATCGGGCGTTTCTGCGGGAACGGGAATACTCATGGTCTTCGCTTCCTTGGGTTCGTCGAGAGGACGTGTCAGGTGACGTTGCAGCACACCCGTCAGCACGCACACATGTCGACCGCAGCGCCCTGGCAATGATTCACTCAATCCGCCTGGATACCCCGTTACGCCGGAGCCCATGGCCTGCCATTATCCCTGGGGTGACTTGATCAAACGTCATGCAAGCTGTTTGAACTTTTGCCCGAGGCTGGCGTTCGGAACCTATGCTGCCACGTCCGGATGCGTTGATCCCGTGGCTCTCTCTTATGTTATGGACAAAGACGCTGAAGCAATGGGCGCCCCACGGTGGGCGTCCCTGGGCGTGAGGAGTGATGCTCGATGAATGATACTGCTGATCAGCCGTACGGCCCGGATTCCCTGGCCAACGATGTTCTCCACTCTATCCACCCTATCCCCCTGACCCAAGCCTTGCAGCTGCCGCGGATCGTGATCGAGGACACCCAGCCGGTGATCGATAATGGTCAGCTGGCGGCCAAGGCCGTTGTCGGTCAGCCGGTCACGGTCACCAGCAAAATCTACGCGGACGGCCACGACAAGATGGCCGTACGTATCGTCTACCGGGCCATCGACGATGAAGAATGGCAATCGGTGCCCATGCGCGAGCTGGGCAATGACAGCTGGACCGGCGAATTCACCCCGCCGACCTTCACCCGCTACGTCTATCGCCTTGAAGCCTGGATCGATCAGTTCGGCAGCTACCGCTACGAGCTGGAAAAGAAATACGCCGCTGGGGTGACAATTGATCTGGAGCTGGAAGAAGGACGTCTGCACCTGGTGCACGCCGCCGAGCGCAGCAAGCTGGAAGTACGTGGGCAACTCGACACCTTGATCACGCGCTTCGGCGAAGCGACTGAAAACGAGGCCAAGGTGGCGCTGCTGCTGAGCAGTGACGCCGCCAGCGTCATGGCCAAGGCCGACAACCACGCGTTCTTGAGCCGCAGCCTGGAATTCCCGCTGGACGTCGAACGAGAGCTGGCCCAGTTCGCCAGTTGGTACGAACTGTTTCCACGTTCGATCACCGACGACAAAAAGCGTCACGGCACCTTCAAGGACGTCCACTCGCGCCTGCCGATGATCCGCGACATGGGCTTCGACGTGCTGTACTTCCCGCCGATCCACCCGATCGGTCGCGCTCACCGCAAAGGCCCGAACAACTCCCTCACCGCAGGGCCCGATGATGTGGGCAGCCCGTACGCCATCGGCAGCGAGGACGGAGGCCACGACGCTATCCACCCGCAACTGGGTACCCGCGAGGACTTCCGCGAGCTGGTCGCCGCGGCAGCCGAGCATGGCCTGGAAATCGCCCTCGATTTCGCCATCCAGTGCTCCCAGGACCACTTGTGGCTCAAGGAACACCCGGGCTGGTTCTCGTGGCGTCCGGACGGCACCATTCGTTACGCGGAAAACCCGCCGAAGAAATACCAGGACATCGTCAACGTCGATTTCTATGCGCCGGACGCGATTCCTGGCCTGTGGACCGAGCTGCGTGACGTGATCCTTGGCTGGGTGAAGGAGGGCGTGAAGATCTTCCGCGTCGACAACCCGCACACCAAGCCGCTGCCGTTCTGGCAATGGATGATTGCCGACGTGCGCAGTAAGCACCCTGAAGTCATGTTCCTCGCCGAGGCGTTCACCAAACCGGCGATGATGGCGCGCCTGGGCAAGGTCGGTTATTCCCAGAGCTACACCTATTTCACCTGGCGCAACACCAAGGCCGAGCTGAGCGAGTACTTCACTCAGCTCAACGAGTCGCCATGGCGCGAGTGCTACCGCCCGAATTTCTTCGTCAACACGCCGGACATCAACCCGCCGTTCCTGCATGACTCAGGTCGTCCGGGCTTCCTGATCCGCGCGGCGCTGGCGACCATGGGGTCGGGCCTGTGGGGTATGTATTCAGGCTTCGAGCTGTGTGAATCGGCGCCCGTACCAGGCAAAGAGGAATATCTGGACTCGGAGAAGTACGAGATCCGTCCCCGCGATTTTACCGCGCCCGGCAACATCATTGCCGAGATCGCTCAGCTCAACCGCATCCGTCGCCAGAACCCGGCGCTGCAGACGCACCTCGGCCTGAAGATCTACGCCGCGTACAACGACAATATCCTGTACTTCGGCAAGCGCACGGCGGATGGCAGCAATTTCATTCTGGTCGCCGTGAACCTCGATCCGCGCAACGTGCAGGAAGCGACGTTCGAGCTGCCGCTGTGGGAAATGGGCCTGCCGGACGATGCCGCCACCCTGGGCGAAGACTTGATGACCGGGCATTCCTGGACCTGGTATGGCAAGTACCAGTTCATGCGCCTGGACCCTTCGTACCAGCCGTTCGGTATCTGGCGCATCAAAGCCACAAACCAATAATTCAAAGGATGTGGTCATGGCAAAGAAACCCCGCAACGCTGCCTTTATCGAAGACCCGCTCTGGTACAAGGATGCGGTGATTTACCAGGTCCACGTGAAGTCGTTTTTCGATTCCAACGACGATGGCATCGGTGACTTCCCCGGCCTGATCGCCAAGCTCGACTACATTGCCCAGCTGGGCGTCAACACCATCTGGCTGCTGCCGTTCTACCCGTCGCCACGCCGCGACGATGGCTATGACATTTCCGAGTACCGGGGCGTGCACAGCGACTACGGCACCATGGCCGATGCGAAGAAGTTCATCGCCGAGGCGCACAATCGTGGCTTGCGGGTGATCACCGAGCTGGTCATCAACCACACTTCGGACCAGCACGCATGGTTCCAGCGCGCGCGGCATGCCAAGAAGGGCTCCAAAGCGCGGGATTTCTACGTCTGGTCCGATGACCCGCAGAAGTACGACGGCACCCGGATCATCTTTCTCGACACCGAGAAGTCCAACTGGACCTGGGATCCGGTCGCGGAGCAGTACTTCTGGCACCGTTTCTATTCCCACCAGCCGGACCTGAACTTCGACAACCCGCAGGTCATGAAGGCGGTGATCGAGGTCATGCGCTACTGGCTGGACATGGGCATCGACGGCCTGCGTCTGGACGCGATCCCGTACCTGATCGAGCGTGACGGCACCAACAATGAAAACCTGCCGGAGACCCATCAGGTCCTCAAGCAGATCCGTGCCGAAATCGACGCCAACTACCCCGACCGCATGCTGCTGGCCGAAGCCAACCAGTGGCCGGAAGACACCCAGCTGTACTTCGGTGACCGCAAGGGCAAGGACGGCGACGAATGCCACATGGCGTTTCACTTCCCGCTGATGCCGCGCATGTACATGGCGGTGGCTCAGGAAGACCGTTTCCCGATCACCGACATCCTGCGCCAGACACCGGAAATTCCGGAGAACTGCCAGTGGGCGATCTTTCTGCGCAACCACGATGAACTGACGCTGGAAATGGTCACTGACCGCGAGCGTGACTACCTGTGGAATTACTACGCCTCGGACCGTCGCGCGCGAATCAACCTGGGCATTCGTCGTCGCCTGGCGCCGTTGCTGGAACGTGACCGCCGCCGCGTTGAACTGCTCAACAGCATGCTGCTGTCCATGCCCGGCACGCCGACCCTGTACTACGGCGACGAAATCGGCATGGGCGACAACATTTACCTCGGCGACCGCGACGGTGTGCGCACGCCGATGCAGTGGTCCATCGACCGTAACGGCGGCTTTTCCCGCGCCAACCCGGCGAGCCTGGTGCTGCCGCCGATCATGGACCCGCTATACGGTTATCAGTCGGTCAACGTCGAAGCGCAGGATCACGACCCGCACTCGCTGCTGAACTGGACCCGGCGCATGCTCGCCGTGCGCAGGCAGCAGAAAGCCTTTGGCCGCGGCACCCTGAAAATGCTCTCGCCGAGCAACCGCCGCATCCTGGCCTATACCCGTGAATACACCGGGCCGGACGGCAAGACCGAAATCATCCTCTGCGTCGCCAACGTTTCGGCCGCCTCTCAAGCCGCCGAACTTGAACTGGCGCCATATGCCGGGACTGTTCCGGTCGAGATGCTCGGTGGTAGCGCCTTCCCACCTATTGGCCAGCTCAATTACCTGCTGACGTTGCCGCCGTACGGCTTCTACTGGTTCTTGCTGGCCGCGGAGAATCAAATGCCCAGCTGGCACGTTGAACCGGCTCAAAGCATGCCGGACTTCCCGACCCTGGTGCTCAAGCAGCGCCTGGAAGAATTGCTCGAAGAACCTCTGCGCCAGACCATGGAGCAGCAGTCGCTGTCGGTCTATCTGCCGAAACGCCGCTGGTTCGCCGGCAAAGGCACGGCGATCGACAGCATCCACATCGCCTACGCCGTGCGCTTCGGCTCCACGGTGCGGCCGGCGTTGCTGAGCGAAATCGAAGTCACCTCCGGCGGCGAAACGGTGCGCTACCAGTTGCCGTTCGGCCTGTTGCCCGAAGACGACATCAGCAGCGCCTTGCCGCAACAGTTGGCCCTGTCCCGCGTGCGTCGTGGTCGTCAGGTCGGCTTGATCACCGATGCATTCACCCTCGAGCCGTTCATTCGCAACGTCATCAAAGGCATGCAGGACAACACCGTGCTGGCGACGCCGGACGGTGAGCTGCAGTTCCAGAGCACGTCGCAACTGGCGCCGCTGGGCCTGAACGAAGACGCCGAGGTGCGTTACCTCTCGGCCGAACAGTCCAACAGCTCGGTGGTGGTCGGCAAGAAGCTGGTGCTGAAAATGATTCGCCGTGTCGCGGCCGGTACTCACCCCGAGCTGGAAATGGGCGCCTACCTCACCGAAGCCGGCTACCCGCACATCTCGCCGCTGTTGGGCGCAGTCGTGCGCGTCGACGGGCAGGGCGAGAAAAACCTGCTGATGATCGCTCAGGGTTACCTGAGCAATCAGGGCGATGCGTGGGAATGGACGCAGAACAACCTCGAACGCGCCGTGCGTGATCACATGGCCCACGGTCAGTCGGCGCTGGAGCAGCAAGCCAATGCTCTGATCGAACTGAAAGACTTCGCCGGCTTGTTGGGCCAGCGTCTGGGCGAGATGCACGTGATCCTCGGCGCCCCGACGGATAACCCGGACTTCAAGACCGAAGTCACCAGCGTCAAGGACAGCGAGGCCTCGGCGAAGAGCGTGTCGGCGCAGATCGAGCGCGCCTTGCAGCTGCTTGAACAGCATCGTGACTCCCTGGAGGCCCAGGATCAGCAGCTCATCACTGAACTGCTGGGCAAACGCAAAGCGCTGCTGGCCCAGGTCAAAACCCTGGCGAAGCAGTCAGTCGGCGGCCTGAGAATGCGGGTGCACGGCGACCTGCACCTCGGCCAGATGCTGGTGGTCAAGGGCGATGCCTACCTGATCGACTTCGAAGGCGAGCCGGCGCGTCCGCTGCAGGAACGTCGGGCCAAATACAGCCCGTTCAAAGATGTCAGCGGCGTACTGCGCTCGTTCGACTACGCTGCGGCGATGGCCCTGCGCAACGCGCAAAGTGCCGACACGTCGGTGCAGGCTGAAACCGCCCGCCAGCAAGTGGCCGAGACGTATTTGAGGCAGGCGCGCGAGGCCTTCCTCGACGGCTATCGCAAGGCCACCGTCGAAGTGGGTCACGACTGGAAAGATGCCAAGGGTGAAGCGGCCGCGCTGGCGCTGTTCACCCTGGAAAAAGCCGCTTATGAAGTGGCCTACGAGGCCGAGAATCGGCCGACATGGTTGTCGGTTCCGCTTCAAGGCTTGCGCGGGCTTCTCGACCTGTCTGATGGAGAATGAAAATGAGTGCCTCTGACCAATTCGGTAACGGCAACCACGCAATATTGCCCAGCGCCGTCGACCTGGACGCGCTGATCCGCGCGGAGCACCGCGACCCGTTCTCGATGCTTGGCCCCCACAGCGATGGCGCTGAAGGCCAGGTGATCCGCGCCTATCTGCCCAATGCCCTGGCCGTGCGCGTGCTCTCGCGCGACGGCGAACGTGACCTCGGCGAGCTGAGCATGTCCGACAAACCGGGCTTCTTTGCCGGCCACTTTGCGGTTCGCGAACCCTATCTGCTGAAAATCTCGTGGGCCACCGGCGAGCAAATCACCGAAGACCCTTATAGCTTTGGCGAGCAGTTGGGCGAAATGGACTTGTACCTCTTCGCCGAGGGCAACCACCGCGACCTGAGCAGCGCTCTGGGCGCACAGGTCAAGAATGTCGATGGCGTCGACGGCGTGCGTTTCTCGGTATGGGCACCGAATGCCCGCCGAGTGTCCGTGGTGGGCGATTTCAATAGCTGGGATGGCCGTCGTCACCCGATGCGCCTGCGTCATCCGACCGGCGTGTGGGAAATTTTCATCCCGCGCATCGGCCCGGGCGAAGCGTACAAGTACGAAATCCTCGGCCAGCACGGCGTTCTGCCGCTGAAAGCTGACCCGATGGCCCTGGCCACCCAGCTGCCGCCGGCAACCGCGTCGAAAGTCGCTGCACCGCTGACGTTCGAGTGGCAGGACCAGGACTGGATGCAGTCCCGGGGCGAAAAGCATGACATTCATCAGCCGCTGTCGATCTACGAGCTGCACGCCGGCTCGTGGCAGTGGCACCACGGCGGCGATGACGAGCCGGATCGCCCGTACGACTGGCGCGAGCTGGCTGAAAACCTGATTCCTTACATCAAGGACCTGGGTTTCACCCACATCGAATTGATGCCGATCATGGAGCACCCGTTCGGCGGCTCATGGGGTTATCAGGTGTTGTCGCAGTTCGCACCGAGCGCGCGCTACGGCACACCGGAAGACTTCGCCGCCTTCGTGGATGCCTGCCACCGTAACGACATCGGCGTGATTCTTGATTGGGTGCCGGCACACTTTCCGACAGATGCACACGGTCTGGCCCAATTCGACGGGACTGCACTGTACGAATACGCCAACCCCCATGAAGGTTTCCATCAGGACTGGAACACCCTGATCTACAACCTGGGTCGCACCGAAGTCCACGGTTTCATGATTGCCTCCGGTATCCATTGGCTGAAGAACTTCCACGTCGATGCGCTGCGCGTGGATGCGGTGGCGTCAATGCTGTATCGCGACTATTCCCGCAACGCCGGCGAATGGGTCCCGAACCGTTACGGCGGCCGCGAAAACCTGGAAGCCATCGACTTCCTGCGCCACTTGAACGACGTGGTCGCGATCGAAGCGCCGGGCGCGCTGGTCATTGCCGAGGAATCGACGTCCTGGCCGGGCGTTTCGCAGCCCACCCAACAGGGCGGTCTGGGCTTTTCGTACAAGTGGAACATGGGCTGGATGCACGACACGCTCAAGTACATCGAGCAGGACCCGATCCATCGCCAGCATCACCACTCTCAGTTGAGTTTTGGCCTGGTCTATGCCTGGTCCGAGCGGTTCGTGCTGCCGATTTCCCACGATGAAGTGGTGCACGGCAAGCATTCCTTGATCGACAAGATGCCTGGCGACCGCTGGCAGAAATTCGCCAACCTGCGCGCGTACCTGTCGTTCATGTGGACCCACCCGGGCAAGAAGTTGCTGTTCATGGGCTGCGAGTTTGCCCAGTGGCGCGAGTGGAACCACGACACCGAACTGGACTGGCATTTCCTGCAGTACGCCGAGCACAAGGGCGTGCACTCGCTGGTCAGCGACCTGAACCGCCTGTACCGGACGGAAAAGGCGTTGTACGAGCAGGACTGCCAGCCACAGGGTTTCCAGTGGGTAATCGGTGACGACGCCGGTAACAGCGTCTATGCCTACCTGCGCTGGAGCAAGGAGGGCGAGCCGTTGCTGGTGGTCGCCAACCTGACACCGGTGCCGCGCGAAGGCTATCGTGTCGGCGTGCCGTTCAGCGGCAAGTGGGCCGAGCTGTTCAACAGCGACGCGGGGATCTATGTCGGTTCCAACTTCGGCAACGGCGGTGGCGTGCGCACCGACGACATCAAGAGCCATGGCCAGGCGTTCTCGCTGCCCTTGAACCTGCCACCGCTGGGTGTGGTGATCCTCAAGCCGACCGTGGAGCAGCTGCAGCACGAGGGTTGATTTCCTCCGCCACACTGTTGTGAACCTGTGGGAGCGAGCGTGCTCGCGAATAGCGTTCTATCAGTCGACCTGATCGCCTGATGAAGCATTCGCCAGCGGGCTCGCTCCCACAGTCGTTTCTGCCCTGCCGACAAAGGTTGTGGGACCTTTCCCGGACGAATGTCATCCCTCGTCACTGAACCTGACATCTTTTGAATGGTCTGTTGACCACTGCGCGCGCAGTACGCTGGGGCCACGGCCTTCGCGTCCGGCTGAATTTCGCCCGCGCCAGATGCCTATTCCAGCAGTTGCAGCGCGTTGTTCGTCGCTGTCCGACCAGGCGTGATTCCCTTGCATGCGGCCCGCCCACCGGCCTTCTTTTCAATTTGTCGAAGATTATCCATGCCAATTTCTCCCTCCGATGTTTCCTTTCGCTTTACCCCTGTGCCGGGCGTTCGACGCCGTTTGCTCAACGCCGGCCTGCTGACCTCGCTGTTGTCCGTTGCCGTTGCCAGCCCGTTGGTCCACGCCGAAACGCAGAGCAAGGACCGCTGGGTCAGCGACACCCTCAGCACCTACGTGCGCAGTGGCCCCACCGACGGCTATCGCATCGTCGGCACGCTGAAATCCGGTCAGAAGGTCGAGCTGATCAACACCCAGGGCGACTACAGCCAGGTGCGCGGCAGCGCCGGCGACAACGTCTGGATTCCCACCGCTGACCTGCAGGAAGTGCCGGGGCAGGCGGAGCGCTTGCCGCAACTGACGCAGAAAGCCGCGGATCTCAGCGCGCAACTGAAAACCATCGACGACGACTGGAAGACCAAGGTTCAGGGCATGCAGGAAACCCTCGAGTCGCGCAAGAAACTGGTCGACGAGCTTGAGGCCCGCACCAAGGACCTGAACGCGCAGTTGGCCAGCGCCCAGTCCGACTTGCGCACCACCCAGGCGAAACTGGGTGACGAGAACAATCAGGTGCTGATGCGCTACATGGTCTACGGCGGCAGCATCGCTGGCGCGGGCCTGTTGCTGGGCCTGATCCTCCCGTCCCTGACCAAGGGCCGCAAGCGCAACGATCGCTGGTTCTGAAGCAGACTCAGCGCTGTCCTGCATCTACGCGCACCGCGCCCGGCATTCACCCTGCCGGGTTTTCAACGCTCACTGGCAACTTTCCCCCCATGCGCTAGTTTAGTGCGGGGCACTCTCTGCCCATGCTGTCCCCCCATCACAAGAAAAAGAGAAACCGCCCATGAAGTTCGAACCCTTCGCCCAGTCCCTCGTTGCGACGGCGCTGATCCTAGGTCTGTCCTGCGCTCACGCCGCTTCCGTGGCCCCGGCTGCCGCTGAAAACGGCATGGTCGTCACCGCACAACACCTGGCCACCCACGTGGGCGTTGACGTGCTCAAGTCGGGCGGCAACGCAGTCGATGCGGCCGTTGCCGTGGGCTATGCGCTGGCCGTGGTCTATCCCGCCGCCGGCAACCTGGGCGGGGGCGGTTTCATGACCATCCAGCTGGCAGACGGGCGCAAGACCTTCCTCGACTTCCGCGAAAAAGCGCCGCTGGCGGCCACCGCCAACATGTACCTGGACAAGGACGGCAACGTCGTGCCGGACCTGAGTTCCAAGGGTCACCTGGCCGTCGGCGTGCCCGGCACGGTGTCCGGGATGGAAATGGCGCTGAGCAAATACGGCACCAAAAAACGCGCCGAAGTCATTGCGCCGGCGATCAAGCTCGCTGAAAACGGCTTCGCCTTGGAGCAGGGAGACGTTGACCTGCTTGGCACCGCCACCGACGAGTTCAAGGCCGACGCCAAAGACCTCGGCACGATCTTCCTGAACAAGGGCCAGCCGCTCCAAGTCGGCGATACCCTGGTGCAGAAAGACCTCGCCAAAACCCTCAAGGAAATCTCCGCCAAAGGCAGCGACGCTTTCTACAAGGGCTGGGTGGCCAAGGCCATCGTCGATTCCAGCCAGGCGGGGAAGGGCATCATCACCCAGGCGGATCTCGACAAATACGCGACCCGCGAACTGGCGCCGATCGAGTGTGATTACCGCGGCTACCACGTGGTCTCGGCGCCGCCACCTAGCTCCGGCGGGGTGGTCATCTGCGAGATCATGAACATCCTCGAAGGCTACCCGATGCAGGAATTGGGTTATCACTCCGCCCAGGGCCTGCATTACCAGATCGAAGCCATGCGTCACGCCTACGTCGACCGCAACAGCTACCTGGGCGACCCGGACTTCGTCAAGAACCCGATCAGCCATCTGCTCGACCGCGACTACGCCGCCAAGCTGCGCGCCGCCATCGAACCGCAGAAAGCCGGGATCTCCCAGAACATCAAACCCGGCGTCGCGCCCCACGAAGGCAACAACACCACGCACTATTCCATCGTCGACAAATGGGGCAACGCGGTGTCCGTCACCTACACCCTCAACGACTGGTTCGGCGCAGGGGTGATGGCGAGCAGCACCGGCGTGATCCTCAACGACGAGATGGACGACTTCACCTCCAAGGTCGGCGTGCCGAACATGTACGGCCTGATACAAGGCGAAGCCAACGCCATCGCCCCGGGCAAGTCGCCGCTGTCGTCGATGAGCCCGACCATCGTCACCAAGGACGGCAAAACCGTCATGGTCGTCGGCACCCCAGGGGGCAGCCGTATCATCACCGCCACCTTGCTGACCATGCTCAACGTCATCGACTACGGCATGAACATCCAGGAAGCGGTCGATGCGCCTCGCTTCCACCAGCAGTGGATGCCGGAAACCACCAACCTGGAAACCTTCGCCGTCAGCCCCGACACCCAAAAGATCCTGGAAAGCTGGGGCCACAAATTCGCCGGCCCCCAGGACGCCAATCATCTGGCTGCCATTCTCGTTGGCGCGCCTTCGCTCGGTGGGAAGCCAGTGGGTAATAACCGTTTCTACGGCGCCAACGATCCGCGTCGCAGCACGGGGTTGTCGCTCGGTTATTGATCTGCGCGACAGCCGAGTCACCGGACGGGGCAGGGTGCTCATGGCCGGTGACGAGGCATTGTGGTGGTTTCGGGCCGCACCCTGCGCGTGATTTTGGTTGCACGCAGGACACCTTGAAGTGTTATGTTATAACTCGCTTTTTACAGGCCTGACATGGGCCTGTCGGTTATCGCGCTTCGAGAGTCCACTGCGTATGCAAACCCTGTCTGTCCCTCTGCAATCTCCCGCCACGTCCATCGCCCACCCCGGCCGCCTGCAATCGATCGATGCCCTGCGTGGGCTGATCATCATCTTCATGTTGCTGGACCACGTGCGCGAGACGTTCTTTCTGCACCACCAGGTCAGCGACCCGATGGATGTCGCTCACACCAGCGTCGATCTGTTCATCAGCCGCACCCTCGCGCATTTCTGCGCACCGCTTTTCGTGTTCCTGACCGGGCTTTCCGCCTGGCTGTACGGTGAACGGCATGCGGGCAAGGGCGCGGTGGCGGGCTTTCTGTTCAAGCGGGGGCTGGTGTTGATCGTGCTGGAACTGACGCTGGTGAATTTCGCCTGGACGTTCCAGTTTCCACCGACGGTGATTTACCTGCAGGTCATCTGGGCAATTGGCCTGAGCATGATTGCGCTGTCGGCGATGGTGGTATTGCCGCGCGGTGTGCTGGCGGCGCTGGGGCTGGCGATCATCGCCGGGCATAATCTGCTGGACAACGTGCATTTTGCCGTGGGCTCGGCGATGCACATTCCGTGGGCGATTCTGCATGACCGCGGCTGGATCGAGGTCGGCGACAGTGTGCGCTTGCGCACCTCGTACCCACTGCTGCCGTGGATCGGCGTGATTGCCGTGGGCTACGCCGCGGGGCCGTGGTTTGGCCGCGACGCGAATGCGGAGAAGCGCGAGATCCACCTGATCGCCTGGGGTTTTGGCGCACTGACGCTGTTTCTCGCCCTGCGCGGCATCAACGGCTATGGGGAGAAGCCGTGGGTGGAGGGTGACACCACGGCCCACACGCTGATGAGCGTCCTCAACGTCACCAAATACCCGCCGTCGTTGCTGTTCATCAGCCTGACCCTGGGCGTCGGCTTGCTGGTGCTGGCTTGGCTGGAGCGGCAGCAGGGAAGGCCATGGCTGCGACCGCTGGTGACTTTTGGCGCCGCGCCGATGTTTTTCTATCTGCTGCACTTGTATGTGCTGAAGCTACTGTATGTCGGCGCGGTCGCGATCTGGGGTACGACCCAAGGCCAATACTTCGGCTTCACCTCGGTACTCGGCCTGTGGGGTTGCGCCGCGGTGCTCACTGTCGTGCTGTTGCCGGCAGTGAGCGGGTTCGCGGCGCTCAAGGCGCGACGCCGGGACATCGCCTGGCTGAAATACTTCTAAGCACGGCCATGCAGGACCGGCTTTAGCCGGGAAGGCGTCAGGCGTTGCGCAGGCTGCGTTCCATACGCGCCAGGCCTTCTTCCAGCATCGGCCGCGGGCAGCCAAAGTTCAGACGCACGAACTGGCCACAGTCCTCGCCGAATTCCAGGCCGTCGCTCAGCGCAACCTTGGCGTGCTCAAGGAAGAATTGCTGCGGGCTTTCGAGCCCCAGGCCCGAGCAATCCAGCCACGCCAGATAGGTGCTCTGGGGCAGGTTCATCGTAATACCGGGGAAGCGGGTTTTGATGGCCTCGGCCAGGTAATTGCGGTTGTCCTGCAGGTACGCCATGACCTGTTCCAGCCACGGGCCGCCTTCGCGATAGGCCACTTCGGTGGCTTCCAGGCCCAGGGCGTTGACGCTGTCCACCAGCCCCAGCCGCCCGGCATTGAAACGCTGGCGCAGCTCGGGGTTCTGCACCACGGCGAACGCTGTTTTCAGACCGGCGATGTTCCAGGCCTTGCTCGCCGACATCAGCGTCACGCTGCGCGCCGCGATCTCCGGGCTCAGGGAAGCGATCGGCGTGTGCTGACGGCCGTCGAACAGCAGGTCGGCGTGGATCTCATCGGAAATGATCAGTGCATCGCGCCGCACGCAGGCTTCGCCGATGGCCAGCAATTCGTCGCGTTCGAAGACCTTGCCCAGCGGGTTGTGGGGATTGCTCAGCAGCAGCGCGCCATGGTCAGGCAGCGCGCGTTCCAGTGCCGCGACGTCGGTGGGGTATTCACCCTGGGCGTCAGCATGGAAGGGCAGATCGATGCGCGGCAGTTTCCAGTTGGCCGGCGCGTGCAGCAGCGGTGAGTAGTTGGGCGTCTGCACCAGCACCGCGCTGGATGGCGAAACCAGCGCGTGGAGCGCCATGTTTACCCCAGGCTCGACCCCGGGCAGAAACACCAGATCCTGCGCCTCGATCTGCCAGCCGTAGCGGTTGGCGAGATGCTTGACCAAGGTTTCCCGCAACGCTTGCTGGGGCACGGAATAGCCCAGCAGCGGATGCTCCAGACGGTTCTTCAGCGCCTGCACAATGGGCGCTGCCACCGGAAAATCCATGTCCGCCACCCACATCGGCAGCACGTCTTCGGGGTACTGGCTCCACTTCTTGCTGCCGGTGTTCAAGCGCTGAAAAACGTTATTCAGATCCATGTTCTGGCCTGTCCTGCTCGAAAAAAGAGGGGATTGTGCCAGAGAATGGCGGCCTGGGTTTGCTGTCGATTTGCGGTTTGTAGGATTACTCCGTAAATGCCGCTGGAACCGTCTCCTTCGTGTCTCCCCCTCTGGAGTCACACTTTGAAATGCCTCATCTTCGCCCGCTTCAGCCCTCTCTCATGGACGAGTTGATCCGGTTTTCTGCAGACCGGTCAGGGGCGCTTAATCCTGCCAGGGACGCTCATTCATGATCACCGTATTGCCACCTTTCTTCGATCACAGTCGCCATAAGCTTGTTGTTCATCGCTTTCCTGTAGCGCTCGATGTACTTGCGTTCGAGGGCGAGGAGCAGCTGAGTCAGCCATTTCTCTACCGTGTGGAATTCACCTCCGTCGAGCAGGACATCGGGGCTGAACGTCTGTTGGGGCGGGATGCGCAGTTCAGTCTGCACGCGGCGGCGCATACGTTGCCTGTTCCGATCCGTGGGTTGCCGGTGCCTTCGGTTAAACCGTTGCGCACGTTGCATGGTGTGGTGACGGGTTTTAAACGTCTTTCCGGTTCTGCTGACGAAGCCAGATACGAGATTACTTTGCAGCCGCGCCTGGCGTTGCTGGGTCGAGGGCGGCAGTTCCGGATTTATCAGCATCAGTCGGTGCCGGAGATTGTCGAGAGTATCTTGCGGTCGCGGCATGACTTTGAGGGGCAGGATTTTCTGTTCACGCTGGTGCGGGACTATCCGACGCGTGAGCAGGTGATGCAGTACGGTGAGAGTGATCTGGCGTTTATTTCGCGGCTGTTGGCGGAGGTGGGGATCTGGTATCGCTTCACCAACGATGAGCGATTGGGTATTGCGGTCGTTGAGTTTCATGATGACCAGCGGCATTACGTTCGGCCGCGGGTGAGCTTGCCGTTTCGGCCGCAGTCCGGGTTGGGCAGCAGCGGCCAGGATGGGGTTTGGGGGCTGCAGGTCAGTCATGGGGTTGTGGAGCAGAGCGTTCACTTTCGTGCTTATCACCATCGGGATGCCAGTGCGTGGCTGGATGGGGATGTGGACCAGACGCGTGGTGATGCGACGACTTATGGCGAGGCGTATCACTATGCGGAGCCGTACCGGGTATTGGGCGACAAACTGGATCAGGACGAGGATCTGCTCGGGGAAAGCGGGTTTTTTTATGCCCGGTTGCGGCATGAGCGGTATCTGAATGATCAGACGCGCCTGAGCGGTATAAGCAGCAGTGCTTCGTTGGGATTGGCGCAGGTGCTGGCGATTTCCGGCGGAGCGCCGCAAGCGTTTGAACCGGGAGCAGTCATTACACGATTGAAGCTGCGTGCGGCGCGGGATCGAAGTTTTGAGCTGAGTTTTGAGGCGATTCCGTATTCCGAGAGTGTGTGTTTTCGGCCGCCGTTGCTGGCCAAACCTGAGATAGCGGGCACTGTTCCGGCGCGAGTCACCAGTTCGCTGGCCAACGATCCGTATAGCCACATCGACAGCGAAGGCCGCTACAAGGTCAGCTTTTTGTTTGACCGCGACAGCTGGAAGTTGGGTGAGGAAAGTCTTTGGTTGCGCCTTGCCCGTCCGTACGCAGGCGATACCCACGGCCTGCACCTGCCACTGATCTGCGGGACCGAGGTGGCTGTTGCCTTTGAGCAAGGCGACCCGGACCGACCGTACATCGCCCATGCGCTTCATGACAGCCGACATCCCGACCATGTGACGCTGCTGCGCAGCGATTACAAACGCAACGTCCTGCGCACGCCGGCCAATAACAAGCTGCGCATGGAAGATGATCGCGGCAAAGAGCACATCAAGCTCAGCACCGAGCACAGCGGCAAGAGCCAGCTAAACCTTGGGCATCTGGTCGACAACGAGAAGGATAAGCGCGGCGAAGGGTTTGAATTGCGCTCGGATGGTTGGGGCGCGATTCGGGCGGGGCGCGGGGTGTTTGTCAGTGCGGATGGGCAGACCAAGGCGCAGGGCCAACAGCTCGACATGAGCGCGGCGGTCGGTCGATTGCAGAATGCCGGTGAACAGCTGGAAAAACTCTCGGCAGATGCTGCCATCAGTCACGCCGACCCCGCCGACGTGCAGGCGCAACTCGATCTGCTGAAACAGGACCTGGACGCGCTCAAATCCTCGGTGCTGCTGCTCAGCGCTCCGGACGGCATTGCCCTGACCAGCGGCAAACATCTGCAACTGGCCGCGCAAGACAACCTGATGCTCAACGCGGGCGGCCACGCCGACATCAGCGTGGTCAAGAAACTGTTCATGGGTATAGGCCAGGGCCTGAGCCTGTTCGTTCGCAAGGTCGGCCTCAAGCTGATTTCCAACGAAGGCCCGGTGAGCATCCAAGCGCAGAACGATCGTCTGGAATTGCTCGCTCGCCAGGGAATAAACATCACCAGCACCGAAGACGAAATCCACATCACGGCGAAGAAGCGCATCGTCCTCAATGCTGGCGGCAGCTACGTCGCCATTGAGCAATGCAGCATTGAATCCGGCACCGCCGGCGACTATCTCATCAAAGCCGCGCACTTCGACTTCAGACCGAAAGCCGCGCAGGAGGTTGAACTGCCTGCTTTGCCACCGTTGTTGGATATACCGCCTGAATTGCACGAATTCTGGCCCAGCTTCAGCGGCGGCAACATTCACTACGAGCGGAGCATGATCAAGAATGCTGCGCCGGTTGAACAGCCCGAGACACTTGAGGAGGAAGAAGAGGAAGAGGAAATCACCGAAGGGATCACCCTGCGCATCGGGTTGTTCTTTGATGGAACGGGGAACAACCAGAGCAATGCGGCAGCGACCGCGCAATGTCGACAATCGGATCTGGATAGTTTCAGCCGTGAGGAGCTGGAGAGCATTGCCGCGACGTGCAAGCAGTATGGATTTGGGGAGTTTGACGGCAGCGCGTTTAACAGCGCGCCGAATAACAGTTACGGGAATGCGC
Source organism: Pseudomonas sp. GW821-FHT07F05 (assembly GCF_059418765.1). Taxonomy (NCBI): domain Bacteria; kingdom Pseudomonadati; phylum Pseudomonadota; class Gammaproteobacteria; order Pseudomonadales; family Pseudomonadaceae; genus Pseudomonas; species Pseudomonas sp. GW821-FHT07F05. Next base: position 305,855 of record NZ_JBWKQL010000002.1, read on the forward strand.
CGAGCAATGTGGCGTATTTGTATGACCTTTATCCGGATAACAGCACGACTGCGCTCAAGGTAGACCAAACGATCGCCTACATATCCGCTTACGTAGAAGGGATTGGTACTCGCAGCGGCGGGAAGGATGCCACGCTGGTTGGTCAAGCTCTTGGGCAGGGTGAAACGGGTGTCGTAGCGCGGGTTCTGGAAGCGCCAGCTTTGGCGGCGAAAGAGCTGAAGCGCTTTCGCCAAACAAATCCTGGGGTTTACGTCCAGCAAATCGAGTTCGATATTTTCGGTTTCAGTCGCGGCGCGGCGGCTGCCCGGCATTGTGCCAATGAACTGCTAAAGCCTGAACGTGGAGTATTTGAATATCTGCTCAAAGGCGGCGGCTTCGGGCTGTTGAAGAATTTCGATCCAGCCTACGACGTCAGCATCAATCTAATTGGCCTGTTCGATACCGTTGCAGCCATCGCAGATCCTCTACATGGTGACTTCAGTCCTGGCAACGACCTTAATCGTGGCGTCAATCTATACCTGCCACCCGACTGCGCGCGACAGGTCATTCACCTTCAAGCCCTCGACGAATATCGCGCCGACTTTTCTCTGAATAATGTGCACCACACGCACCTCCAGATAGGGCTGCCGGGAGCGCACTCCGATGTCGGCGGGGGCTATCTGCCACGCGCGCGAGAAAAGTTGTGGATGACGCAACCCTGCAAGGCCAGCGTTCCGACCGGTCAAAGGGTTGAGTCCCACCCCGCGTGGGCTCGTGCAGAGGCGGACGCCAAGGCATTGCGCGAATCAGGCGTGGCCCGGGATGGCTACGTTGCGGTGAAAGCCTGGCCTGCAGCAACTAACCCTCGCGGCAGAGCTGCGTCGGTCACCGAGGACTACTGGGTAACAGTGCTGCTCGAACGCCCGGTGCACGGCGAACTGAGCCTGATTGCATTGCGTGTTATGCGTGAGCTGGGGATACGTCACGGCGTTCCATTCAAAGGTCTGGAGGCGCGGCCTGAACTCGCAGTGCCAGAGGAGCTAATGCCTATCGCCAAGCAAATCTTGCAGCAGGTAATGATGGACCGGCTCGTACGCCTTGAACCTGCGCAAGAGGCGTTGCTACGAGCGAGGTACATCCACCTGTCCGCACACTGGACCCCACGAGGCCCCTTCTTACTAAGCAAGCCAGCACCGCTGAATCGTAGGAATGTGCATCTCAACCGCCCGCAAAAGGGATATCCAGAATGAAGCGTCTGATCTTAGTGGTTGGATTACTGATTAGTCTTAATGCCTGTGCAATGAGCCCCTCAACGTCACCGCCCCCCAAATTGCCCTATCCAGCATGGTATGTCGGTCTGGCGGCTCCCCAACATATGGAGGTGTGGGTGGAGACGGTTGATGTGACCGATCAGCGAGGCCTGAGATTTTTTCGAGTGCATGGAGGAGTCGCGAGTTACACCGGTCAGCCAGAGGGCTGGGGAAATGGTGCGGGCAAGTCGAAGCCCATCAACAACGTCGATCTTCCTGAGCGTATCTTTATGCGCTGGCAATCCTTGGTTGAGCCGCAAGCCTACAAGATTAGTATTCAGATACCGCAGTGGGTGCGCGATCAGATGATCAAGCCAGAGCAAGCATTTTGCTTATGGACAAGCAAATGGGAGGAGGACTATCGCGATGCGCTCACCCTCGGAATGGCGCCGGGGGGGATTGTTAAGGTCTGGGTAGGGGGATCTTGTTTGGGATACAGGGAAGTTGGCCGTTTTCAGGCTGAAGTCGAGCCGCTCGGTCCCTACCGTGGCGCAAGCAAAGGCAAGTACATCCCGCTCGAACCGGAGAACAAAGCTTATGTAGAACAGCACGGCATTCCCTATGGGAGTTGGTAACTCGGCGATGAGCGCTAACAATGAGCATCACGGCACGCGACGGCTAGCGCATTTACGGCGTTGTTCAAGGCTCTCATTTGCAGACTGGGTTTCCTGAATGAGGCATCTGGTCTTTGCGGTCGGATTGCTGATCAGCCTGAGTGCCTGCGCAACGGGAGGCTTATTACCCCCTGTCAAGCTGCCATATCCGGCGTGGTATATCGGCTTCGCCGCGCCCAAACACATGGAAGTGTGGGTGGAAAGCGTCGATGTGCTCGATCAGCGGGGATACGTTTTTTTCAACGTGCATGCCGGCGTCGCCGGTTACACGCGTAAGCCCGAGGGTTGGCATAAGGGCGCATCTGGCGGGAAACCCATAAGTAACGTCGACTTACCAGACCAACTCCTTCTGCGTTGGCAATCACTCGTAGAGCCTCAAGCTTACAAAATCAGTATCCGGATACCGCAGTGGGTCCGTGATGAGATGGTTAGACCGGAGCGTGTTCTCTGCCAGTGGAATCAGCAATGGAAAACAGACTATCGAGAGACGATCACGCTCGGCATGGCACCCGGCGGGATTGTAAAAGTTTGGCTAGGCGGATCTTGCCTGAGCTTCAAAGAAGTGGGCCGCTATCAAGCTAAAGTCGAGCCGCTTGGCCCCAACCAGGACGGAAAAGGGCTGTTTTACCGTGCACCCAATCCAGCGGCACAAACTTGGATAGATCAACACGGCATCCCTTATGGAAGTTGGTAATACTGCATCGACATTCAAAGGCCCGGATGCGTCCTCAGTTGCAGCTCCCGAGCCGGTCACCCCAGTGCAATAACTTCACCCGAAACACTCCCACTCGTCAGTAAGTTATTTCTCTAAACTTAATAGCGACAGGAACACGACGGGTAGAGCCAAACAACTAAACCCAGAATCACCGCAATCAAAGCATCAATCACTAAAACCAACAACGAGCCTCACAACTATGAAAGACATCATCCGCCTAGGCGACCTCACCACTCACGGCGGCGTCGTGCTTCAGGCCTTTCCGCAGACCGAGCTCAACGGCAAGCCCATCGCCGGGGTGGGACACAACGTCAGTTGTCCGTTATGCAAAGGCATTTTCCCCATCGCCGAAGGCAGCAGCACCTACACGGTCGACGGAATTCCGGTCGCATTAGACGGCATGAAAACCGCCTGTGGTGCGGCGCTTATCGCCAGTGGCCCAAAGGGCGCCGTTACCAGCTGAAACAACCTGCGCGGGTCACCAACGGGCCTCGCTAGAACGATTCAGGGAGATCGACGGCGCAATGCCGTCGATCCTCGTGCCGCCCCGCCGATCGACACCTATTGAAGTCGCCTTTCAGTAGTTATCTGAACTCGAATGAAATGAGAAACCGCCCGTCGGCACATTATCAACCGTTATAAACTTTCAGCGCGAAACCATTGGTCGGGTCTATTTCCGCTTTCCTGAATTACATCTTCAGCGATGTCTCTTTATATCTGTGCGGTCTGCTTAGTTGACAGATCGCCGCAATAGAAAGCTGAACTTGTCGTTAAAAACCCTGATACGAAATTAGCCTGAGAAGGGAGTAAGACTATGTTCCTGCACAATAAACGTCTTCAATACACGGTTCGCGTCGCCGAGCCTAATCCGGGTCTGGCCAACTTGCTGCTGGAGCAGTTCGGCGGCGCCCAGGGCGAGTTGGCTGCGGCCACTCGTTATTTCACCCAAGCGTTGGCTGAAGAAGATCCAGGTCGCAAGGATCTGTTGCTGGACATCGCCACCGAGGAACTGAGCCACCTTGAAATCATTGGCTCGATCATCGTGATGCTCAACAAGGGCGCCAAAGGCAAACTCGCCGAAGGCGTGCAAGCGGAAGGCGAGCTGTACCGTGACATCAACGGCGCCGGCAATGACTCGCACATCACCAGCCTGCTGTACGGCGGTGGTGCTCCGCTGGTCAACTCGGCCGGTGTGCCATGGACCGCAGCCTACATCGATACCATTGGTGAACCGACGGCGGACTTCCGTTCGAACATCGCTGCTGAAGCACGCGCGAAGATCGTCTACGAACGCCTGATGAACGTGACCACCGATCCAGGCATCAAGGACGCCTTGGGCTTCCTCATGACCCGGGAAATCGCGCATCAGATCTCCTTCGAGAAAGCGCTGCACTCGATTCAGCCGAACTTCCCGCAAGGCAAGTTGCCAGGCATGCCGGAGTTCTCCCGCACTTACTTCAGCATGTCCAACGGCGAGCCGAACGTACGTGGCCCGTGGAACAGCGACGCAGATTTCGAATACGTCGAAAATCCAAAGCCGGCAGTCGATGGTGGTGACGGTACCGCTTCGGTGACGTTGAGCGAGGACGACTCGGTCACCCTGACGATGATGAAGGAGCGTCTGAAGTCTGATCTGGACGCGGAACCGATGACCGGCGCCGACCTCGGCTCGGGTCTGGCTCAGGGTAAAGCTGAGTAGTGCGATAAGGGGAGGGCCGGTATGTAGCGGCTCTCCCGGCGATGTGATCAAGACCACGTACGACATGGAGATTCTGATGAACAAGTTATTGGAAGATTCGACGTCCAATGAAGCCAGCGAGTTGTTCAACGACAACGCTCAGCTGGACTTCACATCCTGTGTGACCCGCTTCGAAGCAGAAGCTGCAACGCTGGGGCGTGGATTCAGAACCGCGTTGTTTGTTCAGCAATTCAAGGCCGGACTGTTGCCGAAGTCCGTAAAAGGGGTTGAAAGACTCCACTAAACGCCGTGGCTTCTAAGTTAGATTCCATAGAAGTGTCCGCTGGAAGGGCTGTCTGATCCGCTACGACTCCATCGATTTTGCCCGCGAAAGCGGGCTTTTTTTTGTCCCCGATCAGGGGGTAAAGTTGGATCCCGGCGCAGCCCCGGCATGCCCCGCCACCCGCAACGGTGCGACGGGCTGGACTGATCCGCGATTACCCGCCACTGTATTGCCTTTCGCGCGTGGGCAATGCGTATTTTCAGGCCTGATGCACATCAGGAGAGGGAGCAGATTTGAATCAGCTAAAACGCCTTGAGAGCGGGATCAAGGGCTTCGACGCACTGCTCAAAGGAGGCCTTGTGGCGGGCGCGTCATACATCATTCAGGGACGCCCGGGGTCGGGCAAGACGATCCTTGCCAACCAGTTGGGGTTCAATCACGTCCGGCAGAACGGCCGCGTGCTGTTCGCCACACTGCTGGCCGAGCCTCACGACCGGCTGTTTCATTTCCTCTCGACGCTGAGCTTTTTCGATCGCCAGGCGGTGGGCCAGAGCATCCAGTTTGTCAGCGCCTTCGACACGCTGGAGAACGACGGTCTCGACGAGGTCGTCAAGTTGCTGCGCCGCGAGATCAGTCGTCAGCATTCCAGCCTGCTGATTCTGGACGGGCTGCTCAACGCACGCTCCAAGGCAGAGACGCCGCTGGACACCAAGCAATTCATCTCCGAACTGCAGGGCCATGCCGCTTTCGCCGGCTGCACGGTGCTGTTTCTCACCAGCTCGCAACTCGACGATGGCAGTCCCGAGCACACCATGGTTGACGGTGTGATCGAGATGGGCGAAGACATGGTCGGCTCCCGTACGGTGCGCCGGATCAAGATGCGCAAGACCCGAGGCAGCGGCGCGATCCCCGGCGCCCATGAATTCGAGATCAACGACCAGGGCATTTCCATTTACCCGCGTCTTGAATGCATGCTCACCCGAACCGGTGCCATGCCCGAACGCCCTCACACCCTACTGAGCAGCGGCATTGGCGGGCTGGACTCACACATCGGTGGCGGTCTGGTCCGGTCGTCGGTGACGCTGATCATGGGCCCTTCAGGCGCCGGGAAGACGTCTCTGGGCATACAGTTTCTGAGCCAATGCTCTGCACAGGAGCCGGGGCTGTACTTCGGCTTTCATGAATCCCCGCAGCGGGCCATGACCAAAGCGCGTTCTCTGGGCGTGGACTTCACGGCGCTGCAGGCGTCGGGCGCGCTGCACGTCGTCTGGACACCGGCATCGGCAGGGCTTATCGACCGGGTGTGCTACGACCTGCTCGACAGGGTGGAGCGGCTGCAGATCAAGCGCGTCTTCATCGACAGTCTCAATGCCCTGAGTCGAGCGGCCACCGATCAGCGTCGGGTGCCGGACGTTCTCGAAACCGTGCTTGGCGAGCTTCGCGCGCGCGGCGTCACGGTTATGGCTTCCTGGGAAGCGCATCGGTTGTTCGACGATCAAACGAGCATCCCGGCGCCTGACGTCTCCGGCGTGGTCGATAACCTGCTGCTCGTCCAGTTCGTTCAGCATCGGACTGAACTTCAACGCCAGGTTTCTATTCTGAAGATCAGAGACAACGCCTACGATCCCTCGCCACTTGAAGTCGTGATGAGCAACGCTGGAATCACCATGAAGAAGGTCTGAGATATGCGATTCGCAACGTGGGGATGGCCAGAACCATTGAGTTGCCTGACCAGGTGCCTGATCCTCGCGACATCGTGGGCCCGCCGGGAAATGGCCCTCTGATGCCAACCATTCTAATCATCGATGACGAATACCTGATTGCCGATATCCTCAGCTTCGCGCTGGAGGACGAGGGCTTTCAGACTGTGGTGGCCGGAAGCGGGCGCAAGGCACTGGAGATTCTTGATCGCGAGCGCCCCGACTTGATCATCACCGATTTCATGATGCCCGGCATGACCGGTCTGGAACTTGCCGAGACGATCAAGTCTCGGGATGTGCACATGTCGACGCCTATTATGCTCATGAGTGGCGCCCAGGCTTACATGGGTGCCGAGCGGCCAGACCTGTTTGATGAGGTGATCGAAAAGCCCTTTGATATCGACCAGGTCATCGGCAAGATTCACGCCCTGTTTCAAGCCCGCCGCTAAGCCCGCCTGTAAGGTTCTCGCAGTCCATCGTTATTGCCGTTGAACGAATCGATTCAGCCCAGGGTCGATACTGATAACGCTTATTGAGATGGGCAGTGCAATGAATACCTGGTACAGCAAATCGTTGGGTGAAGGCACCGTCGTCTACCGCCGCTTACGTGTGTTGAACGAACTTCGTCATCAAGTTTGTCCCGACGCTTCCTGCCCCTATTCGCTATACATGGACGCCGTCAGCGCGGAAACCATCGTGTTGTTTGATCCCGAGCAGATTGTGCTGGCCACCGCTTTTGGCGCACTGCCGTGTGGGCAACCCCATATCAATGGGGTTCGGTTGATCGATCTTGAATACCGTCCGCTTCCTGTCACATCCCAAAGTGCACAACTGTTCAGCTCTTCACGCATCCACCCGCAACCGCGGTTCTACGCTGAATACCGCGCGTGACGAGTTGTGCCCTTGAATATTCAAGCTGATAACCGACGCAAGCCAGTTCCAGCGTGAGCGGCTGCGTTTGCTGTCAGTGCTGACCGCAGGAGAATCATCATGGCCGTGGCCGTTGTCAGACTGGAAGGTGAAGACATCCCCCTCGAACACAGGCAGTCGGGCGCAACCGCCGTCTTCCGTGTCAAAGATGACGAGGGCGCCGTACTGTATTTCGAAGATGAAGTGGAAGCGGCAAAGTCGGCTGTTGAACTAAGCAATGCCGAGCAATCCTGAATTGGCAGCGGTCTGACAGAAACTTGTGCTCAGTGATTTCTCAACAGGCTTAATATCGCATCGGTGAATTCTTGCGGTGCTTCTTGCGGCACATTGTGGCCCACTCTCGCTATCACCTGCCGCCGGACTGGGCCTGCAAAGCCCCGTACCGCAGCACTGTCCTCGCGTTTCGATGAGACGCCATCGTCTGCTCCCGCCAGAATCACCGTGGGCACTGTGATCAGGGGCTTCTGCGCGAGCTTCTCCTGAATCGCCGCGCAGGCAGGATCGCCCGCCGCCAGTTCATAGCGGTGTCGATAGGAATGCACGACCACGTCGACAAAGTCCGGGTTATCAAATGACTGCGCACTTTCAGTGAACGTGGATTCCGCAAATAGCCACGTTGGTGACCATAATTTCCAGAGCAAGTGGCAGAACTCATTTCGATTGGCCGCAAGGCCGGCACGTCCGCGCTCACTGTGCAGGTAGTATTGATACCAGAGCCGTAGCTCTGCTTCGGGTGACGCAGGTGTATTGGCTGCAGCGATGTCCTGAATGTTGTAGCCCGGGTCGCAACTGACCAGCCCGGTCACCCGTTCCGGCCACAGCGCAGCCACCACACACGCCGCGCGTCCGCCCCAGTCATAGCCAGCGAGAATGGCTTTCGGGATATTCAACGCATCCAGCAGTGCCAGCAGGTCAGCGCCCAATGCGGCCTGTTCGCCCGAGCGGGGCGTGGCTGAATCTATAAAACGGGTAGGGCCGTATCCCCTCAGATAAGGCACGATGCAGCGGCAGCCGGCCTGGACAAGCTGCGTCGACACGTCGTCGTACGCGTGAATGTCATAGGGAAATCCGTGGAGCAATACCACAACCGGCCCATCGCCTGGGCCCATGTCGCGATATGAAACATTCAGCACGCCAGCAACTATATTCTTCACGGGAGTACTCCGGCAGACAGCAGTGAGGGAGCCCTGACGAATGCCGGGCTGACGTGTGAGGCGAAGAGGTTAAAACGATTCAATTGCGCGATTGGCAATTGCAGACTAACAAGAGAACAATGATCGAATCACCGATGCCGCGCGACGGGCACGGGCATCGGGAGATCGGCAACGGAGCGAAGGTTAATCACCTGTCCCCCCGTTCACAGATCCATCAGGAAACCCAGGATTCGACGGTGTCGGAACCGTGTTCGGCTTTCCATTCTTTCAAGGTCTTGTGATTGCCGCCTTTGGTTTCGACGACTTCACCGGTGTGCGGGTTTTTGTAGACTTTAACGGCGCGGGCTTTGCGAGTGGTCTTCTCGGGGGCAGTAGCGTTCTTGCCCTGTTTGGATCCGGTAGGGTGATCCAGAATCGAAATAATATCTTTCAGGCTCTTATTGTATTCGCCGAGCAGCGTACGCAATTTGCCTTCGAATTCGATTTCCTGTTCCAGGCCTTTATCGCCTTTCATGGCCTCAAGGGCCGCGAGCTGATCGGCAAGGTGACGTTCGAGTTGGCGGTATTCAGCAAGTTTAGACATTGGAACTCCATGTTTCGGTTTGTTGATACTGACGTGCGGCGTTAGCACTGGCGAACATTGGAGCGCACGGTGGTGACTGGTGTGACCGTGGACACTGTAGTGCGAGTGGGTGCATGGATGCCAGTACTAACAGCAAACTTTTCTGCCTTCTTTCCTGCCTTGACTGCAAAGCTGGCAGTTCATATGGCGCAGGCCGCTTTACAACATCAACGGCCGTCAGGTTTCGGCCAGGGCTGCAGGCTGCAAAGCGGTATTCAAAGCAGGCTTCAATGCCAGGCCGCCAAACGAGGTGGTCGGGTCTACATAACGCAGCGCCGATTTAATGTCTTTCCAGCCGACGTAATTCATCAGGCTTTTAATATCCCAGCCGTTAGCGGACGCCCAAGTTGCAAACCCTCGGCGCATTGAGTGACTGCTGTAGAGGTCAGCAGGCAACCCGGCGTCTTTAAAGATGCGCCGCAACATCGGCACAAGGCTGTGGGAATTGATGGCTTCCATGGACAGGTTGCCCCAACGATCAATCCGGCGGAACACCGGACCGTGGGACAGGCCGGCCACCGTAATCCAGTTGATATAGGCATTGACCGGGCAGAGCGTCTTCAGCGCGGGGGTGCGAAACGTGGTGCCCTCATGCTGGCGGTCGCCTTTGGTGTAAGGCAGATAAAAGGTGATGCCTTCACCCGCCTGCGCCTGGGTGTTGCCGACGTCCAGCCTGGCCAGCTCATCGCCGCGGAACCCTCGCCAGAAACCGATCAGCACCAGAGCGATAGAGCGTCGGTGACGCATCAATGACTTGTGGTCGCCACGTGCCCAGGCAGCATCTGCCTCGTTCTCCAGCCACGTCACCGCTTGCTCGAGGTGACGCAGCAGCAGCGGCGCCGCCTGCTTGGCTTGCGCCGGGTGGACGACGCGGATGCCTTTGAGCAGCTGCCGTACCGTGGGCGTTTTGGTCGGGTCCGGAAACCCCTGGGTGACGTGCCACTGGGCCAGCGCGGCCAGACGCTGCTTCAGCGTACTGATGGCGTGCTGATCCGCGTACTCCGCGAGGTAGCGCACGATACCGTCGCCCGTGGTGGGCAGGTAACCGCCCCAGACCACTTCGAAGTGTTCGATCGCCGCCCGGTAGCTGCGGCGCGTGTTGGCGCGGGTGCCTGCTGACAGGTATCGATCTGCCTTTTCCATACATCCCTCGATCGGCGTGACACGGGCGCTTTGCTGGCTTAAATCGCTACCTGAGCGTTTGAAAAGCGATAAAGCACTATTATCGGCTCCTGGCAGAAACATTTCCACACAACGTTTTAACTGGTATCGTGACCTGTAATAGCGTGTTACGTAACACGGTACGAAATTGTAGGAGATGGCATGGCACGCGGTGGCATTAACAAGGCGGTAGTGGAGCGGGCCCGACAGGCATTGCTGAGCAAGGGCGCTTACCCCAGCATCGACGCGGTGCGCGTGGAACTGGGCAACACCGGTTCGAAAACCACCATTGCCCGCTATCTCAAAGAGCTGGACACCCGAGCGCCGGCCGAAGCGTCGTCCCGAGAGCGCATGGGCGAAGAGCTCAAATCATTGCTTGAAACCTTGCTTGATCGGCTGACGGAGGAGGGCGAGGAGGTCGTCGCCCAGGCCCAGGCGGACTTCGATCGTCAGCGGATAGCCTGGGAGGTCCGACTGGAAGCCCTTGAGCTGGAGCTGAAATCAGCCCGGCACCAGTGCGAATCCCAGCACGCCGCGTTGACCGAGCAGGGCGCCCAGCTGCAAACCACCCATTCTTCCTGGCAGTCGGAACTGACGCGCAATGCCGGTCTGAGCCAGCAGTGCCAGGACCTTGAACGGCGGGTGCAGGACAAAGACCTGCAGATCCAGTCCCTCGAAGAAAAGCATGTGCACGCCCGCGCGGCGCTGGAGCATTACCGCGAGGCCATCAAGGAACAACGCGAGCAGGATCAGCGTCGCCACGAAGCCCAGCTTCAGCAGATTCAGCTTGAACAGCGAAAACTTCAGGAGACGCTGGTCATCAAGCAGGATGAATCCACACGCCTGAATCGCGATAACGAGCGCTTGCTCGGCGAAATGCGTCAGCAGGCCCGGGCGCTGGCCGATCAGCAAGACCAGACCCAGCGCCTCGCCACAGAACTCCGCGAAGCGCAGATGGCCACCGCGAAAGCCGACGGCGCCCGTGAGCAGCTGCAGGAGCAATTGGCGGCGATAAAAGTGGACAGTAAATCTCTGGCGACAGCAGTGGCACTGGCCAATGAGCAATTGGCGCACGCCAACCAGCAGATAGCTGCCTTGACCGAAGACAACGACAGTCTGCGTGCTCAGGTGCAGCTCATCATTGCCACACCGCCGCCGATACAGACGTAAGCGACCTGCCGGTCTTCAGCTTGCGGAAAACCATGCCAAACCAGCCCACCCCCGATGTCATCAAATCCGCCAGCCCCTCGACCGTTGCTTTGGCGCGGGGCTCGTTGTTCAAGTTCGTGTTTCTGCTGGCAGGCGTGTTTCTGCTGGCCGCTTACCTGTTGGCCTTCCTCGCCCATGAGCTCGATCACACCGAGGAGATCGAGAGCGCTTTCTACACCGATAAGGCGGTGCGCTCGCTTCAAAAAACGCTGACCGTCACGACCAAGGATTATGCGTTCTGGGGCGATGCCTACCGTTACCTGCACCTGAGTGTCGACCCCGACTGGGCTTTTGTCCGTCAGAACATCGGGCCGACGCTATTCAGCGATTTCGGATTCCAAGGCGTGTTCGTCATCGATGACACCGGCCGCACGGTGTATGCCGTGGTGGAAGGGCAACTGGAAAAGGTCGATGCCGAGCCGTGGCTGGGCCCTGCCAAGGACGCGTTGCTGGCCAAGGCCCGGGATGGCGCCGAGACAGAAACCCCGGTTACCGCTTTCATTGACTTGAACGGCACACCCGCGCTGGTCGCTGCAGCCGCCATCACCCCCGGCACCGATCCAAGCGTCGTGCCTGATGGCCGGACGCCCTCGGTGTTGATCTTCGTCGATGTACTGGACGACGCCAAGCTGGCCGTTCTGGGCAAGGAATACGGCGTAGAGGGGTTGCACGTTGCAACGGCCGACGAGCGCGATCAGGTCTCGATCTTTCCGCTGGGCGAGGGCGGCGTCGCCGGCGCCTTGCACTGGACACCACCCAAGCCTGGCCAGCGTTTGCTGGCCCTCGGTTTGCCGCTGATTGGCCTGGCCGCCGCGCTGGTGTGCCTGATGACCTGGGCGATCTTGCGTCGCACCACCGCCGCAGCGCGCTCCCTTGATGACAGTTACGCGTCCCTGCAAAAAAGCGAAAGCGCCCTCGCCACCAGCGAAGCGCGCTTTCGTGACGTGGTCGAAGCCAGCTCGGACTGGGTCTGGGAAATCGACAGCCAAGGGCGGTTCACCTACCTCTCTGACCGTTTCGAAAGCGTCACCGGCCTGCACCGCTCGCAGTGGATCGGGGCACTGATGGACGACCTGCTGCAAACCGAGCTCGGCCAGGTGTCCCAGTGGCTGGCGATCCCCAATCGTCGCCCTGACATCACCATTCAGTGCCGCTACCTGGAGACCTGCGGCCGCGAGCGCATCAGTCGTCTGTCGGCGCGTTCGATGGCGGCGGGGGGATTCCGTGGCACGGCCACCGATGTCACCGAAGAAGTGGAAGCCCGTCGACGCATCGAATTTCTCTCCCAGCACGACGCCCTGACCGGGCTGCCCAATCGGGTCCGCTTGCAGGAGTTTCTGGACGGGAAACTGAAAGCGTTGCCGACCCTTGACCAGCCACTGGTGATGCTGAGCATCGACCTGGACCGCTTCAAACCGGTGAACGACCTGCTCGGCCACGCCGCCGGCGACCGCGTGCTCAATGACGTGTCCAGTCGGCTGTCCGATTGCGTGCGCCATGGCGATCTGGTCGCGCGGGTGGGCGGCGACGAATTCGTGCTGATCCTCAGCGACGCCCAGACCCAGGACGAAGTCGAATCGCTGTGCCGGCGACTGATCGAGTCCATCGAACGCCCGGTGCAGATCGACGACCAGGAAATATTCGTCAGCGCCAGCATCGGCATCGCCATGGCACCCTCCGACGCACGCGATGCGGCCGAGCTGCTGCGCTACGCCGATATCGCGCTGTATGAGGCCAAGGCCAGCGGTCGCGGCACCTGGCGGTTTTATGCCGGCGACATGAACGCCAAAATCATCGAGCGCAGGCGTCTTGAGAGCGACCTGCGCTATGCGATCAAACACAACGAACTGCGTCTGCATTTCCAGCCACGCTTTCGCATTTCCGATGGCAAGATGGTCGGCGCCGAAGCGCTGGTGCGTTGGCAGCATCCGCAGCGCGGTCTGATTCCGCCGGACACCTTCATTCCCATCGCCGAAGAAAGCGGGCTGATCATCCCCCTGAGCGACTGGGTCATGACCCAGGCATGCAGTGAAGCAGCGCGCTGGCCGAAACACCTGTTCATTTCCATCAACCTGTCGCCTGCCGAATTCAAGCGCGGCAACCTGCCGGCGCGCATTCAGTTCGCCCTCAAGGCCACCGGTATAGAGCCGTCGCGGGTCGAACTGGAGATCACCGAAGGGGTGATGATCGAGGACGCCGTAGGCGCGCTGGACGTCATGCAGACGCTGAAGCAGTTGGGCGTGCGCATCGCCATGGATGACTTCGGCACCGGTTATTCGTCGTTGAGTTACCTGCGCACGTTCCCCTTCGACGGGCTGAAGATCGACCGCAGCTTCCTGACCCGCCTCAGTGAAAGCGAAGGCGACCGCTCCATCGTGCAGGCCATTGTCGGACTGGGCCGGGCGCTTTCACTCACGGTCACGGCCGAGGGCATTGAAACCGCCGAGCATCTGGCATTGCTGAAGGCAGTGCAGTGCGAGGAAGGTCAGGGGTATTTTCTGAGTCATCCCCTGACCACGTCGGACTTCCACGCGCTGCTGGACGCGAGAAGTGCGGCAGCGGCGGATACAAACGTATAAAGTGCCCGCGCTAGCCCGGCAGCACCTCTTCCATCACACCGCTGCCGCACCCGGCCACTGTTCATTTCTGGAGGGTTCATGACTCACCCGCGCGCTGTTTTCACCGAAGGCTCGGTGGCCCGGCACGTCATGGTGATGTCGAGCACCAGCGCGTTGAGCCTGCTCGCGGTGTTTCTGGTGGACATTTTCACGCTGCTCTACGTGTCGATGCTCCACGATCCGATGCTGCTCGCCGCGACCGGGGTGGCGAAGGTGCTGATCTTCCTCAACAGCGCCGTCTCCAGCGGCCTGATCATCGCCGCCGCCACGGTGCTGTCCGAGCGGATCGGTCATCGCGCATCGAAGGCGTCTTCGCGGCTGGTCACTCACTTGATGCTGATGGTGGTGATCGCGTCGGGCGCGGCGGCGGCGTTGCAACTGGCGCTACTGGTGCCGCTCACTCGCTGGCTCGGCGCGGACGCAAGCACCTACGAAGCCGCGCGGATTTTCATCTGGCTGACCCTGCCGTTCAGCGTGCTGCAATCGGCCATGCAAATGGCGGCGCAGATCCTGCGAACCGCCGGCGACAGCCGCCGCGCCCTGTGCGTTGTGCTTTCGGGCGCGGCGACACTGGCCCTGGCCGATCCACTGTTCATTTTCGGTTTTGGCCTCGGGCTTGAAGGCGCGGGGATTTCCTACTCGCTGTCGGCGCTGGTGTCCCTGGGCCTGGGCATTTACTGGCTGCGGGCGCGGCTGGCGATGCCGTTTTCCATCCGCTGGCGACTGCTGCGCCTGCACACGCGCAAGGTCATGCAGGTCGGTTTGCCAGCGATGGTCGGCAATCTGGCGACGCCCGTGGGCTTGACCTATCTGGTTTCGTCGATCGGCGCCTATGGCACATCGGCGCTGGCGGCCATGTCGGTGATGGACCGGGTCATGCAGTTCGCCTACTGCGTGTTCTTTTCCCTGCCCAGCGCCCTCGCGCCGGTGCTGGGGCAGAACATCGGCGCCCATCGACACGCTCGTGTGGCCAGGGCCATTGGCTTCAGCCGCAAGCTGGTGATCGTCTACGGTCTGTTGGTCTGGGCCGTGCTCTTGCTGGCGGCGAATCCGCTGGCGGACACCTATCAGCTGGAAGGCACCGGTCGGGCGATCTTTCTTGCGTTCTGCCACGTCGGCGGCGGGCTGTGGGCGCTGATCGGGCTGGATTTCGTCGCCATCGCGATGTTCGTCACCCTGGGCCGGCCGTGGCTGGTGGCACTGTTCGCCTGGCTGCGGGCGACGCTGGGGACGGTGCCGTTCGTGCTCGGCGGGACTCACCTGTTCGGCGCGGCCGGTGCGTTCCCGGCCATGCTGACCGGTAACGCATTGATCGCCGTGACTTCGATTACAATCGCGTCCCTGACCGCCAGACGGTTTTTTCAGCGCCGGGGCGCCGCCCAGGCCGTGGCGTGAGCAGGCCAATGCCGGGCTCTGTCAGGCTTTATCCGAATCAACGAGACAAGGTGTTATGACAGACGACGAATCAGGGAATGACTCGCCCGAGGTGGCCTCGCCGAAACGCCGCCGTGCGCCCAAGGGTGAAATGCGTCGCGCCGCCTTGCTCGATGCGGCGACGCTGATCTTCGCCCGCAATGGTTACTCCAGTGCGTCGATGAAGGACGTCGCGCAGCTCGCCGGTATCACCACCGTCGGCCTGCTGCATCACTTTCCAAACAAGGAAGCGCTGCTTAATGCGCTACTGGAGCGTCGGGATCAGCGGGTGGTGTCGCGGTTCAGTGAACTGACCATGGAGATGACGCTGGAGGGGTTCATCAAATTCGTGCGGATGAGCATGAGCTTCAGCGTCCAGGACGCGGCCGAATGCCAGGCGGCGATGGTCCTCAACACGGAAAGCCTGTCAGAGGCCCATCCGGCCTTCGACTGGTACAAGACGCGCTTTCACATCACCCACGAACATGCGCGGGGGCATCTGCAGGCGTTGATCGAGGCGGGAGAGGTGCGGCCGGACATCGACGTGAAGGCGCTCGCTCAGGAGATCTTTTCGGTCATGGACGGTGTGCAGATCCAGTGGCTGAGGGCCCCGGAAGATGTCGACGTGATGGCCGTGTTCGAGGGCTATCTGCGCCGCTTGAAAGCCGACATTCAAGCTCGTCCCTGAGCTTGAAGTGACTGTTTGAACCCCGACCGGAAACCCGACCGGGTTACCCACTCAGTAGGTTTGCGAAGCGCTGACCTGCACTGCCTTGCGCAGTGGCAGCGGCAGCGGGTTGCTGTCGCGGGTGGTCAGGTGTTCCGGGAACAGCGTGATCAAGGTGCGATCCAGCGGCAGGTCTTCGGAGTCCGGCCCTACGAGGATCTTGAACTTGCCGGCGTCCACATCCCAGCTGTCGGTCTTCTCGACGTAGTACGCCAAGGAGCGCGAGTCGATCGGGATGCTTACCGTCTTGCTTTCACCCGGTTGCAGGTAAACCTTGGTGAAGCCCTTCAGCTCCTTCTCGGGACGGTCGACCGCCGGGTTGTTCGGGTGGACGTACAGCTGGGCCACTTCGAACCCGGCCTTGTCACCGGTGTTGGTCACTTTGAAAGTGACATCGACGGTGCTGCCCGGCGCCATGACGTTGGTCGACAGCTTCAGGTCGCTGTAACCGAACGTGGTGTAGGACAGGCCGTAACCGAACGGGTACAGCGGCTTGGCGTGCTTCTTGTCATAACCGCGATAACCCATGTACAGGCCTTCGCTGTAGGTCATTTCGGTCAGCGCATTGTCGCCACGGTAGGCAGCCGGATCCGGGTACGACGCGTAGCTCGGGTTGTCCTCGATCTTCTTGTCGATGGTGATCGGCAGCTTGCCCGAGGGGTTGACCTTGCCGAACAGAATCTCGGCCAGGGCCTGGCCGCCTTGCTGACCCGGGAACCAGGCTTGCAGCGATGCGCCGACCTTGTTGGCCCACGGCTGCATGTCCATCGAACCGCCGCCGTGCATGACCACGATGGTGTTGGGGTTGGCTTTGGTGACGAAGCTGATCAGCTCTGCTTGCTGGTCAGGCAGCTCGAAACCGTGGTCGGAACCTTCGCCTTCGTGCTCGTAGTTGGAACCTGTTGCGATGACGACCGCGTCGTACTTCGACAGGTCCTTCGGTGGACGCAGCGCGGCCCAGCTCATCTGCACGCCAGTCACGCCACCCAGTGCCGGGATGAAGTTGCCCTGAATGCGTTGGTACTCAAGCTTCACCGAGTACGACTTGCCAGCCACCAGTGCGGCGGTTTTGCCCGATGTCGTCAGCGCGTTGACCACGTCGGCAGAGTACGGCGCACCGTCGCTCTGCAGGACCAGCTCATCATTGACCCAGAGTTTGTACGGGCCGTCCGCACGGACCTTGAATACCTGGGCGCCGGAAACGGTCGGCTTGATGGTGGCCGTGTAACGCGCCGAAAACGCGCCCGGGGTCGGGCTGAAACCGGACACCGCGGTGGTGCCGGCGTTGGTTTCGTTGGTGCCGGTGGTCCAGTTGAGGTTCACGCCAGGCTCGACGCGGGTCACCGCCGGACTGCCGGAGAAGCTGGTGTTGGCGAAGTATTCCGCCTTCACGCCGGCATTGTTGACGTTATTGCTGCCAACCGCAGGCTGAAACCAGGCCGAGGCTTTAGGGTTCAGGCTCAGCTCGGACAGGTAGGTGACGTTGGTGCTGCTGGACGCCAGTTGCTGCAGACCGCTCAGCTCGGTGACGTAGCTGTTGGGCGGCGAGTTGGCGGTGCCGAACGGCGACGCAGGCGCCTGATAGGCCCAGTCACCGATGACCGCGATCTTCGCGTCGCGCGCCAGCGGCAGCAGCGGTTTGCCGGCCGCCGTGTTCTCGTTGCGCAGCAGCACGATCGACTCACGCGCCGTGTTCAGCGATGCGCGCTGGCCGTACTCGGGGTGGTCCAGAGTCTTGGCGGTGTTGAGGTTTTCCTGGAAGTCGTAGCTGACGATGGCGCGCAGGTTGCGTTTGACCTTGTCGTCGATGACGTTCTGGCTCAGCTGGCCGCTCCACACATACGGCATCAGGTTGGCTTCAGTGAATTGCAGGCCCGACGGCATGTCGATATCGGTGCCGGCCCAGGCGCCCTTGAACGCGTCATGGATTGCGTTGAAGTCACTGATCACGGTGCCCTGATAACCCCATTCACCCTTGAGCACGTCAGTGATCAGGTGATGGTTTTCACAGGCGTAATCGCCGTTGATCTTGTTGAAGCCACACATGATCGACGCGACGTTGGCGTTCTTCACCATCGACTCGAAGCCCGGCAGGTATAGCTCGCGCAGAGTACGCTCGTCGACCATCACGTTGACGGCCTGACGGTTGGCTTCCTGCTCGTTGGCCAGGTAGTGCTTGCCGCTCGCCTGAATGCCCTGAGCCTGAATGCCGTTGACCACGGCCGGCGCCAGTACGGCGCCGATGAACGGGTCTTCACCGCTGGCGTATTCCGCCGAGCGCCCGTTGTACGGCGTGCGGTACAGGTTGACGCCGGGGGAGAGCATTTGCTGACCGCCGGAGATCCGCGTCTCGTAGGCAATCGCCAGACCGAACTCCTTGGCGCGGTTGATGCTCCAGGTCGCCGCAAGGGCGGACTGCGACGGGTACTGCGCGCCAAAGGTGGCGTTGTTGACGTGTACGCCCATGGAGGAGTCATAGGCGACGGTGCCTTTGATGCCCCATTTGAGCAAAGACGGGATCATGTGGCCGTCGTTGACGCGGGTGAAGTTGATCTTCTCGGACTGATTCATGTTGTCGAGGATCGAACTGACCCGGGCTTCGACGGCGTTGCCGGTGGCAGGCGTGACCGCCGCCAGTGCCAGGTTGGCTTGCAGCACGCCAAGGGACAGCAGGCTCAAGGCCAGGGTGTGTTTGAAGGCTGACATCGGGAATGCGCTCACTGGTCGCTGACGGTGGCCGGACGGCGGGGTGCGTGGGTCGGTCATGGCTTCTGTACCAGAACCGGCGCGTCACCGGTGTCGACCGGCGCATCGAGCATGGCGGAAGAGGTCTGGGTGGTCGGCACGGCAACCTTGTCGACGCCGGACAACTGGTCGCGCTGTTTCTCAACATTTACGCGAAGTGTTTCTGCCGAGTTCGTCGTTTGAGTGGTCGTGGAGTCCGCCGCAACAGCAGCAAAACTGCAGGCGCCGAAAAGCACGACGCTGCAAACAGACAGCATGGGTCTATTCATCGATTGTTTCTCGATTGATGGGGTATGGAAAATATATGAACGCGCAAACCCGCCCCGTGAGAACAGGACGAACGTTAAGTCTGCGGAATCTACTGATTAGTTCAGGGTTTGCAAGATTATTTTTAAATTAGACGGGCGGTGATCGAAAAGGCGCGTTCAGGAGGGTTTCCGAGCAAGGCAGAGTGCTGGGTAGCAAACTATGAATCACAATTTACCGCAATAAATCACCCGGTTAATCGATTTAAGTGGCGACTATTTGCTCATAATAACGGATAAGCGTGATTTATATTGCTATGTTGAAAACCTAATTGCTATTAGGTTTAGCTTGCTGATAAGCTCTCTCCGCGCTGAGTAATCCTCGACCATTCAGACGACTGCATAGCCGCCTTAGTTGCCGATACACAGTCGCCAGCTATGGCGGTTAATAGCATTCAGTCGTTTATTTATATTCAACTAAAAAGTACGCAAGTTATACGCAAGCCGATTGAAGGCCGTTGGATGAATCATCCACGGCTTATAACGCGTGGGCGTTATTTAATAGTCGCCGTATTCATTAGTTAATCCATCATCCAGACCCATAACCGCCATGCGCCTAAACCCGCTCGACGCCAGACAGTTGCAGATTCCGGACGCCGAGCAGGTCTGCGCATGGCTGTCGGCGAACGCCGGGCTGAAGGCTGCTGATCTGGAGCGGGCGCGGCGCTTGATGGTCGAATCCGAAGGGACCGGGCTGCTGGCTTTACTGACCCGCCTGGGGCTGGTTTCGGAAACCGAGATGGCCCGGGCCTGGGCGGCGCTGCTGCAAACGCCGCTCTTGGCCCTCGACGCCGCAGCCGACATGCTTGATCCCTTGCCGGCCCTGACCGAGCGCTTCATGCGGCATTTCCAGGTGGTGCCCCTGGCGTGGCGCGAAGACGGTCTGCACGTCGCCTCCGCAAACCCATGCGAGCAATACGCCTTCGAAGCCATCGCCTATTGCTGTCAGGTGCCGGTGTGGCTGTCGATCGGTTCGCGCAATGACGTCGACACCCTGATCGAGCGCTATTACGGCCAGGGCCGCAGCGCCATCGGCACGCTGATCGAATCCCTCGACGACCACAACGGCTCGCCCGAAGACATCGAACACCTCAAGGACCTTGCCTCCGAAGCGCCGGTGATCCGGCTGGTCAACCTGATCCTGCAGCGGGCCGTCGAGCAACGGGCCTCGGACATTCACATCGAGCCGTTCGAGAGCCAGCTGAAAGTGCGTTATCGCATCGACGGCGTGCTCCACGAAGCCGAAGCACCGCCGTCCAGTTCTTCGGCAGCGGTGATCTCCCGGCTGAAAATCATGGCGCGCCTCGACATCGCCGAACGGCGCTTGCCCCAGGATGGCCGGATCATGCTGCGGATTCAGGGCAAGGAGCTGGACCTGCGGGTGAGCACCGTCCCCACCAGCTTTGGCGAGTCGGTGGTGATGCGTTTGCTTGACCGGCAGACCATCAACTTCGATTTTCCCAGCCTCGGGTTCGACGGCGAGCGCCTCGATGCTTTTCTGGCGGTGCTCGAGCGGCCCCACGGCATTCTGCTGGTGACCGGGCCGACTGGCTCCGGCAAAACCACCACGCTGTACACCGCGCTGTCGCGGCTCAACACGGCCGAACGCAAGATCATCACCGTCGAAGACCCGGTGGAATACCAGCTCGAAGGGATCAATCAGATTCAGGTCAAACCGGCCATCGGTCTGGACTTCGCCGGGGCGCTGCGCTCCATCGTCCGCCAGGACCCGGACGTGATCATGATCGGTGAAATGCGCGATCTGGAAACCTGCCGCATCGCCATTCAGTCTTCGCTGACCGGGCACCTGGTGCTGTCGACGTTGCACACCAACAGCGCGGCGGCAAGTATCACGCGCTTGCTGGACATGGGCGTCGAGAGCTACCTCATCGCCTCCACGGTCAACGGTATTCTCGCCCAGCGCCTGGTGCGCCGCCTTGATCCGCTGACCCGCGAAGCCTTCGAAGCCCCCCAGGCGCTGATCGACGAACACGAACTGGAGCGCTTCACCGACGAGCGTCCGATAATTCTGTACCGCCCGCGCACCGATGCGCCCGGCGGCGGTTATCGCGGCCGCAGTGCAATCACTGAACTGCTGGTAATGAACGAAGAACTGCGCAGCCTGCTGATGAGCCGCGCCGATGCCTCGACCCTGGAGCAGGCCGCGCGGCGCGCCGGGTTGCGTACGCTGCATGAGGAGGGCTTGCGTCAGGCGGTGGCGGGAATTACCTCGCTGGAAGAAGTCCTGCGCGTGACCCGAGGCGAATGACATGACGCCGTTCAAATACCGCGCGCTGGACGGTCAGGGCGCTGAACACAATGGCCTGCTGGACGCCGCCGACCGTGACGCCGCCATCGCCTTGCTGCACAAGCGCGGCTTGATGGTCCTGCAGGTCGACCCGTCGAGTCTGGGCGGCCTGCGTCAGGCCCTCGGCCGCGGCGCATTGAGCGGCGCCGCGCTGATGAGCTTCACCCAGCAACTGGCGACCCTGCTCGGCGCCGGCCAGCCCCTGGAACGCTCGCTGACCATTCTGCTGCGACAACCCGGCCAGTCCCGGAATCAGATTCAGACCCGCGCGCTGATCGAGCGCATTCGCGAGCAGGTCAAGGCTGGTAAGCCGCTGTCCGTGGCGCTGGAAGAAGAGGGCCGGCAGTTCTCCCCGCTGTACATCAGCATGATCCGCGCGGGCGAAGCCGGCGGCGCGCTGGAAAACACCCTGCGTCAGCTCAGCGAGTACCTGGAGCGCAGCCAGATGCTGCGCGGCGAGGTGATCAACGCGCTGATCTACCCGGCGTTTCTGGTGGTCGGCGTGCTCGGTTCCCTGGCGCTGCTGCTCGCGTACGTCGTGCCGCAATTCGTGCCGATCTTTCGCGACCTCGGCGTGCCGATTCCCTTCATCACCCAGGCGATTCTCTGGCTCGGGCAGTTCCTCAGTGAATACGGGCTGATGCTGCTCGCCGGCAGCATCGCGTTGATCTGGATCATCGCCCTGCGCGCCCGCGATCCCCAACGCCGCTTGCGACGTGACCGGCGTCTGTTGCGCATGCGTGTGATCGGCCCGTTGCTGCAGCGCATCGAAGCGGCCCGGCTGGCGCGCACCCTCGGCACCTTGCTGAACAACGGCGTGGCGCTGTTGCAGGCGCTGGTCATTGCCCGGCAAGTCTGCAGCAACCGCGCGCTGCAGCAGCAGGTCGAGCAGGCCAGTGAGTCGGTGAAAGGCGGCGGCACGCTGGCCAGTGCGTTCGGCGAGCAACCGCTGCTGCCGGACCTGGCCCTGCAAATGATCGAAGTCGGCGAACAGGCCGGCGAACTGGACACCATGTTGCTGAAGGTGGCCGACGTGTTCGATGTCGAGGCCAAACGCGGCATC
This sequence comes from Pseudomonas sp. GW821-FHT07F05, assembly GCF_059418765.1. Classification (NCBI taxonomy): domain Bacteria; kingdom Pseudomonadati; phylum Pseudomonadota; class Gammaproteobacteria; order Pseudomonadales; family Pseudomonadaceae; genus Pseudomonas; species Pseudomonas sp. GW821-FHT07F05. The sequence continues at coordinate 328,389 of NZ_JBWKQL010000002.1, forward strand.
GACCGCATGCTCGCCGCGCTGGTGCCGACCCTGACCGTGGTCATGGCGGTGCTGGTGGCGGTGATCATGCTGGCCATCATGCTGCCGCTGATGAGCCTGACCAGCAATATTTGAAGCCCACCCCCTTTCAATCAGAGAACCAGACCGATGCGCCGCACGCCGTTCACCGCTGTCACCCGCCGCCAGCGCGGCTTCACCCTGCTGGAGATGCTCGCGGTCATCGTGCTGCTGGGCATCGTTGCGACCATCGTCGTGCGCCAGGTCGGCGGCAACGTCGACAAGGGCAAGTACGGCGCCGGCAAGGCGCAGTTGGCGAGCCTGAGCATGAAGATCGAAAGCTACGGCCTGGACCTGGGTTCGCCGCCGAAAACCCTGCAGCAACTGGTCGAAAAACCGGCCAACGCTTCAGGCTGGGCCGGGCCGTACGCCAAGCCTTCAGACCTCAAAGACCCGTTCGGTCACGCCTTCGGCTATCGCTTTCCGGGTCAGCATGGCCCGTTCGACCTGATTTTCTTCGGTCAGGACGGCCAGCCCGGCGGCGAAGGCTACAACGCCGACCTGGGCAACTGGGAGTAATCGGCGAGCATGAAAGCGCCTGGGGCAAGCCGCGGTTTTACCCTGCTGGAGATGCTGGTGGTCATCGTCTTGATGAGCATCGGTATCGGTGTGGTCGGCCTTGGCTTGCACAAGGGGTTGCAGCAGGCCGCGGACCGCCAGTTGCTCGGGCAAATGGTTCAGGCACTGCGCACGACCCGCAGCGCGGCGATCATCAGCGGCCAGCCTCGGGAGACTTCATTTGATCTCGACCGCCGCACCTTTAAGGTCCCTGGCAAACGGCCCCAGCAATGGCCCGCCGAGGTGGGCGTGCAGTTGAACACGGCGGCGGATCTGAATGCAGCTGTCGCGTTCTACCCGGATGGCAGTTCCAGCGGCGGCAATCTGCTGGTGTTCCAGGGTGAGCGGCGCTGGCGCATTGACGTCGGCTGGCTGACCGGCAGCGTCAAGAGCCGTGCTTTGCCATGAAGGCTCGCGACGGTCAGGCCGGTTTCACCCTGCTGGAAATGCTCGCCGCGCTGGTGGTCATGGCCCTGTGCAGTGGCGTGCTGCTGATGGCGTTCGGCCAGAGCGCTCGCTCGTTACAGCAGGTTGATCGCGCGGACCGGCTCAGCCAGGTGGCGCGTTCGGTGCTGGATGATCAGGCGGTCGGCGTGTTGCAGCCGGGCCAGAGCAGCGGTGTCATGGATAACAGCATTCAGTGGGCGATGAGCGTTTCTGCGTTGCCCACTGCCGCTGGGCAGCCACGCCTGTTGCGGGTGGAGTTGACCGTCAGTGAAGACCGGCGTGAGGCGCGGTTCAGCACGCTGCGGCTGGTCAGTCCTTCCAGGGCGGGCGCCCAGTGAGCAGACGACAAGCGGGTTTTACCCTGCTGGAAATCATGATCGTGCTGAGCCTGCTGGCGGTGCTGCTGACCCTGGTCGGCGGCGCGCTGGTGGGTGCCAATCGCGCGATGGTCAAGGCCGATCGCTATACCTCACGGCTGGATGAGCGGCGGGCGGCCCAGGGCTTTTTGCGTCAGGCCATCAGCCAGGCGCTGCCGCTGGATCTCGCCGAAAACGACTCTTCCGGCGCGGGGCTGTTCGTGGGTTCGGCACAGCGCATGCAGTTCGCCGCGACCTTGCCGGGCAACCTGGGCGGCGGCATTCAGCTGCACACCCTGGAGATGTCCGGGCCGGCAGCGGACCGTCGCTTGCAGATCGCCTTCGCCCAGGTCCAGGACAACGTATTGCGCGCGTGGGGTGAGCCCCAGGTGTTGCTTCACGGGATGAACAGTTTGTCGTTGAGCTATCGCGGCGTGACCCCAAAAGGTGAGGCGACCGGCTGGCTGGCTGAGTGGCCGTGGCCCAACCGTTTGCCCCGCGCCGTGCGCGTCGACGTGCAGATGGATGGCCCGGTGAACTGGCCCAGCGAAGTCATCGCCCTGCGGCTGGACCTGTCCGGCGGGGCGTCCGGCGCTGTGGCATCTGCAGGAGCCACGCAATGAATCGGCAGCGCGGCGTGGCCTTGTTGCTGGTGCTTTGGGCAGTGGCGACGCTGAGCCTGTTGCTCGGCGGTCTGGCCAGCTGGGTGCAGCTGGAAACCCGGCAGGCGTTATGGCAGCGGCAGCACACCCAGGCGCTGCTGGCGGCCCAGGCCGGGATGAACCTGGCGTTGCAGTCGTTGCTGGACCTGAATCACCGACCGCGCTGGATTGCCGACGGCCGCGCCGTGCCGCTGGCCTTCGACGACGCGCGGATGGTGGTCAGCGTCAGCAGCGAGCGCGGCAAGCTCGATCTGAATGCGGCCAGCAATGAGGACATCACGCGGGTCGCCCAGGCCTGCGGCGCGGATCGCGATCAGGCGACCCGTCTGGGCCGTGCTTTACAGGCGCGTCGAGACGGCCGTGCTGCGCCGTTGCGGGTTATCGAAGAACTGCGCCAGGTCCCGGGGATGACCCAACGCCTATACCAGCGCATTGCCCCGGAAGTGACGCTGTGGAGCGGGCTATCGCGGCCGGACGCCGCATTCGCCTCGCCGTTGCTGCGCAGCGCCTTGAATCTGCCGCAAGAGACAGCCACGGGCACCGACCCTGGCAGCGTGCTGAGCATCGACAGTCAGGCGCAACTGCCGGATGGCGTTGTCGCCCGGCTTCAGACCACCGTTCTACTGTCCCCATCGGAGGGTAACGCTCAACCGTATCGGGTGCTGCGTTGGGAAGAATGAATTCACTCCTTTCAGTCCCTGCGCCGCTTCGGGCGTACCTGGCCAATTTTGAACGGCGCTGGCAGGGCAGCGTGGCGCAACGTGTCTGGCAGCTCTGGCTCGCGGAATTGCGAAGCTGCGTGCCGGCGCGTTTGCGTCATCGCTTCAGCGCCCAGGTACCCGTGCAGACCCATCGCTGGCCGATCACGATGCCCGGCCCCAACGTGCAGGCCGGCGCCCGGCAAGTGTTGATGCTGCCGACCCCCTTGGTGATGATCCATCGCCTGCAATTGCCGACGGCGGCGTCGCGGGATCTCAACGCCGTGGTCGGCTATGAGCTGGACAAATACACGCCGTATCCCCGCGACCAGTTGCTTTATGTGGTGCGCCAGGACGGCCGCAGCGCCGGGTGGTTGCAAGTCACCCTGATCGCCATCCTCCGCGAGCGCCTGAACGCGATTCTGGCGGACTGCACCGCCCTCGGCTTGACGCCGCAACGGGTGGACGCCTGCGCAGAGGACGGCACGCCGCAGGGCATCGACCTGCTGCCCGACGCCGCGCGTCCGGTGAACCCGCGCGCAGGCATCGACCGGCGTCGTGTGCTTGCCGGGTCATGCGCCGTGCTGCTCATCACGCTGATGGGCCTGTGGCTGCACGATCGTCAGCAACGGCTGCAAGGCATGCGCGCCACGGTGCAAGCCCAGAAAGCCGAGGTGGCGCAGGTCCAGCAGCTGCGTCAGCAACTGACCAACACCCTCGGCGCCGCCGATTACCTGACCCGGCACAAGGCCGCGCGCCCGACCATGGCGGCGCTGATGAGTGAACTGACCGCCTGCCTGCCCGATGACACCTGGCTGGAGCATCTCGAAATCGACGCTGACGACGTGTCGTTTTCCGGCCAGAGCGTGCGTGCCAGTGCGCTGATCGGCCGCTTGAAAGACTGCCGCAGCCTGGAAAATCCGCAGTTTCAGGGCGTGATTCTGCCCGACGCCGGCAGCGGCAAAGAACGCTTTGCCCTGCACTCACGCTTGCATCAGGAGGCCGCCGATGGGCCGAGCGCTGACACCCCGTGAACGTCGCGGCGCTGCATTGATCGTCCTCGCGCTGGTGATCGGCGCAGGCTACTGGCTGCTGATCGACAGTTGGTTCGCCGGCCCGCTGCGGGACATGGGCGAAGAGACCGAGCAACTCAAGTCCCAACAGCAGCGCTACGCCGGCGTGCTGCAGCAGCGCGAAAGCCTGACCGCAGCGCTGGAAACGGCCGCGCAGGACCCGGCCAGCAGCACGAGCCTGTTGACCGGCGAAGACCCCAGCGCCGTGGCCGCCGATCTCATGCAGCGCGTCGCTGACGTCATCACTGCCCAAGGCGCGAACGGCGCCGGCTGCACGCTCACTCAACGGATGCCGATCACCCCGGAGCAGGACGGCAGCGAGCCGTTTCGCCAGGTCAAGGTCAGCGTCACCCTGGAATGCGCCATCGAGCCGTTGATGGCGGTGTTGCACGGGCTGGAGTATCAGCGGCCGTTGCTGTTCATCGATCACATGAGCGTGCGCCGCGCGAGCAGTGCGCCAGGAAAAGGCGGGGCAGGGCGGTTGACGGTGCAACTGCTGATTCGCGGCTATTTGCAGCCGGTGGCGGCCAAGGCAACTGCCGATCAACCCGACGCCGCGCAGGCCGCCCCATGATGCGATTCCCGATAACGGCCGAGCGCGCGCTGATGGCCGTCGCCCTTGTCCTGCTGGTGCTGATCGCTCTGGTGCTCAACGGCACCTGGCAGTCGGCGGACTGGCTGCCTGCCGAATCGGCTCATCGCCCGGCCGTCGCAGCAAAAACGCCGGTGTTGTCGCCCGTGGCATTGCCCAGTCTGGCCAACGCCTGGCAGACCCCGCTGTTCAGCGTCGACCGCCGACCGGACCTGCAACAGCCGGCCAATCAGGCAGCGTCCAGCCTGAGCGGGCTGACCCTGACCGGCGTGCTGCTCGACGGCACGGTGCAGCTGGCATTCATCAAACCGGCCACCGGCCCGGCGCTGAAAGTCCGCCTCAACGGGCCGTTGCCCAACGGCTGGACCCTACGCGCCATCAGCCCGACGAGTGCCACGTTTGGCCTCGGCGAGCGCAACGAAACCCTCACTGTCCGGCGCCTGCGATTGCCTGCGCCGTCGACCTCACCACCGCTTTCCCTTTCCCGTGAAGACCTCCATGAACCTCCCCCGTAATCCTTCCCTGCGCCGTGCCCGCAGCACCAAACCCGTCGCGACGCTGCGCTCGCCCTTGCTGTGCCTGGCGGCGGCCGTCGCCTTGAGCGGCTGCACCACCGCGCCGACGACCCTTGAGCCGGACAACGGCATGCTGCGCGAGGCGCTGGACGGAACCGGAAGCCAGCGTCGGCCGGTCGACCCGCGCAGCGAGCCAATGCCGGTTCAGGCACAAGCCAGTCCCGCGGACAGCTCGACGGCGACTACCGGCACACGGCAGATCATCAGGGGCACCCAGCGCTTCGTGAAAACACCGGCGCCGACAGCCGCAACGCCACGCGCGGCGGAAGGTGACATCGTCTTCAATTTCGCCAACCAGCCCATCGAAGCGGTGGTCAACAGCATCCTCGGCGACATGCTTCACGAGAGCTACACCATTGCCCAAGGGGTAAAGGGCGAAGTGAGTTTTTCCACGTCGCGGCCGGTCAACCCGCAGCAGGCGCTGTCGATTCTGGAGACCCTGCTGTCGTGGACCGACAACGCGATGATTCGCCAGGGCAATCGCTACGTCATCCTTCCGGCCAGCCAGGCGATTGCCGGCAAACTGGTGCCGGAAATGGCCGTGGCCCAGCCCTCTGCCGGGTTGTCGGCGCGGCTGTTCCCGCTGCGCTACATCTCCGCCACCGAGATGCAGAAGCTGCTCAAGCCGTTCGCCCGGGAGAACGCGTTCCTGCTGGTGGACCCTGCGCGCAATGTGCTGAGCCTGGCGGGAACCACTGAAGAGCTGGCGAACTATCAGCAGACCATCGACACCTTCGACGTCGACTGGCTCAAGGGCATGTCGGTCGGCGTGTTCGGCCTGCAACGGGCCTCGGTCAGCGAGCTGATGCCGGAGCTGCAGAAGCTGTTCGGGCCGGACAGCGGCATGCCGTTGGCGGGGATGGTGCGTTTTCTGCCGATCGAGCGGACCAACTCGGTCGTGGCGTTTTCGTCCCAGCCCGAGTACCTGAACGAAGTGGGCACCTGGATTCGCACCATCGATGAGGGCGGCGGCAACGAGCCGCAGCTGTACGTGTACGACGTGCGCAACATGAAGGCCACTGACCTGGCGAAATACCTCAAGCAGATCTACGGCACGGGCGCGGTACAAGAGGAGAGCGCGGCGAAGGTCGCGCCGGGTTTGCGCACGCGCTCGATGTCATCGTTGACGGGGGGCACGTCTGGCGGTCTGGGTTCAGGTAGCGGATTGAATGGCAGCGCCGGTTTGAACAGCAATGGCCAAGGCGGCATGTCCCAGAACGGGACTCAGAACACGGCGACCTCGGACGACGAGCAGGAGCAAGACGCGGACACCAGCAGCGACAGCGGTTCCGACGACAGCACGTCATCGGCCACTGCCACCTCGGGCAACGGGCAGAAAGGCTTGGACTCGACCACCCGCATCTCGGCGCAGAAGAGCAGCAACCAGCTGCTGGTGCGCACGCGGCCAGCGCAGTGGAAAGAGATCGAAGCGGCGATCAAACGTCTGGACAATGCGCCGCTGCAAGTGCAGATCGAAACGCGGATCCTCGAGGTCAAGCTGACCGGCGAGCTGGATCAGGGGGTTCAGTGGTACCTCGGTCGCCTGGCCGGCAATTCCACCAGCACAACCGTCGCCAACACTGCCGGCAGTCAGGGTGCGCTGGGGGGAGGAGGGGCCGGGCTGGGCTCGACGGACTCGCTGTTCTACTCCTTCGTCAGCACCAACCTGCAAGTGGCGATTCACGCGCTGGAAACCAACGGCCGCACCCAGGTGCTGTCGGCGCCGTCGCTGGTGGTGATGAACAACGAAAGCGCGCAGATTCAGGTCGGTGACAACATCCCCATCAGCCAGACCACCGTGAACACCGGCACCTCGGACACCACCCTCAGCAGCGTCGAGTATTTGCAGACCGGCGTGATTCTCAACGTCGTCCCGCGCATCAACCCGGGCGGTCTGGTGTACATGGACATTCAGCAGCAGGTCAGCGATGCCGACGACACCGTGACGGTGAACGGCAACCCGCGCATCTCCACGCGCTCGGTGTCGACCCAGGTCGCTGCGCAAAGCGGGCAGACCGTGTTGCTTGGCGGGCTGATCAAGCAGGACAACAGCGAGAGTGTCAGCGCCGTGCCGTACCTGGGCCGGGTGCCCGGGCTGGGCTGGCTGTTCGGCAATCGCAGCAAGTCCAGGGACCGCACCGAATTGCTGGTGCTGATCACGCCGCGGGTCATCAGCAGCAGCAGCCAGGCACGCCAGGTCACCGACGATTATCGTCAGCAGATGCAGTTGTTGAACGGCTCAGGCGCGCCACAAGCCCTGCGCTAGACGCTCGCGCAGGGGGAACAAAGTTTTCCGGGGTGCGCAGTGTGGGCGCTAATATGCGCAGGAACGCTTGCGAACGGGCGGCTCGGACGTCCCGCTTTCGCCCACTTCCCACACGGGAGCCATCACCGGCCCCAACACGGAAAACCAACAATGATCTTGAGAGTGACTGGGGTGGTGATGGCGATTTTCGCCATTGCCCTGTTGTACATGGGTGCGCAACTGGTGGCCGCCGGCGGCTCGGCGGCGTACTCGATTATTGCCCTCGCGGTATTGGTCTCGGCGGTGCTGCTGATCCTGAAAAGGAAAGCGGCGCTGACGGTGTATGCGCTGCTGATGTGGGGGATTCTGATCTGGATCGGCTACGAGGTCGGCTTCGACAAATGGCAGTGGATTCCGCGCGGCGATCTGTTCGCGCTGCTGGGTCTGTGGCTGGCGCTGCCGTGGGTGGTGCGTCCGCTGTACAAGGCGCAGAACCCGGGCGACACGCGCCGCTTCCATCCGTTTCTGGGTGGCACCGTGGGCGTGATGATGCTGATCGTGCTGGCGTTGATGTTCTACGACCCGTACCCGGTGGCGGGCAAGATCGACACCCCGCAGGCAACCCGCAGCACGGGCGAAGCCGGCAATGACTGGGTCGCTTACGGCGGCACCAACAACGGTCAGCGTTTCTCCAGCCTCGATCAGATCAATGCGGGCAACGTGAAGAAGCTGTCCGTGGCGTGGGAATACCACACCGGCGATTTGCGCGATGCCGCCAAAGACGCCGGCGAGTACACCTTCGAAGCCACGCCGCTGAAGGTCAACAACCGGGTCTATGTCTGCACCGCACACAACGAAGTGCACGCGTTGAACCCTGAAACCGGCAAACTGGACTGGAAGTGGGAACCGGAAAAAAACCGCTCCTACCTGCAGCAGCATCAGACCTGCCGTGGCGTCAGCTACTACGCGCCGGCCGCAACGGCTGCGGCCAAGGCCTCGCCGAGCCAGTGCGCCAAACGCATCCTCACCGCCACGACTGACGCGAAGCTGGTAGCCCTCGACGCCGACAGCGGCAAACTGTGCAGCGATTTCGGCAACAACGGCGTGGTCGATCTCAGCGCCAATATGGGCGAGATCCGCCCCCACGCGCTGATGCAGACCGCCGCGCCGCTGATCGCCGGTGATCTGATCATCGTCGGCGGTTCAGTGATGGACAACGGCTACAACGACGGCAACCCGTCGGGTGTGATCCGCGCCTACAACGCCGTGACCGGCACGCTGGTGTGGAATTTCGATCCGGCCAACCCGGCCATGACCCAGCCCATCGCCGTCGATCAGACCTACCCGCAGGACACACCCGTGGCGTGGGGTACTTTGAGCGCCGACATGAAAAACGGCCTGGTGTTTGTGCCGTTCGGCAACGCTTCGCCGGACGAGCTCGGCATCAACCGCGACCCGAACAGCAACACGGAAAAATTCCGCGACACGCTGGTGGCCCTGGACCTGAACACCGGTGCGTTCAAGTGGAAATTCCAGTCCTCGAACAACGATCTCTGGGACCGCGATAACCCGTCGCAGCCGACGCTGATGGACGTGGGCAAAGAGGGCAGCAAGCAACCAGCGCTGATCCTGCCGACCAAAGTGGGCAACATCTTTATGCTGAACCGGCTGACCGGCGAACCGATTTTTCCGGTCGATCAGGTCAAGGTGTCGACCCAGGGCGGCGTGCCGGGCGAGCATTTCGCGCCGACCCAGCCGGTGTCGAAGATCAACTTCATCCCGGAACCGCTGAGCGAAAAATCGATGTGGGGCCTGACGCCGTTCGATCAGATGTCCTGCCGCACCACCTACAACAGGCTGCGCTACGACGGCAATCCATGGACGCCGAGTACCGAGCAGGGGTCGCTGATCTTCCCGGGCAACATCGGGGCGTTCAACTGGGGCTCGGTGGCGGTTGACCCGGATCGGCAGATTCTGATCGCCGCGCCGGTGCGTCTGGCCTACACCTATCACCTGATCAAGCGCACCCCGGAGACCGCCGAGAAACGGCTGTTCACCCAGGACGGCACGCCGTACTGGAACGAGAACTTCAACGGTGACTACGCGATTCGCATCAAGCAGTTCGCTTCGGCGCTGGGCGTGCCGTGCATTGCGCCACCGTGGGGCCGCATGGTCGGGGTTGACCTGACCACCGGCAAAACCGAGTGGATGCGCCGCACCGGCACCACCCAAAACCTCAAGACCTCGTTCCTGCCGGGCCGCTTCCCGATCGGCTTCCCGATGGGCATGGTCGCCCACGGCGGTCCGCTGGTGACGGCGGGCGGCGTGGTGTTCCATGGCGCCACGGCGGACAACTTCATCCGCGCCTACGACATCAACAGCGGTGACGTGCTCTGGGAGAAGGAACTGCCAGCGGGCGGTCAGGCGACGCCTTCGACGTACATGGGCAGCGACGGCAAGCAGTACGTCGTCATCTCGGCCGGCGGGCACGGCTCGCTCGGCACCACGTTGGGTGACAGCGTGATTGCGTTTCGTCTGGATTGATTTGACTGATGTGTGAGAAAGGCCGTGACGCCGTTGTGCGTCACGGCCTTTTTTGTGATGGCATCCCGCACATTCTTGGGTGCTCACACCGGCCTGTTCCCGGCTGAAGCCGGTCCTACCAGAGATATTCGGTCCTACCATGCCGCATATGTCGCATCACCAAGCAGCGGCGCTCCCGCAAAGCAACCGCATTCAGCCCTAAAAAACGATGTCCCGGTAGAACGCTTTCAGCGTATCAACGAACTCTTCGGACAATTTTGTCCGCGTCTGGGCCGGGGCCCACATGACGTAGGTGGGGAAGAGTATCTGCGGCACGAACGGGCGGATGACGATATCGCGATGGCGATAATCCCGGGCCACCAGCGGGTGGGCGAGGGTGATGCCCATGCCCAGTGCCACCATCTCGCAATTGATCGCGCTGTACTGCGCCTCCACGGTCATGACCCGTTCCACGCCCGCCTGCTCGAACAGGCCATCGACCAGCGCGCGGGTGCCGTCACCGTGGCAGAGCGAGACAAAGGTCTCTCCCTCCAGATCGGTGAAGGTGATCTCTTCCTGGCTCGCCAATGGATGAGCCGCCGGCAGCACGCACACCGCCGCCACTTCACTGAGCAACTCGATCTGCTGACTGTCGACATCGCCGGGGTGCACCACAATCCCCACGTCGCAGAACTGGGACTTCACCCATTGCTCGACGGTGGGCGAAGAGTTCACGTGCAGGGAAACCGTCAGCTCCGGTCGCGACTCGGTAAACGCCTTCAGCACCCGGGGAATCATGCTCAGCCCGGTCGAAGGCACCGCCGCCACCCGCAAGCGCCCCGTGCCCAAGTTACGGATGTTTTTGGCCGACAGCTTGAGGCTGTCCAGCCCGACATAGGCGCGCTCGACCTCCTGAAAAAACGCCTGACCCTCCTGAGTCGGAATCAGCCTGACGCCCGCCCGCTTGAACAGGGTCAGCCCGGTGCTGAGTTCCAGTTGGGCAATCAGCCGGCTGATGTTGGGTTGCGAGGTAAACAGCACCTCCGCCGCAGCGGTCATGGAACCCAGGCGCATGACGCTGCGGAAAGCTTCGATCTGTCTCAGGTTCATGGCGCGCTCCATATCAAATATGAATAACTAAGGCGGATATCCGTATTTGACCATATGGAGGGGCCGTCGCAATACTCGAACCAGCCACCCATAGCGCACATCAAGATGCGCCACCCCGCGATGGATTCGCCGGGAGCATGCACGCTGCATGCACGGCCTCGGTTCACGCCGAAGCAACTGACGCATTGTTCGATCTGCCCCACGCACTTCGGAGATAGTCTGTGAATAGCCTTGACCTTCCCTCAGCAGCACGACCGTTTCGTCCCTTCCATCGCAATGCCGTGGCTATTGCCCTGACGCTCGCAGCGATCAGCAGCACGCCGGCCTTCGCCGAGACCACGCTGTACGTGGCCGGGGTGGGCGGTTCCACTGAGCAGATGTACAAAAACCGCGTCATTCCGGCCTTCGAAAAACAGCACAACGTCAAGGTCGTCTACGTCGCCGGCAACTCCACGGAGACCCTGGCCAAGCTGCAGGCGCAGAAAGGCCGTCAGCAGATCAACGTCGCGATGATGGACGACGGCCCGATGTACCAGGCGTTGCAGATGGGCCTGTGCGAAAAGCTCAGCGACGCGCCTATCTACAAGGACCTTTATCCGCTGGCCCGGCTGAGCCCTGAAGCCACGGGGATTGGCGTGGTGGCGACCGGCATCGGCTACAACGAAGACGCGTTCAAGAAACGCGGCTGGGCGGCACCGGATTCCTGGGAAAACCTCACCGACCCGCGCTTCAAGCAACTGCTCGGCATGCCGCCGGTGACCAATACCTACGGCTTGCACACGCTGGTGGAAATGGCCCGGCTGAGGGGCGGCGGCGAGAAAAACATCGACCCCGGCTTCAAGGCGCTGAAAGACGAAATCGGCCCCAACGTGCTGGCGTGGGTGTCGGCGCCGGGCGAGATGGACGGCATGATGCAGAACGGCGACATCGTCATGGCGGTGTACGGCAGCGGTCGGGCCGTGGCGTTGCAAGGCACCGGCTTCCCGCTGAAATTCATCTACCCGAAGGAAGGCGGCATCGCACTGCAGGTCGCCGCGTGCAGCGTGACCCCCAACGCGCAATCCGAACTGGCCCAGGCGTTCATTCAGTACGTGCTGTCACCTGAAGTGCAGGAAATCCAGGCGCGGGAGAATGGTTTTGCGCCGGTGAACCAGACCGTCAAGCTGCCGGATGACGTCGCCGCGCGCATGCCGTACGGGCCGGAGAAGGTCAACGCGCTGATCAAGGTCGATTGGGAAACCATCAACCAGCAGCGCAGCGAGTGGACCACGCGCTGGAACCGCACCGTCGAGCGATAGCGGTCGATCTACCGATCCCGTTTGCTGATCGACAGTCGCTGATCGACGTAAGCGCCGATCTTCCCGAGCATCCTTCTGGAGACGCAGGTTCGCCTGCGTGGCACGCCCATGGCATTTCTCACCCTTGAAGGCATCGTCAAGACCTACGGCACGTTCAGGGCCATTGACGGTTTGAACCTGGAAGTCCGGCATGGCGAGTTCATCGCCTTGCTCGGCCCGTCCGGGTGCGGCAAGACCACCACGCTGCAATCCATCGCAGGCTTCGTGCAGCCCACCGAAGGCCGCATCGTTCTCGATGGCCGCGACATCACCCACGTGCGCCCCGAGCAGCGCGGCCTGGGCATCGTCTTTCAGAGCTATGCGCTGTTTCCGCACATGACCGTGGCGCAGAACATCAGCTTCGGCCTGGAAATGCGCGGCGTGCCCAGGGCCGAGCGCGGCAAGCGCGTCGAAGAAGCGCTGGATCTGGTGCGCCTCGCCGGCCTCGGTGAGCGTTACCCGAAAGCCTTGTCGGGCGGTCAGCGCCAGCGTGTGGCGATTGCCCGCGCACTGGCGATCCGTCCGAACCTGCTGCTGCTCGACGAGCCGATGTCCAACCTCGACGCCAAGCTGCGCGAAGAGATGCACATCGAACTGCGGGCGATTCAGCGCGAGCTGGGCATCACCACCATTCTGGTGACCCACGATCAGGTCGAAGCCATGACCATGAGCGACCGCATCGCGGTGATGCAGAAGGGCCGCATCGTGCAGATCGACACGCCCTTCGAAGCCTACGAGCGGCCGCATTCGCCCTTCGCGTCGGCATTCCTCGGCAAGACCAATGCCTTCGCCGGCGCGGTGCAATTGCGCAACGACCGATGCTGCCACGTGCAGGTCCATGACACGCTGATGCACGTGCCCCACGAAGACCGCGCGCTGGGCAATGACGTCAATGTCTACATTCGCCCGGAGAAAATCCGTCTGGTGGCGCTGGGCAGCGGGCGGTTTTCCGGGCGCGTCCGGCTGCGGGTGTTCCTCGGCAATCTGTGGCTGATGGCGGTGGAAAGTCGCCTGGGCCTGGTACACATGACCCTGCCAAACCTCGGCACGCCGCCGCCGGAGGAGGGCAGTGAGGTCGGGCTGGACTGGTCGGATGACGACCTGCGCCTGCTGGACCGGGAGGTCACCCATGGCCAGGTATGACGCCGAACGGGTGGGCGTGGCACCGTGGCTGCTGAGCGGGCCGGCATTGCTGGTGTTCATCGCGCTGTTGCTGGCGCCCTTGCTGCTGACCGCCGTGTTGTCGTTGAACCTGTTCAGCGACACGGACGGCGTGGTGCCGAGCTACAGCCTTGGCAATTACCTGGAAGTGTTCAAGGACGATTACTTCCACGAGATCTTCCTGCGCACCGGCGGCATGGCCCTGGCGGTCACGGTGTTGTGCGTGCTGCTGGGCATTCCGGAAACCATCATCATTGCGCGCATGGCGCCGCGCTGGCGGTCGCTGTTCCTGCTGGTGGTGTTGGGCCCGCTGCTGATCTCCGTGGTGGTGCGGACCCTGGGCTGGGCGATTCTGCTGGGCAACAACGGCCTGATCAACGATGCCCTGCAAGCCCTGGGCATCACTGACCAACCAGTGAAGATGCTGTTTACTCAGGTCGGCGTGGTCATCGCACTGACCCACGTGCTGGTGCCGTTCATGGTCATTGCGGTCTGGGCCACCCTGCAACGGCTGGACCTTCAAGTGGAGTGGGCGGGTCTGTCCCTCGGCGCGTCGCGGCTGACGGTGTTCCGCCGGATCATCCTGCCGCAGATCATGCCCGGCGTGCTGTCCGGCTCGATCATCGTCTTCGCCCTGGCCGCGTCGGCCTTCGCCACCCCGGCGATCATCGGCGGCCGACGCCTGAAAGTGGTGGCGACAGCAGCGTATGACGAGTTCCTCGGCACCCTCAACTGGCCCCTCGGTGCGGCCATCGCGATGCTTCTGCTGCTGGCGAATCTGATCATCATTCTGGGTTGCAGCAAACTGGCCGAGCGCCGGTTCAAGCAAGTCTTCGAGTAGCCGACCATGCACAAGAACGGATTTTTCTCGCTGCTGTTCCATGCCCTGTTCGTCACGTTCATCGTCGCGCCGCTGGTGGTGGTGATGGCCATGGCGTTCACCAGCAAGGGCTACCTGTCGCTGCCCACCGAAGGCTTGTCGCTGCGCTGGTTCCGGGCGCTGGCGGACAACCAGGACATGCTCGACGCCTTCGCGCTGTCGATCAAACTCGGCCTGGCGTCAGCGACCATTGCCGCGCTGCTGGCGATTCCTGCGGCACTGGCCATCAGCCGTTATGACTTTCCCGGCCGGGGCGCAGTGACCGGGTTTCTGCTGTCGCCGCTGATGATTCCGTCGGTGGTCCTCGGCATCGCGTTCCTGCGCTTCTTTTCCCTGGCGCAGATCGGCGGCTCGTTCTGGGCGCTGACCCTGACCCACGTGATTGTCGTGCTGCCCTATGCGTTGCGCCTGACGCTGGCCTCGACCATCGGCCTTGAGCGGGACATCGAGCACGCCGCGCTGTCACTCGGTGCCAGTCGCTGGACGGCGTTTTACCGGGTGGTGCTGCCGCGGATTCGCACCGGTGTGGTCGGCGGCTGGATGCTCGCGTTCATCCAGAGCTTCGACGAACTGACCATGACCGTGTTCGTCGCCACCCCCGGTACTACGACGCTGCCGGTGGCGATGTACAACCAGATTTCCCAGACCATCGACCCGTTGATCACGGCGGTGTCGACGGTGCTGATCGTCGGCACCTTGCTGCTGATGCTGATATTGGACCGAATGGTCGGATTGGACCGGGTCTTGATTGGAGAAGGCAAATGAGTCAGGGCACACAGAGCGTCATTCACTCGGACGTGATCGTCATCGGCGGCGGGCTGGTGGGGACGGCAGTCGCTTACGGCCTGGCCCGCAGCGGCGCCGACACCGTGGTGCTGGACCAGGGTGACGATGCGTTTCGCGCCTCGCGGGGCAATTTCGGTTTGGTCTGGGTTCAGGGCAAGGGCCACGATTTGCCGGACTATTCGCGCTGGACGCGTTCTTCGGCGAGCCGCTGGCCGGACTTGGCCCGGGCGCTGATGGCCGACAGCGGGGTGGACGTGCAGCTCCGTCAGCCCGGCGGCTTCCACATGTGCTTCAGCGATGAGGAGCTGATCGAGCGGCAATCGCGTCTGCAAACCCTGCAGGACGCCCTCGGCGACTACCCCTTTCAGATGCTCGACGCCGCTGACCTCAAGGCGCGCTTGCCCTTGATTGGCCCGTCCGTGGTGGGCGCCAGTTACACGCCCCAGGACGGTCACGTCAATCCGCTGAAACTGCTGCGCGCATTGCACACGTCGGCCCAGGCCAAAGGCGCGCGGTTTTACGGCGGCATTCAGGTGGATCGCATCGACGGTGCAACCGGTGAGTTTTGCGTCACCGCCGGCACTCAACGCTTCATCGCGCCTCGGGTGGTGCTGGCGGCCGGGCTGGGCAATCCGGGGCTGGCCCGCCAAGTGGGCCTGCATGCGCCAGTGGCGCCGAACCGCGGCCAGGTGCTGGTCAGCGAGCGGGTCCGGCCGTTTCTTGATCACCCGACGGTCCATGTTCGGCAGACCGACGAAGGCACCGTGCAGCTGGGCGACTCAATGGAAGAGGTGGGGTTCGACGACAGCACCTCCACCCAGGTGCTTGAAGCCATCGCCCGGCGCGGTGTCGCGACCTTTCCATTGCTGCGTGAGGTGCGGCTGATTCGGGCCTGGGCGGCGCTGCGCGTCATGAGCCCCGACGGTTTTCCCATTTATCAGCAATCGGCCAGCCATCCGGGCGCCTTCGTGGTGACCTGCCACAGCGGCGTGACCCTGGCCGCTGCCCATGCCCTGCGCATCGCGCCGTGGGTGATGGGCGGTGCCATGCCTGACGAGCTCGGCGCATTCGCCGGCGAGCGATTCCTGACTGACAAGGTGTTTTCCCATGCGCACTGATCCGCTGTTTCAACCGGTCATGAGTGAAGTCAGGTCGACGCGGACTGTCAGCCTCAGCTTCAACGATCAAACCCTCGAGGTGCCGGCGGGCATCAGCGTCGCGGCGGCACTGCTGATGTCCGGCATCAACCGTTTTCGCGCGACACCAGTGAGCGAATCGCCCCGGGCGCCGTATTGCATGATGGGCGTGTGCTTCGAGTGCCTGGTGGACATCGACGGCGTGCCCAACCGCCAGAGCTGCCTGATCGAAGTGGCGGACGGCATGCGCATCCGCTCCCAGGAAGGCGCGCGGGATCTGATTTTCCAGCCCGGCGATGTGCAGACAGCCGATGTGCAGACCGTCGAGGTGCAGTCATGAATGATCTTTTTGGCGGTGTCGTCGACGCTGTGGACGTGGTCGTCGTCGGCGCAGGTGCCGCCGGCATGGCAGGCGCCGTGGCCCTGGCCGGGTTCGGTTTGCAGGTGGTGTTGCTGGACGAGCAGGGCAGTCCGGGCGGTCAGATTTATCGCGGCATCACCCTCGCGCCGCTGTCGCGAAGGGATCTCCTCGGCCCGGATTACGCCCATGGCAACGTGTTGGCCCAGGCCCTGGCGTCGTCATCGGTGCGTTATGAAAAAGGCGCGGCGGTCTGGCAGGTGACTCGGGATCATCAGGTCAGCTACCTGCGCGACGGACGCTTGCACACGCTTCAGGCCAAGGCCGTGTTGCTCGCCACCGGCGCCATGGAGCGGCCGTTTCCCATTCCGGGCTGGACCTTGCCCGGTGTCATGAGCGCAGGCGCCGCGCAGATTTTACTGAAGAGTGCCGGTCTCGCGCCGACCGAGCCGGTGCTGCTGGCCGGCTGTGGCCCGCTGCTGTACCTGCTCGGCTGGCAATACCTGCGCGCGGGCGTCCCGATCAAGGCCTTGGTCGACACCACGCGGCCGGAAGATTACTGGCGGGCGCGGCGTCATCTGTTCGCGGCGCTGCGCGCCTGGCCGTACCTGCGCAAGGGCCTGGAGTTGATGCGCAGCCTGCGCAGCGCCCGCATCCCGCACCACACCGGCGCCGAGCAATTGGCGATTGAGGGTGACGAAGCCGCCACGGCGTTGACCTTCACCGTGGCCGGCAAGACTCAGCGGATCGACGCGCGTTGCGTGCTGTTGCATCAGGGCGTGGTGCCGAACATCCAATTCAGTCAGTCGTTGCGCGCGCGCCATGTCTGGGACGTCGATCAGTTGTGCTTCAGCCCGGTGGTCGATCCCTGGGGTGAGCTGGATGTGCCGGGGATGTTTGTCGCCGGTGACGGCGCCGGCATTGGCGGTGCCCAGGCCGCGGCCCTGCAGGGTGAGTTGGCGGCGCTGGGCATTGCGCAGCGGCTGGGCAGGTTCGATACAGGTCAGCGTGATGAACGGGCAGGGCCGCTGCGTGAAAAGCTCGCGTTAAACCTGCGCATTCGGCCGTTTCTCGATGCGCTCTATCAGCCGAAGGAAGCGAACCGCATCCCCGCCGATGAGGTCATCGTCTGCCGCTGCGAGGAAGTCACGGCGGGGGACCTGCGCAAATTCGTCGCCCTGGGCTGCGCCGGCCCCAATCAGGCCAAATCCTTCGGCCGCTGTGGCATGGGGCCTTGTCAGGGCCGGATGTGCGGGCTGACCGTCACGGAGGTGATCGCCAAGGCGCGGGGCGTGTCGGCGGCAGAAGTCGGTTACTACCGCATTCGCCCGCCGATCAAGCCCATCACCCTGGGAGAGCTGGCCGGTGAGTGAGGCACGGGCAAGGCACAGCGACGTGCTGGTGATAGGCGGCGGCATTCACGGTCTGAGCACTGCGTTGCACCTGGCTCAGCGCGGCGTCGAGGTCACAGTGCTGGAGGCTGATTACTGCGGCCGCCATGCGTCCGGGGTCAACGCGGGCGGGGTGCGCACCCTCGGCCGTCACGATGCGGAAATTCCCCTGGCGCTGTCGTCGCGCGCTCTGTGGCATGACCTGGCGCGGACACTGGGGGATGAAGGCGGCTTCGTGCCCAGCGGCCAGCTCAAACTCGCAGAAACCGCCGCCGAACTCGACGAATGCCGACGGCGGGTCGAACACTTGCAGCGCCTGGGTTTCACCCATGAAGTGCTGATCGACGCTCAACAGGTGTTCGAGATCATTCCTACGGTTGCCCGGCATGTGATGGGCGGCATCTGGGTCAAGGATGACGGCTACGCCATTCCCTACAGAACGGTGACGAGCTTTCGGCTGGCGGCGGAAAAGCTCGGGGTGGAGGTGCTTGAAAGGACACCGGCCCAACGCATCGAGCAACGCGGCACTGAGTGGCAGGTCAGCACGCCCGCCGGGGTGTTCAGCGCCGGGCATCTGGTGATCACCGCCGGGGCCTGGGCGCGGGAGCTGGCCGAACAAGTCGGCGAGACGGTGCCGGCCCACCCCGAAGGCCTGATGCTGATGGTCACCCACCGCGTCGCGCCGTTTTGCGCGCCGGTGCTGGGGGCAACCGGTCGCTCGCTGTCATTTAAGCAGTTCGCCAATGGCACGGTGGTGATCGGCGGCAAACTGATTGGCAGCGTGGATTTCCCGGCGCGCCACGGCGAAGTGGACCTGGCACGCCTTGGCATCAGCGCGAGGACCGTCACCGACCTGTTTCCCCATCTCAAGCACCTGGGCGTCAATCGCGTCTGGGCCGGCGTCGAAGCGTTTACCGCGGATGATTTGCCGGTGATCGGCGCGAGCCGCAAGGCCAGCCATCTCAGTTATTCCTTCGGCTTCTGCGGCAGCGGTTTCCAGATGGGCCCCGGCACCGGCAAGCGCCTGGCGCAGCAGATCCTCGGCGAGCATTCGGACATTTCGCTGGAGGCGTTCGACATCGGCCGGTTTGATGACGCCCGTTCTAAAACGCCACAGTTCGATATTCCGAGCGGTGCCTCTTTAGTCGTTCGATAAACCCTTAACACCCACCATCCCCTCAGGAGTTCACATGCTGGAAATCAATCGCATCGAAACCAACCAACGCATGAGCCGCGTCGTGCAGTGCAACGGCTTTACCTTCCTCGGCGGCCAGACCGCGACGGATCGCACCCTCGACATCAAAGGGCAGACCGCGCAAGTGCTGGAGAAGATTGACAACTACTTGGCCAAGGCCGGCCTGGACAAGACGCGGATTCTTACCGCGCAGGTCTGGCTGTCGGACATCGCGGCGAATTTCGCCGGCATGAATGAAGTGTGGGACGCTTGGGCGCCGGAAGGGCACGCACCCGCGCGGGCTACCGTGGAATCACGCCTGGCAGCGCCGGATTTGCTGGTGGAAATCACAGTGGTGGCGGCGGGCTGAATCAGCTGGCGGTCTAAATCAACTGCGCCGGTCCGGGTTTATTCCCGGCCCGGCGTTGTCGCTCAAGGGCGGACAGACGCTTCGGCGGAGTTGGTCACCAGGTGATTCTGGGTCGCGCGACGCTGTTGAGTGATCAGCACTTGGGGCACCGATGAACAGCGGTATTTGATGCCCTTTCTGGTCGGCATCACGGCAACGCTCTCCATGCATTCTGCGCGGGTCGAATACGCCGTCGGCTGGCTCTCGTCCAGGCATCCTTCCCCACCGGAACACATAGTCATTACAACCACAAAGATGCTCTTCATTGCTCTCATTCCTTTTTGGCAAATCACGGCGCGGGACAGCGGGTGTGCGGCGATTTTGAGGGGAGGTGATGGCTTGTGGCAATGCGGCGGAGATGCATTTCGTCGGGAATATGACGCTTTTAGGCGTCGTGTTGATTTAGGTGTCGTTTGGCAGTCGGTAATTTGACGCCATCCTTTTTAAAGGGGTTTGCTTTACTCAAGTCTGGCGTCAATTCAATGCGCTGGCGTGGGTCTCCAGAACCGTTTTAGAGACCGGAATCTGGCTCGGACTCAATAACGCGCAACCAGTCCCAGCGTGCCTGATAGTCCTGCGCCTTTTTGCGGAACTGCGCCGGTTGCGGGAAGTTCGGGTTCATACGCAAAACCCCCGGTTCGAGCTCATCCAGGCCATGGGGCGCGTAGAGCTCGCCCGTGTCGATGTGCAGTCCGACGCAGGTCGAGCAGATGAGGAAGCGGTCAATGCCTTCTTTCGCGGACTGGAGCGGCGGGTAGTCATAGCCAAACCGGTCTGCGAACCACAGGTGCACGCGCGCCTGATTGCGCAGCTCCACTTTGACGTCCAAGTCCTCAAAGAGCGCCTGCGCCGCGACAATGACGCGGTTCTCTGCCTCCCATGAGAGGTCCTCGTCGAAATAGAACACGTCGTAATCATTCACGCCCCACGCCGCAGGACGACCGGATATCCGATTCCAGACCGCCTGAAACAGGCAGCCTGCGGTGAGCAGGGTCTGGTTGAGCCCCAGAGATGGGAGTCGCTCGACAAGTTGAGCGTTAACCGGGTTGGACAAGGCCAGATCGATGAGGGTGGAGGCGGTCAGTGTCATGTGGAGTTCCTGGGTGGGCCAGCTTTGGCAGCGAGCTCTGTTTGAAAAAAAACCGATCAGGACGGGTCTGCGCGGGTGAATCTACCGCCGCTGTTTGCCTGCTCAAGCAGCGGCAGAACATCCACCAATGCATCCACGGTAGTGACGGGCGCCGCTTCCGACTGCGGCCAGGGGTGAAACCCGCTTAACCACACTGCCTTCATGCCAGCGGATTCAGCGCCTTTGACGTCGTTGATCGGATGATCGCCCACGTACATGCATTCGCCTGCATCGAGCCCCAGCAATTGAGCCGCCTGCAGAAAAATCCTCGGATCGGGTTTTCGACAGCCTGCTGCCTCGGAGCTCACCAGATGCGTGACGTGCCGTGCAAAGGGGAGGCGAGCGACTGTGCGCTCGCGTGATCGCTGGGTGCCGTTGGAAATGATACCGACGGTGATGCCGTGTCCCAGCAGCGTGTCGATCAGCGTCCGAGCGCCCGGCATCTCGACGGTTTGCGCCGGGAACAGCTCGACCCAATGCGCTGCCAGCTCTGCCACGTCCACCGGTAGCTGCCATTGCAGGCGTTCAACCAGCGCTGATGCGACAGCCATTCTGATAGTGGGGTGAGGACTGTCCGCTGATAGATAACCGCCGTTGTCCTGAGCTGCAATCAGGTCGGCGATCAGCGCAAGATCATGGCTGCCAAGGTGCGATGCATACTCGCGCACAAACACTTCCGCGTAGGCATCGATGCTTTGCCGGCGATGGACCAGCGTGTTGTCGAGGTCGAACAAAACGGCGCGGATGTGCATGGGTGGTTCAACTCAAAATGTTGGACTCAAAGCGTCTGATTTATCGATCTTGCCCCCGCCTTGCGGCGCTGAGATACCTCGTATGACTAAATCCGCCTCCTTTGAACAGCACATTCTCTGGGGAGTATCAGATGCTCATTGTCTTGGCTGGTCTTCCCGGTGTCGATAAGACGACCTTCGCCAAGTGTCTGGCCGCAACGCCGGGGAGCTTCTATGCGAGGCCCGGCGTTGTCGCGAAAGGCAAGCATCCTGCGCCGTAACGCGATAGTCATAAACCAGACGGAAGGCAGGGCGGGTAACTCAAGTTGTGACGCGCTGGGCAGATAACCGTGATGTCAGTTACATCCGCAGCATTGTTCAAGGATCGAACCCATGACCCAGCGTCAATCCAGCCCCATTTCCGTTCTCCGCTCTCGGCGCTTTCTCGGGTTCACCCTCATTCCGGTCGTGCCCGCCGTCGCCTGGATACTGTTCCAGTCGACCTCTCTCCCTAACCTCATCGCGTGCGCGGCGCTGGTTCTGGTCGGCCTCGGCGCGGGGGTGTGGAGTGCTGTTTCCCAACGTGACGTGGTGTTGCGAGCCACTGCCCGGGCACAAGCGGATCAGTCAGAGGCAGACGCGGCGAGCAACGGCATGACCTCGCGGGTACAACTCGATGAGGTATTGCTGGGCGCCATGCCGATCTGGGCCCGGCAAGTGGAAAGCTCTCGGCATCAGACCGAAGAAGCGATTGTGAATCTGACCAACCGGTTCATCGGGATCGCCGCGCGATTGCAGGAAACGGTTCAGGCTTCCCAGCGCGCGGCCGGCGAACTCGACGGGCAAACCGCGGACGGGGCGCTCGAAGTGCTGTCCCTCAGCGAAAGCGATTTGAGCCAGGTGATCAACTCGCTCAAGGCCGCTCAAACCAGCCGTGACCAGACCCTGGCCCAGGTGCGCGGCCTCACCGCGTATACCGGCGAACTGCGCACCATGGCCGCCGATGTGGCGGCGATTGCCGCGCAGACCAACCTGCTGGCACTCAACGCGGCCATTGAAGCGGCCCGTGCGGGTGAAGCCGGGCGCGGCTTTGCCGTGGTGGCCGACGCGGTGCGCAGCCTGTCGAGCAAATCCAGCGAGACCGGCCAGCAGATGTCGGCCAAGGTCGACATCATCAATAACGGCATCACCCAATTGGTGCACGCCGCCTCCAGCAGCGCCGATCAAGACAGCCAATCGGTGGCCGCGTCAGAGAACAGTATTCAAGTCGTGCTCGAGCGTTTTCATAACATCACCGGCCGCCTGGCCGAATCCGCGGACCTGCTCAAGCAGGAAAGCCGGGGCATTGGTGACGAGATGACCGAGGTGCTGGTCGACCTGCAATTCCAGGACCGTGTGAGCCAGATCCTCAGCCATGTGCGCGACAACATGGACGACTTGCATGGCCACCTGCTCCAGGCCAGCGAAGCCCCGGATCAGGCGACGTCCATTGATGCCCGCCAGTGGCTGGCACGCATGGACGCTACCTACGCCACTGACGAGCAGCGGCGCACCCATCGTGGAGAGACGCCTGTGCAGCAGAACTCTCAAGACATCACCTTCTTTTAGGAGCCCCTCATGGCGAAGAATGTATTAGTGGTCGACGACTCCAGCAGCGTGCGGCAAGTGGTAGGCATTGCCCTGAAAAGCGCCGGTTACGACGTGATCGAAGCGTGCGACGGCAAGGATGCGCTGGGCAAGCTCACCGGGCAGAAAGTGCACCTGATCATCAGTGACGTGAACATGCCCAACATGGATGGCATCACCTTCGTCAAGGAGGTCAAGAAGCTGGCCAGCTACAAGTTCACCCCGATCATCATGCTGACCACCGAATCCCAGGAGTCGAAGAAGGCCGAGGGCCAGGCGGCGGGTGCCAAGGCGTGGGTGGTCAAACCGTTCCAGCCCGCGCAGATGCTGGCAGCGGTGTCGAAACTCATCCTGCCCTGAATCCTTGCGCGAGGGAGGCTGCGATGCCGATCACCATCGAAACACTCGACGACAGCACCTGCGTCAGCATTGACGGCGAGCTCACGATCTACTCCGTCGCCGAGCTGGCGGGCGCGCTATTGCCGCAGATGGGTGGGGCGCCACGCCTGAAGCTGGACCTCTCGCAGGTCACAGAAATGGATGGAGCGGGGCTGCAGTTGCTCGCGGTCATCCAGCGTGAAGCCGACAACGCCGGCACCGCGTTAAGCGTCACCGGCCAGAGCGTGGCGGTCACGCAGGCCCTTGAGCTGTGTCGCAAAGCGGCCTCATAGCCAGCGCCCGCCACGCCAGTCCCAGCCACGTTCATTGCACGTTCATTGATAGACAAGGAAGGTCCAGGTGAGCATCAATCTCGACCAGGCATTGCAGACATTCATTGTAGAGGCGCACGAACTGCTGCAGGTGATGGAGCAATCCCTGCTGCAGTTGGAAACCGAGCCTGCTGACCAGGATGCCATCGGCGCGATTTTTCGTGCCGCGCACACCATCAAGGGTTCCGCCGGTCTGTTCGGCCTGAACCCCGTCGTCAGCTTCACGCACATCGTCGAGGACGTACTCGACCGTCTGCGCGACGGCAGTGTGGCAGTCGACACCGGGCTGATCGCGGTGCTGCTCAAGTGTGGCGATCATATGCTGGAGCTGATCAACGTCGTCGCCAGCCGTGGCGAAACGCTCCAGCCTGCGGCCCTGGAGCGTGAAGCGGCATTGCGCGAGGCGTTGAGCACCTATCAGGCCCCGCACAGTACCCCCGACACCGGCGTTCAAAACACCGAAACCGGCTCTGCCGACACGTCAGCCGAGGTGCTCTGGCATATTTCCCTGCGCTTCGGTGTGGACGTGTTTCGCAATGGCATGGACCCGCTGTCGTTCCTGCGCTACCTGGAAACCCTGGGGCAGATCACGCAGGTCACGACCCTCACCGACACTATTCCGGCACTGGACAGCTGGGACCCGGAAAGCTGCTATTTGGGTTTCGAGATCGACCTGCGCTCGACGGCCAGCCACGCCACCCTCAACGAAGTCTTCGACTTTGTGCGTGACGACTGTGAAGTGAGCATCGAGGCCGTCGACCAAACTTCCCACAATGCTGTGTCCATCGGCAGCGAACTGGTTGCCCAGGCAGAGCAGGGCCCATTGACGGCTTCGGTGCAGCGGCTACCGGCGGCCAGTGAGCCGAAAGCCCGGGACGGCAACTACGTGCGCGTCAATGCGGACAAGCTTGACGAGCTGATTAACCTGGTCGGCGAACTCGTGATAGCAAGCGCCGGCGCAAGTTTGTTGGCACGTTCCTGTCAGAACGACCCGCTGCAAGAGGCGACCTCGACGGTATCAGGACTGGTGGAGGAGATTCTTGATGGCGCACTGCACCTGCGCATGATCCCTATCGGCGACACGTTCAACCGCTTCCGCCGCGTGGTGCGCGACATCAGCCAAGAGCTGGGCAAGGACATCGAGCTGACCATCAGCGGTGCAGAAACCGAACTGGACAAGACCGTTGTCGAGAAAATCGGCGACCCATTGATGCACCTGCTGCGCAACGCCATGGACCACGGTATCGAAAGCGCTGATGCCCGGCGCGCTGCCGGCAAGGCGGGGAAGGGCCATCTGAGCCTCAACGCCTACCACGACTCGGGCAGCATCGTCATCGAAATCGCCGACGACGGCAACGGACTCAACCGCGAACGGATCCTGGAGAAAGCTCAAGAGCGCGGCCTGGTGGCCAGCGGTGCGGTGCTCTCTGATCAGGAGATCTACAACCTGATCTTCGAACCGGGTTTCTCTACCGCCGAGGCGGTGACCAATCTGTCGGGCCGTGGCGTGGGCATGGACGTGGTCAAGCGCAACATCACTTTGCTGCGCGGCACTGTCGATCTGGACAGTCGCCCGGGCCAGGGCACCGTGGTGCGTATTCGCTTGCCGCTGACTCTGGCGATCATCAACGGTTTTCTGGTCGGCATCGATACATCCACCTACGTGATTCCGCTGGACATGGTTCAGGAATGCATCGAACTGGACGAACACCAGCGCCAGTCGAGCCGCGACCAGGGTTACCTGGATTTGCGAGGCGAGGTGTTGCCGCTGGTGGACCTGCGCGAGCACTTCAGCCACGAAGGCAGCGCTGGCCGACGCCAGAATGTGGTGGTAGTCCGCTACGCCGAGCACAAGGCCGGGCTGGTCGTGGACGACCTGCTCGGTGAGTTCCAGACCGTGATCAAACCGTTGGGCAAGTTGTTTGGCGCACTGCGCGGCATCAGCGGCTCCACCATATTGGGCAGTGGCGCGGTGGCGCTGATCCTCGACATACCGGCCTTGCTCAACCAAATCGTACAACTGGAGGCCCGCTCGACCCAGGCGGCTTATTCGCCAACCGTCGTCGCTCGCTGACGTATTCGCAACACCCTGGAGGTTCCACGATGAAATGGTTTTACGATCTCAAAATATCCACCAAGTTGATCAGCTCATTCCTGGTGGTCCTGGCACTCACCGCGGCGATGGGCGTCTTTGCCATTCATCAGCTGGGGGCCGTGAACCAGGCGGCCCAGGACATCCGGGGTAACTGGATGCCTTCCATGCGTGCAGCGGCAGGCATGCGTTTTTTTGCCGCCAACTATCGCTTGAAAGAGTACCGCTCCATAACGACCGACGTCGCTGAAGAGAAGGCCCAGGCTGAGCGGGAAGCCGCCGAGTCCCGCCAGCAGTTCGAAACCCGCGTGGGCACCTATGAGCAGTTGCTGTCGAACGACGAAGATCGTCAGCTTCTGGCCGCTGCGAAAAGCGCATGGGCCGCCTACCTGGCAACCAGCAATCAGGTGCTTGAACTGTCCCGGCAGAATCAGGAAGACCGAGCACGCGTCTTGCTGAGGGGCGAGTCCAAAACGCGCTTTGATGATGTGACCAACCGTCTGCAAAAAATGGTCGAGCTCAATGACGGCGGCGCAACGGCTGCCGGTGACAAGGGCTCGGCGCTGTATGAAATCGCCCGCCTGGCTATCATCGTGGCGCTGGTGGCTGCGTTATTGATCGGCCTGGGTCTGGCCGTGTTCATCGCGCGGATCATTTCGCGTCCGCTGAGACAAGCCGCCACCGCCGCCGAGCAGTTGGCCGAAGGCAATCTCAGTGCACCTATCGCACCGGGGACGAAGGATGAAACCGGCATGGTGCTCAACGCCATGCGCAACATGGTCGGCAAGCTGGGACACATCATCGGTGAAGTGCGTAACGCTGCCGATAACCTGGCCAGCGCCTCCGAGCAGGTCAGCGCCACCGCGCAATCGATGAGCCAGGCGACCAGTGAACAGGCGGCCAGTGTCGAGGAAACCAGTGCCTCGATCGAGCAGATGAGCGCCAGCATCAACCAGAACACTGAAAACGCCAAAGTGACCGATGGCATGGCCAGCAAAGCCGCCAAGGAAGCCACCGAGGGCGGCGATTCGGTGCAGCAGACCGTGGTGGCGATGAAAAAAATCGCCCAACGCATCAGCATCATCGATGACATCGCCTACCAGACCAACCTGCTGGCCCTCAACGCCGCCATCGAGGCCGCTCGGGCCGGTGAGCATGGAAAAGGTTTCGCGGTAGTCGCGGCCGAAGTGCGCAAGCTGGCCGAACGCAGTCAGGTGGCTGCCCAGGAAATCGGCGAGCTGTCTTCCAGCAGCGTGGACATGGCCGAGAAGGCCGGCAAGTTGCTCGGTGAGATGGTGCCGTCCATCAACAAGACCAGCGACCTGGTGCAGGAAATCAGCGCGGCCTCCGAAGAGCAGGCCGCGGGCGTCGCGCAGATCAACACGGCGATGACCCAGCTCAACCAGGTGACCCAGCAGAACGCGTCGAGCAGCGAGGAGCTGGCCGCCACCGCCGAAGAAATGAGCAGTCAGGCCGAACAGCTGCAACAGGCCATGAGTTTCTTCGTGCTGGATTCAACGCCACGGCCCGCCGTTCAAAGCAACAGCGCAGACAATTCCGGCAGCAAGCCGGGCCATCAGCCGCCTCGGGTCAAACCGCAGCCGCCGCGCAAAGCGTTTGCGTACAGCATGGCCAGTGCCCCGGACGAATCGGAATTCACCCGCTTCTGATCACACCAATCGATGCGGGCCTACAGGGAGAACGATATGGGCGCAGTGACGACCACTCGGCAAACCGCAGTTGCGGTGGATGAGGACGCGCAGTACCTGACCTTCATGCTCGGCGGCGAAATGTTTGCCATCGGCATTCTGGGGATCAAGGAAATTATCGAATACGGCAGCCTGACCGTGGTGCCCATGATGCCCGCCTTCGTGCGCGGGGTGATCAACCTGCGCGGTGCGGTGGTGCCGGTGGTCGATCTGTCGGCGCGCTTCGGGCGAGCCAACTCCGCGATCACTCGGCGCTCCTGCGTCATCATCATTGAGGCGAGCACCGAGGAGGGGCAGGCGCAGGACATCGGCTTGCTGGTCGACACCGTGTCTGCGGTGCAAGAGATTCCGTCCACACAGATCGAGCCGCCGCCCAGCTTCGGCGCACGGATTCGATCGGATTTTATTGACGGCATGGCCAAGGTCGATGGCAAGTTCGTGATTGTGCTGGACGTGGACAACGTGCTGTCCATCGATGAAATGTCCAGCCTTGCCGAAGCCGGTCAGGCACCGTCCCTTGATCCCGACCCGCGTTGAGGCCCGAACATGACAGACACCGCTACCATCGATGATCGTGAGTTCGGTCAGTTCCAGAGCTGGCTGTACCGTGCGGCCGGCATCAACCTGTCGCCCGCCAAGAAAGCGCTGGTGGCAGGGCGCCTGTTCAAGCGCCTCAAGCATTACGAGCTGCAGAGTTATGGCGAGTATTTCAAGCTGATCATGAATGACCAGCGCAAGGGAGAGCTGCAAGTTGCCCTGGATTTACTGACCACCAACGAAACCTATTTTTTTCGCGAGCCCAAGCACTTCGACTTTTTGCGTCAGCAGGTGCTGCCCAAGGCTGCGCCGGGCAAGGTGTTTCGGGTATGGAGCGCGGCCAGTTCGTCGGGCGAGGAGCCTTACAGCCTGGCGATGACGCTGGCGGAAGGTCTGGGTACCACGCCTTGGGAAGTGGTGGGTTCGGACATCAGTACTCAAGTGCTGGCCAAGGCGCGCAGCGGCCATTACGCCATGGGGCGTGCCGAGACGTTGCCTCACCCGCTGCTGGTCAAGTACTGCCTGAAGGGCATCGGCCGCCAGGAGGGCACCTTCCTGATCGACAAAACCCTGCGCAGCCGCGTCAACTTTGTCCAGGTCAACCTCAACGAAGCGCTGCCCGCACTCGGTGAATTCGAGGTGATCTTCCTGCGCAATGTGATGATTTACTTCGACCAGCCGACCAAGGCCCAAGTCATCGCACGCATGCTGCCGCTACTCAAGCCCGGTGGCTACTTGATCATCAGTCACTCGGAAAGCCTCCACGGTGTGAATGACACCCTGAAGCTGGTGGCGCCATCGATTTACCGCAAGCCATGAAAATGCCCGTCGGCGCCGCCGAAGTGGTATTGGTCCCGGGTCAGGTCAGTTTCGCGACGCGCCCGACGCGCTTGCGCACACTGCTCGGTTCCTGCGTGGCGATCACGTTCTGGCACCCGCAACGGCTGATCGGCGGCATGTGTCACTTCATGCTGCCAGGGCGCCTGCGTCACGATCAGCCGCTGGACGGCCGATATGGCGACGAGGCGCTGGAGTTGCTGCTTCAACATGCCCTCGCCAATGGGACTCACGTCCAGGACTACCAGATCAAGCTGTTCGGCGGCGGCAGAATGTTTCCCGATCAGCCGCGCGACCCGCGCACGCAGGACGTCGCCAGTATGAATATTCGCGCGGCGCTGGCCCTGGCCGAGCGTTACCACCTGCACCTGACTGCTCAGGACATGGGCAGCACCGGTCACCGCACGATCATGTTCGACGTGTGGAACGGCAACGTCTGGGTTCGGCACCAACCAATGGGAACACTTCAACAAGATGCCTACCAAAAAAATCAGCGTACTGCTGGTCGATGACTCGGCCGTGGTGCGTCAGGTGCTGATGGCGATTCTCAGCGACACGCCGGATATCCACGTCATGGGTGCCGCGTCCGACCCTATTTTTGCCATGGACAAGCTCGCCCGGGAATGGCCCGACGTGATCGTGCTGGACGTGGAAATGCCACGGATGGACGGGATCACCTTTCTCAGGAAAATCATGAGCGAGCGGCCGACGCCGGTGGTCATCTGTTCCTCGCTGACCCAAAAAGGCGCGGAAACCTCCCTGCAGGCGTTGTCGGCAGGCGCAGTGGAAATCATCACCAAACCCACGACCGGGTTGAAAAATTTCCTGATCGAATCGGCGGCCGAGCTGGTGGCCGCGATACGCGCTGCCGCCAACTCCAACGTCAGGAACCTGGGAAAACGCAGCGCCAGCCCGGCACCGTTGCCAGTTCCGGCCGGCAAGTTGACCGCGGATGCGATCCTGCCTGCCGCCAGTGGCCACGCCATGGCACAGACCACTGAACGCATCGTCGCCATCGGCACCTCCACGGGCGGAACCCAGGCGCTGGAAGCGGTGCTCAAGGCGCTGCCGAGGGTGTGTCCAGGCATCGTGATCGTGCAGCACATGCCGGAGAAGTTCACCGCCTCGTTTGCCGAGCGCCTCAACAGCATCTGTGCGATCGAGGTGCGCGAAGCGCGGAACAACGATCGAATCCTCCCAGGACTGGCCTTGATCGCCCCCGGTGGCAAGCACCTGATGGTCACCCGCAGCGGCGCTTATTATCACGCCCAGGTGATTGACGGGCCGCAGGTTAACCGGCATCGACCTTCAGTGGATGTGCTGTTTCGGTCGGTGGCCAAGTTCGCCGGCAAGAACGCCACCGGGATCATCATGACCGGCATGGGCGATGACGGCGCGCGCGGTCTCAAGGAGATGCTCGACGCCGGCGCCGCCACCGTGGCCCAGGATGAAGCGAGCTGCGTGGTGTTCGGCATGCCCAAGGAGGCCATCAAGCTCAACGCTGCCCAGCGGATCATGCCGCTGGAGCATATTCATCAGGCAATCCTCAACAGTTAGCCTGACCGCTGACCTTCAGCATCTGCCCAGGGAATGACCGATCACGATCGCTCTTTCATGGGCAGACGCTTGACCGAATACGCCCGCTTTTCATCCTCGGAGTTGTAGTAGACGTTCTGTGTCGTGCTGAGGCTGTTATGGCGCAGATCGACCTGCAGATCCTTCATGTCCCGGTGCGGTGCATCGAAGGTCGCCGAGGTGTGGCGCAGCCAGTGCAAGGACGCCGCGCGCAGGCGACCGACGTCTTCATCCGGCCAGTGCTCGGCCTGCATGCGCTGCAGCGCGCGATCAAATACCTCTTGCAGCAGCACGCGGATATGCCGGTCGGATAACCCGGCGCGTCCCCGTTGAGTGGCAATCAGCGGCGTGCTTTCACGGAAGCCGGGCAGGGGTGACAGGCCTTGGTGCAGGCGCCAACGCTTGAGGTAATTCTCGACATAATCGTCACGCACGCTGATCTTGCCGGCTTTATTGCCTTTGCCCACCACGTGATACCACCAGTTCCCGGCGCCGTCCTTGCGCAGATCGCCCATGGTCGGCTTCCAGTTATCGCGGCCCACCAGATCGGAAACGCGGAGGTACATGGAGAAAATCGTTGCCACGATAAACAGCGTGCGCTCGTACTTGGCGTCCTCGGCCGCCAGCAACTCGGCGGTCTCCAACACGAAATCCCACTGCAGCGAGGTCAGGATGCGCGTGTCCTGGTTATCGGTGTTGCGCTCTTTGTATTTGCTCTTTTGCTTCACCGCGCGAAACGGGTTTTGCTCGCAGAAACCCTCATCAATCGCGTGCTGGAAAAAGCTGCCACACACCGCGAAGATCTGCGCGATAGAGCCTTGGGCCAGCCGATACGTGTCCTGAAGGGCAGGCCGGTTTTCTTCCTGTGCGCGCTTGCGTTCTTCCTTGGCGACGGTTTGGCTGAAGGGTCGCCAGTCGGGGTTGAGCACGTAGGTGTCCGTTGCGTTTTTTTTGCGCGCACCGAGGCGGGTGAAGCGGGATTTGACCACCGGACCGACCCATGCCGGATCGGGCGCCAGGCAGAATTCCATGAAACTCTCGGCCTGGGTGCGGCGCATGGCGAGGAGGGGCGTTCTGGATTTGAGCATCGTCCACAGCAGCAGCCGCTCGACGTGGGTGCGGTATGAATTGAACGTGGATTCGTTGCCGGCGTAGGACTTGAGAAAGCTGCGCACGGCGCGGTAGCCTTCGATCGCCTGAGTCTCGGCGGGGAATTGCTCCAGATAATCCCGGATCGCCGGAAGCTCTTCCTTTAAGGAACTGAAGTTCAGCTCACCGAACTTCGCGTAGGTTTCGAACAGCGGATGGGGTGACGAAGGCGCGGGCATGGAATTCGCTGGCTGTGAGTGCGGAAGGTGCCGGCATGATCGTGCAGGTGACGTGCATATGCAATATCCGGGTCTGACAGTTATCGGATATTGCATTTGTGGGTTGGGGTGTGTTAGTCGGGGTGCCTGGATCTCTCTGGCTTTTGTGGCCTGATTTGGGCATCTCAGGTCATTGGGCTGGCTGTTTCTGAATCGGGCTGCGGTTTTGCGAGGTTTTGGCGAGTTTTGGCAAGTTTGGGCGTGTGAATGCGGCGGTTTTGCTGACTGTACGGGCGTAGTCAGTTTCGCGTATATGGGCTGCAGGGCCTGTATTACGGGGCTTTCAGGGAATACTCGGCCGTAATCGAGGCTGTATGTTCGGCTTAAGACTGTCTTAGGTTGAGTGGTTTGGTTGGCTTACCGTGCGGGCTGTCCTGGGTTTTGGCTGGGGACGGCTGGGCCTGTTAAGACTGGGTATCGAGGGTTCGCTGTTTAAATCAGGGTGATCAGGCACGTGTTGTTGGACCGCGTTGTGATAGGTCCTAGGGGCTGAGCCTGTGATGTGATCTGCGGTGCGAGTCATCGGCGCCGGTTAGACATCGGCGCATCACTTGATGCGAGCACCGGCGGTCATCCGGGTGCCAGGCAGTTGCAATGCTTAACAGGTGCCGGTGTGAATTCAAACTCAGACTTTGCAGGGTGGGCAGCTGCAGCGAACATTAGATCGTGATCGATACGGCCGGGAGGCTTGCGATCAAAGAAACGCCGGAATCGAGGGTAAGCGTTGACGTCGCCAGTCAGGCCGGACGCTGAAAGACCAGGGACAGTGGATTCATGAGGCGGCACATTCGATTCTCCGTCATACCGCCCCAGCACCGTAATATCCCGTTACGCATAATGTATATTATGTTAAATTATGAAACACTTTACGTTGTACATCCGCCCAGCCGCTTCTTGACAGCTGGCCTTTACCAGCATGTGTGATGCCGAACCTTACGCTCTCCAGGTCTTGGCGATCTGAGCGCACGCATCCTCCACCTTGTCATGCCAAATTGTGGCTAACTGAAGTGTTTGGAGATATCCATACCGGCGACATGCCCGATAGTATCCGCGCCTTCTGGAACCCGACGACCTTTCAAACATTTCTCACGGATAACTGTGATGCTTAAATTCCTGGCGCTGGTCGCTGCCATCGGCGGTATAAACACCTGTATTGCAGCTGAGACAGATGACCCGGCGAACGCCTTTGCGAAGATTTATTCATCGCTCTGCCTGCGGAACCTGCCAAACCTCGAAGCCCTTCGGGTGAAACTCGCACCGATGCCAAAGCTTCCCCCCGAAAAGGCAGCGCTATTTCTGGCAAACGCCCCAGGCGACGCATGGCCTGTTCCAGATAAACAAGGGACGTTCGTACTGACCTTACCCACTGGAAAAAATCTGTGCGCCCTGCATGCTCGCAGGGCTGATGCGAATATCACCACCCGCCTTTTCAAAGCACTGGTGGCCAACGCGCCGGCTCCGTTCAGCGCGGAGCTGGTCAGGGACGACCAAAAGCAAACCGGCGCAAACGGGATGACGCACACCCTCTCCAACCAATGGTCTGTTCCGAACGGCGCACGAAAAATGCTGTTCACACTAACGACTGCAACGTCTGACACTGCAAATATTCAAGCGCTTGGAACGGCCGCAGTCATCAGTCAGTGAAGGCGTCGAATCAGTGTTCAAGTTACGACAGCAGCCAGTACAGCGTCGTTGGCCATAGTTAGAGGGTGAAGCGAAAGTGCCTCGAGCCAGCTTTCGCCTTCCCTTGCGAGCAGCGGCAGGTCATCCGCCGCCGTGCGTGTCTGGTTTGGAATCGACCACGTGTTAATGAGGTTTCGCGTGCACCGCGCGTCTACAGGTCCGACTACCTTTATTCCTCACCAAGGAGGTGGATTCCTAAATCATGCCGACCAGGCGCAAGGTGTGGCTTGAGCGTCAGTGCCGGAATTTCATAGTCGCCGGCATTTTGCCTGCGAAACGGCAGAGGCTGGTCATGGAACAGGTTATCCAGCCGAGTGGCATAGGCTGCGCATATCTGCTCGAACCGATCGGCGTCGGTTTTGCTGGTTTTATAGATCGGGAACGGCGGCATCACAGTGAATCCCGGGTAGAAAAGCACACCGTGCTGGATAGGGAACAGCACGTCATTCAAGGCACCATTGACGCCCCGGCCACTGTAGTGGGATTCCCAACCTCCCATCGTGACCACCAGCATCGCACGCTTGCCCGCCATGCTTCCCTCGCCGTAGCGATCCCCCCAGTGGCTTTCGCTGTGTTCGCCGACGCCGTAGGCAAAACCATGGGCGTACACGCGATCAATCCAGCCCTTCAGAATCGCGGGCATGGAAAACCACCACAAGGGAAACTGGAAGATCACGGCATCGGCCCACAGCAACTTGGCCTGCTCGGTCTCGATGTCCGCCGGCTGGGTACCGGCGACAAGTACGCGATGGGACTCTGTCGCCGGGTTGAAGGGCTTATCGCTGGCGTAGCCGGGTGCGTCGTCCGGGTCCAGGGCGGCCTTCCAGCGCATCTGGTAGAGATCCGAGACTCGGACGTCATGCCCTGCGGCTGTCAGATGGGCAACCGCAAAATCTCTCAATGCGCCATTGAGAGAGCGAGGTTCGGGGTGGGCATAGATTAGAAGTAGCTTCATTACGGGCTCCGAGTGGGTTGATGGCCTCACCGTAGCGTCGGGGCTACTATGTTAGAAATGAATTCCCGAAACACTTGGTATTTACATGAGCAATAGCTTGCATCGGCTGGATCTCAATCTGTTGGTCACGCTGGACGCGCTGTTGGCCGAGCAAAACGTCACCCGAGCGGCGCGATTGCTGAACCTTGCTCAGCCAACTGTCAGCCTGCAGCTAGGCCGTCTCAGAGAGATGCTGAACGATCCGTTGTTGCTGCCGGGCCCTCGAGGGATGTTGCCCACAGAGCGGGGTCGCGAATTGCGTGGACCGCTGCGTGAAGCACTCGCGGCTTTAGAAGGCGCGCTCAGCCCCACTGTGGCCTTTGAGCCCTTACTGTCGACTCAAACCTGGAAGGTGGCCGCCAGTGATTACGCCACTGCCGCTCTGGTATGGCCGTCACTAGGGCCGATGCGGCGCCTTGCGCCAAACACTCGATTGGCGCTGCTCAGCAAATACCCGACCGACCTGGCTCATGATCTGGAGAACGGTCGGCTCGACCTGGCTTTGCACATCCGCGATGAAGCGCCGCCGAAGTTACGCCAGCGCTCATTGGTTCACGAGCGCTACGTGCTGGCCGGGCGGTGTGATCACCCGGCGTTGGCGTCCAGGCTAAGCCTCAAAGCGTTCTGCAAGCTTGAGCATGCGGTCATGTCTCCAAACGGAGCGGGTTTCGTAGGCAGCACTGACCAGGCACTTGCTGCCAAAGGTCTGGAGCGGCGCGTCGTCTTGTCGGTGCCCAACTTCAACTCGCTGCTATCCGCATTGGCGCACAGTGATCTTGTTGCAGTTGTGCCTGAAAGGCTGGTACGTGATGAGCCGGCCCTCCTTGTCCAAGAGCCGCCGCTCAGCATTCCGGGGTTTGAAATGCTCATGCTATGGCCGGAGCGAGTGCACCGAGACCCCGCCCATATGTGGCTACGCGAACTCATCGCTTCGAATGTGATTGGGACGCCCAACCCCCAGGTCTGAGTAGTCAATGCGACGACTCAATTCTGCCGGTTGATCAGTCGCAGTCGATCCGACGCTGAACACATGTCAGCGCTGCGACATGGCAACTTATCCCGGAAGCGCGGTCGCCTTTCATTACTCTTTGCAGTGGCCGCGCTTTTTCTGATGCTTGGTGCAGTATTTTTTGTCTTCCCCATGCAGCCATTTGTCTTGCTGCGCTTTTTCCCAAGGCGACAGACACGAATTGAAACCGCGTCCCCATCCTTGCCAGTAGCGCCCTTGGAGATGAGCCCGGGCGTCAGCATCCCGCGCCTCATAGCCCGACCCCTGCTCCCGAGCTTCGCATCCACGATGAAAACCTTCCCCGTAAGCTACGGTTAGAGGAACTGTCTGAAACCAGGCGCACCCAGTCAGACACAACATCACAGACATGACAAGCCAGGTACTGAGGAACCGTTTGGCCACAAAGCCCTTCCCGGGGAGCGCAAGACGTAGAAGTTGAGATCTACGAATGAGATCACAATGGCATCACTTTGTTCGCCGAGAGGTCTGTGCTATCAGGATATTTGGCGTCGAATGAAGAGAAGGTAAGCATGAGCAACACACGAACTGCATTGGTGACAGGTGCTACCAAAGGGATAGGTTTAGCGCTCAGCTCCCATTTGACAGAGTCAGGATGGGATGTGGTTGGCATCGCCAGGCGAGCAATTGACAGTTTTCCCGGCACGCTAGTCCTGTGTGATTTAGCTAACGCCCAGAAAACGGGTGAGATGCTTCGGAAACTGTTAGAGCGGACTTCCATTGACGCCGTCGTCAACAATGCAGGTATTGCGACCCCGCAGAGCCTTGAAAAGCTTGACCTTGAGACACTCCACAGCGTCCTTGACCTGAATGTGAGGGCGTCGGTACAGGTCACTCAGGCTTGCCTGCCATCCCTCAAGCAGTCCTCGGCAGGACGCATAGTGAATGTTTGCAGCCGAGCCATTTATGGAGCACGAGATCGAACAGCATACTCTGCCGCCAAAAGCGCTTTGGTGGGCATTACCCGTACTTGGGCGCTTGAATTGGCGCCGATCGGAATCACAGTAAATGCAGTCGCGCCTGGCCCTATAGAAACAGAGCTTTTCCGAGCCACCAGACCAGTGGGGAGTGATGCTGAGCGTCAAATACTATCCACGATTCCGATGCAAAGGCTGGGAACGCCATCAGAAGTTGCCTCTCTGATCACCTTCCTGCTTGGTGAAAATGCATCCTTTGTGACGGGCCAGGTGATCAGCGTCGATGGTGGCGGAAGTCTGGGAGGCAGATAGCGACTTAAGAAGTATAGATAGTCAGCCACCCTCTCATCGCCTTTAGCTCCAAGCGCACCTCCTCCAGCCAAGCAAACCGGCCAGGAGGTTATGTGAAGATGAATTAAATGAGTTCCTCACTGCTTCCGGGGGACTTGCATCGTAAGCAAATAAACTGGGAGCCTCAGGAGATTCCTGTCCACGCCTTCCTCCCCCCGAAGCTGCTAGCGGGCAGTCATCGGGGGGCAGGCATATCTAAACTTAACGAGAAGCCACCTGTAGGAGCGTCCCTCACTCTTAACTCAGCGGCGAAAGAGACGGTCCAGAATCAGCAAAGCAATTCCACCAATGGCAACTGCAGCGACTGGTTTCTCTTTAACAAACGCAGAGATGCTGTCCATCGCATCGCCATAGGCTTGGGTCAGCTGACCAGAAGCCTGGCGACCGGTACCTTCCACCTCCAGCTTCGAATCACCAAACAGTTTCCCTACTGCGCTCTGTGCTTTGCCGGCAACCTGCTCTACAACGCCTTCTACCTGTTCGCTCTTCATGATTCACCAAACCTTCGTGTGTGAGTGACCCAGGATCAGCCTGGGATTGGCGCAACGTGCGCAGAATTAGGGGACGGGCGCAGTGATTAGTTCAGCGAGGATGAGCCTCTGGATTCCTCCGCATGACACCCACCACCCCTACCCGTCGCCATCCTGACCGAGACACGGCCTTCGAGAAGGCTACTGACTACTGATTTCGCAACCTTTTAGAACCACAGTGCGACACAACAGTCTGTCCCTACACACCTTTCCATCTCATAGGGATCTTCATGATCATCGTTCACCATCTCAATAATTCCCGCTCGCAGCGCATCCTTTGGCTACTCGAGGAGCTCGCCCTGCCCTATGAAATCAAGCACTACCAAAGAGACGCCAAGACCAACCTGGCGCCCCCTGAACTGAAAGCCATAAACCCGCTGGGCAAATCACCGGTTATTCAGGATGGTCCTCATGTGCTGATCGAATCCGGGGCTATCGTCGATTATCTGATCCGCCGCCACGGCGACGGCCGCTTGCAACCTGACCCGGCCACCGCAACCTATGACGAATATGTGCAATGGCTACATTTCGCAGAAGGGTCGGCCATGCTGCCGCTGATGCTGAGTCTTTATGTCGGGCGCCTTGGGGAAGCTGGCAAGCCGCTGCAGCCGCGAATCGAATCTGAACTGGCCAACTATCTAGGTTACCTGGAGACCGCCTTGAAACTTACTCCCTACTTGTTGGGTGAAGAAATCAGCGGCGCGGATATCCAGATGAGCTTTATTGGCGAGTTTGCAAAGTCCCAAGGCATGCTGCACGACTACCCTGGCCTCTCCGCGTGGATCGACCGGTTCCAGGCGCGGCCGGCCTATATCAGTGCGGTAAAAAAAGGCGGTGATTACAAGTTCGCAAGCTGAGTACTAAACACGCCGGCTTGGTAGGTCCTGCCCAGGAAGCGTCTCCAAACGCTTCACAGCTCTCGTCAGAGCGCAATCGCAGCCATAAAAAAGCCGTCTTACGACGGCTATTTCAACTCCAACGGGTCATTTAACCAACCAGTTCTCAACCTCGTCGCCGAACTGGCCTTTCCAGGCTTTCAGCAGCTTGTGGTTGCCGCCCTTGGTTTCTACGACCTCACCTGTCAGGGGGTTTTTATAAACCTTCATCTCTCGGGCCTTGCGTGTCTTTTTCTCGGCAGCCACTGGAGCAGACGGCCGACCGCTGGTTCCCTGAGGATCGAGAATGCCGACTATCTCTCTCAAGCTGAAGCCGTACTCACCGAGCAGGCCACGCAGTTTGGTTTCAAATTCGATTTCTTTCTTCAAACCGCTATCATTTTTCAGGGTTTCAAGTTCGGCGAGCTGGGCTGCGAGCTGTTGTTCAAGTTTGCGGAATTCAGCAAGGCGGGACATTTAAATCTCCAAGGTCGTTTTGATACGACCGATGTTAGCCGAACGCCGGTAATCAGTCATTCGCCTGGTTTTCCTAAACACTCCGCCGAACGGCTGGGCCAGTTCAATAACCGGATGCCGAGAACTCCAAGAGCTACATCAGCGATTATAGGAAGGCGTATTCATCGGCATTGGCTGCGGATTGGCGATGACCCAGCATACGGCCAGTTCACACAGGCGATCGCTGTACTCGGCAGGGTCGGTACCGTTTTTTAGTGCAGCAGCGAGCGTGCGGGCTTCGGACAGCTCCAGGTCCCTTAAGGGCACGGCACTGCCTAGATGCTCCACAAGCGCTTTTAGCATTTTCTTGAAATCCGCGTCCCAGTTGGCCGAGCCATTGTCGTTGATCTCTATCGAGATACGGCCACTGATGCGGATCACTTCACCTTGCACCGTAGTTGCTGCACCAGAGGATGGCACCAGCAGTTTCCACAATTGCTGATGCTGGGCAGGCCAGTCAGCTGGTGTCACGACTATCGTAGCTTGACCGTCATGGATGTCGCGCGCGGCAACTGGAGTTACATTGAAAAGGCGATAGAGAGTGATAAGGGCTGCATCCGTTGCATGCAGGTAATCAGGGTTGAAGCCGGCTCGGTGAAATTCGAATCCACGGCCGATACGCTCCACCTCCGAACGCATAGCGGCTTCGACTTGCGAACCTGCCTCCAACAAGATCTGAGCGATTTTCGCAGTGGCAGTAATGTCGGCGTTGGACGTGGTCAGCAGTGCGAGGTGCAACAGGCTGTATCCCTGGCGGCTTCTAACCTCTTTATTGGCGCCTCGGCGGATCAGGGCAGCGATTGCGTCGGCCTTGTGACTCTTGATCGCCGCTTGCAGCGGTGTCTCGCTCTGATAATCCCGAGCCTCGATATCGGCCCCTAGATCCAGCAGCAGATCGACACCTCCTTTCCAGCGCGAACCACGATGGTGCAAAGCTGTCCGCTGATACTGGTCACGAGCATCAACGTCTGCGCCCTGCTCCACCAGCCAGCGAACCAGATCATCGGGGCAATTATAAAAACCAAGCGCGGCGCTTTTGCTGTAGCCACCGGTGGCTTCGAGGTCGCACACATCGAACACTGCGATCAACTCGGCAAACGGAGCGTGCTCCAGCAGTTGATCGAAATCCTTCGGGAGTTTCTTTCTTTTACGCGTACTCATTAAGGCAGTCATCATCCTGATAAAGAGGTTTTTCATTATAGATTCACTAGGTTTTTGGTCACAGCTAGGTAAGTTCGCCGGACGCTTACGGCACACTCAACCAAGGTATTACTCAAGGATAAGTCAAGCCGCCCTAAGCCCCGCGTTTTCCCAAGTGTTTGCTTAAACTGAAGCACCGGCCAGGCATCAGTAACCAGCCCCATCAGCTTTTTGACAGGCTAGGCTTGTTGCACCTAAAACCTGTGATATGACCCATCTGGCTCGCACGACTGTTGTGTCAGTTCGGCATCGCTAAACCGCTGGGTGATGGCTTGAATGCCAACAATTACGTTGCGGCAGCCGTGAATGCCGACGCAGCGCGCGTACCTGAATCAGACGCTACAAACCGGCTCATCTCAAGGATTAATCACATGTTCCAGACGGTCTTGCTTCGCGATCATATGGGCTATAGCGACACATTTGCATCGTGGCTGCATGAACAGTTCGCGTATGAATTCGCTACTCAGGCGCTCCCTGATTGGCAGCGCGAATTTAAAGATGGCCAGAATGACGGGAACTGGCGAACCGTGATCGCTCTGGAAAATGGTCAGCTCCTTGGAGGGGCCGCCCTGGCCAAAAACGACTCGCCCGATTACTCAGAAGTGGGGCCGTGGCTTGCGTATGTGCTTGTTGCACCGTCAGCAAGGAAGCGTGGCTTGGCCGAACAGCTAATTGCAGAGGTCTGCTCCACAGCAAAAGAAATCGGACATCCGAAGCTGTATTTGCACACGCATGACCGACGTGAGTATTACGCAAAGCGAGGATGGGAGTATCTAGAGTCATTTCGTGCCTGGGGCAAAGAGCATTCGCTAATGCAGCGCAGGCTTTAGGCTTACTCTGTACCGCACAGATGACAGCGCTCAGCTTGAAGGCTGCTGCTGCCCAACCCGGCCCCCCCCTTCCAGGCTGCGGTCTACACGCATCGGTTCTTGAGGGAGTCGGGGCGATCTGAATCGCCCGGATTAAAGACTCCTCCACTGAGAGTGTCGGTGCGCACACGTGTTATCCCTTCGGGTAAAGTGTCGCCGCCCAATAATTGGATTCGGGCTCTTTTCAATGGAGTTTTACGTGAAGTCTTTCAGCAAAATCATCGCTTCTGCAGCATGTGGTCTGGTTCTAGCGGGTTGCACCGGCACCGCCATGAAGACCCAGCAATACGACAGCAGCCAGTACACT
The DNA here is from genome assembly GCF_059418765.1 of Pseudomonas sp. GW821-FHT07F05. Classification (NCBI taxonomy): domain Bacteria; kingdom Pseudomonadati; phylum Pseudomonadota; class Gammaproteobacteria; order Pseudomonadales; family Pseudomonadaceae; genus Pseudomonas; species Pseudomonas sp. GW821-FHT07F05. The sequence goes on from NZ_JBWKQL010000002.1 coordinate 369,499, forward strand.
GTCGTTGGCCACAGTGAGGCAAGCGCCACTGGCCTGATGCTCTTCGGTCTGATCCCGATTCGTCAAAACGACCGTTTCGTCCGCGCTCAGAGTTACGCCATCCAAGCCAAAGGTGGCGATGCGCTGATCAATACTCAAGTGCAGGAAAAGTGGTTTTGGGCATGGGTTCTGAACGGCTACACCACCACCGTATCCGGTGACGTGATCAAACTTAAAGCCGCTCGATAAGCAGCGTTCGGTTCAAGAGAGCCCGGTTCGCCGGGCTTTTCTGTTTCTGAAGGTTGGAATGTTTGGTGTCGGATAGGTGCAGCGGGCGCGTTGGGCTACTTTAAACTGACCTCTAGCCTTCACAAGCCGACTCGCGCCGGATCAAACCCATGGCAGCGTTGCGCAGCTATTTTGCTAGCTGGTAAGTTCTATGATTAATCCAGAGCGCACGCAGGCACAAATTAAAAAACTTTGAGTTCGAGCAAGCTGATCGAATTCCAAAGGGGCCTGGAGCATACACACCGTTCGTTGAACCAGACGGATTGTATCGCTCACGTCTTGCGGTCACTACCAGCATGACCGCTCCTCATCGGTTCTTGAGCTAAATAGATAATGTATTCGTCACTGACGTCCGTGATTCAAAAATGGCAAATGGAGTTTTCCAAAAACGGTCGCCTAACGTGCTGGACGGTAATGGAGCGCTCGACTTGGCAACGGCTGAAGGCTGAGGGGGAGCTTACGTGCCCCATCAGCAACACCGATGATGACCCCATCTTTCAGAACGCTTATGCCTGGATGAAGGACTCGATGGCCAGCGCTGGGATACTCGCCCCCGCGCAGGGCTTATCTCCTTGGTGGTGCTGGGTAAAGCGTGACGAGAGCCATCCTGAGCCCTTCATTGAAGACGCGGAAGGTCTTAGAGATCCTGTGGTGCTTCAACTCGCCGTTCCCTCCGAACAGGTTGTCCTGTCCTGCTTTGACCTTTGGCATTTTGTACTCAACAACTGGTATGTCTGGTCGTCGGAGCTTGATGAGCAAGATTTTGATCGGGCTAAGGAAGATGTTGAGGAAGGATCCGATGCTGCGCAGCAGCTCCGGCAACGGATGCAGAAATCATGGTCAGCAGTATTTGAGCTGGATCAGAGTGCCGTTGACATGGGCCCATTTGAAGCCAAAAGCATCCAGGGATGTTTTTGGACTCTGAGATTGACGGACGTGACAGCTGTGATCGAGCCGGTTGCTTTGACCTCTCACCACTAACCTTAAATTTCCTGATCAATTAGGGGTGGTCAACTTCTGCATCCATCCGAACAAGTCATCTACCCTGCCCCGCATTTGCGCATCTTTCGACACCTTACTGATCTGCACAAGAGGCCTACCCGTTTGCTAACGCAGGACGAAGTGCCTGCGAGCAGCCACAAGCATTCCAATTCATTCAGTCAACGGCGGCAACCTGCGCTTTACAGGCGTCTTTTTGACAATTGCTGTATTAGTCTCGGCATAGGCATTCAGGCGATCAAGCAATGCGTCTAGCTGATCCATCGTCCGTACATGCAGCTTGGCGATGAAGCAGTCCTCGCCGGTAACCTTGTCGCATTCCGTAAACTCCGGAATAGATTGAATCTGCCGCTCGACCTCCTGCAACTGTCCGGGAAGCGGACGTATGCGCACAATGGCCTGAAGCATGTAACCAAATTGTTTTGGGTCAATTTCCACGGTGTAAGCGTTAAGCACTCCGCGCTCTTCAAGGCGGCGCAGCCGCTCGGCAACGCTGGGGGAAGAAAGGCCGCTGACGTTGGCGAGAGCCTTCAGAGACAGGCGCGAGTCTTTCATCAGTGCAGCGATGAGTAAATGATCTATAGCGTCAGTCATTATTCGCTCGAAGGCTTAAATACTATTTATCCTACAAAAGAAAGGCCAAAACGACGTTTGGCCTTTTCTGTTGCATGGAAGCGGTTGCACTCAGCTTGCCATAATTTATCCTCAATCGAGGAGCACATCATGGACAATTCTGTACGTCGCGGCACATGGGAAATGGTCTTCGCGATGTTGATTTCCGGGACGATCGGCTGGTTTGTGCTTGCATCCCAAGTACCGCTTGTCGAAGTCGTCTTTTGGCGCTGTGTCATTGGAGGAGTGACCTTAGCCGCCGTCTGCAAGACGATGGGTTACCTGAGCATTCGCCTCCTTACCCTGCGAACACTCGGGTTGGCAGTGCTCAGCGGCGTGGCGATCGTCGGTAACTGGCTGCTGCTGTTTGGGTCGTACAGCAAAGCGTCGATCGCCATCGGGACAGCGGTCTATAACGTCCAGCCCTTTATTTTGGTCGTGTTGGCCGCTGTGTTCCTCGGGGAAAAGGTGACGTTGAAGAAGCTTGCCTGGCTGTCGGTTGCATTCTTGGGAATGCTAGCCATTGCCAGTGCACACGGTGACCAGCAAACCAGTGGCAGCGATTACCTCGTTGGTGTGGCGCTGGCAGCAGCCGCCGCGTTTCTCTACGCCGTCGCGGCCTTGCTCATCAAGCGCTTACAAGGCGTGCCACCGCATTTGATTGCGCTCATTCAGGTCATCACCGGCGCCGCACTACTGGCTCCCACAGTTAATTGGCAGAGTGTGCCTTCGGCACCAGTATCTTGGGCAGCGCTGGGTATCTTGGGTGTGGTACACACCGGTTTGATGTACATCTTGCTGTACGGGGCTATTCAAAAGTTGCCGACGACGCTGACGGGCGCACTGTCTTTCATCTACCCGGTGGCTGCCATCCTGGTGGACTGGATTGCGTTCGGTCACCGGCTGGGAACGATGCAATGGATTGGTGTAAGTGCGATCTTGATCGCGGCAGCGGGCATGCAGCGTGGCTGGGGATTACGTTCGGTGATCCGAGTCAAGGCTGAGTCGATTTGATTGCGCATGCAGATGCTCCAGACGCTGCGATGCAACGCAGTTTCAATTGATGATGAATGTGCCTCAGGCCAGGCTCAGCCGGGGCCGTCATCCGTGGCGGTTAACCGCGCCACCATGATTCAAGCAGGTTATGCCGCCAGGAGGCATCAGAGGTTGGTTGAACACCGAAATGCAGAGAGTTCTTCGGCGAATCAGGAACTCGATCTATTGAACGTCCGATGACAAGTCCAACCCCACCCCCGTCATCTCCTCAATCAGCAACACCATCGACGCCGTGTACTCGACATTCGATCGCGTCACAATCTCATAAGGCTCGCTCGTGGACTGAATCGTCAGCGCCAGTTTCACCAACATACCGTGCTCCACCGCCATCTGAGCGACATCGTTCGGCATGACGGCTACCAGATTCGGATCCTTGAGCAGCAACGACAACGTCGTGAAGGTCGACGAGGTTTCGATCGCGTAAAGCGGAAAGCTCAGCCCCACCTGGCGGAACTCGCGCTCCAAGGTCAGGCGCATGGGCATGTTGACCGGGAAGACTACCCAGCGGCTGTCCATCAAGTCGTCCAACTGCAGCTTCGGCGCATGTGCGAGGCGATGCGCCGGATTCGCCACCACCACCAGCGGTTCCTGTGCGCGGAAGCGGGTTTGATAAGCGCCCGGACGCGGGCTCACGCTGGTTCGGCAGATCGCAACGTCCAACCTCCCCTGATCCAGCAAGCTCAACAACCGCGAACTGGTGTCTTCGACGATGGAAATTGACAACTCCGGCTGTTTGTCACGCAGTCGCGCCAGGCTGTCCACCAGCGTCGGCACGGCCCCCATGATCGTGCCGATGGCCAGGCGCCCGCCTTGTCCTTTGAGGATGCCGACCATTTCTTCGCGAAGGTGCTCAAGGTCGGTTTGAATCAAACGGGCATAACGAATCACGCAGCGGCCAAGATCGTTGGCCTCCAGACCCTTGCTCGTGCGCTCGAAGAGGCTGGAACCGAAAACCGTCTCGATTTCCTGCAACGCCTTGGTGGCGCCCGGTTGCGACAACGCCATGATCTCGGACGCCTTGCGCACCGAGCCATGCTCGTCGAGGGCAATCAACAGGCGCAGCTGCTTGAGTCGCAGGCGAGACACCATGGATGAGAAGGACGGCAGCATGGGTATACCTAAAGGTTATCGCTTGGGTCGTAACTCTCATTAGGCAGCAGCAGGCTGGAAATTTAAAGTGGCCTCAACCATAACAACAAGCCGAGGCCTCACCATGCGTTTAATCCAGTTTGAAGATTCCACGGGCCAGCGTCGTGTTGGCGTGGTCGAGGGCGACTCGATTCAGGTGGTCAACGGCATATCCAGCACGCGCACCCTTGCCCTCGCCGCCATTGCCAATGGCCACAGCCTGCAGCAAGAAGTCCAGAGCGCAGGCACCTCACTGAGTGCCGAAAGTTATACCCATCTATTGGACACAGGCCGCGTCCTGCCGCCACTGGACCATGAAGACCCGGCGCACTGCCTGATCAGCGGCACTGGTCTTACCCACCTGGGAAGCGCTTCGACTCGCGACAAGATGCACCAGGAAAAAGCCGACAATCAGGCTGAGATGACGGACACCGCGCGGATGTTCCAGTGGGGCATCGACGGCGGCCGCCCGGCAGCCGGTGCTGTGGGCGTTCAGCCAGAATGGTTCTACAAGGGCGACGGTTCGATTGTGGTACGGCCGAATCAGGCCTTCCAGTCGCCGGGCTTCGCCGAGGATGCGGGCGAAGAGCCCGAGCTGACCGGCCTCTACGTGATCGGCCATGACGGCAAGCCTCACCGCCTGGGCTTCGCCTTGGGCAACGAGTTCTCCGACCATGTCATGGAGCGCCGCAATTACCTGTACCTGGCCCACTCCAAGCTGCGCAACTGCGCCTACGGGCCAGAGCTGCGCGTCGGTGAGTTGCCCCGGCACCTGGCGGGCACCAGCCGGATCTGGCGCGACGGCAAGGTGCTCTGGGAAAAAGAGTTTCTCAGCGGCGAGGACAACATGTGTCACAGCCTGGAGAATCTGGAATACCACCACTTCAAGTACACCCAGTTCCTGCGCCCGGGTGATGTGCATGTGCACTTCTTCGGCACGGCCACCCTTTCAGTCGCGGACAACGTCAAAACTCAGCCGGGTGATCGGTTCGAGATCAGCATGAACGAGTTCGGAAAGCCGCTGTGCAACAGCATCGAAGTCGCGCCTTCTGCGTTCAATATTGGAGACGTGAGGTCGCTGTGACAGGTCAGGCCCTGCATCGGGCCTTTAGCAAGGGATGCATTTCATAATAAACATAAGAGTGAGATGAACATGACCACTGGCAATGTACAGGCCGTTACGCCTGCTGCTTCGACGAGTGCCGCGAGCGCCCGTCCCACCACGGTGCGGTGGAGGATATTCCTGCTTCTGCTGCTCCTGTCGGCCATCAACTACATCGACCGGGCGTCGCTGTCCGTTGCGCTGCCGTTGATCTCCGCTGATTTCAACATGACGCCGGCGCTGGAAGGTTTGATGCTCAGCGCGTTTTTCTGGTCGTATGCGCTGATGCAGATCCCTGGCGGCATGCTGCTCGACCGTTTTCAGACCCGCAACATTGTCGGCATTGCAACCATTGGCTGGGGCCTCTTTCAGGCCTTGGCGGGCGGCGCGCACAACTGGATCACGCTGCTCATCACCCGCATCGGTCTGGGCGTCGCAGAGTCACCGATCATGCCGGCCGGGGCCAAGCTCAACGGCGCCTGGCTTACGCCGAACGAGCGCGGTCGCGGTGCAACCCTCGTCGATGGCGGCGCACCGCTGGGCACTGCATTGGGCGCCATCCTCATCGCGGGATTGATCACCTGGTTTGGCTCCTGGCGGATCGCATTCGTCATCGCCGGCGTCGGCACCATGGTCGTAGGCGTCTGGGCGTGGTGGTACATCAGAAACCACCCCAGTGAGCACCCCAAGGTCAATGCTGCAGAACTGGCGTACATCACTGACGCCAATGAGGCGGCCAGGAAAGCAACGGGCGGGCGCAAGGCGATCCTCAAAGAATTGCTCAAGAGCCGTTCCGTGCTGGCCATGTTCGCGGGCTTCGCTTGCTACAACAGCGTGTTTTACGGCCTGCTGACCTGGATGCCGAGCTACTTGCACCAAGCCCATAATCTGGACATCAAGGCCATGGGCGGCGCGACCTTTCTGATCTTCATGTGCGGGTTCATCGGCGAACTGTTTGGCGGCTGGGTGGCGGACAAATGGAAAGCGGCCGGCGGGCAACCCAACACCGTCATGCGCAGCATGTTCGCAGGCTCCGCAGCCATTGCCGCCCTATGCATTCTCGCCGTGGCTTATACCAGCGACGCCATCGCTGTCATCTCGCTGCTGTGCGTCGCGCTGTTTTTCATTCGCTGGTGCGGCATGTACTGGTGCCTGCCCGCGATCCTCGGCGGCCAGTCCAAAGCGGGCGTGTTGGGCGGCAGCATGAACTTCTGCGGGAACATGGTCGGCGTGATTGTACCCATCCTGATTGGCCTGATCGTGCAGTACACCGGTTCGTACTTCCTGGCGCTGATCTTCTTCGTCGTCATGGCGTCCGGGCTGATGCTGTTCTCCAGCCTGATCGATTACCGCGAGCGTGGACTGGCCTGACCTGCCCTTCACGCTCCACTCCCATTGCGCTCACTGAATAAACCGAGGCAATCGTCATGCAGCTCATAACTACAACAGGCAGCGACACCGCTGCCAATGCCGTGATCAGACTCAACGTGCTGGACGATGTGTTGATCGCGCGGCAACCACTGGTCAAAGGTCTGGTGCTTCAAGCCGAAGGTATCGAGGTGCTTGAGCCTGTGCCTTCCGGTCACAAAGTCGCGGCGCGCCATATCGACGTGGGCCAACCCGTGCGCCGCTACGGCCAGGTTATCGGCTTCGCGAGCCAGCCCATCGAAGCGGGACAACACGTTCATGTCCACAACGTCGCCATGGGGGATTTCTCTCGGGACTACGCGTTCGGTGTCGACGCCAAAGGCAGCCCTGCCCCGACCGCAGAGACGTTCATGGGTATCGTGCGCGCCGATGGCCGTGTGGCCACTCGCAATTACATCGGCATTCTGACGTCGGTCAATTGTTCCGCGACTGTGGCGCGGGCGATTGCCGATTACTTTCGCCGCGACATTCACCCTGAGGCGCTGATTGAATACCCCAACGTCGACGGCGTCGTCGCGCTCACCCACGGCGTGGGCTGCGCTGTCGACCCGGGTGGCGAGGCACTGGCCATGTTGCGCAGGACGTTGGGGGGCTATGCCGTTCACCCGAATTTTGCCTCGGTGCTGATGATCGGTCTGGGTTGCGAGACCAACCAGATTCCCGATCTGCTGGCCGCCCAGGGCCTGACCAGCAGCCATTCGCTGCGCACGTTCACCATTCAGGGCACCGGCGGCACGTCGAAAACCATTGGCAGTGGCATCGCGCAAGTCAAGTCACTGCTGGCAGAAGCCAACAACGTCAAACGCGAACCCGTCAGCGCCAGGCACCTGATCATCGGCCTGCAGTGTGGTGGATCGGACGGCTACTCGGGCATCACGGCCAACCCGGCCTTGGGCAATGCCGTCGATCGCCTGGTGGCGGCTGGCGGCACCGCGATTCTGTCGGAGACGCCGGAGGTCTACGGCGCCGAACACTTGCTGACCCGTCGCGCCGTCAGCCAGACGGTCGGTGAAAAGCTCATCGCCCGTATCCACTGGTGGGAGGCCTATTGCAAGCGAATGGACGCCGAGCTGAACAACAACCCTTCTGCGGGCAACAAAGCCGGAGGCTTGACCACCATTCTGGAGAAGTCGCTGGGTGCCGTCGCCAAGGCGGGCTCTACCGATCTGGTGGATGTCTACGAATACGCTGAAACCGTCAGGGCGCACGGCCTGGTGTTCATGGACACCCCCGGCTACGACCCGATCTCCGCCACTGGCCAGGTCGCCGGGGGCGCCAACCTGATTGCCTTCACCACGGGGCGCGGTTCGGCGTATGGCTGTGCGCCCTCGCCGTCCATCAAGCTCGCCACCAACAACCGTCTCTGGGAAACTCAGGAAGAAGACATGGACGTCAACTGCGGCGGGATCGCCGACGGCTCCATGACCATCGAAGAACGCGGCGAGTACATCTTCCGCATGATGCTGCGCATCGCCTCGGGTGACAAAAGCAAAAGCGAACAGCATGGCTATGGCCAGAACGAGTTCGTGCCGTGGCAGATCGGCGCCATCACCTAAGACTTTGCATCCCCCTTTTGCATCCCCTTCGACACGCCGGCTCCCGTCGTCCGGCACGACGCGGAGCCGCTTCATTCAGCGGGTCTCCCGTCTCGCAGATTCATTACTCATCCAAACAGGAAACCTGACATGACTCAGATTCTCGGTCTGAACTACATCGGTGGGGACAGTGGCCATGGTTTGTAACCCGTACCTCAGGCGCTTTGAGCAGCAGGAACAGTATGATGTGAGGCTTCCAGTTCGCGTACGAGCGGCAGTACGTGTTCACCGAAATACGCCACTTCCTCCTGAAAGTGCAGAAAGGCAGAGAGCACCAGATCCACGCCCACGGCTTTCAACGCCACAATGCGCTCCGCAATCTGTTTTGGCGTTCCAATCAGATTCGTTTTAAACCCGTCGTTGTATTGAACCAGGTCTTCAAACGTGGATTTGGCCCAATTACCCTCACCTTCAGGACTGGCCTTACCGGCCTGTTTTGCCGCATCGCCGAAGGCATTCACGGCTTCCGGGTCAGCCTGATCGATGATGTCCTGAAGCACCGCGCGCGCTTGCTCTTCGGTTTCGCGAGCGATGATGAAGGCATTGACCCCGATCTTCACTGAATGCCCGTTGGCCGCTGCCTTCGCGCGAATATCATCCACCTGCGCCTTGATACCTTCTACCGTGTTGCCATTGGTGAAGTACCAGTCGGAGACGCGTGCAGCCATGTCCCGGGCCGCGCGGGAACTGCCGCCCTGAAAGATTTCAGGATGGGGCTGCTGAATCGGTTTCGGACGCAGTGTGTAATTGTGGAAGCGATAGAAATCGCCCTTGAAGGTGAAATTGTCTGTGGTCCAGATGCCTTTCAACGCCTGGATGAACTCTTCCGAACGACGGTACCGCTCGTCATGCTCCAGCCATGGTTCGCCAATGGCCTGGAATTCACCTTTGAACCAGCCACTGACGATGTTGATCGCCACACGGCCGGCCGTGAGTTGATCGATTGTCGCCAGTTGCTTGGCAACCACGGCGGGCGTCCAGGGACCGGGAAGGATGGCGGCAATCACCTTGAGTTTCTCGGTCGCCGCCAGCAATGCATGGCTGAACGCAACAGACTCATGCTGGTTATCGGCGCCGTATCCGGCGGTGAAACGGATTTGCGTGAGCCCGTATTCAAAGCCCGACTTCTCGGCAATTTGCGCCAGCTTGCGGTTGTACTCGATGCCCCAGTCGGTGCGCTGCTCGATCTTACTGACGACCAAACCGCCGCTGACGTTGGGTACCCAGTATGCGAATTTAATTGCGTTCTGACTCATCTACCGATCTCCAAATAGAGCAAGGGAGCCGCCCGGCGTGGTCGCCAAGTACGGTGTGCCCACCTTCCTGCCATGGAAATAGCAGCAACTGTGCCAGTTGTTTATTTACTGCAATTTCAACAGGTTAACGACCGGGTCAGGGGTTTGGATTTGTCGGCAAACACCGTTTTGCTGAACAGGTGTTTCCAGGCAAACAGTTGTGTTTCCCGCACGCCGCGAAACCCTGTCGCAGGGCAGCCAGCGAAACGGCACAACTGTTGATGCATCAACAGTTGTGCCCGCTCATTCAACGGATTCACCGAGAATAATCGGCCCGATATCGTTCGGCATGGAGCATGCAAAGCGGGTGTATCAAAGCCGCCAGCACCGGACAGCTTTCATCATCAAGGGATTTCCCATGCCTGACACGCCGAACAATCCGCTTTCTCTGGGTACCGACTACGAAGCACTGGCTAATCGTTTTCGGCCGCTGTTCCAGCACATTGCAGCGGGCACCGTTGAGCGAGAAAACGCTCGTACTCTCCCATACGAACCCATCAAGTGGCTCAAACAGGCCGGGTTCGGCGCTGTCCGAGTGCCCACAGAATATGGCGGCGCCGGCGCTTCTGTTGAGCAACTGTTCGAGTTGCTAATCGAATTGGCCGAAGCCGACTCCAATATTCCGCAATCCCTGCGCGGCCATTTTGCCTTCGTGGAAGATCAACTGAATTCGCCCCCGACGGCCGAACGCGAGACATGGTTTCGGCGCTTCGTTGAAGGCGATCTGGTGGGTAACGCCTGGACAGAAACAGGGACTGTGAAGCTCGGTGAAGTCATCACCAAAGCGATTCCGGACGGAGCGCAGTTTCTGTTGAGCGGGAGAAAGTACTACAGCACAGGCAGTCTGTTTTCAGACTGGATCGATGTGTACGCGCAGCGCTCGGACAATGGTGCCGACGTTATTGCAGTGGTGGATGCCCATCACGCCGGCGTACAACTAAGCGATGACTGGGACGGTTTCGGCCAACGCACTACAGGCAGTGGGACCTCGGGGTTCAATAACGTTCCGGTTCCCGCTACACACATCATCCCCTTCGAAAACCGTTTTAAATATCAAACCGCGTTCTATCAACTGGTATTGCTTGCCGTATTGGCGGGCACAGGTCGGGCGATAGAACGCGACATTACCCAGCAGATCCGCGAGCGCACACGCGTTTACAGCCACGGTAATGCCAGCCGCGTCAGCGCCGATGTCCAGATCCAGCAGGTGGTGGGCCAAATTTCCGCTCAGGTTTACGCTGCACAGGCCACCACTCTTCGCTCTGCAAGACCGTTGCAGCAAGCCTATGAAGCTCGCTTTTCGGGGAACCCCGAGGCAGAGCGAACGGCAAACATTGCAGCAGAAATCGAAACGGCGAAAGCACAGGTCGTCGTCTCTGACCTCATTCTGCGAGCCGCTACCGACCTGTTCAATGCGCTCGGCGCCTCAGGCATCAGCGTCAATAAAGCCCTGGATCGACACTGGCGTAACGCGCGTACCGTTGCGTCCCATAACCCGCTCATCTACAAGGCGAAGATCGTCGGTGACTGGAGTATCAACGGCACCGAGCCACCCTATGTCTGGCAAATCGGGCAGGGAGAGCCGAAAGCCAGTTGAAAGCACTGTTTCCAGCCAGGGATTTCGATCCCTGGCAGACGACAGACAGCGCGGGCCTGCGGCATGAGAGCGGGCAAGCCCGTCACGGTGCCTCATCTTGGCACCGGCCATTATGCGGGTCGTCCCACTGATCAAAAGTCATCCTGCACCTCTCCACCGTTGGTCTTGAACGCTCGGGTTTGCAGATAGACACTTCGGATGAAGTTGTACTTGTCGCCCGTGATGAGTTTTTCAGACTTCAGGTATTGAGCACGTCCGTCGATGATGCTCGCGCCATACAGGCTATTACGCGTAGGGACGTCGCCGATGTAGCGAATCGGGTTGGCGTAGGCATCGGGCAGGATTGCCGGTGCATCGCGCAGTGTGCTCGGGCCCAGAAACGGCAGTACCAGGTACGGGCCGCTACCGACCCCCCAGTAACCGAGGGTTTGACCAAAGTCCTCATCACTGCGCTGTAACCCCATCGGCGTGGCGACGTCGATCAAACCCGCCAGGCCAATCGTGCTGTTGAACAGAAATCGACTCGTATCGACGCCGGCGCTATGAAACTTGGCTTGAAGTAGATTGTTAGCCAGATTCTTCACCTCCCCCAGATTGTTCAACACGTTGTGAATCCCATCCTGGACAAGGTGGGGGGTGACGAATTGATAACCTTGAGCCAAGGGTTTGAGCGCATACGTGTCCAAGGTGTCGTTGAACGAAAACACCGGCCGGTTAAAACCTTCCCATGGGTCCGTGTCCGGATCCGCATGGCAAAGCGGTGAAGCGGTGATCAAGCAGGCGCAGGTGAGCCCTTGAAGGCGACGGCTGAGTGCGGAACGAAAAGCGCACATGTTTATTCCCTAGTGAGTGAAGTAACCCGATTTGATCCGCGCAGGCCGTTCCATCGCTGCAGTTGCGTGTGTGTGCACGTGGCGGCGTCATTTCGACTGAGCCCTCAGTACCAGCCGCCTCCCAGCACTTTGTATAAGGTGATGCGGTTGCTCTGCTCGGTCAGGCGCAGCGTGATCAGGTCTTGCTGGGCGCTGTAGAGCGAGCGTTGTGCATCCAGGGCTTCGAGGTAACTTTTCGAGCCGCCTCGATACAAGGCATCCGAGAGTTCGAAGCTTTTACTGCTGGCGTCGGTCAGCGCCTGTTGCGCGGCGATACGGCGATCCAGCGTGCTGCGCACGGCCAATGCGTCAGCCACTTCACGGAACGCGGTCTGCAGGGTTTGCTGATAGGTCTGCACCTGGATGTCACGTTCGACGTTGGCCGAATCCAAGGTCGCGCGGTTACTTCCCCCGTTGAAAATGGGCACGCTGATACTCGGCGCGAAGGTCCAGGCGCCGCTGCCGGCTTTGAACAGGCCCGCCAGCGCAGAGCTGGATGAGCCGGCGCTGGCGGTCAGGGTGATGCTGGGGTAGAACGCCGCACGGGCCGCGCCAATGTCAATATTGGCGGACCTGAGCGTGTGCTCCGCCGACAATACATCCGGACGCTGTTGCAACAGGCTGGAGGGCAAGCCCGGTGGAATGTCCACCAGCACCGCCGCCGATTCCAGGTGCGTGCCCGGCAAAAGCGCTTCGGGCAGATCACTGCCCACCAGCAGGCGCAAGGCGTTACGGTCCTGCAGAATCTCGCTCTCATAGAAAGCCACATCGCCCCGTGCCGTTTCGACCGTGGTCTGTGCCTGGGCCACGGCCAACTCCGCAGAGCCGCCCAAGGCATAGCTGCGCTGGGTCAGGTCGTAGGTGGCCAACTGGCTGGTCAGGGTTTGCTGGGCCAACGACAACCGTTCGTTGTCGGCGGCCAACGTCAGCCAGGCCGTGGCGACCTCGGCCACCAGGCTGATTTGCGTGCTGCGCCGGGTTTCCGTCAGCGCCAGGTAGTCTTCCAGCGCTTCGTCACGGAGGTTGCGTACCCGGCCAAATACGTCCAGTTCATAACTGCTCAGCCCCAGTTCGGCGCTGTAATCGTGGGTGGTGACCGCGGTGCCAGTGTTGGACAGTCCTCCCGGCGTGCGGCTGTGGGTCCCGCTGACGCTTGCGTCAATGGCAGGAAACAGGTCCGCGCGCTTGATGCGGTATTGCGCCCGGGCTTTTTCGACGTTCAGGCTGGCCAGGCGCAAGTCGCGATTATTGGCCAGCGCCAGGCTCTGCACCTGCGCCAGGCGACGGTCAGTGAAAAACTGCCGCCATTTGATGTCGGCGCTCACCTGACCTTTTGGCAGGCTGGCCGCCGGCAACCATTGCTCGGAGACGGGCGCTTCAGGGCGCTCATACTGCGGCGCCAGATTGACGCAGCCCCCCACGGCCAATGCGGCCAGCAAGGACCAGTGTGACTTGATCATGCATCACCTGTCGGGGCAGATTGGATAGCATTGCGTACGCGGCCAAAGCGGCGGCGGATCAGCAAAAAGAACAGCGGTACGAAGAAGATGCCCAGCACCGTGGCGCTGAACATGCCGCCCAGCACGCCAGTACCGATGGCCTGACGCCCGGCCGAGCCTGCGCCAGTACTCAAGGCCAGCGGCAATACGCCGAACATGAACGCCAGGGACGTCATCAGGATCGGCCGCAGGCGTTGGCGCACCGCGATCAGCGTGGCATCAATCACGCTGTTGCCCTGCTCTTGCAGGTGCTTGGCGAACTCGACGATGAGGATCGCGTTTTTCGCGGCCAGACCCACGGTGGTCAACAGCCCGACCTGGAAGTACACGTCGTTGCTCAACCCGGCGACACGGGTCGCGAGCACTGCACCGATCACCCCCAGGGGCACCACCAGAATCACTGAGAACGGCACCGACCAACTCTCGTAGAGTGCGGCCAGGCACAGGAACACAAACAACACCGAGATCGCGTAGAGCAGCGGTGCCTGAGACCCGGACAGCCGTAGCTGATAGGACTGCCCTGTCCACTCGTAGCCGATGCCCTGAGGCAATTGCCCGACGATGGCTTGTACCGCGTTCATCGCGTCCCCGGAACTGACGCCTGGCGCGGGATCGCCGACGATTTCCAGGGACGCATTACCGTTGTAGCGCTCCAGTAACGGCGAGCCATAACTCCACGCGCTGCTGGCAAAGGACGAGAACGGCACCATGTCACCGTTGCTGTTGCGCACAAACCAATGATCAAGGTCCGCCGCCTGCATGCGCGAGGAGGCTTGCCCCTGCACATAGACTTTCTTCACCCGGCCCTGGTTGAGAAAGTCGTTCACGTACGTACCGCCCAACGCCGTCGACAGGGTGGCGTTGATGTCGCTGGTGCTCAGGCTCAGGGCGCCGGCCTTGCGGTCGTCAATGCTGATCTTTAGCTGCGGCGCATCGTCCAGGCCATTGCTGCGAACCCCCTGCAAGCGTGGGTCTTTTCTGGCCAGCTCAAGCAACTTTTCGCGAGCCGCCACCAACGCGTCATGGCCGAGGCCACCGAGGTCCTTGAGTTGAAGGTCGAAGCCCGAGCTCTGGCCCAGGCCGCGCACCGTCGGAGGCTGCATGACGAACGCGTCGGCATCACCGATGCTGGACAGCGCCATGGTCGCCCGCTGGGCAATCGAGGCCGCATCCTGGCCGGAGCTACCACGCTCGGCCCAGTCCTTGAGGCGTATAAAGGCCCGCGCGGTATTCTGGCTGTTGCCGCCCATGCCTAGCCCGCTGATACTGATCATCGATTCGACTTCGGGCTGTTTGAGAATGTAGTCCTCGAACTGCTTGATCACGCTTTGCGTACGGCTGTCCGTCGCGCCTACCGGCAACTGGATCTGTGCCAGCAGAATCCCCTGGTCTTCGTCCGGCAGAAACGAGGTGGCCAGATTCATGTAGCCCACCGCCATGACCACCAGCACCAGCCCATAAAGCAGCAGGCTCCGTCCCCAGCGCCGCAACACCACACCCACCCACCGTTCATAACCGGCGCTGGCCCGTTCAAAGGTGCGGTTGAACCAGCCGAAGAACCCGCGCTGAACACCCGGCGCCTTGTCGTGATGCGCTTTGAGCAGCGAAGCACACAGCGCGGGTGTCAGGGTCATGGCCACCAATACCGAGAGGACCATGGCCGAGACAATGGTCACGGAAAACTGCCGATAGATAATCCCGGTGGAGCCGCCGAAAAACGCCATGGGGATGAACACCGCACTCAGTACCAAGGTGATGCCGACCAGTGCACTGCTGATTTCACTCATCGATTGTCGCGTGGCAGCCATGGGCGACAGCCCCTCGCCCATCAACCGCTCGACGTTTTCCACCACCACGATGGCGTCATCCACCAGCAAGCCGATCGCCAGGACCATGGCGAACATGGTCAGGGTGTTGATCGAGTAGCCGAACAGCGTCAACACGCCGAACGTGCCCAACAGCACCACCGGCACGGTAATCGCCGGGATCAGCGTCGCGCGCAGGTTCTGCAGGAACAGAAACATGATCAACACCACCAGCACGATCGCCTCGCCCAGGGCCTTGACCACCTCCTCGATGGACAGGCTCACAAACGGCGTGGTGTCGTAGGCGATCACGTTCTTAAGCTGCATTTCTGACGGGTAGAACGGTTCCATCTCCTGGAGCTTGGCCTTGACCGCATCGCCGACGTTCAGCGCATTGGCGCCTGCCGCCAGTTGCACGCCCATGGCCGCAGCGGGCTTGCCGTTGAGCGCCGTACTGATGTCGTAGCTTTCACTGCCCAACTCCAGGGTCGCGACGTCGCCCAGCAGGACCACAGCCCCATCACTGTCGGACTTGACCACCACATTACGAAACTCTTCGACGGTTTGCAGTTTGCTGCGGGCGCTGATCGTGGCGTTCAACTGCTGCCCCTTGACGGCCGGCAAGGCACCGAGCTGGCCGGCGGAGACTTCGGTGTTCTGCGCCTCCAGGGCACTGCTGATTTCCGAAGGCATCAGCGCGTATTTTTCCAACAGCGCGGGGTCCAGCCAGATACGCATGGCGTAGCCTGATCCCAACGTCTGCACATCGCCGACGCCGTCTATTCGGCTGATCGAGTCCAGCAAGGTGGTGGAGATGTAGTCACCGATCTGGGTGCCGGTGACACTGGGATCAGCCGACGCCAGCGCGACAATCATCAAAAAGTCCGAGCCGCCCTTGGTGACCGTCAGGCCCTCGCTTTGTACCGTTTGCGGCAGTCTTGATTCGGCTTGTTGCAGCTTGTTCTGCACCTGCATCTGGGCGACATCAGGGTCGGTGCCGGCGGTAAAGGTCAAACTGATGCTGGCGCTGCCCGCCGAACTGCTGGTGGCCGACATGTAGGTCAGGTTATCCAGACCCTTCATCTGCTGCTCGATGACCTGAGTCACCGAGTCTTCCACGGTCTTGGCCGAGGCCCCGGTGTACGTGGCGGAAATCTTGACGGTGGGCGGTGCGATGTCCGGGTATTGCTCAAGGGGCAACTGGCTGATGGACAGACCGCCGCCGAGCATGATCACGATGGCGATGACCCAAGCGAAAATCGGTCGATTAATGAAAAAGTGCGCCACGTTCAACCCTCCTTCACGGGGGTAGACGGTGCGGCTGCCTGATCACTCGCGTCCTGCACCTGCACGGCGGCCCCGGCACGGACTTTTTGTCCGCCCTCGACGATCAACTGATCACCCGTCTTCAAGCCGCCCGTGACCCACCACTGATTACCCACGGCGCGGTCGATGGTCAGTTCACGCTGTTCGACCTTGCCGTCGACCACCAACAACGCCGTGGTCACGCCGCTGGCGCTGCGATTTACGGCTTTTTGCGGCACCAGAATGGCCTGGTCATTGCGCGCCTGTTCCAGCACCCCGCGGACATACATTCCCGACAGCAGCAGGTGATCCGGGTTGGCGAACTCAGCGCGCAGCGTGACGGTGCCCGTGCCCTCGTTGACACTGACACCGCTGACCTTGAGCCGTCCCTCGTGGTTGTAGGTGCTGCCATCGTCGAGTTTCAGGCTGATGCGTGCCTCGCCCTCGCCGCTGGACTGCAAGACGCCGCTGGCCAGGTCACGCTTGAGCCGCAGCAGTTCGGTGGTCGACTGGGTAACGTCCACATAGATCGGGTCGAGTTGCTGCACCGTCGTCAACGCGCTGTCCTGATTGGCCACCACCAACGCCCCCGGGGTCACGGTGGAGGTTTCAATCCGTCCGCTGACCGGCGAGGTGAT
Organism: Pseudomonas sp. GW821-FHT07F05; assembly: GCF_059418765.1. Lineage (NCBI taxonomy): Bacteria > Pseudomonadati > Pseudomonadota > Gammaproteobacteria > Pseudomonadales > Pseudomonadaceae > Pseudomonas > Pseudomonas sp. GW821-FHT07F05. The sequence continues at coordinate 386,697 of NZ_JBWKQL010000002.1, forward strand.
ACGGGTGTAAGCCAGATTGATCCGGGCGGTCTGGACTTCGGCCTCGGCGACTTTTACGTCGGCGGCGGCCGTCAGCAAGGTCGCCTGAGCGTCTTCGTTGTCTTGCTGGCTGATGGCATTGATTTTCACCAGTCCGGCGTTGCGCCTGGCCGTGGCCTGCGCCGAATTGAGCGTGGCGCGGTACTTGGCCAGACTTGCCTGAGCCTGCGCCAAAGCGGCGGTATAAGACGCCGCATCCAGCTGGTACAGCGCTTGTCCGACATTGACATCCGCACCCTCGACAAACAGACGCCGCTGGACGAGGCCACCGACCTGCGGACGAATCTGCGCCACCATGAACGCCTGGGTGCGCCCCGCCAGCTCAGTGGTCAGCACCTGGCTCTGGGGTTTGATGCTGATGACCGAGACTTTCGGGATCACCGCTTGCGGTGCAGGCTCGCCGCCGGAGCAACCGCCCAGCAGAACCAGAATGATCAGGGACAGGAGAACCGCGGCGGTTACCAGGAATTTGGCGAGTATTTTCGTCGACATAGCTGCCTCTGCATAACGGAATGGCTTGAGTCGGCGCCATCGTGCAAGGCAAATGTGCAGGAAAATTGAAGATTGCCCGCCCGGCTTGAATCTTTCTTTGGTCAGGGCCTAAATGCCCCATCCCTTCTTACCGGCCCGCCTCCATGAAGTTGAGTATCTCCACCAAGCTGTTTATTGCCGTACTGGCCGGCGCGCTGCTGGTCATCCTGAGCATGGGCCTGGCGACGGGCTGGAGTTTCGGAAGGGGCTTTCTGGGCTATCTCAATGAGCAGGCGCTGGACCGCATGGCGCCGGTGTTACCGCGCCTGGAAAGTGCCTACGCGCGTGAGGGAAGCTGGGAGTTCCTGCGCAACCAGCCGGATCGCTGGTTTGACATCATGCGGCCCGAACTCGGCGAGGATCCGGCGAAGAACGACTTGCGCACCCCCCTGGCCTCGGACCTGACGGGGGCCCTGTTTCGCATCGCGTTGCTGGATAAACACAAAAAGCGCGTGAACGGCTACCCCGACATCGGCAACGACGCGCTGTTACGCCCGATCGTGGTGGCGGATGAAACCGTCGGCTGGCTGGCTGTTACCCCGTTCCAGAGCGTGACGGAAGCGGGCGGTGAACGGTTCCAGCAATACCAGTTGCGGACAAGCTTGGTCATGGGGGCCTTTTCGCTGCTGCTGGCGATGCTGATTGCCTGGTGGATCGCCCGCACATTGCTGGAGCCGGTCAAACGGGTGGCCGCCGCAACGCATCGCCTGGCCAGCGGCGACTACAGCGGGCGGGTGGTGGTGGCCTCCAATGACGAAGTGGGTCAACTGGCCCGTGACTTCAATCAGCTCGCCTACACCCTGGAACGCAATGAACAGATGCGTCGCGAGTTCATGGCGGATGTGTCCCACGAGTTGCGCACCCCGCTGTCAGTATTGCGCGGTGAGCTGGAGGCCATTGAAGATGGCGTACGCACCCTCAACCAAGATTCGATGAAGTCATTGCAAGGTGAGGTCAGCATGCTCAGCAAACTGGTGGATGACCTGTATGAGCTGTCCCTGGCGGATGTAGGCGCACTGACCTACCGAAAACAGCCGTGCGCAGTGGATCAACTGCTGGAGGCCAGCGTGTCGATGTTTCAGGAGCGCTTGAACGCCCGGCAGCTGCGCGTTGAACTGGACCTGCCGTCCCAGCCCCTGGAACTGTCGGCCGATACCAATCGCCTGCAGCAATTGTTTTGCAACCTGCTGGAAAACACTGTGCGCTACACCGACCCGAACGGGCTGATCCACATCAGGGCCGTCCTTGATCGCGACAACGTATGCATCGAATTCCTGAACTCCGGTCCTGGGGTGTCGGACGAGCAGCTGCCGCGCCTGTTCGAACGTTTCTATCGGGGCGAATCGTCGCGCGCCCGGGCCAGCGGCGGGGCCGGCCTGGGGCTGGCCATCTGTCGCAGCATCGCCCTCGCCCACGGCGGCAGCCTCAGCGCCGCTCACTCGCCTCTCGGCGGGCTTTGGCTGACGCTGCATCTGCCACGGAATATCTGAACCATGACCGAAGACTCCCCGATCCTGATCGTTGAAGACGAACCGAAGCTGGCCGCATTGCTGCAGGATTATCTGATCGCGGCGGGCTACCCAACCCGATGCCTGGACAACGGCTTGCAAGTGGTGCCGACCGTGCGCGCCCAGACACCGCGTTTGATTCTGCTCGACCTGATGCTGCCCGGGCGCGACGGTCTGCAGGTCTGCCAGGACCTGCGCGGTTTCAGCGCCGTGCCGATCATCATGATCACCGCCCGCGTTGAAGAAGTGGACCGCCTTCGGGGCCTTGACCTGGGCGCGGACGACTATATCTGCAAGCCTTTCAGCCCCCGCGAGGTGGTCGCCCGGGTCAAGGCCATCCTGCGCCGCGGCCCCCAAATGCTGACCAGCGTCCCACCGCGACTGCTGATTGATGAAGTACAACACCGTGCGTCACTCAATGGTGTCGAACTGGACCTGACACGCATTGAACTGCGGCTGCTCGCCACCTTTGCACGTTCAGCTGGGCGGGTATTTTCCCGTGATCAGCTGCTCGACAAGCTCTACTCCGACCACCGCGTGGTCACTGACCGCACGGTGGACAGCCATATACGCAACCTGCGGCGTAAGCTGGAACAGGCCTGCCCGGGTGAGACGCCCATTGAATCGTGGTATGGCGTGGGCTATCGATTTCTGCTCACTGATGCGTGAAGCGTCAGCGAGGCAAATGCCCCTGGCTCAACCTGCGAGGCGCTGGGTCTGCCCTTCAATCGCCGCCATCTCCAATCCTTTGACGACGTTGCTCAGATTGATCAGCGTCATCCAGCGCACCTGATCACCCTTGCCGATGCTCACCAGGCTGCGCAGGCGGTCGTTGACCGAACCCCTGACTCTGACGCTCTGCTCCCAACCCTCGGGATGCTCGGAGGCCGGGTGGGTGAAGGTTTCAATGGAGTCGGTCCGGTTGACCACCAGCCCGAAGCTATTAAGCTCGCCCTTGACCAGCAGTACCCGCTCCAGCGTATTGTCGGGAGGCGTTGCGCCTTCTATCAGACTGCTCAGGCAGACCAGCGGAATCTGTTCGCCACGTAAATTGAAACTGCCCAGCAAATGGGTTTCCTGTTGCGGGAAGCGGACAAAGTGCTCAGGCATATCCAGGATTTCCAGCACTTGGTCCAGCGGCACCACGAACGGCTGAGAGGCCTGGAACACCAGGCACGTCTGGTTCATCTGCGCGAGGCGAGAGCCCAGCGCGTCCTGGATCGGCGGACTGGTCTGGTAGATCCGGGCGAAACTGAGCGTCTCCTGTCGCTCCACCAGCGCGCGATGTTCAAGCAACAGCGCCTGTTCTCCGTTTGCCAGGCCGACGACACCGGCAAAGAGCGCGGGCTCTCGTAGCCCATAACGAGGCAACGGCAGGATTTCATGGGCACGCTTGCGCACGATCGAGATCATTCGGTCATAGGTCAGACCGATGCGATAGCCTTCCCGCGAGGTCAACACCAGCAATTGGGTCTGGTTGCGCGCCTGCTCAGTCGCCGGGCATTCAATGCCCAGTATCCGGTTCAGGTTCAAGGCAGGCACATCCACGCCACGCCGGTTCACCACGCCCAGGCAATAGTCGCCCCCCAGCTTGCTGGGCAGCATCTCCGGTCGGTCCACCAGCTCGGTGATCGCCTTCGCGTCCACGGCGTAGCGCTTTCCTTCGCACTCGAACAACAGCAAGTGATGCAGCTCCCGGGCGGGGTCCTGAACCTGCTTCTCCTGGTTTACATCCCCGGAGTGCGCAGTCAAGACCTGGGGCAAGCCGCACAGTGCTTGCAGATCGAGCCGGTAGATCATTCGCTCACTGTCCAGCAGCGCGAGTTCGGGCAGCAGCGCAACCGCGGTGCCCTCCCCGCTGAGCCGGCACAGGTTTCGCGGCTCGACCTTCATCACATCACTGACGCCGCTGACCGCAATGCCAAGGCGTCGGCCTTGATGATTGACGATGGCGACCATCTCCAGTGGATCGTGAGAGGAGGCGTCATGCTCACCGAGCAACGACCGCAGTTCGATCAGCGGCAGCGCCCTCCCGCGCAGGCTGAACATGCCGAGCAGCGCGCCGCCTTGCTGCGGGTGAGGCTGCAGCCGGGCGGGCCAGTTGATCACCTGTTCCAGTGCGTGGGCGTCGATCGCGACTTCCATCCCGGCGATTTTGACGACCCCAAAAGCCAGGGCGTCGCTCACAGGCTTTCAACCTGGCCTGGAGCGCTCAGGCCTTTGCCCAACCCGGTCGCCAGCTTGATACGGTTGAGCTCGCCGATCAGTTCGGCTACCCGCTCAGCCAGATGATGCTGTTCCTGAGTGGCCGCGCCGATGGTCGTCATCGCGCCATTGGTTTTTTCGACACCGGCCACGATCCGCTCGAACGCACTGCCCGCGCTGCGGGAGATCTCGCTGCCGGAATTGATGCGGCGGACCGTCTCCTGAATCAGTTTGTTGATTTTGGTAGTGGCCTGGGAGGATTTTTCAGCCAGCTTGCGCACTTCATCCGCCACCACTGAAAAGCCCAGTCCATGTTCACCGGCCCGTGCCGCTTCGATCGCTGCGTTGAACGCGAGCATGTTGGTCTGGCCGGCGATCGTACTGATCACCTCAATGATTTCCTGGATGTCCTCTGCCGATTTGCCAATGGTGTCCATCGCCGCCGACGCCTCGTTGAGGGTCTGGGAACCGCGCTGGGCTTCATCCTGGGTAATGCGTGCCTGATCGTTGGCGTCGCCGGTGGTTTTGACCACTTCGGCAATGGCCTGCATCAGGCGGGTGACTGACTCATCCATGGCCTGGGTCTTGGCTTCAATGGCTTCTTCCAGCTCGACCTGGGCGGTAATGTCGGTGGCGAACTTGACCACCTTGTAGGGTTGCCCCACCGCGTTGAACACAGGATTGTAGGTGGCCTGAATCCATATTTTCTGCCCGTATTTGCTGATGCGCATGAAGCGACCTGTGAAGAACTTGCCGCTGCTCAGGGCGCCCCAGAACTCACGATAAGGCGTGGTCTTGACGTACTCGGGTTCACAGAACAGCGAGTGATGGCGGTCCTTCAATTCCTCCATCCGGTAACCCACCAGATCCAGAAAGTTAGCGTTGGCCGAGAGAATATTGCCGCTCAGGTCGAATTCGATCACGCCCTGGGCGCGGTTGATGGCGTTGACCTTGCCCTCATGCTCCATCGTCCGAAGTTTGGTCTCGGTGACGTCGGTGGCGAACTTCACGATCTTGTAGGTTTGCCCCTGGGCATCAAGAATCGGGTTGTAGGACGCTTGAATCCACACATCCCGACCGTCCTTGCTCAGGCGCTTGTACTCGTTGGAGTCGTATTCCCCCTTGCCGAGTTTCTCCCAGAACTCGCGGTAAGCCAGAGAAGCCGCGTATTCGGGTTCACAGAACATGCGGTGATGTTGGCCCACGACTTCTTCCAGGCTGTAACCCATGGCCGCGAGAAACTTGCTGTTGGCGTTCAACACATAACCTTCAGGCGTGAACTCGATCAACGCCTGGGAGCGCTCGATTGCAGCGATTTTGCTTTCCCATTCGGCATTGCGATTGCGCACTTCCGTGACGTCGCTGGCAAATTTGACGATTTTGAAAGGCTTGCCGTTGTTGTCCATCACCGGGTTGTAGGTAGCCTGCAGCCAGATCTGGCGCCCGTCCTTGGCCTGACGCTGGTACTGACCGGCGTCAAACTTACCGGTGCCCAGCTTCTCCCAGAACATCAGGTATTCCTTGCTGGTCGCATAGTCGGGCATGCAAAACAGCCGGTGATGGCGCCCACGAATTTCCTCGATTTCGTAACCCATGCAATCGAGGAAGTTCTGGTTGGCGTACAGCACGTTGCCCTGCAGGTCGAATTCGATGACGGCCTGGGAGCGGTCGATGGCGCTCAGGAGGGAGTTCAAGTCAGCGCCGGCCTGGGCAAGTTCGGCAGCAGGGTTTGATCGGTTGTTCATGGGGCAGGTCCGCTAATTGGAGTTGGATGGGCGGGGTTCCTTCCCTGAAAGTAACAAGCAGCAGCTATTCACTTTCCAGCGTTCGAGAGCGTCGCCTGAGATGAAGCTCGGGGAAACTCGGCTTGCGTTGTTCGCTGGCCAGGCAACAATCGGCGGGCCTGGCCAGTACAAAACGTGCGTGCTGGCCTATTCGCATCGGCTGCGGATGGGATGAACTTGAGCCCGGGTTGTACATTTATTTATGCATGTACAACGTTGTACCTCGGCAAGTCGACCGGCGGGGGTTGTAGGGTGCCTCGGCAGGCCTTTAACATTTACTGGCTTTTTGAAGCACATTGAAGGAGATACCGTGTCTTTGTCCCTCTGGTTGCCTACGCCGCCTTAGCGCTACGCCCCCCTCGCAACACGCTTACCGCCCCCTGATTGCGGTTTAATTCTGCCGTGCCTGATTGATCGTCGCGGCGACCCCAAAAACTCTATTGACTACAGACGCACCTGCATGCCTCAGCGTTTGGCGCTGGGCCTCATGCCGTGCCTGCTATGGGTAAATACATGCGCGAACCTATCAAAACCGCCTGGTTATCAAACATCAGGGCGGATGTCCTTGCCGGCCTGGTGGTGGCGCTGGCCCTCATCCCCGAGGCCATTGCGTTTTCCATTATTGCCGGCGTCGACCCCAAGGTCGGTCTTTACGCCTCATTCTGTATTTGTACGGTCATCGCCTTCGTTGGCGGTCGTCCCGCGATGATTTCCGCCGCCACGGGCGCCATGGCGTTGTTGATGGTGAACCTGGTCAAGGACCATGGCCTTCAGTACCTGCTGGTGGCGTCCCTGGTGTGTGGCGTTCTGCAGATAATGGCTGGCTACCTGCGGCTGGGCGAACTGATGCGATTCGTGTCTCGCTCGGTCGTCACCGGCTTTGTGAATGCCCTGGCAATCCTGATCTTCATGGCGCAGCTCCCCGAGCTCACCGGGGTTACCTGGCCGGTTTATGCCATGACCGCGGGAGGCCTGGCGATTATCTACCTCTTCCCCCGCCTGCCCGTGCTGGGGAAACTGCTTCCTTCGCCGCTGGTGTGCATCGTTGTACTCACAGCTATTTCAATCAACATGGGCCTGAGCATCCACACAGTGGGAGACATGGGATCGTTGCCCGACAGCTTGCCGGCTTTCATGTGGCCGGATGTCCCGCTGACGCTGGAAACACTGTTGATCGTGCTGCCCTACTCTGCCGCGCTGGCCGTGGTGGGGCTGCTCGAATCGATGATGACAGCGACCATCGTCGACGACCTCAGCGACACGGGGAGCGATAAAAACCGTGAGTGCAAAGGCCAGGGTGTCGCCAACATCGCGGCCAGTCTCATCGGTGGCATGGCGGGTTGCGCCATGATCGGGCAATCGATGATTAACGTGAAATCGGGTGGCCGAACCCGCTTGTCGACCCTGAGCGCAGGGGTGTCCCTGCTGATCATGATGGTTTTCCTGGGTGACTGGCTGGCCCGCATTCCCATGGCAGCATTGGTCGCGGTCATGATCATGGTGTCCATCAGCACCTTTAGCTGGGATTCCATCCGCAACCTCAAGGCGCACCCCCTTCCAACCAACATCGTAATGATCTTCACGGTGGTGGTCGTCGTTGCCACAGACAACCTGGCGTTCGGCGTCATCGCCGGCACCTTGCTCGCGGCGATGTTCTTCGCCAACAAGATCGGGCATGACCTGGAGGTCACGTCAAGCCGCGATCCTGAACATCGTCACCGCACCTACTACGTATCAGGCCAGGTGTTCTTCGCCTCATCGGACCGGTTCTCCAAGGCCTTTGATCTCAAGGAGCCATTGGAAACGCTGGCCATTGACCTGCGCGAGGCCCACTTGTGGGACATTACGGCAGTCGCGGCTCTGGACAAAGTGGTGTTGAAGCTTCGCCGTGAAGGCGTGCAGGTGGACGTGATCGGGATGAACCGGGCGACTGCCACCCTGGTGGACCGCTTCGGCATCCATGACAAACCGGGCAGCGTTCATACACTGACGGGGCATTGACGGCCCGCGATGCGAGCTGTGGCTGTGGCTGCGGAGCGCCCGTCAAGCACCCGTCCATGCTCCGTTGTCCGGAAAGCCCCGGGGCGATGCGGCGGTACGCGCGTTCGTCCGTTCGAAGGACCTGTTGAACTTCATCGCCGCGCCGATACCGAAGATGCTGAACGATCTGCCCGTGGGCGGCCGCTCTCCCGCACAGCCGTACACGCCCTTGCTCGACCCGATGCGGGTCGAACGATGGCCTGACACTTCGCCTCCTTTTCAGGTAATGCACATGGCAGCAAAGGCTCACCTCGGTTTAAAAAATCATGAAGTTCTGGGGCATTTTCTAGACGCAGCTTCGCACCTGACCGGGGCAGCGGGCGCCATACTGATCCTGCAAGACGAAGACCAATGGCACACGGTAGCGACCCACGGCGCCGCACCGCTGGTGCGTCCGGACGAAATCACCGGCGGTTGGCTGAAGATGATGTTGTCCTACGGTGACGTCGTCGACGTAGGCGCAGCGATGCCCGCTGACACCGTACTGCCTGCCGGGCTCGATCAGATTGTCAACGCATCGCTGGTGTGCGTTGCGATCAGGGATTGCAACGCGATGCTGGCCGGAGCGGTACTGATGACAATCCCGCTGCCACATACACGACTCAGCGCCGCACACATCTACGGCCTGCAAACCCATGCCGCCGATCTTTACGACGCGCTCAAGATGGACCCGGCCAACGGGGCCGGCGCGTCTGCGGTGATCGAACGTCTGCGCTTGCTGGAGTCGGTGGTGGTCAACGCCAAGGACGCCATCCTGATTACCGAGGCGGAACCCATCGATTTGCCGGGGCCACGCATTGTTTACTGCAATCCAGCGTTCCTGACCACCACCGGTTTCAGCCTCGACGAGGTCATGGGAAAGACGCCGCGGATTCTGCAATGCCCGGAGACCGATCGCCAGACGCTGCAAAAAATCAGGGATGCGCTGCAACGGTGGGACCCTGTTGAAGTCGAGCTCATCAACACCCGGCGTGACGGCACTCAGTTCTGGGTGCAGCTCAGCATCGTGCCGGTTGCAAACGAGAAAGGCTGGTTCACCCATTGGGTTTCCGTTCAGCGCGACATCACCGAGCGCAAAGACGCAGAGCAGCATTTTCGGCAGGCTCAGCTTGATCGTGAGGAACGCGTGGCGCTCGAGTCGAGGTTGATCGAGCGAGAGCGTATTCAGGACGAGTTGTCCTACGCGGCGTTTCATGACGAGTTGACGCGGCTCAAAAACCGGGGCTATTTCATGGCCCGCATCCATTCGGCCCTAAGCAAAGGGACCACGCAGAAGCCCGGCGCGGCGACGGTGTTGTACCTGGATCTGGATCGATTCAAATACGTCAACGACGGCATGGGCCACCACGCCGGGGACAGCCTGCTGAAAAGCGTTGCCCTCCGCCTGAGCGAATGCATCGATCCCACTGCGGTGATTGCCCGCATCGGAGGCGACGAGTTCGCGATCCTGTTGACTGACGAAGGCCATCAGGAACAGGCCATCGAGACGGCCGAGCGCGTGACCCACGCCTTAAGCCTGCCGACCGCCATCGACGGGCAACAACTCTTTATCTCCTGCAGCATCGGCATTGCGACGCTGGACGTTCAGCACACCACCGCCGAAGACCTGATCCGTGACGCGGACGTGGCCATGTACGCCGCCAAGAAGAAAGGCCGTGGCAGCTGGGCCGTTTTCGACCTCTCGATGCGTCAGGCGTCGATCGACATGCTGCTGATGCAGAACGCGCTCAAGCACGCGATTACCCGCAATGAGTTCTATCTGGTGTACCAGCCGATCTTTTCCATTGCGACTGAGATGATCGTAGGCGTTGAAGCCCTGGTCAGGTGGCGCCACTCGACTCTCGGCATCATCGCGCCGGATGTGTTCATCAGCGTCGCAGAGGACATTGGCGTCATCTGCGACCTTGGGCAGTGGGTCATGCGCAGCGCGTGTCGCGAAGTCAAGAAATGGAGTGACGCCGCCGGAGCAGTCACCCTCAAGCTGAACGTCAACGTGTCCGGCGTTGAACTGAACCGCAGCGACTTCGTCACGCAGGTCGCCGAGATTATCGCCGAGACCGGATTCGATGCCCGCGCCCTGCAGATCGAGATCACCGAGTCAGTGTTCCTCCATGAGCCGGAGATTGTGGCCAAAACCCTTGAAGACCTTCGCGCTCAAGGCATCCGCATTGCGCTGGACGATTTCGGCACCGGGTACAGCTCCCTTGGTTACATCGACCGCTACCCCATTGACGCGATCAAGATCGACCGTTCTTTTGTCACGCGCATGATGAAACATGAACGCAGCGTTGCCATCGTCAACAGTATTTTGTCGCTGGGGCAGGCACTGGACCTGGCGATTGTCGCCGAGGGCGTCGAGACCCTTGGCCAGCTGGATCAGCTCAGGGAATTGGGCTGCCCTTACGCCCAGGGTTTCCTGCTCAGCCCGCCGGTGCTGGCTGAAGATGTGCTGGCGATGCTGATGACGAGCAAACGCCAGCCCCTCCCTTGATGCGTTAGCCACTTGAAGCTGCCGTTGCCAGGGCCACGTGCTGTATGAGTTGGGAGCGCTTACGCGGCTTAAACGATGTCGTCAACCACACCGCCATCAACCCGCAGCGCTGCGCCGGTAGTGGCCGATGCCTGGGGCGAGCACACGTAGACGATCATATTGGCGACCTCTTCGACGGTGGCGGCACGCTGAATAATCGAGCTGGGACGGTGCTCGGTTACGAAGGCCTTGGTCACTTCCTCCAGGGATTTGCCCGTGCGCGCCACTTCACTTTGCATCATGGCGGCAACGCCATCGGACAAGGTCGGCCCCGGCAGCACGCTGTTGACCGTCACCCCGCTGCCCGCAACCCGTTTCGCCAAGCCCCGGGCCGAGGCCAACTGCGCGGTCTTGGAGACGCCGTAGTGAATCATGTCAGCGGGGATGTTGCGTGCGGACTCGGACGACACGAACACCACCCTGCCCCATTTCCTGGCCACCATTGCCGGGAGCAGTGCGCGACTCAGGCGTACCCCTGACATCACGTTGGTCTGCCAGTAGCTGTCCCACACCTCATCTTCGGTTTCAAAAAAATCCTGGGGACCATAGATCCCGGCGTTGTTGACCAAGACGTCGATAGGCCCGGCCCCTGCAGCAGCGTTTCAACACCGCCTGCATCACTTAGATCTGCGGCGACGCCGGTAATCGTGGCACCGGCCACAGCGCTCACCAGTCGGGCAATTGCTTGCTTGACCGAGCTTTCACTGGGGCCATTGATCACCACCTCGGCACCCGCCTCGGCCAGACCTTTGGCAATCGCGAAACCGATGCCGCCGGTTGACGCGGTGACCAGCGCACGTTTGCTATTCAGCTGAATGTTCATTTCGACTCCGTCACATTTGGGTTGGGGGGCAGGGAGTACAGAACTCACCCTATTTGAGCTGCCACGGCTTGCATAGACGCAACCGCGTCTTTCGCCATCGAGTGGCCACAAGCCGCGTCTCAGAGCCTTTTGCCAGTATTTACCGTTCGTCACTCCCGGCCAATCTCTTTGAACGACAGGCCGGTACGGTCGTACTAAATCTGGCGCATATATGTCCATATCTGCACCTCATTCTTCTGGAGAACCCATGAAAGCCATTATTTACAACGGTCCTTACGACGTCAGCGTTCAGAACGTTCCCGATGCCAAAATCGAAAAGGCGACCGACGTGCTGGTCCGCATTACCACGACCAACATCTGCGGCTCCGATTTGCACATGTATGAAGGCCGCACCAGCTTCGAAACGGGCCGGATTCTGGGTCACGAGAACCTGGGCGAAGTCATCGAAGTGGGCGCCGCAGTTGATCGCGTGAAAGTGGGCGATATGGTCTGCCTGCCGTTCAATATCGGTTGCGGCTTCTGCGAAAACTGCGAGCGCGGCCTGACCGGCTACTGCCTGACCGTTAACCCTGGCAGTGCCGGTGGTGCCTACGGTTTTGCCGAGATGGGGCCTTACGAGGGTGGTCAGGCTGAACTGCTGCGCGTGCCGTATGGCGACTTCAATTGCCTGGTGCTGCCTGAGGATGCCAAGGAGAAAGAAGACGACTACGTCATGCTGTCTGACATCCTCCCAACCGGCTGGCACGCGACTGAGTTGTCCGGCTTGCTGCCGGGTGAAAGCATCGCGATCTACGGCGCAGGCCCGGTCGGACTGATGGCCGCCCATGCCGCAATGATCAAAGGTGCCTCGCAAGTCTTTGTAGTCGACAACCATCCAGACCGTCTGGCACTCGCTGCCAAGCTGGGCGCCACGCCGATCAACACGGCACAGACCCAGGCCGTGGAGCAGATCATGAATCTCACCAATGGCAAGGGCACTGACCGTGGCTGCGAATGCGTGGGCTATCAGTGCTGCGACAAGCATGGCCATGAAGCCAATCACGAAACCATGAACAACCTGGTCGCCTCCACCAAGCCCACCGGCGGTATCGGCGTCGTGGGTGTCTTCGTGCCCCAGGATCCCAACGCTGCAAGTGATCTGGCGAAGGAAGGCAAGATGGCTTTCGACTTCGGTTCCTTCTGGTTCAAGGGTCAGCAGATCCGTACCGGCCAGGCCAATGTCAAGGCGTACAACCGTCGCCTCGCCGAGCTGATCCATCATGACCGCGCCAAGCCGTCGCAGATCATTTCCCACAGCCTGAAGTTGTCCGAAGGTCCGGACGCCTACAAGCACTTTGATCAGCGGGACGACGGCTGGACCAAAGTCGTGCTCAAGCCTTCGGCATAACCCTTCTGCACCCTCCGTTGAGGCGCTGTGACACTGGCGCCTCGACGACCCTTCCCTGGCGATCCAGTTCTCCTTGATCCAGAGGCGCAAAGGCACATCCCTGCGCGGTACGAAAACTGCATTTGCTCATCCAATCGCCAATTAGATGACGCCTGACATGACGCTGGTTCGATTTTTTTCCACAAGATTGACACCCAAAGCGCTGTCCAACTCGCTAATAGGTTTCATCGCATTAGTCTGTGTACTTTTAGTGCTCGCCACCGCCTGGCAGATGCAGCAATCGGCCAATGAGCGAGTGGACGCGGCGAAAGTGTCTGTCTCGAACATAGTCCTCGCCGCCGAACAGTTGGCGCGTGACACGATGCTGCAGGCCGATAACACCTTACAGGACATCGCAGAGCGCGTAGCCCATGACGGGATCATTGCTGATCAGCAAACTCGCCTGACGACCTTGTTGGCTCGACAGGTCGAACGTATTGATGGAATTCAAGGGCTGTTCATCTTCGATGCAAAGGGGAATTGGGTTGCAAACTCTTTTTCTCAGGGCATACAGACCAAAAACAACAGTGATCGCGCTTACTTCATTTACCACCGGGACAACACCAGCCAGGCAATCCATATTGGTTCTATCGTTGAGAGCAGAACCACCGGAGAACTGATCATCCCCATCAGCCGCCGCATTGAATCCTCTGACGGAACATTTGCGGGCGTCGCGCTCGCCACGATTCCTGTTGCCTATTTTCAAAGCTTTTTCAAACGGGTTGACATCGATAACGACGGGGTCATCTTCCTCGCTCTCGACAAAGGCGAATTGCTTGCACGGCGTCCAACGGTGGATGCGCTGATGACAACCAATATTTCAAAGGGAGATATTTTCAGTCGCTATCTTCCCCATAGTGATAGCGGCACTGCGATTATCAAGTCGGTGGTGGATGGTGTAGAGAGGATATATGCCTATCGTCGTCTATCGGGACTGCCCATCGTCGCAGCGGCAGGCATCTCATATCAGCAAGTGTTCGCGCCGTGGTGGTCTTATGTTTTCCACTCCATGACCGTTATGGCGGTGATCATTTTAGCGCTGGCGTTGCTGGGCGGGTTGCTGTACCGCCAGATCCAGCAGCTGCTGGTTGCAGAAAGCGAACTTAATGCGGCGCAGGACAAACTGGAAATCATTGCAATGACGGACAGTTTGACGTCATTGGCCAACAGGCGAAGTTTCGATGTTGCCCTTAAGAAAGAATGGGGCCGCGCGCTCAGAAACCAGTCAAGTCTTGCCGTGATCCTGTTGGACATAGACTGGTTCAAACAATACAACGATCACTACGGCCACCTGCCGGGCGATGACTGCCTCGTTGAAGTGGCTGCACTCATTGCGCAAAGTGCCAGCCGGCCTTTCGATATAGCCGCTCGTTACGGCGGCGAAGAATTTGTGATTTTGCTTCCTGAAACGGAGCTGGCGGGTGCCATTGTGGTGGCTGAAAAAGTGAGACGCTCGATAGAACAGGCGCAGATTCAACATTCAACAAGCGCCCTGGGCATCATTACGATCAGCGCTGGCGTCGTCGCGGTATCCCCGACTGACAAAAATAGCCACAGAGACAGCATGGCCGAGGCTGACCGTCTGCTGTACTGCGCAAAGATTAACGGGCGCAATTGTATAGAAGCCGCTTCATACCAGCGCGTCCCATCGGTGGTTTGCTGTGAATCGAATGGTGGATGATCGCGCTCAGGGTTGATGCGCGGCTGAATCCCCAGGCGCTCAGGGCTATGTCAAAGGCGACGGTCATCCGCGCATCAACCGGTCATGCCCCTGTCAACGGGAGGCCCCCAGGCTTCCGCGCATTTCGGCAATCATGTCCAGCAAGATGATTTTGACCGCCTGGGCCGGCACCGACAGCGGCAGATGCCCGGACAGGCACAGCGCCAGAGGCGCCTCGATCTCGGGTTCGACGATGCGGGTCAGGTGCACGTCCTGGTGCTGCTGCATCGCCCGCGCGGCGGACTCGGGCAGCACGGTCGATCCGAAGCGTTCGGCAACGGCGGTTGCAAGGGTCGAGGCCGATTCGACTTCCGCGATCACCTTCGCGCTGAGGTTGAGTTTCATCAGTGCATCGTCCACCAGCCGCCGCATGATGTTGTAGGTGCGTGGCAGCAGCAGGTCGAGCCCGGCCAGTTCGGTCAGCGGAATGCTCGGCCGGGCAGCAAACTGCGGATCGGCGCTGACCAGGTACAACTGCTCGCGCAGCAGGGGTGTGAAGCTCAGGCCGTGGATTTCGCGACCGCCGTACAGCACCGCCATGTCCATGCGCCCGTTCATGATCAGCTCACTGAGGGTGGTGCCGAAGTTTTCGTTGAGGTAGAGAAGGATCCCCGGATGCTGCTCACGCACGCGGCGCAGCAGCGGCACCGACAGCGCCGAGGCCGCCGTGCCGGGCGCCAGCCCCACCGACACCTGGCCTGACAACGCGTGGCCGGTGGCGTTGACATCGCTTTGCGCCTGTTCGCATTGACGCAGGATCAACTGCGCATGCCCGTAGAGGACCTTGCCGGCTTCGGTCGGGGTCACGCCGCGCTTGGTGCGGATCAGCAACTGCTGCTGCACCTCGGTCTCGAGCGTCACCAGCTGTTGGCTGAGTGCCGGTTGTGCGATGTGCAGGACGTTGGCCGCCTGGGTCATGCTGCCGATGTCGACAATCTTGACGAAGTACTTCAAACGGCGAAAATTCACGCGGTCACACCTTTGTTTAAGATCATTGCCTTGCCAGAGCAAGAGCCGCGCCAGCCGGTGAAATCCAGGCCCACGCGCAGGTCATCGCCTTTACCTATGGCCCGCGCCGGGCGCTCCAGCATCGAACCCGCACGCGGCACCCTCCTCCCTCCCACCAAATTGGTGCAGCCCGGCCCCCTGGGTGCGTCATAAGGAGGCCTTATCCGTCCAGAACAAAGACGTCTTTCTGCCTGCGCGCCTCAGCTCTTAAATTAGCCTACCGACACCCGAGGAGCGGCCGCATGCCTGCCTGTCATCCGTATCGTAGCACCCGCCCATGACCCGCGCTGAAACCCGACCTTTGACGTTTCGCCAGGCACTGCTGGCCATGCTCGGGGTCTCGCTGGTGCTGATGTTGTCGGCCCTCGACCAGACCGTCATCGGCAACGCGCTGCCCACTATCGTCAGCGAGCTGAACGGTTTTGATCTGTACGCCTGGGTGGCAACCGGCTACCTGCTGACCTCGATCGTGACCATTCCGATCTTCGGCCGCCTCGGTGATTACTACGGGCGCAAGCCTTTCGTCATCGCCGCCACGCTGATCTTTATCTTCGCCTCCGTGCTGTGCGCGCTGGCCAACGGGATGGTTGCGCTGGTGGCCGGACGCGCGCTGCAGGGCATCGGCGGCGGCATGCTGGTCGGTACGGCATTCGCGTGCGTCCCTGAACTGTTTCCCGACACCCGCCAGCGCCTGCGCTGGCAGATCATGCTCAGCGCGCTGTTCAGCGTGGTCAACGCCATCGGGCCGGGGCTGGGTGGTTTCATGACCGCGCATTTTGGCTGGCGCTCGGTGTTCTGGCTGAACCTGCCGCTGGGGGCGCTGGCGTTGTATTTCGCCTGGCGCCATCTGCCGTGGTACCGGCCGGCCGCCACCGGGACGATTCGCATGGACTGGACCGGGGCGGCACTGATCGCGCTGGGCCTGGGCGCTCTGCAACTGTTCGTCGAATGGCTGGGGCATTCCAGCGCGGCGGTGTGCACGGCGCTGGGCGCTATCAGCCTGGCGGCGTTCACGGCGCTGTGGTTTCAGGAACGACGCAGTGCGGCGCCCCTGCTGCCCGGTCCGCTGTTTGCCGATCAGAGCATGCGGGTGCTGTTCATCCTCGCGCTGGTGGCCGGCGCGGTGATGTTCACCCTCTTGTTTTACCTGCCGCTGTTGCTGCAAGGGGGCTATGGCTATTCACCGCAACAGGCCGGGGTGCTGATTACGCCCCTGGCGTTGAGCATCACGCTGGGGGCGATCGTCAACAGCCGGATCATGACGCGACTGCGCAACCCCAATCGCCTGCCCCAGGCCGGTTTTGCCACCCTGGGAGGCGCCTGCCTCGGCCTGGCGCTGGTCGGCCCGAGCGCGGGATTCAACACTTTGCTGGTGTTGATCCTGCTGGCGGGCCTGGGCCTGGGGTTCATCTTTCTCAACCTGTCGGTGTTCACCCAGACCCTGGTGCAGCGACAGTATCTGGGCATCGCGACCGCGCTGCAGCAATCCCTGCGACTGGTTGGCGGTCTGCTGGGCACGGCGTGCATGGGTGCGCTGGTGAACGTGCTGTATGCCTGGCACCTCGGCCGCTTGCTGACCCAGGCCGGTCAGACTCAGGCACTGTCGTTGCTGAGTGATCCGCAAGTGCTGTCCCAGGGTGCGAACGCGCCAGGTCCTGCACTGCTGACGCTCGGACGCACGGCATTGGTCGAGGCCATGTCCATGGGGCTGGCGACCTGCGCCGTGCTGACCGTCGTCGCGCTGTGGATATTGCGGCGGCTGCCCACGGTGCAACTGATGCCCGCTCCAGGTCAGGCGGCAGGCGCCACGTCATGAACCCGACCCTTTTCTCATCCCCCTGCGCTACAGGAATTTCCCCATGAACAGCAGTCCGCAGCCGCTCGGTGCCTCCCCTGCCCCCGCGCTGCTTTTGACCGACGGGCCCGCCAAGGTCTCGATGATCGGCAGTCGTGCGTTTCTCATCGATGCTCCGGGCGATTTCGATCTGGCCGCGCAACGGCGCATCTGGGCCTTGAGCAACGCGCTGCAGCGCGAAGACGATATCGAGGAGCTGGTGCCGGGCATGACCAATCTGCTGGTGGTGCTCAAGCAAACGCCTCCCGCGCCGGACCTGATTATCGAACGACTCCGCGAAGCCTGGCGCCTGGCGCGAGAGCTCGACCGACCGGGCCGGCTGATCGAGATTCCGACCTGCTACGGGGGCGAACACGCCATCGACCTGGCGGCCATCTGCGACTTTTCCGGGCTGCCCGCCGCCGAGGTGATTCGTCGTCATCATCAGGCGACTTACACCGTGTTCGCGGTCGCCAGCGCGCCGGGCTTCGGCTATCTGGCAGGCCTCGATCCGGCCATCTACATGCCACGCAAGAAGGTCCCTTCGCTGAACATGCGCAAAGGCATGGTCACCATCGGCGGCATGCAATCAGGGCTTTCGGTACTCGACGGCCCCAATGGCTGGAACGCCCTGGGCAGCGCCGATCTGGCGATGTTCGACCCCTATGCCAGCGTTCCCGCCACCCTTGCACCGGGTGACACCGTACGTTTTTTGCCTGAAAGGATCGAACTGTGATCGAGATTATCGCCAGCGGCCCCCTCAACACGGTGCAGGACCTCGGGCGCCGCGGTTATCGCAACATCGGCGTCGCAACCGCCGGTGCCATGGACCCGGTCGCCCTGCGGGTCGGCAACCTGATGCTCGGCAACGCCGACAACTGTGCCGCCATCGAAATCCAGACCTTTCCCTTCAAGGTGCGCTTTACCCGCACCTTGGCAATCGCGCTGACCGGTGCTGACTGCAAGGCGCGTCTTGATGGCCAACCCATGCTGCCCTGGTGGGCTTGTACCGTGCAGGCCGGTCAGGAACTGGAGCTCAGTTTCCCCAAGGGTGGCGCCCGTGGCTACTTGTGTGTCAGCGGCGGTATCGACGTGCCGGTGCTGATGGGCTCGCGCAGCACGTCGCTGCGGGGCAACTTCGGCGGTCACGAAGGCCGGACTCTGACTGCCGGTGACACGCTGGCGGTGCTCGACGGACCTCTGCCAGCGTTGCCAGCCGGAGGGTTTGGGGTGACACCGCCAGGCCAGGCCTTGCGCGAGCACTTCCCGGTGGACGACGATGGGACGCTGCTGCTACGGGCGATTCCGGCGGGTGAGTACGCGTTGTTCCAGGCCGATGCCGAGCGCTTCTGGGCGCAGAGCTGGAAGATCTCGGCGCAGAGCAATCGCACCGGCTATCGCCTGTCAGGGCTGGCGATCCAGCCGGAAACCGTGGTCGAAATGCGTTCCTATGGACTGGTGCCCGGTATCGTCCAGGTCCCGCCTGCGGGGGAGCCGATCATTCAGATGAGCGACGCCAACACCGCTGGCGGTTATCCGAAGATCGCCGGGATTATCGAGGTGGACCTGTGGCGGTTGGGGCAGGCAGCGATCGGCAGCAAGATTCGTCTGGTCAAGGCAGACACCCAGGATGCAATCGCTGCCGAACAGGCGCTTGGAGGGTATTTGCAGGGGGTGGGCCGGATGCTGCAGGCGCTGGCCCTGCGCTGATAGAAGGCGGGCTTGCCGGCAACAGGGCATTGGCGGGCCCGTCGCCGACAAGCCAGATCAAATCAACTCAAATCACTTCAGCCCCGCACAGAACTCGGCGATGCGGTCACAGCCTTCGCCGAGCACGTCGAGGCTGGTGGCATAGGACAGCCGGAAGTACGGACTCATGCCGTAGGCAGCGCCCTGCACCGTGGTCACATGGTGCTCCTCCATCAAGGCCATGACGAAATCCGTGTCGTTGCCGATTCGGCGGCCACCGCGGGAGGTCCGGCCAATCAGCGCCGAGATGTTCGGGAACAGATAGAACGCGCCTTCCGGCTTGTGGCACTGCAACCCGGGAATATCCGCCAGCCGCCCGAGGACGAAATCGCGGCGCTGCTGGTAGATCGCCGCGCGCTCCTTGAGCAATTGCTGAGGGCCATCGAGCACGGCAATCGCCGCCGCCTGGGTCAGGGTGCAGATCCCGCCGCTGTTCTGGGTGTTGACATTGCTCATCGCTTTGACCAGATCCGCCGGGCCACCGCAGAAGCCCATGCGCCAGCCGGTCATGGCATACGCCTTGGACACACCGTTGACGGTCAACACGCGGTCGAGCAGACGCGGTTCGACGTCCCCGATGGTGCAGAACTCGAAATCGTCGTAGATCAGGTGCTCGTACATGTCGTCAGTCATGATCCACACGTGCTCATGACGCAGCATCACCGACGCAATGGCGGCCATCTCGGCCCGCGAGCACGCCGAACCCGTCGGGTTGCTCGGGTAGTTGAGCAGAAGCCATTTGGTCTTCGGCGTGACGGCCGCTTCGAGGTCTTCGGGGCGCAGTTTGAAGGCATTGGCCTGGGTGCAATTGACCGGCACCGGCACCCCCCCGGCGAACTTGACGATGTCGGCGTAGCTGATCCACGCCGGGGTGGGAATCAACACCTCATCGCCCGGGTTGATGGTCGCCAGCATGGCATTGAAGATGATCTGCTTGCCGCCGCCCGCAGTGAGGATCTGGGTAACGTCGTAGTCGAGATCGTTATCGCGCTTGAACTTGCGCTGAATCGCCGCGCGCAAGGCCGGCGTGCCGTCGGTGGGCGGGTATTTGGTGTCACCGGCACGGGCCGCCGCATAGGCGGCCTCGATGGCGTGCTCGGGCGTGGGGAAGTCGGGCTCGCCGGTCGACAAGCCAATGACCTTGATGCCTTGGGCGGCCAGGTCACGGGCTTTCTGGGTCATGGCCACGGACGCGGAAACGGAAACGTTTTTCAAGCGATCAGCGATAGCAGGCATTGTCATCAGTCTTCGTGGTTGCGGGATCGGGGGGGCAAACCAAGCATAAAAGCAAACGTCCGACGGGCTCCAATAGCGCTTTACTGTGGTGACATAACCTAAATGGATGGCCCCCTTCACCGTGCCGCAGATACACCAAGGCCCGGCATGATTGCCGGGCCTTGGTGGCGCGAGTCAGCCTGGGCGCTTATTGCGTGGCCGAGCCGCCCGAGGTCTGCTTGATCAGCGTCAGGGCCTTCTGACCGCTGCGCGCGCAGTTGTCCAGATCACCCTTGGCCTTGTAAGCCTTGGCCTCGGCGATCAACTGATTGACCTCGGACGAAGGCCCTGTCACGGACGCAGGCTTGGTGATCGCCGCTTGATCAGTGAGTTTCTGCAATTGCAGAGAGCACAGGTCCTCAGCGGCCATCGCACTGCCTGTAGCCATCAGCGCAGCAACAGCGATCAATCGTTTCATTGCGCAATCTCCCTGGACTTATTGATAAAACCGGCCCGCCATCGGGTGGTCATTCAAGCGGTTCGAACTTCAGCGCGCTGAGCTTCTGCACCTTCTCTTCGCGCACCATCTTGTATTCGGTGTTTGGCCCGATCCACTTGGCCCAGATCTGGTCGATCTCGCCAGCGGTCTCCATGGCCATCAGCGCGTCGTTGACCTTCGCCAACAGGGCGGGCTCTTCCAGGCGCATGCCGACGCTCACCGGTTCAAGCGCCATCGGCTCTTTGACGATGCCCAGCTCGACACCGCCGGCCCCGGCCTGAGCGACCAGCTTGGCCGCCGACATGGCATTGGTCACCACGCCCAGCACCTTGTTCTGCTGCACCGCCAGGTACGCCGAACCAGTGTCCTGGAACGTCACCGGGGTGGCCTTGGCCATGCGAATCGACTGCTCGGAGGTCGAGCCCTTGGTGGCGCTGATGCGCTTGCCTTCGAAGTACGAACGCGGTTGGTCCGCCAGCGGCTTCTTGACCACGAGCATTTCCTTGGCCACGTAGTAAGGGTCGCTGAACTGGATCTGCTGGGCGCGGGTCTTGGTGTACGCCAGGTTGGCGATGACCACATCGACGCGGCCCATCTTCACTTCCGGCACCCGTGCTTCCCCCGACAGCGGTTTGAGTTCCACCTTCACGCCCAGATGCTTGGCCAGCGTGGTGCACAAGTCCACGTCCATGCCTTCGAGCACGCGGGTTTGTGGATTGGGCGAAGAGAACGGCGGCACATCGGAGTAAACGCCGCAGCTCAGGGTTTGTTTCGCCTGGATATCCGCCCATTGATCGGCGTGAGCCGCCATGGCGATTACCGGGGTGACGATCAGGGCCAGACAGGCCGATTTGATACGCATGTATCCATCCTCAAAAAATGGTGTTGTGTGGGCGGCAGCCTGAGCGCGCGGGTATGCCGCGCAAGGGTCGTGGGCGGCTCTGACGGCGCCTCAATGAGAACGTAGATCGCTGATGAAACGTTGCGCGCGAGGGTGCGCGGGCTGGCTGAAAAACACCTCGGGCGTGGTTTTCTCGAGGATCTGCCCGGCGTCCATGAACCAGATGGTGTCCGCCACTTCGCGAGCGAAGTGCATCTCGTGGGTCACGCACATCATGGTCATGCCCTCCTTCGCCAGCCCGCGCATCACGCTCAGCACTTCCCCGACCATTTCCGGATCGAGGGCACTGGTGGGTTCGTCGAACAGCATCACCGGCGGCTCAATGGCCAGCGCCCGGGCGATGGCCACGCGCTGCTGCTGCCCGCCCGACAACTGCCCGGGATAGGCACCCGCCTTGTGGGCCATGCCGACACGATCCAGCAGCTCCATCGCCTGCTTCTTCGCGGCCGAGCCCTTGATGCCTCTGACCTTGGTCGGCGACAGCACGACGTTGTCGAGCACCGAGAGATGCGGGAACAGGTTGAAGCTCTGGAACACGAAGCCGATGCGGCTGCGCAGGCGATTGACGTTGGCATCGGTGCCGTGGATGTCGTGGCCTTCGAACAGAATCTGTCCGCCCTGGATGGCCTCCAGGCGATTGACTGTACGGATCAGGGTCGATTTGCCCGAGCCCGAAGGGCCGCAGACCACCACCACTTCACCTTTGGAGATCTCCGCGTTGATGGTGGTAAGGGCACGGTACTCGCCGTACCACTTGTCGATGTTGGAAAACGTGATCATGGGTTTCATGGCGATTACCTGGGCAGATCGGTGGAAGCGAGTTCGGGAATGGCCTTGGCGGCAGATGCTCTGCCGTTATCGCCCTGGCGCTTGCGCTCGATGCGATGTTCCACGGCACCGGCCAGCCGGGTCAGGCTGTAGCAGATGCAGAAGTAGCTGATTGCCAGAATGAAATAGACCTGGAACGGTTTGGTCAGCAGCTGGTTGTTGACCTGATTGGCCGAGAAGGTCAGCTCCTGCAGGTTGATGATGTAGCCCAGCGTGGTTTCCTTGATGATCGAGACGAACTGGCTGATCAGGCTCGGCAAGGCGTTGTAGAGCGCCTGCGGCAGGATCACGTAACTCATCGCCCGCCAGTAACCCATGCCCAGCGCCCGGGAGGCCTCGTACTGACCCGTGGGCAGCGCTTGGATCCCGCCCCGCACGATCTCGCTGAGGTAAGCGCTCTGGTAAATCACCAGCGTGCACAGCATGGTGGTGAAGGCGCTGATGTTATGGCCGATCAGCACCGGCACCAGAAAGTAGGTCCAGAAGATCACCAGCAACAGCGGGATGCCGCGCAGCACATACACCCAGACGAATGCCGGGTAGCGCAGCGCGCGGAACGGCGAGATGCGCGCCATGGCCAGCAGAATGCTCAGCGGAAAGGCGATCACCAGCGCCAGTGCCGACAGCACGAGGGTGTTGACCAGGCCGCCCATCGGCCCGCTTGGGTACTGGCCGATCAACAGCAGTTCCCAGTTGCCCCGCAGGATAGTAAAGACATCGAACATGTGGGATTACCTCGCCCGCGCCAGATCGAAACGACGAGCGATCAACGCCCCGATACCCATCAGCACCAGCGAGACCGCCAGGTAGCCGACTGTGGCAACCAGGTACGACTCGAAGGTGCGAAAGGTGTAGTTCTCGACTTCACGGGTGGCGTAGGTCAACTCGACCACGCCGATGGCCATGGCCAGGCTGGTGTTCTTGAACAGCAAGACGGTGTGGTTGATCAACGACGGCAGCGAGTTGCGCACGCCCTGGGGCAGGATCACGTAACGCATCGAACGCACGTAACCCAGGCCCAGCGCCCGCGAGGCTTCGGTCTGGCCCTCGGGAATCGCCCGCAAGCCGGCGCGCAGGTCCTCGGCGAAATACGCCGCCTGGCACAGCCCCAGGGCGATCACCGCAAAGATGAATTCAGTGCTGAAATCGGCCAGCCACAGCTGCACGCTTTCCGGCAGGAGCGTCGGCACACCGAAGTACCAGAGCATCAACTGCACCAGGGTCGGGACATTACGGTGGTACGCCACATACGCGGCGACCAGGTGTTCGGCCAGTTTGTTGTGGGTCAGGCGCACTACCACCAGCAAAAACGCCAGACTCATGGCCAGCAGCCAGGCGAAGAGCATCAACTTGAGGGTCAACAGCGCACCCTGAAGCATCAGTGCGGCGTATTCGCCGGTAAGAATCGGCCCCAGATCGAAACCTTTAATCATGGGAGTCACCTATGGAAGTCTGTAGCGGCAGCGTCAATCGAAAGCCGGAGCCCGCAAGGGCATGACGGATGCATCCGTTCTTGTCCGGCAGCCGCCTCAACTCCCCTGGGGGCGCGTGGTTTGCAGACCGCCGGGCACCTGCAGCGTCGGGGTGATTTCCATATGACCGACGTTCATCGACACCGGCGCCGCAATGGCAAAGGCGATGGCGTCGGCAATGTCGGCAGCCACCGGCAACTCGAAGCCTTCGATGTACTTCTTGTGGCTTTCTTCCGGGTTGCCGTGGACGTGGGCAAAGATGTCCGTGGCCACGCGGCCGGGGCAGATTTCAGTCACCCGCACGCGCTTGCCGAACACGTCGATGCGCAGGTTGCGCGAGAGCATGCTGACAGCCGCCTTTGTGGCGTGGTACGTCGAGTTGCCACCGAAGTTGTAAGCGGCGGCGATCGAACTGATGTTGATCACATGGCCCCGGTCGCGGCTGACCATGCCGGGCACCAGCAAGCGGGTCAGGTGCAGCACTGCGCGCAGGTTGACGTCGATCAGTGCGTCGATGCCCTCGGCGTCGGCATTGAGAATCGAGCCAGGGCGATCGACGCCGGCGTTGTTGACCAGAATGTCGATGTCCAGTCCTTCGGTCAGCGCTGTAATGCCCGCCAGGTCAGCCACGTCCACGGCGTGGGGAATGCAGCCGGTACGGGCAGCGAGGGCGGCGAGGTTATCGGCATTGCGGGCCACCGCGTGCACGGTGATGCCTTCGCGACACAGGCGCTCGACCGTGGCAGCACCGATGCCCGAAGAAGCGCCGGTCACCAGTGCGGTCTTGTAGTCTGAAAATGGCATCTCTCATTCCTCATCAATTCGTTCGGCGACCCCGTGTTGCCGGTGTCGGAAAATAGGGGCCGGGCCTGTGTCACGACTCTACTGGGCCACGATTGCGGGCGCCAAGACGTAATCACTGTGTGGCGATAAGCGCTGCTTATGGCCCGCCGCAGCCCAATGAATTCAGGGGATCAGCCGCGAGATCGGGACAATTTCACCGCCGCCCTGCTGGATTTCTTCACGGATGTCCCGTGCCAGTTGCACCGCCCCGGCGGTATCGCCATGGAGCAGAATCGAACAGGCGTCGATGTTGATGCGCTCGCCGCTGTAGCAGGTCACAGTGCCGTCGTCGAGAAACTGCCGGACCCGCTCGCGGACCTTGCCCGGCTCCTTGATCACCGAATCGGGCAGTTTGCGGGGCACCAGCAGGCCGTTCTTGTCGTAGGCGCGGTCGGCCAGAAAGGTCGTCGCCACGCGCAAGCCGTGACGTTCGGCGGCGCCCTCGATGGCGCGGCTGGTGGACGAACTGACAATGATGTTGGGATCGAAGGCGGCCACGGCGGCGATCAGCGGCGCCGCCAGCTCGGCATCGGCCGCGGCCATGTTGCCCAGCGCCCC
Source organism: Pseudomonas sp. GW821-FHT07F05 (assembly GCF_059418765.1). Taxonomy (NCBI): domain Bacteria; kingdom Pseudomonadati; phylum Pseudomonadota; class Gammaproteobacteria; order Pseudomonadales; family Pseudomonadaceae; genus Pseudomonas; species Pseudomonas sp. GW821-FHT07F05. The sequence goes on from NZ_JBWKQL010000002.1 coordinate 412,210, forward strand.
GTGAAAACTCATGTGGGTCAGCCGATGCCCCGCCACGGCGGCGAACCCGGCCAGTGCGCCGAGCTGGTAGATCACGTAAGTGGCCAGTTCCCGCGGCTCGATCTGCATCGGCCGGCGACCGAAACCGAGCAGATCGGGAAAGCCCACGTGGGCGCCCAGGTCGATGCCTCCGGCAAGCGCCAGACGCACTGTGGTGTCCATGATCAGCGGATCCCCGGCATGGAAGCCGCAGGCGACGTTGGCCGACGAAATGATCTGCATCAACGCCTCGTCCTCGCCCATCCGGTAGGCCGCGAAGCCCTCGCCGAGGTCGGCGTTCAAATCGATTTTCATGACGTGCTCCTTATGCCCTGCTTGTCATGCGTGGACCAGCGACAGCAGCGCCGTGCCGTACTCGACCCGTTGCTGTTCGTCGACCATGAACGCTTTCACGGTGCCCGCTGCGGTGGCGGTCACCGGCAGCAAAACGTCGCCGACCTGAATCAAGCCGATCAATGCACCCACGGCGATCACATCGCCGGGCTGCACTTCAGGCGTGTCGCGGCCGGGATGGCGGGACAGGAAGCGTCCGCAGACCGTGGCCATGGCGCCGATTCGGGTCGCGGGCGCAGTGGGTTCCGCTGCCTGGGCCGTCACCGCAGCCCCGGACGCGACGCGATTGAGCGGACGGGTCAGGCGCAGGCTGAAGTCGCCGCTGTGCAACTCGAACTGGGCCAGGTTGGCGCTGCTGATCCATTCCACGATCTGTCGAATCTTGCTGATGTGCATCGCGCTTACTCCGCTTGCCGTCGGGCCTTGAGCCAACGTTCCAGATGATGGATGTCCACCGAGCCCGCGCAGAAATCCGGGTCTTGAAGGATGTCGCGATGGAGCGCGACGTTACTGCTGATGCCTTCGATGCGCAGCTGCGAGAGCGCCGTGCGCATACGCGCCAGCGCTTCGTCGCGGGTCGCGCCGTGGGTGATGACCTTGGCAATCATGGAGTCGTAGTACGGCGGCACCTGGTAGCCGGCGGTTACATGGGAATCGACGCGCACGCCCATGCCGCCGGGGACTTCCCAACGCGTTACGCGCCCTGGGGTGGGAATGAAGGTTTGCGGGTCCTCGGCGTTGATGCGGCACTCCAGCGCATGACCCAGCGTGTGGATGTCGCGCTGTTCGAAGGTCAGCGGTTCCCCCATCGCCATGCGCAGTTGCTGTTGAACGATGTCGATACCCGTGGTCAGTTCGGTCACCGGGTGCTCGACCTGCAAGCGGGTATTCATCTCGATGAAATAGAACTCGTCGTCTTCGAACAGGAATTCGAAGGTGCCCACCCCGCGGTAGCCGATCTGTTGGCAGGCCCGCACGCAACGCTCGCCGACGGCAGCCAGCAGCGCTGCATCGATACCCGGCGCCGGCGCCTCCTCGAGTACTTTCTGATGGCGGCGCTGTTGCGAACAATCGCGGCTGCCCAGCCACACGCCCCGGCCGTGGTTGTCGCACAGCACCTGGATCTCGACATGGCGCGGATGGCCGAGGAATTTCTCGATATACAGCTCCGGATTGCCGAAGGCCCGTCGGGCTTCCTCACGGGTGACGCTGACGGCAGGCAGCAGGTCTTCACTGCGCTCGACCTTGCGCATGCCGCGCCCGCCGCCCCCGCCTGCGGCCTTGACGATCACCGGATAACCGATTTCGTCGCCGGTGCGCTGGATCAGCAACGGGTCGTCCGGCAACGCGCCTTCAGGTCCCGGCACACAGGGCACGCCAGCCTTGCGCATGGCACGCTTGGCCGCGACCTTGTCGCCCATTTGCCGAATGCACGTGGCGGTCGGCCCGATAAAGGTCATGCCGGCGGCTTCGACCCGCTCACTGAAGTCCGCGTTCTCGGACAGGAAACCATAGCCGGGGTGGATGGCCTGGGCGCCGGAGGCCTGTGCCGCATAGATGATCGCTTGCTGATTCAGATAGCTCTGTCCGGGCGCGGCCGGGCCGATGCACAAGGCTTCGTCGGCATACTGCAGGTAAGACGCCTGGGCATCGGCCTGGGAATAGACCATGACGGTTTTCAAGCCGAGGCCGTGGCACGCGCGCTGAATGCGCAGGGCAATTTCACCGCGGTTGGCGATCAGTACTGTGTCGAACATGGGAAACCTGCCTGGGGCTAAATGAGGTCGAACAGCGGCTGACCGGATTCCACTTCGGTGCCGCCCTCTGCGAGGATCGCGTTGACCTGCCCGGCCCGGGTGGCCGTGACCTGATGAAACATCTTCATCGCCTCGACGATGCACAGGGTCTGCCCTGCGGTCACGGCATCACCGATTGCCACGAACGGCGGCTCATCCGGCGAAGGGGTCAGGTGCAGGACGCCGTACAGCGGCGAACACACCGGTTGGCGGGCCGGCTCCGAATGGCTCACGCCGGCCGGGGCGTTTGCCGGTGCATTTGCGGGCGTCGCAGCAGGCTCGACGGTTGGTTGAACAGCGGTGGTTTCGACGACGGGCGTTGCGACAGGCGCGTCGGCATGGCGGCTCAGCGTGACCGTCGCGCCGCCTTCGCTAAGCGTCAGTGCGCTCAGATCGGACTCGGCAAGCAGGTCGATCACCTGTTTGATGCGCTGTTGATCCATCTCTTTTTTCTGCCTCTTGCTCGCTCGGCCGAGCGGTCATGACTCGGGTCTGCCGCCAATGTACCGAGGCCGCCGGGTGACACGCCAAGAGCCTTTATAACTGGAGCAATAAGCCCGACTTATGACCGCTTTTGCACCGGCCATCGCGGCGTTGCACTTATTAAATGCACAACGCACATCCATAAGTGTTTGTTATCCAGCCAGAGCGAAGTTGTCTTAACCCGCCGATTAAAACTTTGCGTAGTTTTGCGCTGTGCCGAGAACAGCAAGACGTGACACAGATCACGCAAAGGAAACGCTGCCTGCAACGGCGGACAATTAATAACAGGGCCTAACTCAGCGCGGCAATCGGTTATTACTGCGCACTCGCACGACTGCGCACGCTCAACACTGCCAATCGCACGGTATTCCACACTTCATGCAACGGCATTAGGTAGCATCATGACCTTGATTAAATACTCCACGGGGATTCTCGGCTTGCTGGCCGTTCACAATGCGATGGCAGCAGGTTTAATCGATGACAGCCACGCGACGTTATTGGCTCGTAACTTCTACAGTAACGCCGATAACCGCGATGGCGCCGCAGCGCCTAATTACACTCAAGAGTGGGGCCAGGGCTTTATTCTGAACTTCGCCTCCGGCTTCACCCAGGGTCCCGTCGGTTTTGGCGTCGACGCCGTGGGCATGCTGGGGATCAAGCTGGACTCTGGCAAGGGCGTGCACTACAACCCCACCGGCAGCGCTCGTCAGGGCAACATCTTCCCTACCGACGGCGATGGCCGTGCGGTCGACGACTTCAGCAGCGTCGGCATGACCCTCAAGGCTCTGGTGTCGAAAACCGAGTTCCGTTACGGCACGCTGCAACCGAAGCTGCCGATCCTGATCGCCAGTGATCGTCTGGTCTGGCAGACCTTTCAGGGTGCCCAGGTAGAGTCGCGGGAGATCGATAACCTGACCCTCACCGCCGGCCGTATCGACAAGGTCAAAGAGCGCGGTTCAACCGATGAAGAAGGTCTTTCGATCGCGGGGTCGAATGCCAAGTTTGACCCGGTCAATCCAGGCGTCAATACCACGCGCAGCACTTATTCCCATGAATTCTGGTATGGCGGCGGTTCATACAAAGCCACCCCTGATTTGACTCTGCAATACTATTACGCCAACTTGACCAACTTTTACAAACAGCACTTTCTGGGTGCCTTATATGGTCTTCAGTTGGGGCCGGGACGTTTAACGTCGGATATTCGTCATTGGGACAACAGCTCCGATGGCCGTAACGGTAATGACCCTGATTACTTCAGTACCGGCTATTACGGCAACGGTGTGACCCGCGGCAAAGTCGACAGCCGTTTGACCAGTGGGCTGTTTACTTACACCTTGGGCGCGCACGCTGTTTCTGCCGGTTATCAACAAGTCAACGGCAGCAGCGATGCCGTCTGGCTCAACGAAGGCGCAGGCACGACCAGCTACTTCATGACGGAAACCATGTCCGGTAAATTCCAGCGCGCCGGCGAGCGCGCCTGGCAGTTGCGCTACGCCTATGACTTCGCCGGAATGGGCTTCCCGGGCTGGTCGCTGAAGACGGTCTATACCAATGGCGATCACATCAAGACCGCTGCCGCCGACGGCAAGGAATGGACCCGCGACACGACGCTGGCCTACGTGGTGCAATCCGGCCCCGCCAAAGGCCTGAGCACCGCCGTTCGCCAGGGCGTGTTCCGCACCGACATGCAGCGCGACACCGACGAATACCGGGTCATTATCGACTACCCGATCTCGTTGTTTTGAGACGACTCCGCGCACTTCAGGGGTGCGCCTTGCTAACCCCGAGCTATCCGGGTCAAGGCGACAGTGCAAAGCTGTCGCCCTGTCACCTCCACGCATTCCGGATTACGCTGAAACGGGCACGCTCCACGGCGCAAACCCTCGAAGCACGTTGTCAATCTCCGAGACCACCTGCTTCGCTGCCTCCTCGATCAGCCCTTCATTGCGACACAACACCCAGCCGTTCTCTGAAACCGCTCGCTCGAACGCCTGGGTGCACGCAGCGTGTTCGTCCAGTGAGTGAATCACCGTACTGCTCAACCCACGGCGTCGAGCGGCGGCCCTCCCCCATGAAATCTCCGCCGCAGTGACCACCCCGACGTGCAAGTCCGGCACGCGCACGTTCCTGTCAATGTTCAACTGCAGGATCTCGGCAAACGGGACTAGCCGGCGAAAGGCGGCATCGGACGGGTACCAGCGATCCATGAGGATGATGCTGTCGGCGGGCTGCTTCGTCAGGACGTTTCGGGAAATCCAGCCACGGCTGTCAGCAAGACGCTTACACACCTCCCACTCCAGATCCCGGTCGGGGTGTCTGACGAGTTGGTTGACGAGGGCCATTGTTTCACCCCGGTGGGGGTCACTTTTGCTCTCGCACAGCCGAATCACTTTCTTGTGGTCAGCCCTCAGAGATTTCGTCACTGCTTCCAGGAGGGAGGTTTTACCCACCCCCTTTGGCCCATCCAGAGAAACAAACAGCGGATGGTTCATGCTTTAAACAGCGAGGGCGTCATCAATGGCCGCTGTCAGGCGAGGATCGTCCGCCGTCACGTCTGGGGCAAAGCGCCCGATCACCTTGCCGTCTCGCCCGATCAGAAACTTCTCGAAATTCCACAGCACGTCGGTGCCTGCGCCGCTTTCAATGCCGTAGCCCCTGAGGCGTTCACGGAACGGCCCGTCGCCGGTGGCAGCGGGCTGGGCGGCGGTGAGTTCGCGGTAGAGCGGGTGCGTATCATCGCCGGCAACCGAGATCTTCGAGAACAGCGGGAAGTGCACGTCATAAGTGGTCGAGCAAAACGACTGGATGTCGCTGTCACTGCCCGGCTCCTGTTCCTTGAAGTTGTTGGCCGGAAAGCCCAGCACTTCAAGCCCGGCGTCTTTCTTGCCTTGGTAAAGGCTTTCAAGCCCTTCGTATTGTGGCGTCAGTCCGCATTTGGAAGCCACGTTCACCACCAGCAGCACTTTGCCCTTGTACTGGCCCAGAGTGGCCGGCGTGCCATCGATTTGCTTGAGGGGAATGTCGTACAGAGAATCCGTCATGGGTGGCTCCTGCTTGCTGGGTCGGGATGTCTGGACCAACCTCATCGGTCAGCCTTTAGGGACACCTTAAAGCATGCGGCCGATGATTCGTTGATGTTTTTCGCCCTCCTCCCAAGGCTTTGTCAGAGAGGCAGAACATGGTTCGGCCCTTTCCTCGTTTCCGGTCGAGCGGAGATACCGTTCAGCGTCCCGGGCGTAATTCTTCGATCAACGGTCAGAACCTATGTGACAGTATGGCAGTCTGACATCACATATTATTTTCTCGGCCCTGCGAGGCCTGACATGAATGATCTGCACCGCCGCAACCCGTGTCGCCTGCCTGTACTGCTGTTGATCACGCTGTCCACGGTGATCGGACTTTCCATCGTGTGGGAATTCGAGCTCGAAGCCTGGGTGATGCGCTGGCTCGCCTTGCCCTATGACGCTGACTTTGAAGACGCCGAAAGATGGCGATTCGTCCTCACTGTCACAGGGTTTTCCCTGATCTCGTTGATCATCCCGACGATCCTGCTCAAACGCCTGATCGCCAACGCCCAGTCCAGCTTCCGCGGACTGAAACAGGCACAGGCGCAGACTGAAACCCTGGCCACCTATGACTCGCTCAGTGGGCTGATCAACCGGCGCATCTTCATGGACATGGTTCGCAATCAGCTCGGTTTGAAGCGGCCTGCGGCAGTCATGCTTATCGATCTGGACCACTTCAAGGCGGTCAATGATCAGCACGGTCACGCCGCCGGCGATACGGTGCTCGTGGAAATAGCGCGCAGGCTCGAAGCCATCGCCGACGATAACGGGGGCGTGGCGGTGCGCCTGGGCGGTGATGAGTTCTGCCTGCTGTTTCTCACGTTCAAACACCAGGCCGAGCTCTGCCAGATCGCCGAGGCGGCTGTGTCCGGGCTTGGCGCGCCATTGTCCGGCGCCGTCGAACCTTCAGCGTTGGGCGCCACCATTGGCATTGCACGTTCGTGGACCGACGCACAGGAGGCTTCGGCGTTGTTGCACTGCGCCGACACGGCGATGTACCGAGGCAAGAAGGACGGGCGTTCGACCTACAACTTCTACGACAGCGAATACGAAAAGCAGCGCCGGGCCCAGGCCGACCTTGAACTGGCACTGAGACGGGCGGTTGAAGCAGACGAAATCGTGCCCTACTTCCAGCCCATCGTGGCGCTCCCTTCTCAGGAGGTTGTGGGGTTTGAAGTCCTCGCACGCTGGCTCAAGCCCGACGGCAGCGCCGCCACACCGGCCGAGTTTATTCCGGTGCTGGAGCGCCTGGGATTGATCCCGGCCATGACCCGCTCGCTGATCAGCCAAGCCTGTCGCGCCGCGAATCGTTGGGACGATCACCTGCGCTTGTCCATGAACGTCAGCGCCGCCATGGTGACCGACGCGCTGTTTCCCGATCAGTTGCTGGAGCAACTGCGGCGAGAGCAGTTTGCGTTTCACCGCTTCGAAGTCGAAATCACCGAGGAAGCCCTGGTCGGCAATCTGGACGTGGCGCGGCAGAACCTGAGCAAATTGCACGACCACGGCATTACGGTGGCGCTGGATGACTTCGGTATCGGTTATTCCAGCCTGTATCACCTGACCCGCCTGTCCATCGACAAGATCAAAATAGACCGGTCGTTCTTTGAACCCGGGCAAACCGATCACCTGCCCATGGTCGAAGCCATCCTGGGCATGGCGCGCAGCCTGAAAATGCAGGTCACGGCCGAAGGCGTCGAGGAGTTCCACCTGCCCCATCTGCCTTCCTGGCTGGCAAACAGCGGATGTGATTATGCCCAGGGCTACCTCTACGGCCGCCCGAAGCCTGCTTCGAGTCTGTTCTGCTACAACCACTCATCGTTTGCCCAGCTGGCAGGCTGAGGCATCGTCGGCATGTGCGCGGGTCATAGCGTCTGCGCTTCCGGGTCTTCGCGGGCCAGTCGGCGCGGCTCAGTCAGTGCGGTTTGAAATGCACTGAACGCTGGCGCCGGCCTTGACTCCAAATCTTGCCCCGACGCTCACGGCCAACGTGTCGCGTCGGCGAGCATTCGAATCATCTGCCAGATCAAGGAATTCCCATGACCGATCCACGCAACGTCGCCCACGACAAAAAAGTCCAGCAAGAAAAGAAGAACCACGGCGAAGAAGTCGCACCGGATGCCGTGCACGCGCCACAGCCAGGCATGAAGCCCGCGCTCAAGCACGATGATGATGCTGCAGAGCAAGACGAACAGGCGTGAATCAGGCGTTGAACCGAGCTTGATATCAGCGTTTGGCGGCGCTGACTGACGTCAGTCGCCGCTGCCCTCGTCATTATTCGTAAGTTCCCCCGCACAGCCCCTGCACTTGGCCATCATCTGCCTGAAAGCATGACAGGGTACCAGCTGCCCTTGAAAGCATTGGCGCGGTCCCTATCTTGGGCTTCTGTCTTCAGTTTGAACCGGGCAGGAGCCAGTCTCCTGTTGCCTGCGAGAGAGAGAAGGAGGCCAGATCATGCGCGGCAATGCCGTCAACCACCCAAAATCCGACCCATCTTCCGTCAAGCACCCGGGCGCCCAGTGGCGGTTGATGAGTGCCTACGAGCGCTTCGAGCAACTGGTGGTCATCGCCCTCAGCCTGATCATCGCCGTGGTGATTCTCATCGCGCTACTGGCGCTGAGCCGGAAGTTCGTCATCCTCGACACCCTGACCACGCCGACGTCGACCATTGCCGCGCTGGGCTTCGCGACCCTGGTGCTTGGCGTGGTCTGCTGGTTGCTGGGCAAACGAGACCTGTCGGCGCAGGATTAGCGGCCTGGCATCCCGGCAGGACTGCCCTCCCATGCCTTTGCCGATGGGTTGCGTGAACACTTCCCCGCGTTGCACCCCAGGTGGTTCAAAGCTGACTGACACAACCGACTGGCCGGAAGGCGCCGATGAGTAGCGGCCTTGGGTTCACCCGTTGAAGAACGTCCGGTACGCTTCGGTGATCCGGTCGATCAGGCGATGCTGGCGGAGGGCGTCTTCAAAGCGGGTCGCGTTGCTGGAACCCGTGGCTTTGTCCTCGGCATAGGCGGCGTAGAGGTAGGCCACGTCCTGCGCACTGGCATCGAGGTGCGTCACGTCAAGGGTCTGGTACCGCGCAGGGATCGGCAATTCCACGAACCTTTCGCTGCCGACGGTCATCGACGCAATAGCATTGTCGTGAGTGTTCTGGAAACCGCGCGGATTGGTGATCCGCAGCGCGCCCTCCGTGCCGGTGATGTCGATCTGCAGGCCGGTTTTGTGGTCCTGGCCTCCCTCAAGCTGAACCGAGAACAAGCCGTCCCCAGGCAGCGTGCCGATGATCATGACTTCGTTCGGGGCGTCATAGGGAATCTGCTCGCCGGTTTCCTCAATCGTGGTGACCGGGAATTGAGTCTGCGCAACCGCCGCGAGCATTTGTGGGAAGCCAACGCCATGAAACAGCATGTCGTGAAAGTGCCCGCCGTAGATCGACAACAGGTGGGTGAAGTTTTCGGTGTTGACTGCCCACTTGGCAAATGCCGGCATGACCGCACCGAATGCGTCCACGCCCACCGACATTCGCACCGCCCTGATGCTGCCGATGTGACCCTGCCGGATCAGGTCGTGCCAATACCGCGAGCTCGGCGAGAAGCGGCGCTGCAGGCCGATGATATGGCTGATGCCCCTGGCGTTGGCCATTTCCAGGATCTGCTCCGATTGCGCGGTGGTAGTGGACAGCGGCCATTCGCAGTACACGTCTTTGCCCGCCTCGATCACCTTTTGGGTAAGCCGACCGTGTTCGGGCGTGGGCGCCAGCACCACCACAAGGTCAACTTCGGGGTGGCTGACCAGTTCATCGGCGCTGTCGAACGCGTGGCGGATCTTGAAATCATCGGCATAGCCGCGCACCTTTTGCAGGTCACGACCGGAAAGCGCCACCACCTCGAATGCGTCAAGGGATTGCAGGGCGGGAATGTGTCCGTAGCGCGCCCACCCGCCGGTGCCGATGATGCCGACGCGGATTTTATGAGTCATTGAGCCTTCCTCTGTTCATGAAAGTGATGAGCGAGGCACCTCGCGAGTCCTGCATTGCCGGAGCGAGCGGGACACCGCGCAGAGGTACACCGCGCTGGTGAAACAGAGTAGGCGTTCTCAGGTAGACGATTAAGAGGGTCAAGCGTCCATGCATAGGTGACGAATGTGTCCGCAATGGGTAAAGAAACGGCCGGGCTTAGCCAGCCTTTTCAATCACCAGGCCGCGGGCAAAATGAGCGACGACGAAGTCCACGAAAACCCTGACCCTGGGCGCCATTTGCCGGCTGCTCGGCCAGACAATATGAAAGGTGCTCGCGCCTGTCAGGTGCGTCGGGAGCAACGTCTGAAGCTGCCCGTTTGCCACCGCATCCCGGACCGCGAAATCGGGCAGACACGCAATCCCGCGACCCGCTTTGGCCATGTACAGCAAGGCAGCGACATCGCTGCAGATCATGGCGACGGGCAGTTGACCGACGGCTGACCGGGCGGCGGTCTGTTTGAAAGGCCATTGATACAGCTTTCCCGAATTCTGCCAGCGGTAGTGAAGGCACGCATGGTCCAGCAGGTCTGCGGGGCTGGACGGCACACCGTGAGCGTTGAGGTACCCAGGCGCGGCGACGATGCAGGCGCGGTATGGGCCCAAAGGCCGGGACTTGAGCCGGGAGTCGGTTAGATCGGTGCCCCGGATGACGACGTCGAACCCCTCCTCGATCACATCCACCAGCCGGTCAGTAAAGTCCAGGTCCAGCTCGATCTCAGGGTAGGCCTGCATGAAATCGGCGATAACCGGCAGCGGCAGCCCTCCCGCCAGGGCCAGCCCGACACGCAACCGACCTCGCGGGCGCCCGGTCATCGCGGACATGTGGTCTTCGGCGGCCTGGACTTCGTCGAGGATGCGCCGGCACCGCTGCAGAAACTCCTCGCCTTCCGAGGTGAGGCGAACGGTGCGAGTGCTCCGCTGAAACAGCCGCACTCCCATCCGCGCCTCCAACCGGGAGATGCTTTTACTCACCGCAGAAGCAGAAATGCCCAAACTGCGTCCGGTGGCAACAAAGCTCTGGCTTTGTGCTGTCTGGACAAAAATTTCCAGCCCGCCCAGTGCGTTCAATCTGTCCAACAGTGCCTCGCTTGCGACATTCGATAGAAGCTGTGATGAAGAATAACTAAGACGCCTTCGACGTGTTCAAGTTGAACAGCGTCGCCGCCGTGCCTCTTCGGTAGTCGGTCGGCGTCTGGTTCATCTCGTAGCGGAAGTGTCGATTGAAGTTCGACAGGTTGATGTAACCCACTTCAAAGCAGACATCGGCGATGGACATCTGCGTCTGCAGCAGCAACCGGCAGGCCTTCTGGATGCGCAGCTTGCGCATCAGGTCGATAAACCCGTGGCCCGTCGCGCGCTTGAAGAACCGCGAGAACCCCGGCTCACTCATGTGCAGGCGCTCGGCGATCACTGACAGCCTGATATCCCCCGTCAGCTCCCGTTGCAGGTAGTCGAACGCCCGATGAACCCGCTCGGCGCTTTTGGCATCCAGGGCAGGCGCGTAGCACGAACTCGCCAGCGTGCGAGCTTCACGGGTAGGCGCTGTGCTCAGGATGTTGAGCAGCTCGAGAAACAGCAGCAAGCGTTGCAAGCCGTTCGCCGTGCCGATGCGTTCAAGCAGCTCGGCCGCCTGAATTGCTGTACCGCCGGTAAATTCCAGCCCGCGGCGGGCGCGGTCAAACAACCCCTGCAGTTCACCCAGTTCAGGCAGCGTTTCGCGCAGCGCCAGCAACGTAGCGCCGTCGAATTGCAGCACGACGTCCCGGCCTTGCAGGTGCTCCCCCGGCGCCAGATCGCCCATCCAGTCATGGGGCAGATCAGGGCCGATCAGCGCCACATGGCCGGGGCCGAAGGCGCCGATGTAATCGCCCGCCACCAGTTTGCCGCTGCCTTTGCGGATCAGATGAATTTCGTACTCAGGGTGATGATTCCAGCGCGCGAGCGGATAGGGATAGTCGTGCTCGTACCAGCGAAAACTCTGCTGGGGCGCCGGCAGGATGATCTCCAGTTCGGCAGGCAACTGCTCGAATAAAGCGGTTCGGCTTTCAGGCATGTCTGCCCCTTTTTTGTCGTTGTTGGCGCGAGCGTCCACACACCATACCCCTCTTGCTTCCCCCTGCTCCACCTCGCCTGTCACTGCGCGCTGATACTTTTTTAGCCGGACGCAGGGCTGGGCTGCACGGTTAAAAAAGCATCAGTGGGACATCCTCAGCGTGTTTGTTGCAGGGCGTGCGAGCTGCTGTAATCGGCACGCCACTGCCCCTAAGTGAGACGTCAGAGGGACCGGCAGTGCTCAAAAACAACAATAACGATTCCGCGCCACCGGCGTGGAATGGAGATCACCATGAAGATCACCCATCACGCGCTGCTGCTGTCTGCCGGTCTGTCCCTGGCGGGCGTCAGTCAGGCTGCCGAGACGATCACCATCGCCACCGTCAACAACAACGACATGATCCGCATGCAGCGGCTCTCCAGGGTATTCGAAGAGCAGCACCCGGACATCAAGCTCAATTGGGTGGTGCTCGAAGAAAACGTCCTGCGCCAGCGGCTGACCACCGACATCGCCACCCAGGGCGGCCAGTTCGATGTGCTGACCATCGGCACCTATGAGACGCCGTTGTGGGGCGCAAAAGGCTGGCTGGAACCGATGAAGGATTTGCCGGCCAGCTACGACCTGGCCGACATCATCCCGTCCGTGCGCCAGGGCCTGTCGGTCAACGACACCCTCTATGCATTGCCCTTCTATGGCGAGAGCACGGTGACCTATTACCGCACCGACCTGTTCAAACAGGCCGGGCTGAGCATGCCCGAGCGCCCGACCTGGACCCAGCTCGGCGAGTTCGCCGCCAAACTGCATCACCCGGATCAAGGTCAGTACGGCATGTGCCTGAGGGGCAAGGCCGGCTGGGGCGAGAACATGGCCTTGCTGACCACCATGGCCAACGCATTTGGCGCCCGCTGGTTCGACGAACAATGGCAACCTCAGCTGACCAGCCCCGAGTGGACGGCCGCTGCCAACTTCTACGTCAATACGCTGAAAAACTACGGCCCGCCCGGCGTCTCCAGCAACGGATTCAATGAAACCCTTGCGCTGTTCAACAGCGGCAAATGCGCAATCTGGGTCGATGCCAGCGTGGCAGGCTCGTTCACCACCGACAAAGAACAGAGCCGGGTCGTGGACAGCGTGGGTTTCGCCCCGGCGCCCGTCGAAGTGACCGACAAGGGTTCGTCCTGGCTGTACGCCTGGTCCCTGGCGATCCCCGCGACCTCCAAACACAAAGATGCCGCCAAGACCTTCACCACCTGGGCCACCTCCAAGGAATACATCCAGCTGGTCGCGCAGAAGGATGGCATCACCAACGTGCCGCCAGGCACCCGCACCTCCACCTACAGCGACGCCTATCTCAAGGCCGCGCCGTTCGCCAAAGTGACACTGGAAATGATGAAGCACGCCGACCCGACGCACCCGTCGGCCCAGCCTGTGCCCTACGTCGGCATCCAGTACGTGACCATCGCGGAATTCCAGGCGATCGGCACGTCCGTGGGCAAACTCTTCTCGGCCGCGCTCACCGGCCAGACCACTGTCGAGCAAGCCCTGGCGGCCGCGCAGTCGACGACGGAGCGGGAAATGAAACGCGCCGGTTACCCGAAAAAATAAATGCCCTGTCGGCAGCCAGCTGCCGCCTCTTTCTGCATGACGGATGACTCTTTCAATGAAACGACTCGAAGGTAAAAGCGCACTGATCACAGGTTCAGCCCGGGGTATCGGGCGGGCCTACGCCGAAGCCTACATTCGCGAAGGCGCGACGGTGGCCATCGCCGACGTCAATCTGGAGCGCGCGACCCAGACGGCCAGCGAACTGGGCGCCAGTGCCTACGCGGTGAGGATGGATGTCACCGATCAATCGTCCATCGACGCGGCCATTGCGGCCGTCGTCGCCACCACCGGCAAGCTGGATATCCTGATCAACAACGCTGCATTGTTTGATCTGGCACCGATAACCGAGATCACTCGCGAGAGTTACGAGCGCTTGTTCTCGATCAATGTGGCCGGCACGTTGTTCACCCTTCAGGCGGCGGCCAGGCAGATGATCGCCCAGGGTCATGGCGGCAAGATCATCAATATGGCGAGCCAGGCCGGCCGGCGTGGCGAGGCACTGGTGGGCGTTTACTGCGCGACCAAGGCCGCGGTCATCAGCCTGACCCAGTCAGCGGGACTGAACCTCATCAAGCACCGGATCAACGTCAATGCGATCGCCCCGGGGGTCGTCGACGGCGAGCACTGGGATGGTGTGGACGCGCTGTTTGCCAAACACGAGAACCGGCCGCTGGGCGAGAAGAAACGGCTCGTCGGCGCCGAAGTGCCGTACGGCCGCATGGGTACTGCCCAAGACCTGACCGGCATGGCGATCTTTCTGGCGTCGGCTGAGAGCGATTACGTCGTCGCCCAGACCTACAACGTTGATGGCGGTAACTGGATGAGTTGAGCCCAAGGAGTGACCTCCAGGATATCGGGCATTGCTTTGCATCGGGCCTTACGCGACCCGGTGGAATTGAATATACCGAGACCGGCCTCTTCCCGGCTGAAGCCGACTCCACTGACTGATCGCGCACATCCCGTTATGATTGACCGCTCAATGAAAAGGAACGCAGGTCACATGGACATCAGAGGATCAGGCGTCATCGCCACAGCCAAAGGCCTCGCGATAGACGCCGACGTCCGTTTCGAATGCGTCGGCTGTGGCGCGTGCTGTCGCGGCCGCTTCGTGCCCTTGACCCTTGGCGAAGCCGTGATCTGGCTGAAACGCGGCGATCCTGTGGGGGTATTGCTTGAGGCATTCGACGATTCACTCTGGCCGGTCGACTCACCCGAACATGCCTACAACGCCGGGCGATCCGCGCCGGTCACCGGCGGTTCGGGTACGCTGCGGGTGACGGTGATTTTGGCGGCCAATGCGATTCCTGAATGCCCGAACCTTCAAAAAGACGGGCTCTGCTCGGTGTATCTCGAGCGGCCGCTGGTGTGCCGGATCTACCCGATGGAGATCAGTCCTTTCATTGAGCTAAAACCTGAAGCCAAGGACTGCCCGCCGGAAAGCTGGCAACAGGGCAGCCTGCTGGCCTCGGATCAGGGGTTGGCGATGCTGGTCCAGCAATCCCGCCAGACCGACCGCGAGGATGCGCGGCGCAAAGTGGCAGTGTGCGAAAGCCTGGGCCTGACCGTCGCCGGCTGGAAAGGCAACGGTCTGGTGATTCACCAGCCCTCGGTCGAAACACTGCTCGCCGCCTGCGAAAGCGCTGAGGTCAATGCCGGCCCCGCTGCTCAAGCCTGGCAGATCAAGGCAGAAGACCCGGCGTTGAGGGGTTATCTCCACGCTCAGTCCGTGCCCCTGGCTGACTCACCCAGCGACGATTACATCTTCCACCCACTGCCCCGCTGAACGGCCGCCGCTGAACCGCTTGCAGCTTGCCGCTTCAGCCTATCACCCGGGCATACACGGCTCGGTCCACATTCCCCCCGGACAGAATGACACCGACCTTCTTCCCTGCCATGGCCCGGCGTTCTTGGATGAGCGCCGCCAGTGCAGCGGCCCCTGCGCCCTCCGCGAGGTTATGGGTGTCGGTGTAATAGACGCGCATGGCCTCGGCGATTTCTTCCTCGCTGACGGCGACAATGCGCTCCGCCCCGGTTCGATAGATCGCGAAGGCCGCAGGAATGGGCCGGCGTACGGCGAGGCCATCGGCGAAGGTGTTCGCCGACGGGGTCTGCAAAATAGTGCCTTCCTCGAACGACCATTTGGCGGCCGCTGCCTCGGTGGAGACCACACCGACCACCCGGGTCTGCAGGCCCAGCGCGTCACGGGCGGCAATGACGCCGCAAATGCCCGAGCCACAGCCGATCGGCACGTAAACCGTGTCCAGATCCGGCGCGGCCATGAACAACTCCAGCCCATAGGTGGCCACGCCCTTGAGCAACTCGATGTGGAATGGCGGGACCAGGTAGTGCCCATGCAGGTCCGCCAGCCGCGCGGCCTCTTCCCGGGCTTCGTCGAAATCCCGGCCGCATTCGATGACGGTGCCGCCAAGTGCACGCATGGCGTTGTTCTTCTCCGGCGAGTTGCCTTCTGGCACCACGATCGACGCACTCAAGCCCAGCGCTGTGGCGGCCAGCGCCAGGCTCTGACCGTGGTTGCCCCGCGTCGCCGTGACGATGCCTCTGACGGTCGGGTACGTGCGCTTGAGCCAGTGCATGAACGTAATTCCGCCGCGCACCTTGAACGCTCCGGTGGGCGTGTGGTTTTCGTGCTTGACCCACACCGTGCTGTTCAGCCGCTCGGCCAGTAACGGCCACGGGTATTGGGCGGTGGGCGGCATGACCTCGTACACCTGGCGAGCGGCCTGTTCGATATCGTCCCGTGTCAGTCCGTGCATGGCCTGTCTCCTCGAAAATGTGGCCCAGTCTAGGCAGACGCTCCCCCCGCCGGCTTTCAAAAAACTGACCTGACTTTTGCTCAATCACTTGATTACTATGAGGGCCATGACACCGACAAAACGCCCGCCTCACCCGCTCCCGTCTGAACCGGTTCGCCGTGTCGAAGCAGGCCCGTGGATGATCGAATTGCTGCCTGCCGCCGGTTATGCCACGCGCTACGTGGCGACCCAGGCGGCGATCGGCTTTGCCTTCGAAAGCCAGCGTGGTCTTCACGCCATCGGCAGCGACCGGGTGCAGCCCTTCGACGCAGTGCCCAACGGCCTGGCGTTCGTGCCCGCCGGGTGCGACGTGTTATCGGAGTCGCCCGCGGGCGGTGAATACCTGCGGCTGCTGCGCACCGACGGGCTTGCTCTGAAGGGGGATCACGCTTTCAACAACCGTATTGATGCTCAATCGATCACCCTGGCCATGAGGATGCGCGCGGCATTGTTGCAGCGCTCGGCGGCGGATGACTGGGAGGGCTGGGCGCTGGCCCTTGCTGAACGGGCCGATAACAAGAGCGCTTTCGACGCGCCGCTGCAAGGCTCGATCAACGGCAGCCGGATGCGCAGACTCGATGAGTTCATCGACGCCGGCATCGACGGCCCGCTGGGGGTGCAGGCCATGGCGCAGATGCTGGGGTTGTCCGAGGGTTATTTCATTCGGGCGTTCAAGCACACCACGGGCAGGAGCCCGCACAGTTACCTGATCGACCGGCGTATGGCGAAGGCCCGGGCCCTGATGCGCGATTCAAACGCGCGACTGGCAGAGATCGCCCACGCCTGCGGCTTCAGCTCCCAGGCGCATATGGCAACGGCGTTTCGGCTGCGCATGGGCATCAGCCCGGCGAAGCTGCGCAACCAGTCGTCGTTGTGATTCATCAACCGCTGATCTCACCTCACCAGCCGTGCCGCTGCAGCACCGCCTTGATGACGGGGTGATGATCGACGACTTCCAGGGACCCATAAAACTCGGGGCGGGATGCCCGGAGGTGTTCCCGCGCCCCACTCCACTGGCTGACCACGCAGGCGAGAATTTCGACGGCGCCTGGGGCATGGGGATGCCAAGCCACCGGGTTGTAAAACACATCGGCGAACACCTCCCACTGACTGTGCAGCTTGCTCCGTGCGCCTGCGACCAATCGGTCTAATTGGCCAGGCTCGGCGTCAGGCAGCCACCGCTCCGGATAATCGATCAGGCCGATGGACGCATAACAATTGGTGGTGAGGTACGCCAGGGCCCGGAGTTGCTGGGCACGCTCAAGGGTCTCTGAAGACAGCAGGCCGGACAGCGGAAAGGCCAGGCCCAGGTGCGTGAGGATGGCCGCGCTCTCCGTCATCACTCCGCCGCCGGGGATGACCAGCGTCGGCACCTGCATCAACGGGTTCAGACGCTTCAGCTCGTCCTGCCCTGCACCGGCTTCCCATGAACTTGCGCCCATCAAGCGGTAATCGGCGCCGCACAGCGTGAGCGCGATCTCAATAGCGGCCGAGCCGGATCTGTCGGCCCCGAATAATCTGAACATGCTGTCTCCCGCTCTCATCAGGCTTTATAGCCGTGGCGCCGTTGCCATTCATCCGCAACATCGCCCAGGGTCTTGGCGCTGTCGTTGCGTATCCAGGCCATGAAGTCGCGGTCGAACTTGAAGGCCGGCCCGCACTGCGCGGTCATGAACCGGCGCACGTTCTGGGTGTTGCGGTAATCCTGGGTGACAGGGGTGTCTCGGGAAAGGGATTCGCTGTGCCAATCGAAGGCCATGGGGACTTGATCCAAGTAAGGGGGGGCGCCGCACAGTCTAGTCGGGAAATACGTACGGGTCAGACCGAGCGACAGGCGCCAGGCAAGGCAGTGCGCCGGTCGCGGGATCCATTCCACATTTATTTCAACTATCCCCCCCTCTTACAGTCACACAGTCATTCCCGCCCATTGACTGATGATGTATCCGCATGAGTTTCATTCTTTGCATGACCGTCTTCGGTGTCCTCCTGATGCTGCTGGCGCTGACTTCTTCTTACCTGCGCTGGCTGCCGGTCACGACGTCGGCGGTGTGCCTGGCGTTTGGCGCCGCGATCGGGCCCTGGGGCCTGGACATCGCGCAGCTCGACGTTCGCGACGCACGCCACTGGCTTGAACGCCTGACTGAAATCGCCGTGCTGTTTTCCCTGTTCAACACCGGCATCAAGCTGCGCCTGCCGCTGCACCGTGGCGCCTGGCATTCGGCGTATTTGCTGGCCGGGCCGGTGATGCTGGCGACCATTGCCGGCGTCAGCCTGACCGCCCATTACCTGTTCGGCCTGTCATGGCCGATCGCGCTGTTGCTCGGCGCCATGCTCTCGCCCACCGACCCGGTGCTGGCGGGGCTGGTCCAGGTCAACAGCGCCCAGGACCTGGACCGGGTGCGCTTCGGCCTGTCCGGTGAGGCCGGGCTCAACGACGGCACCGCGTTCCCCTTCGTGATTTTCGCGCTGATGTTCATCACCCACGGTTTTTCGGATTTCGACTGGACCCAGGGCTGGCTGCTGAAAAACATCATCTGGGGCGTGCCCGTCGGGCTGATGCTGGGTTACGGCTTGGGCCGTGGCGTCGGCCATTTGATGATCTACCTGCGCATCAAGAACGCTGACAGCACCCTGTCGCCGAATGACTTCCTCGCCCTGGCGCTGATTGCGATTGCCTACGTCACCGCCGAAGGCCTGGGCGCCTACGGATTCCTGGCGGTGTTCGCGGCGGGCATTGGGGTGCGTCACGCCGAGTCCAACACCACCCAGTCGGAGGTGCCGTCGGAACACGTGGCCATTCCGGTGGTGGGACACACCCACAGCGATCCGGAGTCGGCGATCATGGGTGACCGTGATTCGCTGTCCGACAGTCAACTCGCCGCCGGCGTGATGATGGGCGACATGATGGTGTTCGGCAGCTTGGTGGAGCGCGCCATGGAGGTGCTGCTGATCACCCTTCTCGGCGCGGCCCTCGCCAGTTACTGGGACTGGCGCGCCGTCGGTCTGGGCCTGGCGTTGTTCTGCGTGATCCGGCCCTTGAGCGTGTGGCTGCTGATCAGTGGCAAATTACTGACTCGGCCGCAGAAAGCGCTGGTGGGTTGGTTCGGCATTCGCGGCATCGGCACGCTGTATTACCTGTGCTATGCGCTGACCCATGGCCTGCCGACCGAGGCGGTCCACACCACCATCAGCCTGACGCTGTCGGTGGTTGCGCTGAGCATTCTTTTGCACGGGATCAGCATTCAGCCGCTGCTGGAGCGCTACGAGCGCAGCATCACCAAAGACAGCAAAGACTAGCGCAGGGATCGCGACCGCATTGATTTGCAGAGCTGGCCTTGTGACTAAAACTCTCGTGATAGACAGCGTCGATGACCCTATCGGAACAAGCGATTGGACGCTCAAGAGCCCGATCGGTAGCGTGCTCACTAATTGATCAGGCCTTTTGGGCGCCCTCTGCCATGCGGTTTAACGTCGCAGCGGCGCGCCCATCAGAGATCGGCGCCGTGTCGGCTGACACTCCCGCGCACCAAGACTGGATGCTTGACCCCTCCTTCGTTTTCGCGTCACGGCTCATTCCGTCGTGGCGCGGTTCATTGCTTGCGAGCCTGAAAGCCTATGTCCATCAATACACCGCAGCAGATCGCCGAGATCACCATCGAGGCCGGCGTCAAGAAGACCCATCTGCCGACCCCGGCGATCCTGGTGCTGGGCTTTCTCGCCGGGGCGTTCATCGCCCTGGGCTTTTTGCTGGATATCCATGTCAGCACGATGATCCCGCCGCAGTGGGCCTCATTGGGCAACCTGCTGGGCGCGGCGGTGTTTCCGCTGGGTCTGATTCTGGTAATCCTCGCAGGCGGCGAGCTGCTCACGGGCAACATGATGAGCCTGCCGACGGCAATGTTCGCCGGCCGGGTGCCGCTGTCGGCGGTGGCGCGCAACTGGGCGCTGGTCACCTTCGCCAACCTGCTGGGCGCGCTGTTCGTCGCCTACTTCTTCGGCCATGTGCTGGGCCTCACAGAAGGTGCATACCTGGCCAAGACCCTGGCCATCGCCAAGGCCAAGGCCAGCGCTGATTTCAGCCAGGCGTTTATTTCCGGCATTGGTTGCAACTGGCTGGTGTGTCTGGCGGTCTGGTTGTCATACGCCAGCAAAGATGTGACCGGAAAGGTCGTTGCCATGTGGTTCCCGATCATGGCCTTCGTCGCCATCGGCTTCCAGCACGTCGTCGCCAACATGTTCGTGATCCCGGCGGCGATCTTTGCCGACGCCCTGAGCTGGACCGATTTCGTTGAAAACTTCGTCGCGGTGTTCCTGGGCAACGCCGTGGGGGGTGCAATTTTCGTCGGGCTCGCGTATTACGTGTCCTATTCGAAAGCCATTCAGGCTTCGGCCACCGGCGTCGCTGCAGCGAGTATCGAGCAGCAGACCGGTCGCCAGATTTAACGCTGCAGCCGCGCGCCTCGTTGCTGCAGGCGCGCACCCTGTTTCTGCCACGCGTCACGTTGTGAGAGTAATCAATGTCAGATCGAGTCCTGATGGACAGCTATTCACGCAAGGTCGATTACGTCCGCATGTCGGTCACGGATCGCTGCGATTTTCGCTGCGTGTATTGCATGGCCGAGGACATGACGTTCCTGCCGCGTCAGCAGATTCTCTCCCTCGAAGAAATCCATCAGTTGGCCGAGCGCTTCGTGGCGCTGGGCACCAAAAAGATTCGTCTGACCGGCGGTGAGCCACTGGTGCGCTCCGGCATCGTCGGGCTGGTTCGCAGCATCGCCGCCCTGCCCGGCCTGCGCGAACTGTGCATGACCACCAACGGCTCGCAGCTGGACAAACTCGCCGTGCCGCTGTTCGAAGCCGGCCTTAAGCGCCTCAACATCAGCCTCGACAGCCTGGACCCGGCGCGCTTCAAGGAATTGACCCGCACCGGTGATCTGAGCAAGGTCATCGCCGGCATCGACGCTGCCAATGCGGCGGGCTTCGAGCGCACCAAACTCAATTGCGTGGTGATGCAGGGCCGCAACGACCACGAGATCAATGATCTGGTGGCCTTCGCCATCGATCGCGGGGTCGACATCACCTTTATCGAAGAAATGCCGCTGGGCACGATCAGCGAGCACAGCCGTGCCGAATCGTTTTACTCCAGCGAGCAGGTCCGCGAGCGCATCGCCGAGCGCTACACCCTGGTGCATTCGACGGAAACCACCTCCGGGCCTTCGCGCTACTGGCGCGTGGCTGAAGCGCCGCACATCCGCATCGGCTTCATCTCGCCCCACAGCCACAACTTCTGCGCAACCTGCAACCGTGTGCGGGTTACGGTGGAAGGTCGTTTGCTGTTGTGTCTGGGCAACGAGCATTCGGCTGATCTGAAAGCCGTGCTGCGGGCCAATCCGGGTCAGCCGGACAAGCTCGAGAAAGCCATCGTCAACGCCATGCAATTGAAGCCGTGGAAGCACAACTTCGAGCTCAACGATGACGTGCAGGTGGTGCGCTTCATGAACATGACCGGCGGCTGAATACGCCCTGGGGCTGAGCTGTCAGCGCCTCATGAAACGCCTGGCAGCCTCCAGCCCCGAGACCGCCAGTCCTTGCCGGACAGGCTGATCAGCCCTTGATGAAGCCCAGCAGAATCCCGTTGATCTCTTCCGCCTGAACCGTGCACATGCCGTGGGACCCGCCCTTGATCACGTGCAATGTCGAGCCTTCTACCAACTCGTGACTCTTGTAGCCAGACGCGACGATCGGGACGATCTGGTCGTCATCGCCGTGGAGGATCAGGGTTGGCACGTCGATCTTTTTCAGGTCTTCGGTGAAGTCGGTTTCCGAGAACGCCTTGATGCAATCGAATTCGCCCTTGACGCTGCCGAGCATGCCGATGGACCAGAACGAGTCGATGGCGCCCTGGGAGGTTTTCACGCCGTCGCGGTTGAAGCCGAAGAACGGCACGGCCAGATCCTTGAAGAATTGCGAGCGGTCGGCGGTGAAGCCGGCGCGGATGCCATCAAACACGTCGATCGGCAGGCCTTCGGGGTTTGCGTCGGTTTTGAGCATGAGGGGTGGCACGGCGCCGATGAGGACGGCTTTGGCAACGCGGGCGGTGCCGTGGCGGCCGATGTAGCGGGCGACTTCACCGCCGCCGGTGGAGTGGCCGATCATGATGGCGTCTTTGAGGTCGAGGGCGTCGAACAGTTGGGCGAGGTCGTCGGCGTAGGTGTCCATGTCGTTGCCGTCCCAGGTCTGGCCGGAGCGGCCGTGGCCACGGCGGTCGTGGGCGATGACGCGGTAGCCGTGCTGGCCGAGGAAGAGCATTTGTGCATCCCATGCGTCGCCGTCGAGGGGCCAGCCATGGGAGAAGACGATCGGCTGGCCGGTGCCCCAGTCTTTGTAGAAGAATTCGGTGCCGTCTTTCAGGGTCAGGGTGGTCATGGGATGCGGTCCTCGGGATAGGGTGCGGGGGGAAGGTTGAGCGTAGTCCCGGATCGCGGATGTGCATTGTCGATATGTGCTGGTTTGAGGCGAGATCAAGATCTTTAAGATCAAGTGAGTCTGCCTGGGGGCAGACTGTTTCGCCTTCGGCGAGTTACTTGATAAAGCCCCAAGTAACCAAGGGCTTGTGCTCCTGGTTGGGCCCTTCCTTCGTCAGGGTTCCTTCACTCCGGTCTCGCTCCGTGGGCCCGCGCCGAACGGACATCCATGTCCTGACGGCGCTCTCGCCGCATCCATGCGGCTCGGCCCACTCCACGAGACCTGCGTTCAGCCTGCACCCAAGTCGCGACTGGCGGTGACTGGGCCTTTTGCGTACGAAGATCAAAAGCGCTGCACAGATCAAGAGCTTCCCGGCTGAAGCCGGTCCCACAGGATGGCTGACCGCACGCGGTGTGTTAGTGGGACCGGCTTTTGCCGGGAAGAGGCCGGTGTGGACGCCATCAATTTCCTGGCAACCACCATCCATGTAGGAGTGAGCTTGCTCACGAAGACGGCGTTTGTCTGATCGTGCCCACGCTCCGCGTGGGCATGCATCCCGGGACGCTCCGCGTCCATCCCAGGCTGAAGCCGGTCCTAATGACCGCAAGCGGTGTTTTAGTGGGACCGGCTTTAGCCGGGAAGAGGCCGGTGTGGACGCCATCAATCTCTTGGCAAACACAATCCCTGTGGGAGTGAGCTTGCTCACGAAGACGGCGTGTCGGACGCTGAAGATTTGATCGTGCTCACGCCCGGCCTAACCAGCGCGCAAGATGCCTCAGCCCTGGCTGCCTCCGCGGCTCAACGCACCCAGACGACCGGAGATCGACTGCATGCCTTTGCCCAGTTCGCGCAAGGTGCCGGCATCCCGGGCGCCTTGTTCGCTGGAGGCGTGGATGCGCACCGCCAGCTCATTGATTTCGTGGGTGACGTGGCTCTGCTCCTGGGCGGCCACGGCGATCTGATGGGCGCGCTGGACGATGTCGTCGAAGCTGAAGACGGTGGTGCCCAGTGTGGCGGCGACATTGACCGCCTGCTGCACCGACTCACGGGTGCGATGGGCGCCGTTCTGCATCGTCGAGACCGCCGCACTGGAGGCCTGACGCAGTTGCGAGATCATCTCTTGAATTTCGTTCGCCGAGGCCTGGGTTCTCCCGGCCAGCGTGCGCACCTCATCCGCCACCACCGCAAAGCCACGGCCCTGCTCGCCTGCGCGCGCCGCTTCAATGGCGGCGTTCAGGGCCAGCAGGTTGGTCTGCTGGGAGATCGATTTGATCACCTCCAGCACGCTGCCCACGCGCTCGATGTCATCGCCCAGTTGGGTGATGGCGCCCGCCGCGCCGGCAATGTCCGTTGCCAGCACTTCGATGGACTGGCTGTTGCTGTTGACCTGATCCTGGCTTTTCCGCGCATCGCCCAGGGAACGGCGGGCGGTGTCGGAGCAGTCGGTGGTGTTCTGGGCGACTTCGTTGGCACTGGCCGACATCTCGGTGATTGCGGTCGCCAGTAAGGTGTTGTCCTGACGCTGGGATTCGGCCCGCTCGGCGACGCCTTGGGACAGCTGCGCCAGCTCGTTGGCCTGGCGTTCCAGAGACACCGACTCCTCGGCGATGCGGTGCAGCATGTCGCGCAGGGAACCGGCGTAGCGGTTGACCGACTCACGCAACGCACCGATCTCGTCGGCCCGCACGATGGCCAGTTGAGTATCGATCTGACCGCCCTGCCCCAGACTCGATATCTGCGCGGTGGTTTCCTCCAGTTGAGCCAACAGGCGCTTGCCGGCCAGCCAGGCCAGACCCAGCAGCACGCCAAGCAGCGGCAGCAGAAACAACAGAATCTGTCCGGTGAGGCGGTTGGCCAGGCCGACGACGCGGGCTTCCGGAGTCACCAGCCCAATGCGCCAGCCCGTGCCGGCCATGGTCGCCAGGGTGACGTAGGCCGGGCCGTTGAGCCGACCGTCGTGCTCAATCCTCAGGGTCGAGAGGGCCGAAGTGTTGCTCGCGAGCTGATCAGCCACCGGCTTCAACCAGGGTTGTTCCTGGCTCAAACCGGTAATGGTCAGCAGGCCCTTGGTGCCCTTCGCATCGGGGAAATACAGCAAATTCCCCGAAGGATCGACCGCAAATGCGTAGCCGTCCGTAACGCCGCCTTTCTCTTTGAGGAAAGCTGCCAGACCATCAAGTTTCAAATCGATGGTCGCGACACCGGCGAACGCGCCCTGCGCCCGATAAGGGACGCTGCAGGTGGTCATTGCCACGCCGCTGACCGGGTCCTGATAAGCATCGGACCAGACGCAACGTCCCGCCGGTGCGGACTTGGCCCCGGTGTACCAGGATTCAGCCTGATAAGGCGGCGTTTTGGCCTGATTGTATTCGTCCGAGAAGCCCAGTCGGTTGCTGGCGTCCCGTGCCCAGAAAAAACTGCGACGTTCGGTGCCTGGGGAAAAGGCATTGGGCTCCGGCCACACGCCGCCACCGGCGATGGCGGAATCCCCCTGGCTGTCGATCAAGCCGGGGAAATTGCTCATGTACAGGGTTTCTTCGTGGGGCAGTGTCTCGGCCAGCAGCGCCATGGCGGCAGCGGTCCCCTCGATGCGGCTCAATGGCAACGCCAGCTGACGGGTAATGGCGCTGGCTGACTGCTCCGCCGACTCGGTGCCGGCGGCCACCAGTTGGGGTTTGCCCCCCAGGGTCATGACCGCGAAAATCGCGACGGCCGTGAGAATCAGCAATGTCAGGATCCCCAAGGTCATTCGTCCAGCAATACGGCGGGGAATCAACGACATGGTCAAGCTCCGAAGGAAATGTAGGGCTACATTTGCAACGGCCGTGACAGGGAAAAGTTGAAGCCGGACCGAGGTTTAAACGACATGGGCGACAGGAGGTTATAGGACGACTGGCCAAACGACTCCCCGCCCGCCCCGTTCAGACCTCCATTGCGTCCCGCGCCACCCGAATGTGGTCGGGCAGCTCCGCGGAATGCTCCAGCAACCACGCATCCAGCGTATGCCCGACATGGGTCAGCACGGCCTGATCGGGCTTCACCGCTGCAATGATCTGCAGCGCCACATTCACATCATTGTGGTTGCGCGGCGTCTGCGGTTGCGGCGGCATGGAGCAGTCGAGGACCAGCACGTCGAGCGCCTGGCGTTGCAAAAAAGCCTGTGTGTCGTGGGGCAAACCGACGGTGTCGGTGAGATAGGCGATGCGGCGGCCACCGCCTTCCAGCAGGTAACCCAGCGTCGGCTTGGAGTGCAGCAGCGGCAGCGCGGTGACTTGCAGTTCGCCCAGGGCGCGGCTTTCGAACGGCATGAAGGGCTGACTGAAATCGAGAATGCCGGGGTGTTTGTACAGGTCCGACAGCCCTTCCGGGTCCACCGGGCCGTGTACCGGGATCACCAGCCCTTGGCCCCAGCGCAGGTGCAACAGGCCCTGTGCATGGTCGGCGTGGTAGTGGGTTTGCAGAATGCCGCTGAGGCTGCGGGGCGGAAAGCGTTCGGTGAGGTCGGGCAAGCCGCTGTCAATCAACCAGCGTTGCTCCCCCAGTTCCACCAGCGCGCAACACGGGCGGCGGCGCAAGCGTTGGTCGGCGTGGGCGGCGCGACAGGCCGCGCATTCGCAGCCGTAAACCGGGACTTGCCGCGCATCCCCCGTGCCCAGCAGGGTCAGGCGCATGCGGGGGTTCGCTCCAGTCGCTGCAACAGTCGGGCGACGGTTTGTTCCAGCGCACCGGAGTTGTCTAGCACGATCAGCGACGGGTCATTCACCTGCAAATCGTCAGCAAACTGGGCATTGCGCGCCAGTCGGGTTTCGATGTCTTCGGCCGATTCCCGTGCCCGGCTGAGTAATCGATCCCGCAGCACCGATTGATCCACCGTCAGCAGCACCACCCACAGCGACGGATACCGCGACCGCGCTTGGGGCAGATGGCCGCGCGAGCCGTTGACCAGCACGTCGTGCCCGTCGGCCAGCCATTGATCGATCTCTTTCGGGATGCCGTAATGCAGGCCGTTGGCGGACCAGTCGAGTGCAAACGCCCCCTCGGCCTGCAGCGCCTCGAAGCGCTCGACGCTAACGGCCTGGGCCGCTTCGCCCTTGGCTTCCGCCGAACGGGTGATGACCCGACGCACGATGCGGCAGTCCCGCGCAGCCAACGCCTCGCGGGCCGCGTCCAGCAGGCTGTCCTTGCCCGAACCCGACGGCCCGATGAGATAGATCAACCTGCCTGCCATCAGAACACCCTCTTCGCTTGTCGCCAGACTTGTTGAATGATTGGCAGTGTGCCGATAGCCCGGGCGTGGATCAGGTCGGCGCGCAGGCCGACGCGAATCTCGCCGCGATCGTGCAAGCCCGCCGAACGGGCCGGTGCCAGGCTCACCGTGGTCACGGCACGCGCCAGTCCGGCGCCTGTCGAGTCATCCGCTGCATCCAACTGGGCGCCCAGGGTGAATGCCGCCTGCAACAGGCTGGCCGGATAGTAATCGCTGGAGAGAATATCCAGTAGCCCTTCTTCGGCCAGTGTCGCCGCCGCGATGTTGCCCGAGTGCGAGCCGCCGCGAACGATGTTCGGCGCGCCCATCAACACGCTCATGCCCAGACGCCGGCAGCCCTGCGCGGCCTCGAGCGTGGTCGGAAACTCGGCGATGCTCATGCCGTAGGCCGCCGACTCCTCGACGTGGGCCAGTGTCGCGTCGTCATGACTGGCCACCGAAAGCCCGCGTGCCAGGCAGATGTCGACGATGGCCCGGCGATAACGGTCGCTGTAGGTCTTGGAGTTGGCGACCTGCTCAACGATGAATTCGTCCATCTGCTCAATGCTCAGGTGGTATTTGCCCATGTAGTACTCACGGTACTTGGATTCGAGGGCGAACTGGCGCTGGCCCGGCGAATGGTCCATCACCGACACCAACTGCACCAGCGGCTGCTCGACCAGGTCGCGGAACACGCTGAGGGTGTCGGGGTGGCAAACCTCGCAGCGCAGGTGCAGGCGGTGCTCGGCGCGGGTCATGTCGGCGGCGTTGGCCTTGGCGATCGCGTCGACCATGCCCGGCAGTTGCTGCATGCGATTGCCCTTGGGATTGACGTCGCCGATGGACAGCGCGTCGAACACCGTGGTGATGCCCGCCGCGATGATTTGCGCGTCGTGGCTCATCACCGCCGAGGCCGACGGCCAGTCCACACCGGGACGCGGGCTCAGGTGTTTTTCGAGGTTGTCGGTGTGCAGCTCGACCAGCCCCGGCAGCAGGTAATCGCCGTTGAGGTTTTGCGCCTGGGACAGCTGGCTGATGCTGTCGTCGACTTCGCTGATCAACCCGTCGCGCAGGACCACGGTGCCGGTGAAGACCTGCTCGGCGGTGACGATCTTGGCGTGGGTCAGGATCTGTTCGTTCAGCATTGTTCGGTCTCCTTCGGGCTTGATGCCATGGATGCCATTGAGGCCTGCGGCTCAAGGTCGGGCGGGGTCATGTCCAGATGACGGTCGGACACCGCTTCCCGGGCCAGTCGGTCGTGGAAGATGCCGATCACCGCAGCGCCGGCGCTCTTCGCCTCATTGATCAATTCGAGGACCACCTGGCGATTGCCGTCGTCCAGCGATGCGGTCGGCTCGTCCAGCAGCATCACCGGCCACGGCACCATGAAGCCGCGGGCGATGTTGACGCGCTGCTGTTCGCCACCGGAAAACGTCCCCGGTGCCAGTTGCCACAGCCGCTGCGGGATGTTCAGCCGAGCGAGCAGATGCTCGGCGCGGGCCTGGGCGTCTTCGCGCTTCCAGCCACGGGCCAGCGCCGGTTCCATGACCACGTCGACGGTGGCGACGCGAGGAATGACGCGCAGAAACTGGCTGACGTAGCCGAGGGTGTGCTGGCGCACTTGCAGCACCTCCCGGGGCGCAGCGCCGACCAGTTCCAGCCATTCGCCCTGATGCTGCACGCGAATGCTGCCGCCTGCCGGCAGGTAGTTGCCGTACAAGGTGCGCAGCAGCGTGCTTTTGCCCGCACCGGAATGGCCGTGAAGCACCAGGCATTCGCCGCCACTGACGGCGAAGTTCAGGCCGCGCAGCACGTTGAGCACGACGCCGTTCTGCTGGTGCAGGGTGAAGGTTTTCGAGAGGTCACGGACCTCGATCAACGTGTTCATTGAAGGCATCCCGAAAGGCGGATCATGGCTGCAGCACCGAAGACACCAGCAGCTGCGAATACGGATGTTGCGGATCGTCGAGGATCTGGTCGGTGAGGCCGGTTTCGACGACGTGGGAACGGCGCATGACCATGAGCCGATCAGCGAGCAGGCGGGCCACGGCCAGGTCGTGGGTGACGATCACCACCGCCAGGTCCAGCTCGCGCACCAGGCCGCGCATCAGGTCGAGCAAGCGCGCCTGCACCGAGACGTCGAGGCCGCCGGTGGGCTCGTCCATGAACACCAGCCGTGGACCGGACACCAGATTTCGGGCGATTTGCAGGCGCTGCTGCATGCCGCCGGAAAAGGTCCGCGGCAGGTCGTCGATGCGCGCCGGGTCGATCTCCACCTGATTGAGCCAGTCCAGCCCCGCCGCCCGCAGCGCCTGATAATTGCGCACGCCCTGGGCCATCAGCCGCTCGCCGATGTTGGCCCCGGCCGACACCGCCATGCGCAGGCCGTCCCGAGGGTTCTGCTCGACGAAGCCCCATTCGGTGCGCAGCAAGGTGCGCCGCTCGGCCTCGCTGGCGCTGTACAGGTCCAGCCACTGGCCGGCGCTTTTGTGGGTGTCGGCGAGGCGGTAATCGATGACGCCGCTGTCGGGCGGGCAACGGCCGCTGAGCAGTGAAAGCAGCGTCGACTTGCCGGAGCCGGACTCGCCGACAATGCCCAGCACCTCGCCGGGGTACAGCTCGAAACTGACGTCCTGGCAGCCTTTTTCAGGGCCGTACAACTTGGTCAGGCCACGCACCTTCAGCAGCGGCTGGGTGCGATCGCTGACGGCATCGCGGTCGATCTGTTGAGCAGCGTTCATTGCGTGGCCCTCCCCTGACTGACCCGTTGCGCGCAGTAGTCGGTGTCCGAGCAGACGAAGCTTTGGGTGCCCTGGTCGTCGAGGATCAGCTCGTCGAGGAACGAGTCCTGGCTGCCGCAGATGGCGCAGTTGTGTTCCCACTTCTGCACTTCGAAGGGGTGATCTTCGAAGTCCAGGCTGGTGACGCGGGTGAACGGCGGCACCGCGTAAAGACGCTTCTCTCGACCGGCGCCGAACAGCATCAATGCCGGGCTCATGTCCAGCTTGGGGTTGTCAAATTTGGGGATCGGCGACGGGTCCATGACGTAGCGTTCGTCGACGGTCACCGGGTAGGCGTAGGCCGTGGCGATGTGGCCGAAGGTGGCGATGTCTTCGTAGAGCTTGACGTGCATGACGCCGTAATCATTCAGGGCGTGCATGGTGCGGGTCTCGGTTTCCGACGGTTCGATGAAGCGCAGCGGCTCGGGAATCGGCACCTGATAGACCATGATCTGGTCGGCGTGCAGCGGCGTTTCCGGGATGCGGTGGCGGGTCTGGATAATCGTCGCTTCGGGGGTGCGCTCGGTGGTGGCGACGCCGGCGGTGCGGGCAAAGAAACGGCGGATCGACACGGCGTTGGTGGTGTCGTCGGCGCCCTGATCGATGACTTTGAGCACGTCCTCGGCGCCGAGGATCGCAGCGGTCAGTTGCATGCCGCCGGTGCCCCAGCCATAGGGCAGCGGCATTTCACGGCCACCGAAGGGCACTTGATAACCGGGAATCGCCACGGCCTTGAGCAGGCCGCGACGGATCATGCGTTTGGTCTGTTCATCCAGATAGGCGAAGTTGTACGCCTCGTCTCGCGGCGTCGGCGGTAATGGCTGTGGGCGTGGCGGCGTGGCGGCATTCATTGGGCCTGCTCCCTGGAGGGCGTGCGCAGTTTGCGGATCAGTTCCAGTTCGGCCTGGAAGTCCACGTAGTGCGGCAATTTCAAGTGCGAGACGAAACCGGCGGCTTCGACGTTGTCGCAGTGGGCCAGGACGAATTCTTCCTGCTGGGCCGGCGAGACGATTTCCTCGCTGTATTCCCCGGCGCGCAGCGAGCGGTCCACCAGCGCCATGCCCATGGCTTTGCGTTCGGCGTGCCCGAAAGCCAGGCCATAGCCCCGGGTGAACTGCGGCAGCTCGGTGGCGGAACCGACGAACTGGTTGACCATCTCGCACTCGGTCACTTCGATGGCGCCGATGGAGATCGGAAAGCCCAGCTCTTCCGGCTCGATCCACACCTCCACTTCTCCCACCCGAATCTCCCCGGCAAACGGGTGATTGCGGCCGTAACCGCGCTGGGTCGAATAACCCAGCGCCAGAAGAAAGCCTTCATCGCCCCGGGCCAATGCCTGCAGACGTTCGGCGCGGCTGGCCGGGTACTCCAGCGGCTCGCGGGTGATGTCGGCGACTGGCGCGCCGGTGTCCCGTTCTTCCTTGATCAGGCCTTCTTTTGCAAGCAGCCCCAGTACCCGCGGACAGTCCTGAACAGCGGCGTCCGCCAGGGCTTCAGGGCCTGGGAATTCGCCTTCGGCCAACAAGGTGAAATCCAGCAAACGGTGGGTGTAATCGAAGGTCGGGCCCAATAGCTGCCCGCCCGGCACGTCCTTGAACGTGGCCGACAGACGCCGGTTGAGCTGCATGGCTGAGGTGTCGAGGGGCAGGCTGGCGCTGAAGCGGGTCAGCGTGGTGCGGTAGGCGCGCAGCAGAAAGATCGCTTCAACCAGATCGCCGGCCGATTGCTTGATCGCCAGCGCCGCCAGTTCGGCGTCGTACAGCGAGCCCTCGGTCATCACTCGGGCGACAGCGAGCGGCAGTTGCTGACGGATCTGTTCCACGCCCAGCTCGGCAACCGAGGTGTCGCCCCGGCGCTGTTTCGCCAGCAGTTTGTGGGCATTGTCGATGGCCTGTTCGCCACCCTTGACGGCGACGTACATCAGGCCACCCCTCTTGACGGCTGAGGCTTGAACAGCACCTGGGTGCTGCGCGGCAGGCCGAGCAATTCATTGCCGGCGACGAAGAACACGTCGATGCCCCGGGGGAAGTCATTGCGCGCTTCGCGCTCCTGCCAGAACGCTTCCTGCAACGGCAGGCTGACGTGGTTTTTGCTTTCGATGCCCGGGCCGCGCCAGGCCAGCTGCGTGCCACCCTGCAGACTCGGCAGCTGGACCAGCAGCGTGCAGGACTGATCGGGATAACGGTCGTTGCCCAGGTCGAAACCGCTGAGATCGTCCAACTGGCTGTCGTCGAGCAGCGCGAAGCGGGCGTTCTGCCGGTCGCTGACGATCGGGCAGCCACAATGGAAGGTCAGGTTGGCGCGAATGGCCTGGGTGTCGAACGTCGGCGCGAGCCACAGCGGCGTGTCGATGTCCAGCAGCGCCAGACACAGGGCGTGGCTGGCCGCAGCAAGGCCTTCGAGGTGCGGCGGGGTTTGCGTGGCGAGCAGGCTTTGCGCGACACCGGGACCGGCCAGCGCCTTGAGGGCGGCGCGAAAACTGCGCTGGGCATCCAGCACTGGATCGGCGAATGCCGGTTGCAACAGCGAAGCGGGCAAGGATTCAGTGGCGAGAGAGGTGCTCATCAGTTTTCTCCTCTGACCAAGGTGAAGAAGTCCACTTTGGTCGCGGCGGTTTCGGCTTGTTGTTGAGCCCGACGCAGATCCTGCGCGCGGGTCAGCGGGTCGATCAGGTCAGTCATCCAGTGCGCCTGTTGGGCGCCCTGCAAATGCGCGTCGGCGAGGGCGGCGAGTTCGGCGTGGGCCTTGTCGCGCCCGGCCAGGTAGCTGAAGCCGGTGCGGCCGTCGGCCAGGCGCACCACGCAGCGGGTCACGGTCATTTCGCCGACGTTGAACGGCGCACCGCTGCCGCCCATGCGGCCCCGCACCAGGGTCATGCCAATTTCCGGCGCACGGATCAGTTGGTAGTCGGCGTCACGCAACGCGGCTTCATGGGCCAGCAGTTCGGCGCGGCGGCTGCGCGCGAGCACGCCAATCCAGTGCTGGCGGACAGCGTGGCCGGGTGTTTGGGCGTCGGGCGCGCTGGAAGAAACGGGTGTGGCAGTCATCAAGGGCATCTCCGTCAGGTGACGATCTGATACTGGAAGCGGTCGGAGCGGCTGGTGGAATGGGCGATCTCCACCGGGTCTCCGTGCGCATCGTGGGAAAGGGTCAGCACCGTCAGCGCCGGCAGGTGACGCGGCATCAGCAGCACGCTGGCTTCTTCGCGACTGGGCAGGCGCGCGCCGATCAGGCTGAAAGTGCGGGTCAACGGCAACTGCCGCTCGGTGAGGAACTGGCGCACCGAGCCGCTGACGTAGTCGGCGATCAACGACGCGCGGGTGGCGCAGTAGCGGTGGCGAATCAGGCAGACCGGCTGGCCGTCGAGGCGGCGCAGGGTTTGCAGTTCGATCAGCGGCGCGTGGGGTTCGAGGCCCAGATGCCCGGCCTCTTCCGCTGTCGCCGTGCAGTGACGGCGTTGCAGCAGCACCGCTTCGACGCCATGGCCCAGCGCCGCGAGTGATTCGCTGTAGGCGCTGTCGGCCGCGACCGGGTACACCAGCGGACGGCCCAGCACCTGGGTGCCTTTGCCCTGGCGGCGCAGCAGGCTGCCTTCGCGCACCAACTCGTCGATGGCCCGGCGCACGGTGTGCCGGTTGACCTCAAAGCGCGCCGCCAGCTGGATTTCGGCGGGCAGGTATTCGCCGGCGGTGTAGCGGTCGAGTTCACGGCGCAGGGTTTGCGCCAGTTCGAGGTACATGGGTTCTCGGTGTAGGGCTTCGGATTGTCTAGACAACTGCATGGCTAAAAAAAGGGTTCGCACCCTCTCCTGTCGTGGTCATTAGATGAACTGCTTGCGCAGGCGCTGGGAGAAGATGTCGATGACGCTCACCACCACGATGATCACCAGCAGCACCGAGCAGGTCTGGGTGAACTGGAAGGCGCGGATGTTTTCCCAGAGGATCACGCCGATCCCGCCGGCACCGACCATTCCCACCACCGTCGCCGAACGCACGTTGGATTCGAAGCGGTACAGCGCGTAGGAAATCCACAGCGGCATCACCTGCGGGATGACCCCGAAGATCACTTCCTGCAAGGCACTGGCGCCGGTGGCTCGAACGCCTTCGACCGGGCCTGGATCGATCGCTTCCACCGCTTCGGCGAACAGCTTGGCGAGCACGCCGGTGGTGCTGATCCACAGCGCCAGCACGCCGGCGAATGGGCCGAGGCCGACCGCCACCACGAAGAGCATGGCGAAGACCATTTCGTTGATCGAGCGGAACGAATCCATGACCCGGCGCAGCGGTTGATGAATCCACCACGGCGTGATGTTGTCGGCGCAAAGGATGCCCAGCGGCACCGAGCAGACGATCGCCAGCAGGGTGCCCCACAGGGCGATCTGCACGGTGACGATCATTTCCTTGAGGTACGCGCGCCATTCGTGGAAGTCGGGCGGGAAGAAGTCGGCGGCGAAGGTCGCCATGTTGCCGGAGTCGCGGTACAGGGCGAGCGGGTTCATTTCCGCGCCGTGCCAGGCCCAGGCCAGCATCGCCAGGAACAGGCCCCAGCCCAGGTATTGCGGCCAGCTGCGCTTGCCAGCGGCCTGGATGTAAGCAGCGTGAGTGGTCATAAAAAGTCCGGTTGCGATCGGGTGAGGCGTCATGACTGGCGCGCCGTGCCTGCACGGGGCTTACCCCCACAGGCAGGCGTGCCCCGTGCATCAACCCGCCTTGGCGGTGCCTTGTTTTTCCAGCTCGGAAATACGGTCCTGCAGCTTCGCCAAACCCGCGTCGATGTCTTTCAGGCGGGTGGCCTTTTCGTCGGCGCTGAGGGTGGTGCTGGCCGTGGTTTCGGTCTTCTGCTTGAACAGCTCGAGCTGGCGAATGGTCAGCAACTGGTCATCCGAGGACTTGAGGAACTTGCCCATCTGCATGTTCTTCAGCACGGCCTTTTCTTCGTCGGTGTCGCCGTAGTTGGCGAAGAAGTCGCGGATCTTGTTCTTCTCCGCGTCGGACATGCCCTTGCGCCAGACCATCGGGTCGGCCGGGATCAGCGGCGATTTCCAGATCACCTTGAGCATTGCGGCCTTGTCGGGCTGAGTGACTTCCAGACGGTCCCAGCTTTCGGTGTTGAAAGTGGCGACGTCCAGTTGCCCTTTGGCCACGCTGAGGGCGTTGACTTCGTGGCTGGAATTCAGCGTACGTTTGAAAGCGGTGGCGGCGTCGACGTGGTTCTGCGCGAACACGTAGTAGCCCGGCACCAGGTAGCCCGAGGTGGAATTCGGGTCGCCGTTGCCGAAGGTCAGTTCCTTGGCGTGCTTGAGCATGTCCTCGACCGAATTGATCGGGCTGTCCTTGCGCGCAATGATCACGCTCCAGTAGCCGGGCGCACCGTTGGCCGCAGCGGTCTGGGCGAAGATCTCGCCGCCGGAACGGTCCACCGCTTCCATGGCCGCCTTGTTGCCCAGCCAGGCCACGTCGACCTTGTTGAAACGCATGCCCTGAATCAGGCCGGCGTAGTCGGAGGCGAAGGTGGCGTTGACTTTAAGCCCGGTCTTTTTCGACATGTCGTCGAGGAACGGCTGCCACACGCTTTTCAGGTTCTGCGACGACTCGGTGGACATGATGCCGAAGTTGATGACGTTGTCATCGGCCTGCGCGTTGCCCAGCAGGCAACCGGCGACGACAGCGGCAGACGCGAACACGCGCCCGATACGGTTCAACATGGGAAACTCCCGGAGCTGGTTTTGGGTGTGGGGTTGGGTGTTGCCTGTTACCGGTGCCGCCACTGAGTCAGGCGCGAGCCATCATCAGTCGCGACGGTCGTTCGGTGTCCCGCGCGCTGCCGTCGAACATCAGGCTGGTGTCAGCGTCGGCGCCATACAGGTCGTTGAGAAACTGGCTGTTGAGCTCGGCGCCGTCGCCGTCGAAGTGAATGCGCCCGCCCTTGAGTGCCACGGCACGCGGGCAATAGCGCACGGCGTAATCCACTTGATGCAGGGTGACGACGACGGTCTTGCCGTCCCGGCGATTGATGTCGGCGAGGATTTCCATGACCTTGCGCGCGGACTCGGGGTCGAGGGAGGCAATGGGCTCGTCGGCGAGAATGACTTCGGCCTGCTGGGTCAGCGCGCGGGCGATGGCCACCCGCTGCTGCTGGCCGCCGGACAAGGTCGAGGCCCGCTGCGGCGCCAGATCGGCAAGGCCGACGCGGTCAAGGTTGGCCATGGCCCGGGCTTTCTCCTCGGCGTTGAACAGCCCCAGGCTGCCACGCCAGCGAGGCATACGCCCCAGACAGCCGAGCAGGACGTTGTCGAGGACGCTGAGTCGATTGACCAGATTGAACTGCTGAAAGATGTAGCCGATGTCAGCGCGCAGGCGGCGCACTTTGCCGTTCAGCCGGCCCGAAGCCTGCACTTCCCGGCCCAGTACCTGAACGCTGCCGCCGTTGCTGCGATCACAGCAGGCAAGGCCAGCCAGATGGCGCAACAGCGTGGATTTGCCGGAACCGGAAGCGCCGATCAGCGCGACCATTTCCCCGTGTTGTATAGACAATGCAAGGTCAACCAAAGCGGTCTTTCGGGCGAATGTCTTGTTCAAGCGGTCGACGTGGATGGCTGCGGTCATGGGCTTCTCTGGTGTTTGGATTCCAGCGTCCTGCCGGGGATGAATGATCAGCCGCACGACCGTCCTTGGCCGCGTTCGGTGCGAGTGACATTAGGGGCAGCCTGTGGCAGTTCCATGAATCGACGATGACGGCGGCGTTTCACTTCGGAGACGGTTTGATGCGGGATTTTTCGGGGGGTTTGTGGACATCACGAGGTTAAAGGGCGGTCTAGCGGCGGTGCGGGCTAGACAAGTTGGAGGGTTGTTGAGGATTCAGTGGAGGGGATTGCGGAAGGGCTGAAACAAATAATTCGTGCCGTTGGTCCATTGGCAGAATGCGATGCCGCTAGTGGGACCGGCTTTAGCCGGGAAAGCGTCGGATGTCACGTTGCGGAATTTAGGGTGTTCAGACTGGCCTCTTCCCGGCTGAAGCCGGTCCTACAAGAGCACCGCATCCCGTCAGTGAGACCTGTGACGCGGAGCGTCAGGGGATGCATTCCCACGCGGAGCGTAGGGAACGATCACCTCGTACCTAGTGGGACCGGCTTCAGCCGGGAAGCTTTTGATCTTGATTTGCTTTTGATCTTCATACGCAAAAGGCTCAGTCACCGCCAATCGCGACTTGGGTGCAGGCTGAACGGAGGTCTCGCGGAGTGGGCCGAGCCGCATGGATGCGGCGAGAGCTGCCCCCCGCCATGGATGGCGGATGGCAGCGGGCCCACGGAGCGAGACCGGAGTGAAGGAACCCTGAGGAACGAAGGGCCCAACCGAGAGCAGGCACTTTTGCTTACTTTTGGTGCTTTTCAAAAGTAAGTCGCCGAAGGCGAAACAGTCTGCCCCCAGGCAGACGCCCTTGATCTAGATCCGGAAAGTGCCGACCAGATGCTGCAGCCGTGCCGTCTGATGCTCCAGATGCGCACAAGCATCCAGAGTAGATTTCAGGTTATCGACGCCCTCCTGATTCAGCGTATTGATCTCCGTAATGTCGACATTGATCGACTCCACCACCGCCGTCTGCTCCTCGGTCGCGGTCGCCACCGACTGGTTCATGCCATCGATCTCACTGATCCGGCGGGTCACGCTATTGAGCCGTTCGCCCGCCTGATTGGCGATGGTCACACTATTCTCGCTCTGGCGCTGGCTCTCGGTCATGTTGATCACCGCATCGCGCGCGCCGACCTGCAACTCCTCGATCATGCCCTGCACCTGCTGCGCCGAATCCTGGGTGCGGTGGGCCAGATTCCTCACCTCGTCCGCCACCACCGCAAAACCACGCCCCGCTTCCCCTGCCCGCGCCGCTTCGATGGCGGCATTGAGCGCCAGCAGGTTGGTCTGCTGAGAAATACCGGTAATCACTTCCAGAATCTGCCCGATGTTGGCGGTCTTGTTGTTCAGCGTTTCAATGTTGGCGCACGACTCGCTGATCTTCTCCGACAGCTGATTCATCGCCGTGATGGTCTGGCTGACAACGCCCTGCCCTTCGCTGGCCAGTTGCGTGGCCTCGCTGGAATGCTGTGATGCCAGCGCGGCGTTCTGGGCGATTTCCTGAGCGGCGGCGCCGAGCTGGTTGATCGCGGCGGCCACACTGCTGGTGCGGCTGGTCTGCTGATCGGAATTGCCCATCGACGAGTTCGAGGCACCGACCACACGGGCCGCGACTTCACCCAGCTGCCCGGCGGTGGAGGCCACTTCGCGGATCGAGCCGTGAATACGCTCCACAAAACGGTTGAACGACTGCGCCAGCGCGCCAAACTCATCCTGGGACACGATGGCCAGACGCATGGTCAGGTCGCCTTCTCCGTCGGCGATGTCCTGCATCGCCCGGCCCATCTGGTGCAACGGCTGCATCAGCACGCGGATTAACAGGCCCAGCAGCACCATGATGATCGCCACAGCGATGACCATCGCGAAAATTGCCGAAGAGCGGAATTCGCTCAGCATCGAGTAGGCCGCGTCGCGGTCAAGCACCAGCGCCACGTACCAGTTCGCCGACGACAGCCCCTCCACCTTGGTAAACGAGATGATCTGCGCCTTGCCGCCGGACTCGATTTCCGCCACGCCCGGCGCGATGGTTGGCGCACCGCTCGGATAGGCTTCGCTGACGTTCTTGAGGATCAGCTTGCTGTCCGGGTGAATCAGAATCTTGCCGTCGGCGCTGACGATGTACGCATAACCGTGGCCGCCGAAGTTCAGCGAGTTGATGGTCTTGCTGATCGCGTCCAGAGAAATGTCCGCACCCGCGACGCCGATCATCTGCCCTTGCTGGCGGACCGGCGTGGCCAGTGTCACCACCAGCTTGCCCGACGAAGCTGCGATGTACGGCTCGGTGACGATAATGCCCTGCGCCGCGTCGGCCGCCTTGTACCAGCCACGGGCCCGCGGGTCATAGTCGGCCGGGCGATTGCCCGTCGGCACGGAGAACATCACGCCGTCCTTGCTGCCGAAATAACTGAGCTGGAAATTGTCCGGATACACCGGCAAACCGATCGCCCGCTGCAAGCTGCCCTGGGCCGGACCGTCGACCGCGATCTGCTGGGCCATGGAGTTGAGCAACTGCGTGCGGCTGTCGAGCCAGGTTTGAATGTTTTGCGTGGTCAGACTGCCCATCTGTTGAAGTTCGGAGGCGACGCTGTTCTTCAGGGTTTCGCGCTGGCGATAATCGTTCACCAGAATAAAACACGAGAAAGCAACTACCACGATGAGTGCAGCGGCCAGCAAGATCTTTTTGCTGAAACCCAGACGTTTGATCATATGCGTGTGTCCATAACAGAGATGACAGCGACAAGAGTGCGATGCCGATAGGTGCGCTGCGCTTTGCACGGGTGCTGCAGGAAAGAGAAGGCACGGCCTGAAAGATGTTTCGGCAGCGAACGCAGGGAATTTAGGGCCGGTTGTCGATGAAAGTTGAGTGCTGTTCTATGAGGGGAGAAATAGTTCAACTTCAATTCAATTGCGGGGCACTAGTTCAAATAGTGGATCCAATAAAGACCGTTAGTTATATAGGGCTTATATAGCCGAGCTAAATACTGGCAGGTTTAATAGCCAATCTGTTTGCGCAGCCAATTGCGACCGACTCCGACAGTAGGACCGGCTTCAGCCGAGAAGTTTTTGAGGGATCACACCCGATCGGTCATCGCTGCCATGGCCACGGAGGTGGCGGCGGTGCGGGTTTCGACGCCAAGTTTGATGTAAATGTGTTCCAGGTGTTTGTTCACCGTTCGCGGGCTCAGTTGCAGGATGTCGGCGATGTCTTTGTTGGTTTTGCCGCAGGACACCCAGCGCAGCACTTCGATTTCCCGGTCGGTGAGCTGGAAGCGGCGGGACAATTTGCCGTAGGCGGATTTGTCTTCGAACGTCACCGGCTGCGACGCCGTGCGGGCGGTTTGCAGGATGCGCGCGGTGCGCAAATGTGAAGCGACCCGGGCCAGCACTTCGGCGCACTCTATCGGTTTGGTGACATAGTCGATGGCGCCGGCCTCGAAACCCTGCACCACGTGCTCGCTGTCGGTCAGCGCGGTCATGAACAGCACGGGGATGTTGGCGGTGTCCGGTTGCGCCTTGATCTGGCGGCAGGTGTCGAAGCCGTTCAGGCCGGGCATCATCGCGTCCAGCAGAATCAGGTCCGGACGCCGACGCTGGATGCGGGTCAACGCACTGTGCCCGTCCAGCGCCACCAGCACCATGTACCCCGCCTCGTCCAGCGCATCGGACAGCAGCGCCAGGTTATCGGGTACGTCATCGACGATCAGGATGACGCCGTTTTCAGCGGCTCGGGTCATGGCGTCCATTAAGGGCTTCCTTCAATTGAAGACTGAGTTCATCCAGGCGAAAACCGGACGCCAGGGTTCGCAGGCGGGTGACAAAACCGGCGCTGTAGGTGTTCTCGCGCTCGATGGCGTCGAGTTTTTGTTGAATGCCACGGATGTAGCCCAGGCCGCTCAGTTCATACAGCTCTTCCAGATCCTCCCGCGACGGCAACACCCCCGGCGTCTGCACGAGCAACGGGGCGCTGCGCAAACGCCGCTGCCAGGTCAGTTGCAGATGATGCTGAATGCGGTCCAGCAGTTGCGGCAAATGCAGGGGTTTGGCCAGGTAGTCACTGCACACCTGCAGGCTGCGTTCCTTGTCATCGGCGAAGGCATTGGCGTTGGCCGACAGCACGATGATCGGCGCCAGGGACAGCGCGTTGCGGCGGATCATGCGACTGGTCGCCCAACCGTCCATGTCCGGCATGGACAGGTCCATCAGGATCAGGTCCGGGTGCAGCAACGACACCTGCCTGACCGCCTCTTGCCCGTTGGCCGCCTGCGCCACGTCAAAACCCAGCGGCATGAGCATGCCGCTGATGACCTTGCGGTGCTCGATGTGATCGTCCACCACCAGAATCAACCGCCGCGGACCGTCGTAACCGATGACGTCGTGGTTGACGTCGATGATCGCCTTGGGCACCCGCACTTCGGACAGGAACAGCCGCACCTGAAACCGCGTCCCTTCCTCGGGCTGGCTGCTGACGGACAGGGCGCCGCCCATCAACGCCGTGAGCATCCGCGTGATGGTCAGCCCCAGCCCCACGCCGTTGTCTTGCCGTACCAGGCCGCCCCGTTCGAACGGCTGGAAAATCCGTTCGATCTGTTCCGGCGCGATGCCGATCCCGGTGTCGATGATGTCGAAGGTCGCTGTTTCGCGCCGGTAACTGACCCGCAGGCAGACTTCTCCGCTGTCCGTGAAGTTGATCGCGTTGCCCAGCAGGTTGATCAGAATCTGCCGCACCCGCTTCTCGTCGCCGCGCACCACTTCCGGCATGCGCCCGATCAGCTCCAGGCGAAAGTGCAGGCCTTTCTCCCGGGCCGTGCTGGCGAACATTTTCTCCAGATCGTCGAGAAACTCCTGAAACAGGATTTCCGTCGGCTCCAGCCGCAGCTTGCCGGCTTCGATCTTGGCCACGTCCAGCAGACCGTCGATCAGCGACAGCAAATGCGAACTGCTGCGCATGATGGTCGCCAGGGAATCGAGGTGTTTACTCGGGGTGGCGACGTCCCGCTGCAAGATCTGGGTGAAACCGAGAATGCTGTTGAGCGGCGTGCGCAGCTCGTGGGAAAGCCCGGTGACGTAGCGACTCTTGGCGGCGTTGGCGGCCTCCGAAGCTTCCTTGGCCTCCTGCAGCGCCTGATCGGTTTTGTGGTGCGCCTCGATTTCCTGCATCAGCAACGCTGTCTGCCGCTCGGATTCTTCCAGGGCCACGCGCCGGCTCTCACGGGTCAGCACCACCCACCAGGCCAGTACGCCGGCGAACACGCAAAAGGTCAGGAACGCTTTGAGAAACGCCAGCATCAGGGTGTGATGCACCTGCGGTGATTGATCGATCAGCCCATGTGAGACCTGGCTGTAAATCATCGTCAGCGCCCCGGTCAGGGTCAGCACCAACACGGTGAGCAGGCCCAGATAGTGCGCCAGCCGGGTGTGCAGGTACTGGCGCGGCAAGCGGGGCAGCAGGCGGCCGATCAGGTCCTCGAATTGCATCGACAGCCGCGAGCGGGTTTTGCATTGATCGCCGCAGCGGGCGTCCAGCGAACAGCACAACGAGCAGATGGGCGAACCGTACGCCGGGCACCAGGCCATGTCCGGGGTTTCGAAACGGTTGCTGCACACGCCGCAGCGCAGGCTGGTCTGGCGGCCGAGGGGGAACAGCAGACCGGGGTCGCTCTCCCGGGCGATGTAGTAACGGCCTTTGGTCAGCCAGGCGATCAACGGCGCCGCGATCAGGGCGCTGGTCAGGGAAATCAGCGGCGGCGCAGCCCGCGCCACCTCCCCCAGCGCACCGAAATGGGCACACATCGACAACAATGAGGCAATGAACATCGCGCCGACGCCCACCGGGTTGATGTCGTAGAGGTGCGCGCGTTTGAATTCAATGTACTTGGGCGAGAGGCCAAGGGGCTTGTTGATCACCAGATCAGCGACGAGCGCGCCAATCCAGGCGATGGCGACGTTGGCGTACAGCCCGAGCACTTCCTCGATGGCGTCGAACACGCCCAGTTCCATGAGGATCAGCGCGATAGCGACGTTGAACACCAGCCAGACCACCCGGCCCGGATGGCTGTGGGTGACCCGGGCAAAGAAGTTCGACCAGGCCAGGGACCCGGCGTAGGCGTTGGTCATGTTGATCTTGATCTGGGAAATGATCACGAACAGCACCATGGCCGCCAGCGCCCATTCCGGCGAGGCAAACACATCATTGAACGCCACCAGGTACATCTGCGTCGGCTCGGCCGCGCGCTCGATGGGCACTTGATGTTGCAGGGCGAGGAAGGCGAGAAAGGCGCCGGCCATGATTTTCAGGCCGCCAGGGATGACCCAGCCGGGCCCGGCCATCAGCACCGCGGCCCACCAGCGCTTGCGGTTGCGGCGGGTTTTCTCCGGCATGAACCGCAGGTAATCCACCTGCTCGCCGATCTGCGTCACCAGGGACAACGCCACGCTGAACGCGGCACCGAACAGCAGCAGATTGAACGTGCCGCCCTCGCCCTCCCGGCCGGCAAAGGTGGTGAGGTCGGACAGGGCGTCGGGGTTTTTCCAGATCACGAACACGTAGGGCACGATCAGTAACGTCAGCCACAACGGTTGCGACCACATTTGCAGGCGACTGATCAGGGTGATGCCGTAGGCCACCAGCGGGATGACGATGATCGAGCAAATCACGTACGCCAGCGCCAGCGGAATGTGGGTGTACAGCTCCAGCGCCAGCGCCATGATGGCCGCTTCCAGGGCGAAGAACAGGAAGGTGAAACTGGCGTAGATCAACGAGGTGATGGTCGAGCCGATGTAGCCGAAGCCGGCGCCACGGGTCAGCAGGTCCATGTCCACGCCATAGCGCGCGGCGTAGTAGCTGATGGGCAGCCCGGTGAGAAAGATCACCACCGTCATGGCGATGATGGCCCATAAGGTGTTGGTGAAGCCGTAGCTCATCACCAGCGCGCCGCCAATGGCTTCCAGTGCCAGGAACGACACGGCCCCGACAGCCGTGTTGGCGATGCGGAATTCCGACCATTTGCGGAAAGACTTGGGCGTGAAACGCAACGCGTAGTCTTCCATGGTCTCGTCGGCGACCAGACGATTGTAATCGCGGCGCACCTTGATGATGCGTTGAGAGCCGGAGGGTCGCACTGAGGGGTTCCTGATGAGAGAGAGCGAATTCGCCACTCACCGTCCTTGCTGGCGCGAAACTGAGAACTGTGTTCAAACAGCAACTTCTGTGCCGCGGGCGCAATCATGCCTCGGTCCGGCGTTCCCGGCCCTACGTCAAATGACGTACGCGCATACGTCACGCTGCGTATACCTCGATTCCCGCGCCCGCCTCATCCTTGCTCGCAGCTCGCGACGGCCCCTCACCCGGCCGCCGCGAATCACCAGCACAGGAGCGGGAACATGGATTCACGACTGACAGGCCCCACGCGCTTTTTCCCCCGACGCCTGGCATTGGGGGCGGCAGCCCTTTCGCTGATCGCCGCCAGCGTGTTCAGCCAGATGACCCTGGCCGACGACGTCAACACCACCGGCCTGGCCGTCACGCCGACCGAAGTGACCGTCGGCCAGCTGCACTCGGCCACCGGCACCATGGCGATCTCCGAAACCGGTTCGATCCAGGCCGAACGCCTGGCCATCGACCAGATCAACGCGTCGGGCGGCATCCTCGGTCGCCAGATCAAAATCGTGCAGGAAGACGGCGCGTCCGACTGGCCGACCTTCGCCGAGAAAGCCCGCAAGCTGCTGGTCAACGACAAGGTGGCCACGGTGTTCGGCTGCTGGACATCGGCGTCGCGTAAAGCGGTGTTGCCGGTGTTCGAGAAAGAAAACGGCCTGTTGTACTACCCGACCTTCTACGAAGGGCTGGAACAGTCGAAAAACGTGATCTACACCGGGCAGGAAGCCACCCAGCAGATCCTTGCCAGCCTGGACTGGATCGCCAAGACCAAGGGCGCCAAGACCTTTTACCTGATCGGTTCGGATTACATCTGGCCGCGCACCTCGATGAAGATCGCCCGCAAGCACATCGAGAACGTGCTCCACGGCACGGTCGTCGGCGAAGACTACTACCCGCTGGGCAATACCCAGTTCGGCTCGCTGATCAACAAAGTCAAATTGAAGAAACCTGACGTGGTGTTCGCCGCAGTCGTGGGCGGCTCCAACGTGGCGTTCTACAAGCAGCTCAAAGCCGCGGGCGTCGATTCAACCAAGCAGACGCTGTTGACCCTCTCGGTCACCGAAGACGAACTGCTGGGCATTGGCGGCGAGAACATGAAGGGCTTCTACGCGTCGATGAAGTACTTCCAGAGCCTGGATAACCCCAACAAC
This sequence comes from Pseudomonas sp. GW821-FHT07F05, assembly GCF_059418765.1. Taxonomy (NCBI): domain Bacteria; kingdom Pseudomonadati; phylum Pseudomonadota; class Gammaproteobacteria; order Pseudomonadales; family Pseudomonadaceae; genus Pseudomonas; species Pseudomonas sp. GW821-FHT07F05. Next base: position 456,845 of record NZ_JBWKQL010000002.1, read on the forward strand.
AAAGCGTTCGTCGAGGCGTTCAAGGCCAAGTACGGCAAGGATTCGGTGATGGGCGACGTGACCCAGGCCGCCTACCTCGGTCCGTGGTTGTGGAAAGCCGCGGTCGAGAAAGCCGGCAGCTTCGACGTCGACAAAGTGGTGGCGGCGTCCCCGGGCATCGAGCTGAAAACCGCGCCCGAAGGCTACGTGAAGATTCACGAAAACCACCACCTGTGGAGCAAGACCCGCATCGGTGAAGTCCAGGCCGACGGCCAGTTCAAGGTGGTTTACGAGTCGGAATTGATTGAGCCGAATCCATTTCCGAAGGGTTACCAGTAATTGCTGCTGACATGGCGCGCTGATCGTTCCCACGCTCTGCGTGGGAATGCCGGTCCGGCCGCTCTGCGGCCATGCAGGACGCGGAGCGTCCGGGGATGCGTTACCACGCAGAGCGTGGGAACGATCAGGCGCCCCTCTACCTTTCACCTCGGAGACCATCATCATGGAATGGCTATCGGAATTTGGTGCCATCGCGGCCATGCAGGGGTTCAACGGGCTTTCCGTGTTCTGCGTGCTGTTGTTGATGGCCCTGGGGCTGGCGATCATTTTTGGTCAGATGGGCGTGATCAACATGGCCCACGGTGAATTCCTCACCATCGGCGCCTACACCACTTACCTGCTGTCGACCCTGGTGCAGACCTATTGGCCGTGGATGCAGCCGTACTATTTCTTCTTTGCCATCGCGTTGTCGTTCGTGGTGGCCGGTGCCGTGGGTTGGGTGGTGGAGTGGGTGATGATCAGTCGCCTCTACCACCGACCGCTCGACACCCTGCTGGCGACATGGGGCCTGTCCCTGGTGATGCAGCAAGCGTTCCGTTCCATCTTCGGCGCCCGTGAAGTCAGCGCCAACCCGCCCGAATGGCTGATGGGCGCGGTCAACCTCACCGAATCCATCGAAATCCCGCGCAACGGCCTGTTCGTCATGGGCCTGACCGTGCTGATGACCGGCGGGATTTTTCTCATGCTGTACCGCAGCCGCTGGGGGTTGCACGTCCGCGCCACGGTGCAGAACCGCATCATGAGCCGAGCGGTGGGCATCAATACCCGCAAGGTCGACCGCATGACCTTCGCCCTGGGCTGCGGCGTTGCCGGGGTCGCGGGGGCGGCGTTCACCACCATCGGTTCCACCGGCCCCACCGCCGGCTCCCTGTACATCGTCGACACCTTTCTGGTGGTGGTTTTCGGCGGCGCGGCCAGCCTGTTCGGCACCATTGCCTCGGCGTTCGCCATTGCCCAGACCCAGTCCCTGTCGGAATTTTTCATGAGTGGCTCGATGGCCAAGGTCCTGACCCTGTCCATTGTGATCCTGATCCTGTTGATGCGCCCTCAGGGGTTGTTTGCCAGCAAGGTTCGTAAATAAGTGTGCGCCAGAGAGGTAGCCCCATGAACGCGCTAAACAAGATGCTCGGCGGACGCCAGGGCGTGGTCGGCCTGCTGATCCTCGCGGCCCTGATCCTGGTGGTCTTCCCCCTGACTCTGGACGCCTTTCGCCTGAACATGGTCGGCAAATACCTGACCTACGCGTTCGTCGCCGTGGGCCTGGTGTTGTGCTGGGGGTACGGCGGCATTCTCAGCCTGGGGCAAGGGGTGTTTTTCGGCCTGGGCGGCTACTGCATGGCGATGTTTCTCAAGCTGGAAGCATCTGATCCGGAGAGCACGAAAATCCAGTCGACTCCGGGCATTCCGGACTTCATGGACTGGAACCAGATCACCGAACTGCCGTGGCTGTGGGTGCCGTTTCACAGTTTCACGTTCACGGTGATGGCGGTCATCGTGTTGCCGGTGCTGCTGGCGTTGATCATTGGCGTCGCGCTGTTCAGACGCCGGGTGGGCGATGTGTATTTTTCCATCGTCACCCAGGCCATCGCGTTGATCCTCACGGTGCTGATCATCGGCCAGCAAGGCCTGACCGGCGGGATCAACGGCATCACCGATCTCAAGACCCTGCTGGGGTGGGACATCCGCAGCGACAGCGCCAAACTGCTGTTGTACTTCATCAACGCAGGCCTGCTGTTCGCCTGCATCCTGTTCGGCAAATTCATCCTCCATTCCAAACTCGGCCGGCTGCTGATGGCCATGCGCGACAAGGAAGAGCGGGTGCGGTTTTCCGGTTACGACGTGGCGGCGTTCAAGGTCTTCGTGTACTGCGTCGCGGCGTGTTTCTCGGCCATCGGCGGGGCCATGTTCGCCTTGCAGGTGGGGTTCATGTCGCCCTCGTTCGTGGGCATCGTGCCGTCCATCGAGATGGTGATCTTCGCCGCCGTCGGTGGGCGCATGTCGCTGCTGGGCGCCGTGTACGGCTCGCTGCTGGTGAACTACGGCAAGACCTATTTCTCCGAGTCGTTCCCCGAATTGTGGCTGTACCTCATGGGCGGGCTGTTCATCGCTGTGGTCATGTATTTCCCCAACGGCCTGGCCGGTTTGTGGGAGAGCCACGGGCGCAAATGGTTGGCGGGCTTCACGCGCAAGCCGGCACCGGTGATTGCCTCCCCGGCCCCGGTCATCACGCCACCCCCCGCCCCCGCTGACAAGAAAGCCGCCAGCCCGCTGGAGATTCAGCCATGACCCGCCCGACAGGCTTTCAGATGAACAAACCGGTCCTGGCCATTGAGGGCCTGACCGTGTCCTTCGACGGTTTCAAGGCGGTGGATGACCTCAACCTGTACATCGACCGCAACGAAGTGCGGGTGGTCATCGGCCCCAACGGCGCGGGGAAGACCACGGTGCTCGACCTGATCTGCGGCAAGACCCGGGCCACGGGCGGCAGCATCCAGTTCAAGGACCGCGAGCTGACCACCATGAACGAGTACGACATCGTCCGTGCCGGGGTCGGGCGCAAGTTCCAGACGCCGTCGATCTACGACAACCTGAGCGTGTTCGAGAACCTGGAGATGTCGTTTCCGGCGGGGCGCTCGGTGTTCGGCGCGCTGTTCTTCAAGCGCACCCAAGAGGTGCTGGACCGGGTCAATCAAGTGGCCGCCGACATCTTCCTCGGTGACAGGCTGCAGCAGCAGGCGGGCCTGTTATCCCACGGCCAGAAGCAGTGGCTGGAGATCGGCATGTTGCTGATGCAGGACCCGGAACTGCTGATGCTCGACGAGCCGGTGGCGGGCATGAGCGTCAGCGAGCGGGCGCAAACCGCCGACCTGTTGAATCGCATCAGCCAGGGCCGCTCGGTGCTGGTGATCGAGCACGACATGGAGTTCGTCAAGAGCATCGCCCACAAGGTCACCGTGCTGCATCAGGGCAAGGTGCTGGCCGAAGGCAGCATGGAGTCGGTGCAGAACAACCCGAAAGTCATCGAAGTCTATCTGGGCCATTGAGGAGCGCAGCATGTTCAACATTCAGCAGCTGGCGTGTGGTTATGGCCAGAGTCAGGTCCTCCACGACCTGAGCCTCTCGGTGCAGAAACAGGAAATCGTCGCGGTGATGGGCCGCAACGGCATGGGCAAGACCACGCTGTTCAAAAGCCTGATGGGCATCCTGCCGCAATGGGGCGGCCAGGTTCAGCTGGACGGCGTGGACGTGTCCGCCATGGAAACCCACAACCGTGTCGCCGAGGGCATGGCCTACGTGCCACAGGGGCGGATGATTTTTCCGTCGATGAGCGTGCTGGAAAACATCCAGACCGGCCTCCCCGCCTCGGCCGGCGGCAAGGTCCCGGAAGACCTGTACGCGCTGTTCCCGGTGCTGTTCGACATGCGCGGCCGACGCGGGGGCAACCTGTCCGGCGGCCAGCAACAGCAGTTGGCCATCGCCCGGGCCCTGGCGACCAATCCCAAGGTGTTGTTGCTCGACGAGCCCACCGAAGGCATCCAGCCGTCGATCATCAAGGACATCGCCCGCAGCCTCAAAGAGATCCGCACCCTGCGCAACCTGACGATCATCGTCTCGGAGCAGGTGCTGTCCTTCACCCTGGAAATCGCCGACCGCTTGCTGGTGATCGAGAAAGGCCGCTTCGTCATCGAAGAAACCCGGGCCAATGTCGATGAAGCGACGATCAGTCGGTATTTGTCGGTGTAGCAAGGCCCGGAGACATGCAGCGTCATTAGCACCTACCGAGAACCCAAGGAGAACCCCCCATGACCGATACCTTGATCAAAGTCGACCTCAACCAGCCTGTCACCGAAAACGAGCAGATCCACAACCGCTGGCACCCGGACATCCCGATGGCCTGCTGGGTCAAGCCGGGGGATGATTTCATCCTCGAAACCTACGACTGGACCGCTGGCGCGATCAAGAACGACGACGATGCCAGCGACGTGCGCGACGTCGACCTGACCACCGTGCATTACCTGTCCGGGCCGGTCGGTGTGCATGGCGCCCAGCCCGGCGACCTGCTGGTGGTGGAGCTGCTGGACATCGGCGCCCGAGCCGATTCGCAGTGGGGCTTCAACGGCTTCTTTTCCAAACAGAACGGCGGCGGCTTCCTCACCGAGCATTTCCCCCTGGCGCAGAAATCCATCTGGGATTTCAAAGGGATGATGACCAGCTCCCGGCACATCCCCGGCGTCGAGTTCGCAGGCTTGATTCACCCCGGCCTGATCGGCTGTCTGCCGGACCACAAGATGCTCGCCGAATGGAACCGCCGCGAACAGGAACTGATCGACACCGACCCGGACCGCGTCCCGGCCCTGGCCTGTCCGCCCTGCGCCGGGACGGCGCACCTGGGCAAACTCAAAGGCCCGGCCCGCGACCTGGCCGCCGCCACGGGCGCACGCACCGTGCCGCCCCGTGAGCACGGCGGCAACTGCGACATCAAGGATTTGTCCCGGGGCTCGAAAGTGTTCTTCCCGGTCTACGTCGACGGCGCGGGTCTGTCCGTGGGCGACCTGCACTTCAGCCAGGGCGACGGCGAAATCACTTTCTGCGGCGCCATCGAAATGGCCGGCTGGGTGCACATGCGCGTCGAGCTGATCAAGGACGGCATGGCCAAGTACGGGATCAAAAACCCGGTCTTCAAGCCCAGCCCCATCGTGCCGAACTACAACAACTACCTGATCTTCGAAGGCATCTCGGTCGACGAAGCCGGCCAGCAGCACTACCTGGACGTCAACGTCGCCTACCGCCAGGCGTGCCTGAACGCGATCAACTACATGACCAAGTTCGGTTACTCCCCGGCCCAGGGTTATTCGCTGTTGGGCTCGGCACCGGTGCAGGGTCACATCAGCGGCGTGGTCGACATCCCCAACGCGTGCGCCACCTTGTGGCTGCCGACCGAGATCTTCAAATTCGACATCAACCCCAACGCCAATGGCCCGACGAAATTCATCGACGGCACCGTGGACTTGCCGATCGCGCAGGATAAATAACGCCGGGCTGACTCCCGACCTGCATGCGCGAATGAATCCGCGCCTGCAGCATGCACTCTGACGAGAGGATTTAAGCCATGCCCCTGTACGAATACGACTGCCCTGACTGTGGGGATTTCACCTCGCTGCGGCCCATGGCCGAGAGCGCGCTGCCGTGCGAGTGCCCGGCATGCGGCGCATCGAGCCTGCGGGTGATTCTGTCCGCGCCGGGGCTGAGCACGATGGCCGGCAACACCCGCACCGCCATCGCCCGGAACGAGCAAAGCGCCCACGCGCCAAAAACCATGGACCAGTACAAAGAGAGCCGGGGGCACCCCAGCGGCTGCAGTTGCTGCGGCCCGACGAAAAGACTCCAACCCACCAAAGCCAATCCCCACGCCCTGAAAGGCAAGCCGGCGGGCCGACCGTGGATGATCAGCCATTGATTGACTCATGGGGCCAATTCGCCCCTTCACGTCAGGTAAAGGGGGCAGTAAAGGGGCGAGCGGCCGCGCATCAGTGCTGCGACACCAGATGACAGCGCACCGATTCCCCAGCGCCTTTTGCCGGTAGTAATGCTTGCGGCCTTTCGCAGCCTTGGGTGGCTTTCGGACAACGATCCCGAAAAAAACACCCCGTCGGCAGCGTCCGATTGCCCGGCAGCTCGGTCGGCGCCGACACCTGGGCGTCGTCCACCGCCACCCCGAGACGCGGCACCGCCTCCAGCAGCAATTGCGTGTAAGGGTGACGCGGCCGCTCCAGCACTTCCGCCGCCGTACCCAACTCCACAATCTGCCCCAGGTACATCACCGCCACCCGGTCAGCCATGTGCCGCACCACCGAGACGTTGTGAGAGATCAGGATGTAGGTCAGGTCGCGACTGCGCTGCAGCTCGGCCAGCAAATTGAGGATCTGCGCCTGCACTGAGATGTCCAGTGCCGAGGTCGGCTCGTCCAGTACGATGATGTCCGGGTTGGACGACAAGGCCCGGGCAATCGCAATCCGCTGACGCTGCCCACCGGAAAACTGATGAGGAAAGCGATCAAGGTATTCCGTGCGAATGCCCACCTGGGCCGCCACCTTCTCCGCAATGCCACGCATTTCGTGGCGCGGCGCCGAACGCTGGACGAACAACGGCTCGGTGATCACTTTCCACACCGGCAGCCTGGGGTCGAGGGACGACTGCGGGTCCTGAAACACAATCTGCACGTTGCTGCTGCGTTCCTTGTCGCTGTTGTAGATCCAGTCGAGTCGTCCCAACGTCGGCTTGATCAAGCCCATCAGCAACTGCGCCAGGGTGCTTTTGCCGCAGCCGGATTCGCCGACCACGCCGAGGGTTTCGCCGGCACGGACCTGCAGATCGATGCCGTTGAGGGCATGGGCCAAAGCCTTGGGACGACCGAGCCAGTCCTTGCCCATCGGGTAATGCACGCGCACATCTTGCAGACCGAGGATGGTCGGGCTCTCGCCAGGCGATGTCTGCAGGGCTGAATGGATCATGGCCGCGACTCCTGTGGGGTGGCGTGTAAGGGCGCGCTCAACCAGCAGGCGCTTTTGCGGTCGGCGGCGGCGTCGATGGTCTGCATCGGCGGGCGTTGCAGGCATTGGGCTGTGGCATGGGCGCAGCGATCCAGGAAAGTGCACCCTTCCGGCAACGCCGACAGATTGGGCACCTGGCCGGGAATGGTCGTCAGATCCTGGCCCGGTTCGACTTGCTCCGGCAATCCGCTGAGCAGGCCCTGGGTGTACGGATGCCGGGGGTCCGCCATCACTTGCGCGGTGACGCCCTGCTCCACCACTGCGCCGGTGTACATCACGTACACCCGGTCGCAGAACTGCGACACCAGCGCCATGTCATGGGTGATCAGCAGAATCGCCGTGCCCCGCGCCCGGGCCTTCTCCCGCAGCAGCAACAGCACTTGCCGCTGCACCGTGACGTCCAGCGCGGTGGTCGGCTCGTCGGCGATCAGCAATTGCGGATCGCAGGAGAACGCCAGCGCAATCATCACCCGCTGACGCATGCCGCCGGAAAGCTCGAAGGGGTAGCTGTTCATCACCTGCTCGGGGTCGGCGATGTGCATGTCCCGCAGCAACGCGATGGCCTTGGTCTTGGCGTCGGCTTTGCTCAGCCGTTGGTGATGAATGATCACGTCAAGCATCTGCCGACCGATGCGCCGGGTCGGATTGAGCGCGGTCATGGGTTCCTGAAAGATCATCGCAGCGTCGCGGCCACGCACACTCAGCAGGTCTTTCTCTTTGGCGGTGAGCATGTCGCGGCCGAGAATGCTCAGGCTGCCACTTTTCACCTCGTAGGCGCGCTCCGGCAGCAGGCGCAGGCTGAGCATCGCGGTGACCGACTTGCCGGAGCCTGACTCGCCAATCACGCCCACGATCTCCCCGGGATTGACGTGCAGCGACACGCCATTGAGGGCCTTGACGGTGCTTTTGTAGGCCGGAAATTCAATGCACAGGTCGTCGATGACCAGCACCGGGGCCGGGGCGGCAAGGGATTGTTGTGCGGAAGCTTGCATGGTCATTTCCCCTGCTGCCGTGGGTCGAGCAAGTCACGCACGCCGTCGCCCAAAAGGTTGAAACCGGTGGCGGTGATCAGAATCGCCACGCCGGGAAAGGTCGAGTACCACCATTGATCGAGGATGTAGTTGCGCCCGGTGGCGACCATCGCGCCCCACTCCGCCGTCGGCTGTTGCGCGCCCAGGCCAATGAAGCCCAGGGCCGAGGCCATGAGGATGGCGCTGCCGATGTCCAGGCTCAGTTGCACCAGCAACGGCGGCATGGCGTTGCGCGCCACGTGCCAGATGACCATGTGCCAGCGCCCGGCGCCGAAGGTTTCGGCCGCCTTGACGTAACCCATCTGGCGGATGCTCAGGGCCTGCCCCCGGGCCAACCGCACGTAGAAGGGAATCCGCACCAGCGTGATCGCCAGCATGGCGTTGAACAGGCTCGGGCCCAGTGCCGCGGCCAGGGCCATGATCAGCACCAGCGACGGCACCGACAGCATGATGTCCATCAGGCGCATGATCAGCCCGTCGAAACGCCCACCGATGATCCCGGACATGCAGCCCAGCAAGCCGCCGGCAAAACACGAAGCGAAGGCCACGAACAGACCGACGCCGACGGATTGCCGGCTGCCGTACAGCACGCGGCTGAACAGATCCCGGCCCACTTCGTCGGTGCCGAACCAATGGGCGGCGGACGGCGCGGCCAGGCGCTGGGTCAGGTTCAGCGCGTTGGGATCATGGGACGCGAGCCAGGGCGCAAAGGCCATCACCAACAGCACTATTACAGTAATCAGCAACCCGGCCATGGTCAGGGGACTGCGGCGAATCTGATGGGCCAGGTAGGCCCATTTGTCCTGCCAGCGCGAGGCGGCCGGCAGTGGCGCCACGGCGGGCGCGGTGATCGGAGTCGTCATGTCAGTTGACCTCGCCAATGCGCGGATCGATCAGGCGGTACAGCAGATCGATCGCCATGTTCAGCAGCACGTAAATGAAAGAGACCATGATCGCGAAGCCCATCACCGCCGGGAAATCCAGCGACTGGATCGACTTGACCACGTAGGCACCCATGCCGGGCCAGGCGAACACGGTTTCCGTGAGCACTGCGCCGTAGAGCAGATCACCCAGGGTCAGGCCCAGTACGGTCACCGAGGGGATCAACGCGTTGGGCAAGGCATGGCGCAGAATCACCGCCCATTTCGACAGCCCGTAGGCCCGCGCGGTACGGATGTAATCTTCGCCGAGCTGGTCGAGCATGGCCGAACGGATCTGCCGCGCGACGACGCCGAGGTTGACGAAGCCCAGGGTGATGGCCGGCAGAATCAGGTGCTGCACCGCGTTGAAAAACAGCCCGGTGTCGCCGGCCAGCAGCGTGTCGATCAGGTAGAACCCGGTAACGGTTCGGGGCGGGTCCAGCCCTTCGTCAAGACGACCGCTGCCGGGCAGCCAGTTCAAGTGGCCGTAAAACAGCACGATCAGGCCCAGCCCGAGCCAGAACGCCGGGGTCGAAATCCCGGTCACCGCCAGGGTTCGCGCGAGCTGGTCGATGAAGCGGTTGTGGTACACCGCCGAGAGTACGCCCAGCGGCACGCCCACCAGAATCGACAGGGTCAGCGCCGCCAGCGCCAGTTCCAGCGTGGCCGGGAAGAACGCCTGCAAATCTTCGAGCACCGGGCGATGGGTGCGAATCGACGTGCCCAGGTCGCCGTGCAGCAGGTCGAGCATGTAGCGGCCGTATTGTTGATACAGCGGCAGGTCCAGCCCCAACTGATGGCGGATGTTTTCGACGATGGCGTCGGTGGCGCGGTCCCCGGCGATCAGTCGCGCGGGGTCGCCCGGAATCAGGTGCGAGATGGAAAAGGTAATCAGAGAAACGCCGAACACCACCAGCAGCAGGCCGCCCAGGCGTTTGCGCAGCATATTCAGGAAGGCCATGGGGCACCTCGGTCACGCAGTCGATCAATAACGCGAAACAGCTCGCGGACACAGCGCTGCTTCACAGGACCCCGCCTCCCTTGCAGGGCCCTGTGAGTCACAGCGATTTACGGGATGCAGCGCTTACTTGGTGATCGTGCCGACGTTGAACACCTGTTCCAGCATCGGGTTGAACACGTAGCCCTTGACCTTCTCGCTCATCGGCAAGGTGTAGGCCTTCTGATAGAGGTAGGCGTAGACGCTGTCGTTGAGCACGATCTTCTGCGCCTGCTGATACAGCTCGGTGCGCTTGGCCATGTCGTTGGTGGTCGCCGATTCACGGATCAGCTTGTCCACCGCCGGGTTGTCGTAGAACGAACGGTTGCCGGCCAGGCCTTTCAGCTTCGAGTCGAAGAAGAAGTTCATGAACATGTAGGGGTCGGCGAAGTCCGGGCTCCACGAGCCGATGGCGATGTCGAAATCACCGGTGCCCAGGCGCTCACGCATGCTGGCGTTGGCGAGTTTTTCCAGCTTGAGATTTACGCCCAGCGGTTGCAGGTCGGCTTGCAGGGTCAAGCCGATGGGCTCCCAGTTCGGGTCCTTGTCGGAGTACATGAACGTCAGGTTGCTGACCTTCGGCGACACTTTCCCAAGATCGGCTTTGGCCTTTTCCATATCCTGCTTGAACGCCGGCAGCTTCTCGTCGTAGGCCCACATGCCCTGGGGGATCGGCCCGTTCAGCGGCTTGGCTTTGCCTTTCAGGATGCCGTTGATGATGCCGTCGTAATCCAGGGATTCGACAATCGCGCGCCGCGCATCAGGGTTGTTCATCGGCGCTTTCTGGGTGTTGAGGTACAGCAGCGTCACCCGCAGCGACGGGTAATCGCCGACGACGATGCCGGACTTTTTCGCCAGCGCTTCGAGCTGGTCTTCGGGCATGTCTTCGATGATGTCCAGGTCACCGTGTTCCAGCTGCAGACGACGCACGGAAGCCTCGCCGATGATCTTCACCACGACTTTTTTCAGGGTCGGCTTGGGACCGGCGTAGTAGCTGTTCTGCTCCATGGTCAGGGTCTGGCCTTTCTGCCAGTTGACCAGCTTGAACGCCCCCGAACCTGCGGTGTGGTTGGACAGGTAGGCGTCCGCGCCTTCGGTTTTCTTCGCAACGTCCGGGTTGATGATCGCCGCGCCGTTGTGGGCCAGCGTGGAGAGGAACGGCGCGTACGGCGCTTTCAGGGTGAAGCGCACGGTCAGCGGATCGACCACCGACACGGCCATGTCCTCGGGGAAGGCGCCGGACGGGCCTTGCTTGAGCTTCATCACCCGGTCAAAGGAGAACTTCACCGCCTCGGCGTTGACCTCGGCACCGTCATCGAATTTGTTGCCGGGCTTGAGCTTGAATTCCCAAGTCAGGTTGTCCGCCGAGGTGGTCCAACTGCTGGCCAGCTCCCCTGCCACTTCGGTGCTGCCCTTGCCGTTTTCGACCTTGTAGGTCACCAGCCGCTGGTACGCCGGGTAGGTCACGGTCCAGTCGTTGTTGTCGATGGTCACGGCCGGGTCGAGGGTTTGCGGGTCGGACGGTTTGCCGATCATCAGGGTGTCCTGGGGCACGGCTGCGCTGGCCGATTGCCAGGCGCCGAGGCCCATGGCGGTGCAGAGGACTGCCATCGCCAGCGTGCGTGGGGTAAGGATTGATTTCATGCCGGTTCCTTGATCGTTCGGGGTCTGAAAGTTCGTCAGGTTTGTTATTGAAGCTATACCGGGCAGTTCAAGCTCACAGGCCTCAGGCCTCAGGCCTGCGAAATGGCGCGCCCTGCTCTTGCGAGGTCGGGTGACGCCAGATTCAGCCGGGATTCATGGTTGTCCCGGTCGTGTGCGGTGTTGCGTGATGCGTGATGCGTGATGCGTTTTTAGTGAGCGGGCTGGATCGAGCCGTCGTCGATCAGCGGATAGTCATCGGCGTCGGGCAGTTCGTAGTGCCACCACTCGCTGTCGATGTAGGTGAAGCCTGCCGCCAGCATGATCCCCAGCAACAGCAGGCGGTTGCGCTGTATGTCGGCGGGCAGGTCGGCAAAGAACTGATGGGACTGCTCGCGCATGTCGTCGAAGCCGGTGCCCATGTCCAGGGCGTTGCCGCTGGCGTCGATCAGGGTCAGGTCCACGGCCACGCCCCGGGTGTGGTGGGAACCCAGGCTGGGGTCGCGCACGTATTCGGGGTTGGGCAGCGCCTGCCACAGCAGGTATTGCGCGTACCCCGGGCGATAGGCGTCGAAGATACGCAGGCGCAACCCGGCCTGGCGCGCCAAGGTGCTGGCCTTGCGCAGACAGCGCTCGGCGTCGCGGTGCAGCAGGCAGCGCGGGTCCTGGTAAATCTGCTTGCCGGCGAGGTTGTCGACGCCGGCGTAGATCAGGTCGACCTCGACCTGCAGCGCGTGGGCATCGACTTCGACGAGGGGGCTATTCACGTAACGAAACTCCAGATCAGCGTGTTCATTCATCATGTATTGGGGGCGATGCTTCCCCCCGTAGGACCGGCTTTAGCCGGGAAGCCTTATCTATTCAAACTGGCCAAACAGTTGTTGCAGCTCACGGTTCTTCGCCAGCCTCTGGTCGAGGTGGTCGCCGTATTTATCGGCCACCGCCGACACCATCAAATTGAACAGGCAGGTCAGCGGCGCCAGGGAATCCCAGAACTGCCCCACATCGGAATTGAGCTGCAGCAGATCGCTCGGGTAATCCCTGGCCCATGGGCAGTGAAAGTCGGTGATAAACGCCAGGCCTACGTTCTGTTGATGGGCGACTTCGCAGAAGGTCCGCGTCACGGCGGAATAGGTTCGGAAGTCGGCGATCACGGCGTAGGGATTTTTGAACTGGGAATTCAGTGATTCGGCGTAGGTGCCGGACAAACCATCGACGTAGTACACCTTAGGCCGGATGTACTCCAGGTGACTGAAAAACGCGTTGAGGATGCCGCGGGTGGTCTGGATGCCGACGATGAACACCGCGTCGGCGCTGTGCAGCCGCTCAACGATGCGGGCGAAGGTTTCGCCACGGGCCAGGGCGTAGACCCGCTGGATCGCTTCCAGCTCACGGTTCATCGAGCGTTTCAGCGCATCGCCCTGGGTGTTTTCTTCACGAAAGGCGCCGAGCCGATCAGTGATCACCCAAGGGCTGGCGCTGTCGCCGCGCAGGCTCTGTTTGACGTCGTCGATATTGCGATAGCCCAGCGAACGCAGGAAGCGCCCGACTGAAATGCCGGTGGTGCCGGTCTGCTGGGCGATGCTGTCAGCGGTCTCGAACGGCAGCTTTTGCGGATTGGCCAACAGGTAGCCGGCGATGCGCTTACCCGTCGGCGTCAGATCGCTGAACCGCTGTTCCAGTGCATCGAGGAAGGGACGCTTTTCCATGGGAATTCCGCAGAGAGAGCCGGGTTGTGTGGACCAGGATAATGTTATCCGGCGGTCATTTTGCAACAGGATGTTAGCAACATAACATCGCGTTTCACGGCCTTACAACGACTTTTTCAAGAGATTTCAGGAGGGGGATTTTGGTGATTCAGGGTGGTGCGGACGAGAGAGGAAATGCCCTTTTTGTGGGCGATATTCACTGGTACAGGATGACCTAACGGGAGCGGACCGGTGTGCGGAAAGACCACTTCAGGCGAGACATCTGCGGACTTGAGCCCGAACTTGACCACCGGCTACGACGGAACCCGCGAAGGGCGAATAATTCGCCGATCCACGGGGACCGTCGTAAGCAACAGCGAGTTTTTTACCGCCCTCCTTCGGAAGACTTTTCATCCTTGAATATCTGGGAATATCTGGCTATCAAGCAGATGGCGGCGATTCCCCTGTTGGCTCAGTGTGAACACTGAAGGCCTTGCAACGGAATCGCTGCACTCATGACCCGAGAATCCGGGCAAATGATTCTCTTGCTGTGTTCAACTTGAAAGCGGCAGCCAGCAGATCCGTTCCGTTTTGAACCGCGTACAGCCTCAACACCGTCAGTTCCGGATACTCGACTGAGCCATTTGATCCAAAACCAGTATCGATCGAACCATTGGGAGTTACCCTGTACAGACGAGGCTGAGTGTTCCCATTGTCAGATTTAGCAACGAGATAACGCCCTTCACCGTCAACCTGCATGGTCTTAAAGGCAGCCGTAGAATCTATTACAAGCGGGTTCCCATTATTGAATGTGCCGTCGGCAGCGCCATTGTCGGCCAGTCTCATCAGCGCAATCTTGTCGTCGCCTTGTTCAGTAAAGGTAAGGACCACCGTACTTTTGCCGTCAGCTGAGACATCAAGCTGCAGCAATCTATGCCGACCGCCCTGGCCAGTAATGATGACTCTTCCGCCGGAACCAAAGGTCGAATCAAGTGTGCCATTGGGCGTGAACCTGACCACCACACCCTGAACTGTACCGTCCGAAGTGGTCTCCCCAATCGCAATGAGTCTTCCCTGGTCATCTACACCATAGTCAGTCCAGTTGTTACCTATGGTTTTCGAATCCAGCTTGAGAAAGCCGCTGCCGTGAAACCCCGTATCCGGTAATCCGTCCGATGTTATTTTGACAAGATAGTTCGCCGAATAATATTCAGGACGGTCGGCATTGCTTGGGATGCTCGACAGGAAAAAGATACCGCCTGCCCCTTTTCTTTCACTCCGTCGAAAGGTAGCAAAGCGAAGATTTAACTCATTTGAGGGGTCGCTAAATTCAAATGGCTGGCGGTTTTCAAAGATGGCTGTGCCATTACCGGTACTGCCGAAGTTTTGGTCCAGTTCCCCTGTTGAAGTGAGCCGCAGTGCCGCAGAGGACGTGTAATAACCGGGATCGTTGGAGATGGCTATGGCGTCCCCCACACAGGTAATCGACCCATCCGAATCAAAGATCATGCCGTCAATGACGATGTATGCGGATTCGGCAATTCCAACCAGCAACGACGGTAACTCCAGCCTCCCGCCATTGAAGGAGGTATCCAGAGAACCGTCGGCGTTGTAGCGAGAGATCCAGCTTTTCCTCTCTACAGTTTGTTCCCCTTGGTCGCTATTCTTTCTAGGTAGATCCCCTTCGCCGACCACGTAGAATCGTTGACCGGCATCCGGATTTGGGTCGATGAATACTGCCAAAGGGACTGGACCGCTAAAAAAGAAGTATGGGTCCAGCTCTCCACCCGCCCGAGAGGCGGGAGGGTTTTCACTGCCTGCATCCCCGAAAAACCTGAAGAGCAAAACTTCGGATGGAAGCGTTTTCGGATCCTGAGCAATCGCGAGTATATCCGTACCTTTTTGAATCCCCAGCCTGCGGAACCCATTAAGATTGTCATAAGTTCTGGAGCCGTTAATACCAAACTCGCTGTCCAGAGTCCCATCAGGCATTATCCGCGTCATGCGTGCATACTGCTTCGATACGGCATCCTGTCCAGCCACGATGATTCGTTCTTGTTTATCCAACTCCATGTACACCAACGCATCTGAAATGCCGCCCATCTCGCTCAGCAAAAGCGCTCTACCACCATTGAAACTTGCGTCCTCCTTCCCGTTCTTGTCCAGCTTCATGACACCAAATTCCACGCTTCCCTGCGATTGCAGGTCCTTGACTGAAAGCAGGATGATGACTTCGCCGCCATCCAGGACCGTGACTTTTTTAGCATAAACGTTGGCCCCTTCGATCTTGATGATCTGCTCACCGCTATTGCCGAAGCCGGAATCGAGTTTACCGGCCGAGGTATATCGAGCCAGGACCCCCTCCATAGCATTGGGGCCCTGCGCCCTGCCAGCAAGCGTGATGCTTCCATTACCATCAATCCCATAGTCCACCCATTGCAGCCCGCGTTCTGGACTGGCCGCAGGTAACGTCAAGACGCCGTTTGTCCCAAACGTGGTCACGGGGGCGCCGTTCTCGTCAATTTTTACCAGATGGTAGGATTCAACCTGGGTGTTGTAGTTGAAAAGACTGCAACAGAAAAGTATGTCTCCACTTACCTGTACAGTGCGCCGGATGGTGACAAATCCATGGGTAGCAGCTTGAGTGTGCGGCGGACGCGAGTTATCAACGTGAGATAAATCAACACCGCGGCTGGCCGCTTCTTTAGACAAGTCGACCTCGTAAATCATCCGCCCCTCATTCCCGAAACCCTTATCGATTGCGGCTGAGGTGCCTAAGGTGGTAATACGGATTGCCGCAGGTTGGAGATATCGATCGGATCCGGTATTAACTTCCGTAACGCCAACGCAGGTGATTTTGCCGTTGTTATTAAAAATCAGCCCCTGAACATCCATGACGGCTCTTAAACTGTCATCGACGAATGGAAGAGCCAAGTTCCCAAAAGCAGGATCAACAGCACCCGTCGGCAGCCGGCCAGCTATCACACTTGGGTTACTGGCACTCGTACCGTAGGTAATGACATAAATCCTTTGATCAGTATCTGTCGTCGGATCAGTGATAAACGGATCACGAACATATCTGACATAACCACTGCCGCCGAATTGGAGATCCTGATCCCCAGCAACATGCGCGGCGTTGGCAAGAGAGGTGCTTCCGTTGCGATTATCGTTACCCATGACTTTTCATCCTTTGAATGTGTTTGCGGTTTCCAGAGCCTAGCGCCTGGCCTGATCACATTCAAACAGGATGAAATCCACCTGATTTATTGCAAATTAGAAAATCCCTTTGAATACATCAGCTTGGAGATTGATAGTGCGGTTCGCAATTGAACTTACTTCCAAACAATCTAAATGCTTATAAATAACCGAAACAAGGATTACCGTACTATTCCCTTTTATCCTGCAACGTACCACTGCTCGCAACGAGTACGCCGGCTGACCTACAGGCGCTGTGCATTGCACACAGCGCCCACTCGACCCGCAGACGCTTAACGCAAATTAGTCTTCGCCAACTCCAGCACCATATCCGCTTTACCGTTCATCACGGCCTTGAGCATGAACAGGCTGAAGCCTTTCGCCTGGGCGAGTTTGATCTTCGGCGGCATGCCCAATTCCTGTTTCGCGGTCACCACATCCACCACCACAGGCCCTGGATGTTCGAAGGCTTTCTTCAGCGCATTGGGCAGGTCCGCCGAGTCTTCCACGCGAATGCCCAAGATCCCCGCGCCGATGGCGATGTTGGCAAAATTGGTGCTGTTGAAGTCAGTGTCATGGGGCACATAACCGCCTGCCTGCATTTCCATCGCCACAAACCCCAGCGAGCTGTTGTTGAACACCACCAGCTTGATCGGCAGGTTCAGTTGGCGGATCGACAGCAAGTCCCCCATCAGCATCGACAAGCCGCCGTCACCGCAGAGCGCCACCACTTGCCGCTGCGGGAACGCCGCTTTCGCGCCCAGCGCCTGAGGCATCGCGTTGGCCATGGAGCCGTGGTTGAACGAGCCGAGCAGCGAGCGCTTGCCGTTCATGGTCAGGTAACGCGCCGCCCACAGGGTCGGCGTGCCGACATCGACGGTGAAGATCGCGTCCGGGTCGGCGTAGGCGTCAACCAGTCGCGTCAGGTATTGCGGGTGAATCGGCTCGCCATGGCCTGACGGCGTGGCCAGTTCATCCAGCTCGTCGCGGGATTTGGCGTAATGATCCAGCGCCTTGTCGAGGAACTTGCGGTCGGTGTGGGCCTTGAGGCGAGGCAGCACGGCGTCGAGGGTTTCAGCGACGCCGCCTGCCAGACCGAGGGCCACCGGCACGCGACGGCCGAGGGCCGTCGGATCGATGTCGATCTGGATGACGGTGGCTTTTTCCGGGTAGAAATTGCGGTATGGGAAGCTGCTGCCGAGGATCACCAGCGTGTCGCAGGCCATCATCGCGTGGTAGCCGGAGCTGAAACCGATCAGCCCGGTCATGCCGACGTCGAAGGGGTTGGCGTATTCGATGTACTGCTTGCCGCGCAGAGCGTGAACCACCGGCGCAGACAATTTCTCCGCCAGCGCAACCACCTGATCGTGGGCCTCGGCACAGCCAGCGCCGGCCAGAATCGTCACTGCTTTCGACTTATCCAGCAGGTCCACCAGGCGTTGTAAATCGGCTTCGGCCGGGATGACCCGCGCAGGCGCGTGATCGACCCACTGGGGCTTGATGTCGGGCGCTGCGCTCAGGGCGACATCGCCGGAAATCACGATCACCGCGACGCCGCGCTGGCTGATGGCCGCGCGCATCGCCCGCTCCAGCACCCGAGGGAACTGCTCGGGGGTGCTGACGGTTTCGACGAAGTGGCTGCACTCTTTGAACAGGTCGGTGGGGTGAGTTTCCTGGAAGTAATTCAGGCCGATCTCGGAAGACGGGATCTGCGCCGCGATGGCCAAGACCGGCACACCGCTGCGATGGCAGTCATACAGGCCGTTGATCAAATGCAGGTTGCCCGGGCCGCAACTGCCCGCACACACCGCCAGCTTGCCGGTGGACGCCGCTTCCGCCCCGGCCGCGAACGCCGCGACTTCTTCGTGACGGGTGTGCATCCACTTGATCTTGCCCAGGCGCTGGAGGCTGTCGGTCAGACCGTTCAGGCTGTCGCCGCTGACGCCCCAGATCTTCGAGACGCCGGCTGCGGCGAGGGTTTGGGCGAGGTAATCGGCGATGGTTCTGCTGGACATGGGGCAAGTTCCTTGTCGAGTCGAATGAGCGCGCGAGGCCGGAACAGACATCACGCGTGGTCTCAAATCGACCCGTCACGCCGGGCACAGTTCAGTGCGTGTGGGCAAACGTGCCTACCCACCCACAGACGCCTGCCATCACACCGGCGGCTGGCCCGGCGCCTTGCTCGGCGCGGCGATCTGCACCTTGGGGTTGATTGGCGTGACATTCGGCGTCGCGTACTGCTGTTTCAGGTGACCGTCCTGATCCAACAGCCAGGCATCGAGGATCTCCCGCACCACGGGACCCGCCACCCGTCCGCCCGCCTCGCCGTTCTCGATCATCACCGCGACGACAATCTTCGGATTGGCCGCGGGGGCAAAGCCGACGAACAAGGCGTTGTCGCGGTGCCGTTCCAGCGTCTTGTCGCGGTTGTAGCGTTCGCCCTGCTTGATCGCCACCACCTGCGCGGTGCCGCTCTTGCCGGCGATGCGGTACTGCGCACCTTGCGCGGCCGCACGGGCGATGCCGCGCGGGTCGTGCATCACCGCTTGCATGCCGTTGTTGACCTGATCCCACTCGTGGGAATCGCGCAGCACGATGTTCGGCATCGGATGCTCGTCCACCGGCGCCACGCCGCCGATTTCCTTGGCCAGATGCGGACGGTGCCAGATGCCCTTGCTGGCGATCAGGGTCGTCGCCTGGGCCAGTTGCAGCGGCGTCACCTGCATGTAGCCCTGGCCGATGCCGAGGATCACGGTTTCCCCCGGGAACCAGGCCTGACGCCGGGTGATGCGCTTCCATTCTTTCGACGGCATCAGCCCCGCCGATTCTTCGAACATGTCCAGCGAGACCTTCTGGCCGATACCGAACATGGTCAGGTAATCGTGCAGGCGGTCGATGCCCAGCTTGTGGGCCAGGTCATAAAAATAGGTGTCGTTGGAGCGCATGATTGCCGCGTACAGGTCCACCCAGCCATCGCCGCTGTGGTTCCAGTTGCGGTACTTGTGATCGAAATCAGGCAGCTGGAAATAGCCCGGGTCGAACACCCGCGTAGACGGCGTGACGACCCCGCTGTCCAGGCCGGCAATCGCCACTTCCGGCTTGATGGTCGAACCCGGCGCATACAACCCGCGCAGCACACGGTTGAACAGCGGCCGGTCGACCGAATCACGCAGCGCCGAATATTCCTTGAAACTGATGCCGGTAACGAACAGGTTCGGATCGAAGCTCGGTTTGCTGACCATCGCCAGCACTTCGCCGGTGGCCGGATCGATCGCCACCACTGAGCCGCGACGATCGCCCAGGGCATGTTCAGCCGCCTCTTGCAGCTTGATGTCCAGGCTCAGCGTGATGTTTTTTCCAGCCACCGGATCGGTGTGTTTGAGCACGCGCAACACCCGCCCCTGCGCGTTGGTTTCCACTTCTTCGTAGCCGACATGGCCGTGCAGCTCGCTCTCGTAGAAGCGCTCGACACCGGTCTTGCCGATGGACTGTGTGCCGCGGTATTCCACCTGATCGAGCTGAGTCGCTTCCTTCTCGTTGATCCGCCCGACGTAGCCGATGGAGTGGGCGAAATGCTCCGCCAGCGGGTAGTGGCGAACGAACTGCGCCTCTACGTCCAGGCCCGGCAGGCGGAACTGATTGACCGCCAGCAGGGCGATCTGCTCTTCGGTCAGTTCATACAACAGCGTCACCGGCACGAAGCGGTGCGGCGAGTTTTTCATCGCCTTGTCGAAGATGATGCGGTCCTCGTCGGGCAGGTTGAGGATCTGCATCAGTTCGTCGATCACCGCATGCCAGTCGCCTGCGCGCTCGCGGGTCATGGTCAAGTTGAAGCTGGGCCGGTTGTCGGCGAGGATCACGCCGTTGCGATCGAAGATCAGCCCGCGCTCGGGCGGAATCGGCAGGACATGGACGCGGTTGTTTTCGGAGATGGTCGAGTGGTAGGCGAATTCGGTGACTTGCAGGAAGTACATGCGGCACACCAGCGCGACGCTGAGCATGGCCACGAACACGGCGCAGGCGATCAAGCGTTTGTTGACCAGCCGGGTTTCCTTCTCGTGGTCTTTTAAAGGTATTGGATCGGGCATTTCTGTAGCTACTCGGTGAACAGATGGACAGCACAGTCAGCACCCCGCGTGAATAGGCGGGACGCAAATGGCGTGCACGATACCAATAAGTGGTCCTGACGACGGCCTGGTGTTTATGAAGATTCTGTCAGGTTCGAGCCGCCGCCCGCGCTGACACTCAATCCATAAGGCCCGGTTGGGTGAAACGACACGCGCCGTCGCCGGCTCATTGTTACTCGAAAGGACCGTGACTGTTACGGGATCGGTAAGAGTCATTTACAGAATTCACTCGCCGCAACACGTCGTAACACATCTATCATGCCAGTTGGCGTGAAAAAACAGGGATCAGTTACGGCAACTCCCCGCTCAGCGTGCGCTATTCGGCCGCCGGGCTGCCAGAGACCCAATGTCACACCCCGCCAAGAGCCACTTGCCGTGCACATCGTATGCGCGGCAATACCCGTGATAAAGAACGCAGAGCACAGCCCCGGCACGGACCATTCCCCAATGGCCTGTGGGGGCGTGGTTTTGCAGGAGCCCTGAATGACAGAGAAATCCAAAGGCCTCACCCGCCGCCAGTTGCTGAAAGGTTCAGCCACGACGCTGGCCGTGGGCGCCGCCGCTACGGCCCAGGCCGCCACCGTCGTTGGCGTTCCGCAGTGGGTGCCCTTCGACCACAACGGTCCGATGCACTACGACACCCCCGGCTGGCAGTTCTTCACCGACGCCGAGGCCACTGCGGTGGAAGCCATTGTCGCCCGACTGATTCCCGCCGATGACCTCAGCGTCAGCGGCAAGGACGCCGGGTGCGCGGTGTTCATCGACCGTCAGCTGGCCGGCGAGTACGGCACCTTCAGCCGTCTGTACATGCAGGGCCCGTTCGTTCAGGGCACGCCGATGCAGGGTGACCAGTCGGAACTGGTGCCGCGCCAGCGCTATCGTCTCGGCCTCGCCGGCCTCGAAGGCTATTGCCAGAAGCAGTTTCAGAAAAGCTTTAGCGGCCTGACCGCAGAACAACAGGACAAAGTCCTGACCGGTCTGGACAAGGCGGAAATCACGCTGGACGGCATCGACGCCAAGCTGTTCTTTCAGCAGGTGCTCGGCAACACCATGGAAGGCTTCTTCGCCGACCCGGTCTACGGCGGCAACCGCGACATGGTGTCGTGGAAAATGATCGGCTTCCCCGGTGCCCGCTACGACTATCGCGAGTACATCGGTCTGCACAACCAGAAGCTGAATCTGGTGCCGCTCTCCATCATCGGCAGCTCCGCCTGGACCAAGAAGGGTTAATTCGACATGGCCAAAAAACTACCTTCCACGGACGTCGTGGTTGTCGGGCTCGGCTGGGCCGGATCCATCATCGCCAATGAACTGGCTGACGAAAACCTGAAGATCATCGGCTTCGAACGCGGCCCTTGGCGCGACACCGCCGCTGATTTCAACGTCGCGTCAGCGGCGGACGAACTGCGCTACAACCGCCGTCAGGACCTGATGCTGAGGACCCGGCAAAACACCACGACCATTCGTAACAGCGTGACCGAGACAGCGCTACCCATGCGCAGCTGGGGTTCGTTTCACCCGGGCAATGGGACCGGCGGCGCAGGCAATCACTGGGCCGGCATCACCTTCCGTTTCCAGCCCCATGAATTCCGGCTGCACAGCCACTTGACCGAGCGTTACGGCAAGGAGTTGTCGCCTGAACTGACCTTGCAGGATTGGGGCACTGACTGGGACGAAATGGAGCCGTTCTACGCCAAGTTCGATCGCCTGGCGGGCATCTCCGGCAAGGCCGGCAACATCAAGGGCGTGATCCAGGAGGGCGGCAACACCTTCGAAGGCGCTCGCTCGGAGGAATACCCGAACCCGCCGACAGCACAGACTTACGCGCCGACGCTGTTCGCCGAAGCCGCGAAGAACCTGGGCTACAAGCCGTTCCCGGTGCCCTCGGCCTTGGTTTCGCGTCCGTACGTGAACTCCCTTGGCGTAGCCATGGGTGCCTGCACCTTCTGCGGTTTCTGCACCAACTACGGCTGCGCCAACTACTCCAAAGCCAGCGCCATCACCACGGTGTTGCCGGTGCTGGTGCGCAAGCCGAACTTCACCGCGATGACCAACTGCGAAGTCCTGCGCGTGACCATGGACAGCAGCGGCAAGCGCGCCACCGGCATCGTCTACATGGATTCCAACGGCGAAGAGTGGGAACAACCCGCCGAACTGGTGGTGATCAGCGCCTTCATCTTCGAAAACGTGCGCCTGATGCTGCTCTCCGGCGTCGGCCAGCCGTACGACCCGGTGACCAATACCGGCACCACGGGCCGCAACTACGCCTACCAGACCGCCAACAGCGTGCGCATGTTCTTCGATGACAAGAACTTCAACCCGTTTATCGGCGGCGGCGCCATCGGCATGGGCATCGACGAATTCAACAACGACAACTTCGACCACTCGGGTCTGGGTTTCGTCGGCGGCGGCAGCACCCGCGTGACGCCGATCGGCGCCGCGCCCATCGACTCCCGCCCTCTCCCGCCCGGCACCCCGGCCTGGGGTTCGGAGTGGAAGAAAGCCACGGTGAAGAACTACGCCAGCACCATGTCCATCGGCTGCGAAGCAAGCAGCTACGCGACCCGCACCAACTACCTGTCGCTGGACCCGACCTATAAAGATCCGCTGGGTCGTCCGCTGCTGCGCATCACCTTCGACTTCCC
Organism: Pseudomonas sp. GW821-FHT07F05; assembly: GCF_059418765.1. Classification (NCBI taxonomy): domain Bacteria; kingdom Pseudomonadati; phylum Pseudomonadota; class Gammaproteobacteria; order Pseudomonadales; family Pseudomonadaceae; genus Pseudomonas; species Pseudomonas sp. GW821-FHT07F05. Next base: position 479,958 of record NZ_JBWKQL010000002.1, read on the forward strand.
GGAGAACGACCGCAAGATGGCCGCTTACGTCACCGGCAAGGTCGGCGAAATCGCCAAGAGCATGAACCCGCGGCAGATGGTGCCCAGCTCCCAGCAAGGGCATTGGAACAGCGCGCCGTATCAGTCGTCGCACATCGTCGGCGGTTTCATCATGGGCGCCGACCCGAAAAACAGCTCGGTGAACAAGCACCTGCAAGTGTGGGGCGTGCCGAACCTGTTCGTGGTCGGCTCGTCTGCGTTCCCGCAGAACCCGGGCTATAACCCGACCGGCACCGTCGCGGCGCTGGCCTTCAAAGCGGCGGATGCCATCCGCACCCGCTACCTCAAGCGTCCAGGGGAGATGATCAGCGTATGAAGACTCTTCTGACGGTCTGCGCAGGCGTTATCGGCCTGTCTGTTTCCCTGGCTCATGCCGCAACCGGCGCCGATTCCTACAACATCGTGGAAAAAGGCCGCTATCTGACCACTCTGGGCGACTGCACCGCGTGCCACACGATCCCGGGCAAGCCGCTGTTCTCCGGTGGCGTGATCCTCGACACGCCGTTTGGCAAGCTGGCCGGCGCCAACATCACCCCGGACCCGGCGACCGGCATCGGCCGCTGGAGCTTCGAGGATTTCCAGAACGCCATGTCCAAGGGCCACGGCCTGGACGGCAAGCGTTTGTACGGCGCTATGCCGTTCACCGCGTACACCAAGGTGCTGCGTGAGGACAATCTGGCGATCTTCGCGTACCTGAAAACGGTCGACCCGGTGGAAAACAAGGTTGAAACCAACCAGCTGCCCTTCCCCTTCAACGTGCGCACCAGCTTGATCGGCTGGAACCTGATCAACTTCAAGGAAGGCGAATTCAAGGCCGATCCGCAGAAGTCCGAGCAGTGGAATCGCGGCGCGTATCTGGTGGAAGGTCTTGGGCACTGCGGCACATGCCACACGCCGAAGAACCTGATTGGCGGTGACAAGAACGATCAGTTCCTCACCGGCGCCAATCTGCAGAGCTGGGTCGCACCGAACATCACCTCCACTGGCCACGATGGCATTGGGGCGTGGAGTGAGGCGGACATCGTCAAGTACCTGAAGACCGGTGCGAACCGCTTCGACATCGCGTCCGGGCCAATGGCCGAGGAAGTCGAGCATTCTTCGCAGCACTGGAAGGATGAGGATTTGCTGGCGGTGGCGGTGTACTTGAAGGACGGTGCCAAGCCGGTTGAGGCGGCCAAGCCAGTCGCTGCGGATGATGCGGCGATGGTGGCGGGCAAGGCGATTTATGCGGATCGCTGCTCGGCGTGTCATACGCCGACCGGTGAAGGCGCGGCCAATCTGTTCCCGAAACTGGCGTTGGCGCCGTTGGTGAATAGCAACGATCCGTCGTCGCTGATTCGTGTGGTGCTGGCGGGCAGTCGTGCGGGTGCAACGGATGCTGCGCCGACGGCTCCGGCGATGCCGGCGTTTGGCTGGAATCTGTCGGATGAGAATGTCGCGGATGTGCTGACGTATGTGCGTAATACGTGGGGCAATGCGGCGCCGGCGGTGTCCGGTTCGGATGTGAAGGATGTGCGTGAGGGGTTGAGGGCGAAGTAGGTTTTTCGTTTGCCTGACGTTGGAGATCAAGATCAAGATCAAGATCAAGATCAAGATCAAGATCAAGATCAAGATCAAGATCAAGAGCGTCTGCCTAGGGGCAGACGTTTCGCCTTCGGCGAGTTACTTGGAAAAGCACCCCAAGTAACCAAGGGTGCTTGCTCTCGGTTGGGCCCCTCCTTCGTCGGGGTTCCTTCACTCCGGTCTCGCTCCGTGGGCCCGCGCCGAACGGACATCCATGTCCTGACGGCGCTCTCGCCGCATCCATGCGGCTCGGCCCACTGCGCGAGACCTGCGTTCAGCCTGCACCCAAGTCGCGATTTGTGGTGTCTGAACTTTTTGTGTTTGAAGATCAAAAGCAGATCAACCGCTTCCCGGCTAACGCCGGTCCCACTGGCTGCACGCGTTGCTTTTAGTGGGACCGGCTTTAGAGGGGAAGAGGCCTGTTTGCGCACCGATATCGTCGGAGGGTGAGCTGGATACCCAGCCATCATTCACTTGTACGATGTCTTATCAGGAGGTATTACTAGCGTCCCGTAAAAAAATAATAGAACGGAGATCGCTACATGGACTCATCCCTGTCCGCCTTGCCCCCGCACGCTGAAACCGCTGGTCACTCAAGTGGCAACACGCGCCGCAGTTTCCTGAAAAAATCCCTCGCTGTTTCCGCCACGCTGGCCACCGTCGGCAGCGCCGCTCTGCCCCGCCTCGCATCTGCCGCAGAACCCCTGAGCCAGCGTTATCCAGATCCGCTCATTCACATTCTCGACGAAAGCTTTCTCGAACTGCGGGTTTTCAACGCCAGCGTGGAAAAACTTGCCACAGGCATGCGTTGGGCCGAAGGGCCGGTGTGGGTCGGCGACGGGCGTTACCTGCTGGTCAGCGATATCCCCAACAACCGCATCATGCGTTGGGACGAAATCACCGACACCTTCACGGTGTACCGCGAGCATTCCAACTTCTCAAACGGCATGTGCCGCGATCGCCAGGGCCGCCTCATCGTCTGCGAAGGTTCGACCACGACCAGCGAAGGCCGGCGCATCACCCGGACGGAATACAACGGCACCATCACCGTGCTGGCCGACAGCTTCGACGGCAAACCCTTCAACTCCCCCAACGACATCGTCTGCAAAAGCGACGGCTCGATCTGGTTCAGCGACCCGCCCTTCCAGACCAGCAACAACTACGAAGGCCACAAAATCACCCCGACCCAGCCCCACGCCGTCTACCGCATCGACGGCGAGAGCAGGAAAGTCACCCGGGTGATCGACGACCTCGCCGGTCCCAACGGCCTGTGCTTCTCCCCTGACGAAAAGACCCTGTACGTCGTCGAAGGTCGCGCCAAACCCAACCGCCTGATCTGGGCCATCGCGGTCAAGGACGACGGCACCCTGGGCGAACGCCGCAAACACATCGAAGGCCTGGACTACGCCGCCATCGACGGCATGAAGTGCGACGAAGCGGGCAACCTGTGGTGCGGCTGGGGAGGCAACGGCGACCCCAAGGCCGACCTCGAAAAACTCGACGGCGTGCGAGTCTTCAACCCCCAGGGCAAGGCCATCGGGCACATCTCGCTGCCAGAACGCTGCCCGAACTTGTGCTTCGGCGGACGCGAAGGGAATCGGCTGTTTATGGCGAGCAGCCACTCGATTTATTCGCTGTTTGTGAATACGCGTGGGACTGGGTTTGTGGTGTAAGGGGCTGGTTGGATCACAAGACGGTCAAACGACCGTCTACCTGCGCACTGCTCTTGGACTAAAGAGGACCGTCCCCTTTAGGATTTATGTGTCACAGTCCGAAAATATGAAGATTTCCAAGTTGGAATGCCTCGCTCAGCTCAACTTCCTCATTAACGTCCCCCTCACTCAAACACTTGCATGGCCTATTCTCCAGCGCTGCGCGCACCAGATCATGTAGCGCCGACGATTTAAAATTGACCTCAAGCCATAGTGTACTGTCATCATCATGACTCAAGCGTGCGTCATAATCCGCTTTAGTCTTAGAATTTTGATCTTTCAAGTACAAAAATTCTTGATCTGCCCGAACGCAAGACTCACTCGCCTTTAAAGAATCCATAATGCGCTGAGCTGTAAGATCGTTGGAAAATACCAGTCTATATTCATGACTCATGAGCAGTGCGGCCTCCCTCGAACTGTGGGTAAATCAATGGGAATACGAATGCCGATATGACTTTTGTTTGGATCCGTCGTGCCGGTGCCATGATCATCTAGAGTGTTTCCAGAAGGATTCACTTTATTGAGCGAAAGGAGTCCGACCCCTTTAACAGTCCCTCTAAGCCTGATTGGTCGCAGGCGAGCGAGATTTTCTGCCCCCAACGCAGGGCAGGTCTTTCATAGGGTGCCGGTGCAAAAGATCGGTATCGCGCCTGGCGTTGCGAGTTGCGCCTGCCCACCGGCCTTACGCCCAAATATCAAGTTCTCCATGGCTTGAGCAAAGCCCAGCCCCTGTATCCAAAGTCCGTCGTGGATGAAGCTCAAGACGTAGCAGCAACCCTTTTCGTCCATCAACAGCGCTCCGTGGCTATGATGGACTTCGGCGATGCTCACCAAGGTACTGCCCAGGCGTTGCTGCCACTCAAGGAAGTCTTCGCTTCCATGCAGATGTTCGAATGTGCCAAAGGCGACATCACTGGTAGCGCACTCCTCTCCTGCGCCGCAGATGCCTACCTTCACCCCGACAAGCTGTTCAAGTAGAGCAGCGGCAGGATGCTCGGGTGGAACATAATGCGGTAGTGGTATGGTGGAAGTGCTGGGCCAGCCTGGGGCAAGAAACAGTGGGCTCAGGCTTTCAGGAAGTTCGATCAGCGGGGGTACGTTCAGTGTGTCGGTCACGATTTTACCAAGTTGCTATCGGGTGATATAAAGAAAAAATAAAGGGATCCGTCCCCTTCAACTCCTCTTTCATGGGGCGCCCTCTTTACGCTCTAGTTTTTTTGGGAGTGCGTAAATCCTTATTATGTCCTCGCCGCTAGCTGAATCATGGAATCGACTTTCGTAGAAATCAAAAATCGTCCCGAGATTGCATCTTGCAAAATGCTTTTTTACAACATTCAACTCTCTTGAGCTTTCATATTTCTGTTTAGCTTTTATTTTAGCTGCGAAATCAGTCGAATCTGCTCCTGGGTAGACGAAGATGTGCGGCATTAATACGCCCTCTTCTGCAAGCAGATCAAAGTCCGGAAAGCTTACTGCGAATAAGGTATCGTTATCCTCCTGGGTTGTTGATAGCGCTTTAATTGAATTCATTAGAAAAAATGAAAAGCCGATCAAAAAGTCCGAAATCTTGTCACTCTCCATACTTTTCTGTAATAGCTTCAGCCGATGACGCCTGGAGATTAATGGTATTTCATCGGAGCTTTCAAAGCCGGAAAAAAACACGTTCATATCATTGTAAGGTTCTTTGCTGATAATTTTTAGATACAGCTTTGTCAACTTCATTTAGTCGGGATACTCCATCCATGACTGTTCAGCCAGTCGATAGTTTTTCGAGAGAACGTCACATTTCCCTTTCCTTTGTCATGGATCGATCCGTCTAGATTGTAGCCGGATCCGCACTTGCAGTGAGCATGCCACTGACTGTATGGCACCTCCTCCTGTGGGCGATCAATCCGAATGATGTCAGTAGGGCATTGACGTTTGTCGACTTTTTGTTGTGCTTGTTTAGGTGTACCACCTGTCCGCCCGCTGGCTTTAGCGAGTCCCAGCGGGTCGATCCAACCCGTCGGATTCGGCACGTAGTGATAGAGATTCAGCCCACCACTGTAGCCAATCGGATCCTTGCTAATAAACCGACCGACCCTTGGATCATAGTACCGATGGCGGTTGTAGTGCAGGCCGGTTTCGTGGTCGTGGTATTGGCCCTGGAATCGGATTGGGTTGGTCGGGCCGATCTGCTGAGCGAATTTAGAGCGCTGTTCGGTTGCTTCACCCCACGCTTTGTATTGGGCGCTCCAGGCGGTGTTGCCGTTTTGGTCGGTTATTTCCTGGGGCGTGCCGAGGTGGTCGCATTGGTACCAGGCGAGTGCGTCAATCGGCAGCGCGACTGGCTTGTAGGTCCAGAGCGGATCTTCTTTGAAGTTGTAGCGCCCTTCGTAAGTGGGTTGGCTTGCGAGGCGGATGGTTTCGTGGCGGATGGCCTGCGCCACGGGAACGAAGGTGCCGGGTTCATGGATGTAATGGACCGTGCGGCCTAGCGCGCCGGCATAGGGCGGAGGGCTGCTTTCCCACGCCAGGTTGTCGCCGTCCCAGCCGTACAGGGTGAAGCCGCAGCCGAGTTCGCGCTCTTTGCTGGCGTGTTCGTTTTCGTTCCAGCCTGTGCCGGCTTCGGGACGTGGCCTGTATTGCGCTTTCGAGAATTTGTAGAGGCGGCGTCCGAGGGGGTCGTAGCCGAAGTCGACAGTCAGACGCGGATCGCGGAAGTGCACCAGACGATCGAATAGATCCCAGTGCAGTCCGCTGCGCAGACCGTTGGTCCAGCGCTCGGTTTGGTTACCGCGTTCGTCGTATTCGTAGTGGTTGCCGGCGTAGTCGCGCAGCAGGTTGTCCACGAGTTTATGGCGGACCGGTTCGGGATCGAGTGGGCGGCGTACGGGTGCGGCGCTGTCATCGAGCAGGTTGCTGGCCGGGTCGAAGGCGAAGGTTTCTGTGCCCAGGCGACTCGTTGCGGCGAGCAGGCGGCTCACCGGGTCGTAGCGGTATGAGAGCGGACCGCGGCGGCTGTCGCTGATGTCGGTGAGTTGGCCAGCAGCGTCGTAGGTGTAGGTGCGTTTGATGAGCGTGGATTTGTCGTCTGCTCGGCCCAGTAGCTGTTTTTGAAGTCGTCCTGCTGGATCCCAGCTTTGGGTTTGCAGGAGTTGGTTGCCCTGATGGCGGGCGATTTCGCGATGCAGATCATCGCGTTCGTAACTAAGCAGTTCTTGCTCATCCAGCTTCAACCCAAGCAGATGACCGCTGCCGTAGGTCAGCCAGCTGACGCGATGGCCGTCCGGGCGGATGGTCGCGACGCGATTATTAAGGGCGTCGTACTCATGCAGCCAGACGGCAACCAGTGGTTTATCCAGGTTCGAGTAATGCTGGTGCTCTCGCAGCAAGTTTCCAGCGGGATCATGAAACCACTGCAGCCGGCTGACGGCGTTGGTCGCCATGACCAGATGGCCGTTGCCGTCGTAGGCAAAGGTTTCGCTTTGGGCTTGTTCGCCGAGGGTGGCGCGGCGTTCGGTCAGGCGGCCCATGGGGTCGAATGTCAAAGCAATAGAGCGCTGGCCGTTGATGGTCTCGGCGAGGCGACCGGTTTCGGGATCGTACTGATAGCGGGTCGAGCGCCCGTCGAAGCCGCGCTCTTCCAGCAGTCGCCCGACTGGATCGTAGTGAAAGTCGGCGCGGCGTTCGTTTTCGTTTTCCAGCGCAACGAGGCGGCCAAGCTTGTCCCAGCGATAGCGCAAGGTTTGCTCGGCGGCGTCGACGCGTTCGGCGATAAATCCCGCAGCGCTGTAACGCCAGGTGGTGCAACGTTCCAGGCCGTCCGAGTGGGCCAGCAACCTACCTTCGGCATCGCGGCTAAAGCGTTCTTCGGTTTTGTCCGGGTGCTTGATCAGTACCAGTTGACCGGCTTTGTATTCGTACGCGGTGCTGTGGCCAGCAGGGTCGGTGAAGCGAACCATCTGGCCGCGATCGTCGTACTCCCAGCTACTCACCTTGCCCGAGCAGTCGGTGTACTTAACGAGTTGTCCGGCGTCGTTGTAGGCCAACGACTTGGTATTGCCGTCGGCGTCCTTGATCGCTGTAGGAAGACCGAATTTGTTGTAGGCGTACTCGGTGACGTTCTCTAGCGGATCAATCGCCTCAACGAGATTGCCGCGAAAGTCGTAGTCCCGTTTCCACAACCCACCCTCGCCATCGCTGATCTTGATCAGATGGCTTTTATCGTCGTAGGCGTAATTCATCACGCTGTGATCAGCGCGAGTGTGCTCGGTCAGGTTGCTGAGTTTGTCGTAGCGGTAACGGTCGGTGCTGCCATCGGTATGGACGTGGCGGATGATGTTCTTCGCGGCGTCACGGAAGAACCATTCGGAACGGCCATCGGCATGACAAATGCGGTAGGTGTAACCCAAGCTGTCGTAGTAATGCCGGGTTTCGTGACCCAAAGCGTCAGTGACGTAGGTCAGGCGGATGTTTTCGTCCCACGCCAGTCGGGTTTCGAAACTGCCGTCATCGGCCCATTCGCGAATAGCCTTTGCGTCGGGACCTGTTCCCTGCCATTGCAGGTTCAGACCGCGATTGGTGCGGTCGGTGTAGCGCGTGATCAGGTGGTTTTGATACTGGTAGCGCCAGGCCGAACCGTTCTCGTCCTGAGCCAGAACAAGGTCACCAAAATCATCGTATCGATACGCGCACAGTTGGCGTTTGACGTCGCCATCACGCACTTCCCAAAGGCCCGTCAAACGCCCTTGATCATCAATCAAAGTGCCCAGGCGAAGATGGACTTTGTTTACATCTTTCTCAAAGTAAGTCACCAGCTCGGAGAGCACCGCCCCCCCACCGTGCCGATGCTCGTAATGCAGCATCACCCCGGCGCCATTCGGCAAAACCTTATTGATCAGAACAAACCGCTGACCTCGCCTAACATAGGTCTCCCTGTGCTCCAGGCCCCGCATCAGCACCAACCGATCCTTGCTGAGGCGAATGACGGTCAGGTTCTCAATGGCGTTGAAGTGAAAGAGTTTTACCTTGGGAAGAGGGAACTCATGGCTGCGTCCGTCGAAGTCATGAAACACCAAACCGTCGCCGACGAGATCAAAACGTGTAGTAAACGCCGTAATCCACCGCGCACCGATAACATCATCATCAAACGCATCCAGACTCGAACAATAAGTCCGCGTCCACTCAATGGGAAAAGGCCCCGGCAGGCTGAAATCGGTATGGCTTACCGACTCCGAACCCATCGCAAAACTGATGCTCCTCGCCGTCGACCCACAGGCACATTCACAAGGGCACGGACACGTACAGTTCTTCCGCTTGTTAGGCCGGGCTTTCGCAGGCTTCTCGAATCCAACCGTCTCCAGCTTCCCTTCGCCGCCCTGGCGCCTGGCCTGATTAACAACCCCCGGCTTGATGTTGAAGGCTTGCCCATGCCCATTGCGCGAACGCCAACTGACCACGGCGTCACCCAGCATGAGCAGCAGCGAACCAATGGAATTCTGAACCCCAGGATCCGCCAGACCAGTCATCCTGGTGCGAAGCTCCGGCCCCATGGCGCGCAACAATTTGGCCTGTCTACCTATCTCTTTCTTAACCGACTCCGGCACAAAATTTTCGACGGCGCCGTTAACCGCACCCTTACCCGCAGCAACGCAAACATCCGCAGCCGCCGCAAAAATGTTGCCAATGGCAGCCTTGGGGTCATAGGCCCACTGATCCCCAGCGGCCTGAACCAACTGCTCGGCCTTAAGCAAATCAGCCTTGGCGTTCAGCTTCGGGTCAACCAGCTGTTCAAGACCGGCAGCGATCTCAAGGAGCACGCCTTCCCCAAGTTTCCCGGCATCCTCAAGAATCCCCGGAAGCTTCCCCTGCGCCTGGGTCACAAAGTCATCAAGCGTCCCGACGATGTCGGCATTGAGGTGCCCGATCAGCACCTCGATCAGTGAATCGCCAAGCACCATCTTGCCCGCCTGACGCATCTCCTGGCGCACCAGAAACAGCGTCGGCCGCAGGCTCATTCGCGCTGCCGCCATGGTCGGCGGCGTCGGCAAGACGCCAATCAAATTGATGCCCAGACTCACCCAATCCAGCGGGTCGCGCTTTTCGCTCGTGGCCAGCCGAACGATGTCATTCAGCGCATCGACCAGTGCCATGATGTTGCCCACCACGGGCAAAAAGCCCGCAGCGTTCTTGATCCGCTCAAGCGAAACGACCCCGCCGCTGATGTCCTGCAGCCAGGCATCGACATTGGCCGCACCCGCCCCGACGTCCTCAAGCTGAATCAGATCAAGCGGAACAATCGCCACCTGAGCTTCGCGCTCTGCAATGCCCGCGCTCATGACAACTTCTCGCCGGCCAGCAGGCCCGACACTTCAAGCAAGCCCCCATCGACCGTGGGCACTGGCAGGCTCGGAAGCTTTCCGCTTTTGATCATTCCAGTCAGAAGGCCTGAAGCGATCGGCAGAGCCGCAGTCGCCAGCGGCGGCAAGACCAATCCCGTCGCCCCAGCGTCAACCGCGGCCGTCATGACGTGCGCAACATCCCAGTTCTTGCTCGGCAGCCCCTCGCTAACCTCCGTCTCTAACAGCGCCGGAACCTCCCCCGCACTCGGCGGCAGGACCGGCCATTCGGGCTTGCCGATGAAGCTGCTCTCCGTCCAGGTGTCCGCCGGGTCTTTGCCGAAGGACACCCGTCCAGGCCCGGGTGCAGCACCGGGAACGGTCGCGAATCCCTTGGCATCAAGGGACCCTTTAAGCCGCTGGCCCAGGGCATCGATCACCTCGAAACCGCCGCCCTGAATCCCTTGCTGCCCCGCGTACTGGTTGAACAACTCAAGGTCGCCCTGCCCCGGTTTCGGGGGCTCGGGGAACACGCCCGCGAGGTTTTTCGCCGAGGTATAGGCGAAGTTGGCGGCATGGGCGGTGTACGGGCCGGTGGTGACGTGGGTGATCCCGGCGGCGTTGTAGGTGGTGGCGCTGCCGCCGCCCTGAATCACCAGTTCGGTTTTGGCGGTCAGGGTGATGCGCTCGGCGTTGGCGGTGATGTTGAGTTTGGCCAGCAGGTTGATGCTGTCCTTCAGGGCGCGCACGTCGATGTCGCCGGAAGCCGCAACCAGACGCCAGCCGAGGCTTTGCACGAACAGGCGCATGCCCTGGCTGGCGCTGGCCAAGAGGCGTTTACCCACGGAAAAGCTGGTGTGACCTGTGCTGCTCAACGCCAGGTGCTCGCCGGTGGCGATGTGACTGGAGCGTGGCGTGGTCAGGGCGATGCCGGCCGGGCTGGCGAGGACCAGATGCGGTTCGGTGAATTCGGGAAACTCGTTGGCACTTTTGTTCGCGGGGCCGCTGCCGAGCACGCCCTGATGCTGGGCGTGCAGGGCTTTGGCGACGTCATCCTGATCGCCGGGTTCCTGGGCCTGCAATTCCTTGGCCTGCAGCGCGAAGCCGTCCTGCTGATCGGCGGCAGTGGCCAGGCGTTCGGCGGTTTCCGGCAAGTCCTTATGGTGCTTCGACTCGTTGGGACGCGGCTCGGTGGTGATCAACAAACCTGCAGCGGCGCGCACGGCGCCATGGCGGTCGGTGCGCAACTCGAAACCCTCGCCCCTGGGCTGGCCGCCGGCGGGTCGCGGCTGGGTCAGGTAACCGAGGTTGATGGCACTGGCGCCATGATCGCTGCGCAGGGCAATGCTGATCTCGCTGGTGGTGTCGTCGATGCGCAGTTCGTTGGCGCGGCCGCCTTTGTATTCCTTGCTCTTGACCGTAGCCACGGTCTTGAAATCGGGCAGTTTGTAGGGCGGCAAATGGGCGCCGTTGTACAGGCAACCGGTGATGAGGGGCTGGTCGGGATCGCCTTCGAGGAAGGTAATCAGGACTTCCATGCCAACCCGCGGCAGGTTGATCGCACCGAAGTTCTGGCTGGCCCAGTTCGAGGCCACGCGCATCCAGCAGCTGGTCTTGTCGTTGTGCTCGCCTTCGCGGTCCCAGAAGAACTGCACCTTCACCCGGCCATGCTGATCGCAGTAAATCTCCTCCCCTTCGGGCCCGGTGACCACGGCACTTTGTGTGCCCAGCACCTTCGGTTTCGGGTGCTCCAGCGGAGGCCGGTAGTGGACGTCCCACGGCGTCGCGCTGAAACGATTGCGATAGCCCTGACGGAAATCGCTTTTCAAGTCAGTGACGTCGCTGGTGATGACCTCTTCCAGCACCTGGGGCTGCTTGCCTTCGTGGAAAACCTCGGTCAGCAGCCACAGGTCGTTCCACAGCGGGTTGGCGTGCCCGGTCAGGGCGAGAAAATGGCCACTGACCAGCCGCGGTTGATCGCTGCTGCCTTCGGCCAGCCGGTAGTCGCTGCGGTGGCGCTCGAGAGCGCGATTGGCCAGATGGCGGCCACGTTCGCGATCGGCGAAGCGGCCGGGGTAGTCATAATCTTCGAGGTCGGGAACGGCCGCACTTTTGGCCGTGCTCTCCAGCTGGAACTTCGGTTTGGTGAAGTCGTAATCGCGGCGCGTGGTGCGGCTGGTGCGGGTGTTCATGCGCAGGCCGAAGCGCTTGATCACCTGGGCGTCGGCCACCAGTCCGGTGTCCTGCTGGTAGAGCACCGGCGCCAGCTTCGGGAACACCGTCTGGTCGTCGCCGAACACCAGCAGATGGCCCTTGGCGCTGTGCTGAAAATGAAAGTGAATGCCTTCCTCTTCGCATAGCCGCTGGATGAAATGCAGGTCAGATTCGTCGTACTGCACGCAGTAGACGCGCTCGGGGTAGGTCGCGCCGAGCTGGAACCGGTAATCGATGGAAAGAATGCCGTGCTCTTCCAGGACCTGGCTGATGATCTGCTGCACCGTCATCTGCTGGAAAATCCGCTGATTGATCCGGTGCGCCAGATAAGCCAGCTGCGGTCGCAGGGAAATTCGATAGCGGGTCAGGCGCTTGCCGGCATCACCCTGGGCGATGCCGTAAACCAGCCCGTGAACCCCGGTGCCGTCCTCGGCCAGCTGCAGAAACGTCTGCGCGTGCAGCAGGCTTTCCAGATCGAGCGCTGCCTTTTCGCTGACCAGCTCCAGCTCGAATTCGTAGGGTTGGTTGAGGCGCTCCCGACCGGTGAAAGACAGCACTTGAAACAACGTGTCCTGCCCGTTGAGGGTCAGGCTGAATTGGGCTTGGTTGGCCGGTGCGAACATCCCTTGTTCCTTATGCGCTGTTGCGGCAGACGTCGATGCAAAGGGGGTGATCAACGACTGCAAGTGCGTGGAAGGACAGCGAACCGCCAGGCGTTGGCAGTGCTCTCCGCGGTCTGAAAATCACGACCGATCGGGTTGATCGCGCATTCAGAGGACGACGGAGATATCAAGGGCCGTGCCAGCGGGCGCGGAGCCCTTGTGCCACAAGGGTTTGCAGGAGATTCTTGCGGGCTGGGCGAGATGCCTGGTCAGGACTCACGGGAAATGTGCGCAAGAAGTTGCGCACCCCTGCGCAAGTCCTTGCGCACTCCTCTGCAGCCCACGAGCGACGTGCCCTGCAGGTCGGTAAGCCAGCAATTGGGGACGGTCACTGCGCAACTTTTTGCGCATGATGGCGATGGGGAGTCACAGGGAAGCGAGGGGTGTGACAGGGTGTTCAGAGGTCCGGCAGGAATCGGCGGCGTTGCGCCACCGATCCACATGGCGCCGGATCAGTATTCGGCGTCGGCGTCCGCCAGATGGGTGTTGAATGCAGGCCGCGTCCCGCCCATTCGCGCAAGGAAATACAGCGCCACCCCCACCAGCATCAGCGCCCCGGCACGCAGCCAGGTTTCGGCACTTTGCTGAGTCAGCAGGATCAGGCACGACACAATCGCCAGCACCGGCACCCACGTCGGGACGCGGAAGTGGTCAGCCTCGACGGTGTCCTTGCGCAGGACCAGCACGGCGAGATTGGTGCTGATAAACACGAACAACAGCAGCAAGACCACCGTCTCCGCCAATGTTGCCAGTGAGCCGGTCAGGGTCAGGATGATCGCAACCACTGTCGTTGCGACAATGGCCACCCACGGCGTCCGCCGCTCAGGCAGCACGTAAGATAGCGCATTGGGCAGCAGGCCCTGGCGCGACATGCCATACGCCAGACGGCTGGACATGATCATGGTCAGCAGCGCGCCATTGGCCACGGCCACCAGCGCAATGAAAGCGAATAACTGGGGCGGAATGCCCAGATGCGACGCCTTGACCACTTCCAGCAGCGGTGCCGAGGAATGCACCAGTTGCTCAATAGGCATGACGGTGGCAGCGGCGATGCCAACGCCCATGTAGATGGCCCCGGCGATCAGCAGCGCACCGAACAACGCGCGGGGATAGACCGTGCGCACGTTGCGCACCTCCTCCGCCAGATTGGCCGAGGTCTCGAAGCCCACGAACGAATAGAACGCCAGTAACGCAGCGCCAAGCACGGCGAACGCGGGGTTGACGCCCTCCTTGAACTGCACGGCGCGTGACAGGTCCCCATCGCCGGAGCGGAAAAACCACACGGCGGCGACAATCACCAGCAGCAGGCCCGAGACTTCAATGACCGTCATCACCAGGTTGGCGGACAGCGATTCCTTGATGCCGCGCGCGTTGAGCAATGCGATGACCACCAGGAAGATCAGCGCCACGATATGAGGCGGCAGGTCGATGAAGGGCGCCATGTAGTCGCCGGCGAACGCCAGCGACAGCCCCGCCGCGCTGGTCACCCCCGCTGCCAGCATGCAGAAGCCCACCAGAAACGAGATCAATGGCGACTTGAACGCCTTGCCGGCAAACACCGCAGAGGCGCCGGCGTGGGGATATTTGGTGACGAGTTCGGCGTAAGAGCCCGCAGTGAGCATCGCGAAGCACAGGGCGATGAGCAGCGGTACCCAGATCGCCCCGCCCACTTCACCGGCAATGGTCCCGGCCAGGGCGTAGACACCGGCGCCGAGCACGTCTCCAAGAATGAAAAGCAGGAGCATGGGGCCTGTGACCGCGCGTTTGAGTGCTCGGCCTGGCTGAGCAAGTGGTGTCGTCATGGGTTGGCTCCGAATCAGGTGGCTCTTACAGGGCTTGGTTGAAACGTGTGGATCCAGGGGTAACCGGTCCAGCCGAGGCGTAGCCGACCAAGAGCTTCCCGGCTGAAGCCGGTCCTACGGGAATTCGGTGCCGTTGCAGGACCGGCGTTAGCCGGGAATGCGCACTGATGAACGCCACCCCTCTTACTGCTTCACGCCGGCTTCCAGGTCACCGCATCTATCCCCAATCGCTCGGCCTTGGGCTTGGAGAGTTTGATGGCTCTGTCGCTCCGGTATTTGGGGATGTCGGCCACACCGGCGTCCACCGCAGCCCAGTGCCACGCCTCAGCGTTGTCCATTTGCGTGGCGCACACGTAGAACCAGCGTGGCTTGCCATGGAAAAGGTATTCGATGCGGTAGTGTTGGGTATGTTGCATGGTCTTGATCTCGTGCAGGGGTCGATTTCGTTGTTTGATTTCCATCTTGGGTGGACGACTGACTCACCGCAGGCGGGTTGAGCGACAGACTAGGGATCCGCTTGTGGCCCGGCGGATCGACTGTTGGTACCCGGCGGCGAGGGTTGGGTGGGTTGCATGATGTGGGCGCGACCGGCGGGGTCTGCCAACTGCACCGCATCGCCGTGCTGCCAGGCGTCGGCGCCCTTGAGCACCGGCTGGGCCTGAATGTCCGCGCGTTCCGAGCGTTTCTCCCGGGTATCAATACCCATGCGGCGGTTGCGCTGCTCGACCATGGCCGGGTCCGCCTGGCCGTCCGCGGTAAAGCCCATCATCAGTTGGGGCACGCCCAATGGCAGTTGCTTGTCCTGGTCGGTGTGCCAGGTGTGCCAGGTCTTGCCATAGGTATTGGCAAGTTTGGCCATCAAAGCGTGTTCGGCGGTGGCAGGAATACCGGGAGCCACCAGTTGCCCCGACTTCACCTCATGGGCATGGCTGTGCCAGAAGCGCTTCTCGCCATCGGGCAGCTTCTCGAAGAGTTGAGCGCTGATGATGTATTCAACGCCCATCAACTTGGCATCCCGAACATTGCCGTCGTAAATCACGCACTGAATGAACTCTTCACTCAGCACCGAGCAATAGTGATGAGCTTCCATCTGCACGTCAGGATGACCGTTATAAAAATGAAAGCCATCCAGATACGCGTTGAGCGCTTCGATGGGCGGACGCGACTGCAGTGTCGCGGCACCCGCGTCGAGCACGCCGAGGGTTGCGCTGGTCGGCTTGCCGGGAGTCGGCACACTGGATCGAGTGTCATCACCCGCGCACCCACTCAATGCACCACAGGCCAAGGTGACCGATAAGGCCAGGCTCGGGCTGAAACAGGCTAACGTCTTCTCAGGGAATGACCGCATTGAAAGTCTCCATAGTTGAGGCCTCAGGCTTTCAAGGGCGGCTTCGTGCCGCGTTATAACTGGGCGGGGAACCCATTGATTCAATCAAGTGCAAATAAGCCGGGGCAGACAGTGCGCCGGTAAAAAGTTGACCCTGTGCCGAAGCCGTATGTTCATCCTTAATGTCAACTTTCGGGACGAGCGGCTCAGAGGCAAATTAAGACTGTTAGTTGACGCGTTATATCAATCAAAGAGATGTATTAAGTCCGGCAGCGGCCTCGAATCATTCATTCGGATAGGTGCCGCTTCAGGTCAACAAACAGCTCGCACCGCTTACCCGCCACTTATCAAAGCCTTTTAACCATCGAACAGCGCGGCTCATTGGATTAGTTATGCGTCAGTGGCAGTGGACACGACCCGTCAGTTGATATCGGGTAGCCATCATGACTGCCGTCAACGAAAAACCCGGGCAACTTCGCCAACGATCATGAGCACGTCAGTCGCTCGCCCGCCTCACCGCTTCAGTGCCCGCCCAGTCCACAGGCTCTCCAACGGCAATGCGCTCGGCCTGATCACGCCCCCGCTCAAGCCCTTGCTCGACGGTCGATTCCGACGCCGGCAGCCTGAACAGATGCTCCACCACCCTTTCCCCGTCCGCTGCGTAAACACAGACCAATA
The DNA here is from genome assembly GCF_059418765.1 of Pseudomonas sp. GW821-FHT07F05. NCBI lineage: Bacteria > Pseudomonadati > Pseudomonadota > Gammaproteobacteria > Pseudomonadales > Pseudomonadaceae > Pseudomonas > Pseudomonas sp. GW821-FHT07F05. The sequence goes on from NZ_JBWKQL010000002.1 coordinate 496,275, forward strand.
CTTCGACGAAGTCGTTATTGGCCCGGGCGCGAACTTCCAGCTGACAACCATTTTCCGCCGCCTCGCTGTAGGACTCGTCGGTGAGTGTTAGTTGCACCCAGCCCTGATAGACATCACCACGATTGAACATTAAAAACTCCTGATTGGATTGATAAGTAGCCGTCGCTAGTTGCACTGGCAAAACGCCCCCCGATTGACGCGGGTCACCCGCGAAAACAACGGCATGGGTTCATCGCTCGCTTCGTTAGTTCACCGTGTTTCACGGGGGCCAGTACGCTTGAACATTCATCTGATAGCGAGCGTCCAGTAGCAACCACCCAAACAGGCTGGTCCTTACAACCGTTGCAGGGTATGCACCGGCATGGCATGGGCCGGCCTGTCACTTCCAGCCCAACTGCTTCTGGATGTTACGACGATAAGGGGTGTCGATCTGGGCCGGTACCTGGCGAATGTAATCCCGGGCATGTTCGAGCTTCTCGCCGGTCAGGCTTCGCAGGTACGCCAGGGCGTCCTCGCTCGTTGGCAGGCGCCCCTCGCTACGAAAGCGCGACGGCAGCGCTGTCCAGATCAGCGCATCGATCTGGCGCTCGCTGGCCCACTGCGCCAGCGGCCCGGTTGAAGACGCTTCCACCCGATACACGCCGATGCCGTCCTCCCGTTCTGCAGGGATCTGCTCACGTTCACGCAGCGCACTGCACGCCTGCTCCAATGAATCGGTCGCCAGGACGGACCAGAGCACCCGGCATGGCGGCGCGTTCAGGCAGATGGCCGTGGCCAGCTCGCCGCCATCACCTATCCGCGAAAATTCGATCGGTAACGCCGGCCCGTCCATAAACCACTCACTGGCGAGCGGCAGTGCGTCCGGCTTCCATATCAATGAGCCCCAACCCAAACAGGCTATTACCATCGCTTTTGCATCCTTCCAGGGTGTACATGAAGTTTCTCGACGGCGGGTGTTCTTTCAGCTTCGCCACGCGCCCGTGTGTTGCGCATCTTCCGTTGGGCACGGCAACGCTGAAAAAAGTCATTTTTTTGCACAACGCCAGCGAGCCAGAGCGCTCGGCGTCTCAAGCGCTGCAGTCGCTATAGAAACCTACCCTGCCGCCGATATCCTCTAACAGTCATAACGTTCTGCAGCGCTGCAAGTTGTGGGGTTCACCGTTTTTTTCTTTTGCGCGCGTTGGGTTCCTAGTCATGAAATTCCCGTCTTTTGATCGACTGAAAACGCTGATCTGCGTCCAGCGAGACAACACGCGACTGATGGAAGCGCAATACATTGCGCTGTCCAGACAGTTGCCCATGATGTACGTCATCCTGCTGATCAACACCCTCGCCCTCGCGGCCACCCATTACGGCATCGCTCCGCTGTGGCTGACCGTCTACATCCCGCTGTTGCTGACCCTGGTAGGCACCGTACGCGCGGTCCTCTGGTGGCAGAGCCGCAGTCAGACCCTGACCACCGAGCAGATCTTCAAGAAACTGACCCGCACCAATCAGGTGACGGTGGTCATTGCGTTCGGCTTCACGATCTGGGCGCTGCTGCTGTTTCCCTACGGCGATACGTACACCAAGTCCCACGTGGCCTTCTACATGGCGATCACGGTGATCGTCTGCATCTTCTGTCTGATGCACCTGCCTTCTGCAGCGATGATGACAACGGCGGTGGTCAACATCGCCTTCGTGGCGTTTTTCGCCAGCGCCGGCAATGCCACGTACACCGCGATGGCGGCCAATGTCTTTCTCGTCTCGCTGGCGATGATCGTGGTGCTGCAGAACCACTACGGCGAGTTCACCCGGCTGGTGAACATGCAGATACGCACGGAAAAGCTCAGCGATGACAATGAACGGCTGGCCAACGAAGACAGCCTCACCGGCCTGCCCAACAGGCGAAGGTTTTTCAACCTGCTCGACCGTGAACTGAACCACGCCCGGCACGACGACACGCGACTGGCGGTGGGGATGATCGACCTGGACGGTTTCAAGCCGATCAACGACTCCTATGGCCACGGCGTGGGCGACAAGTTGCTGCGTCAAGTTGGCCAGCGATTGCGAGCGTTCGCCAGTGAGCAGCTGCATGTGGCTCGCCTGGGCGGCGATGAGTTCGGGCTGATCATCGTCAGGGCCGGTGATGAAAGCGACCTGATCAAACAAGGCCAGTCGCTGTGTCGCACCATGCGCCAGCCGTTCGTGATCGGTGACATTCAGGTCAGCATCAGCGCCTCCATGGGCCTTGTGGTGTTTCCGGACCTGGCGAGCACCTCGACCGAGGCCTATGAGTTCGCTGACTACGCGCTCTACACCAGCAAGCGCGAAACACCCGGCGAGCTGTGCATGTTCTCGCCCGGCCAGCATCAACGCCTCAAGCGCGACATGCTTACCGAGCAGGGACTGCGCCAGGCCAATGTCGCTGAAGAATTCACCCTGGTGTTCCAGCCGATCGTCGACATCCGAACCTCGCGCACGGTGGCGTTCGAAGCGCTGGCCCGGTGGATGAGCCCGAAGCTGGGCAACGTCGCGCCGGGCCACTTCATCGGTGTGGCCGAGCGGATTGGGCTGATCCACCGCCTGACGCCACCGCTGCTTGAAAAAGCCCTGCACGCGGCGCAGTTGTGGCCGGACGATGTCAGGCTCGCCTTCAACCTGTCGGCCCACGATTGCTCGTCGATGGAGGCAGTTGAACAGTTGATTGAGGTGATCCGTCAGAGCGGTTTCGACGCCTCGCGGCTGGACCTGGAAATCACCGAAACCGCCGTCATCAAAGACCTCGTTCAGGCGCAAAGGGCGATCAACGCGTTCCGTGAGCTGGGCTGCGGCATTTCCCTGGACGACTTCGGCACGGGATATTCAAGCCTCAGCCAGCTTCACGCCCTGCCGCTGACCAAGCTGAAGATCGACCGCTCGTTCATCACCGACATTCACCAGAACGCCGCGAGTTTCAAGATCGTTAAATCGCTGCTGGCCCTGAGCCAGGACATGGAGTTGCAATGCGTCAGCGAAGGTGTTGAAACCGATGCAGAGCTGGAAGCGTTGCGGACCCTGGGCTGCACGCTGGTGCAGGGCTACCTGTTCTCACGGCCGATGCCCCTTGAGCAGACCCTGGAGTGGATCGGCTCAACGTCGAGCGCGCCTGCGGCGGCGGTCGTTCTGTGACGGTGTTCCGGGGAGAGAACAGCGGCGCTTATCGCCGCTGAGAGGATGGCAACGAACGTTGCCGATCAGACGCTGTGCTGGACTTTCATCATGGCCAGGCCAATGAAGCGTCGCGAGTCTTCCTGAAAATCGCGGACCTGGGCGGCGAACTGCTCTTCGCGGGCGTCCTGGTGGCGCGTGCTGAAACAGGTGGCAACGTCGGCGATGACCTGCGTCGTGTCGTTGAGGGTCTGGTGCAGCGTGCCCAGAATACCGACCGCATTGCGATTTGAAATGGTTACTTCTCGGTGATTGCCGGGGAGCGTCCTGCCCGCAGACGGCTGCTCGTCCGCATCCAGTCTGTCCGCAGTGCCCGCCAGGGCGTTGCCGGAAAACAGGTAATGCATGTCAACGCCAGCATCACAGACGCGCTGAAGATAATCGGCCTTGGGTGATCGATGGCCACTTTCGTAGTGACCCTGGGCGTTAGGTTCGACGCCGCCAATTCTGGCGAACGCAATTTGCGTCAGACCAAGCCGTTTGCGTTCTTTTCTCAAACGCGTTCCAAGCTTTTCCATGAGCAAACTCCTGCTGAATTCACGCCACACGATGGAGCGGTGGGTGCAATGGGGGGCTGGAGTGCGAGCTTCCTGGGTTAGCGAAATAGCCTCGTACGGTGGGGACCCACCACTTTACAGTGTTTGCAACATTCGCGAACAAGTATTTCAGTTTTACAGCCTTTACAACGAGCCAAAGAGGTACTTAGCCAGTTTGATTATGTCCATATGAATAGCGCTGGGGACGTTGCAGATGGGGTAGATGTTTATCCCGCCAACAGCCGCATTTAACGCTTGAGAGGGTTTAAATGGCACCGGACGACGGGTTAATTGGCGACCCACGCGATGTGGGTGCATTAGCGCAGGTGCGCCAAAGATAACTAATTCGTTTGAATACGATAAACATTCAAACGAGGTAAACCTGCCTTCGCGCACTGTTTAAGAATGGGTCTTGGATTTAAACATGTTTTACGCAAGGTCAACGACAGGCCACTGCCTCCAGCATTTACCTCCAATTGAGAACATTTCCCGAAATCGGCCGACGATCGGTAGCGCTGTCAGACTTACGTAAGAAGATCTTTTAAAACAGCAGCTTGCGGCCATATTTTTGTAATCCTAAGATGATCGTCAAACAATTTCCTATTGAAATCGGATGGATCCACTCTAAATTTGTGCAAAACGGCTTTCACCCAAACAAGAAAAGAAGTTGCGCCTGGCTCTATGAGTGGGGCGGCTGGTATGACACGCCATTAACCGCGTTGTTGTAGTGCTAAAAGCGAAGAAAGGGACTGTCAAATGGATAATATTGTTGTAGCCAATAAAGCAACGTCCGAACTCACTGCCAACACCTGGGGAGATCTTTCACTCAACTCACCGTCCGTTGTTCAAATGCCCGTCCCACCCAGTCAAGTTGCTTCGGTCTCCCGTAACGGGCAAGACCTTGTGGTGAACTTGAAAAATGGCGAACACATCAAAGTCGCCAACTTTTTCAACACCGCGCCTGACGGTCCCAACAGCGACATGGTGTTCCAGGGCGAAGACGGCACGCTTTGGCAGGCGCAGTACGACACCCAGTCCTTCAACGGTTTCACATTCGACGAAGTCGATTCCCTCGACCAGCTCATCGCCGACGCCGGCGTAGTGAGCGGTTCGACCCCGACGTTTGCGATTGCCGGGCTCGGCCTGTTGGGCGCCGGCGGTGCGGCCGCCGCCGGCGTTGGCGGCGGCGGTGGTGGGGGTGGCGGCGGTGGTGCTCCCGCTGACACCTCCGCGCCCCTGGCGCCGGGCAACTTGCTCGTCAGTGCAGACGGCACTCTGCTGACCGGCACCAGTGAAGCCGGCGCGACCATTCAGGTGCGCAACAACACGGGTGCCCTGCTCGGCAGCGGTGTCGTGGCGCCGGACGGGACGTTCAGTGTGACCCTGAACCCGCCGCAAACCAGCGGCCAGCCTCTGGCGGTCAGCGCCACCGACCCCGCAGGCAACGTTTCACCGACCACCCAGGCGCCAACGCCCGACACCGGCGGTGATCAGCCTGGGCCAGATACCACGGCTCCCGGCGCTCCGGCCAATCTGGCGGTCAACCCCACCGGCAGCGTGCTGACCGGCACCGGCGAAGCGGGTGCGACCATTCAGGTTCGCGCCGCCGACGGCACCCTGCTGGGCAGCGGCATCGTCGCAGCTGACGGCACCTTCAGCCTCACCCTGAGCCCGGCGCAAACCGACGGCCAGTCGCTGACCGTGACGGCGACCGACGCCGCCGGCAATATCTCCACGCCGGCTCAAGCGCTGGCACCGGACATCGATGTCACTCCGCCAGGCGACACCACGCCGCCCGATGCGCCGGCCAACCTCGCCGTCAGTGCCAACGGCACCCGGCTGACCGGTTCCGGCGAAGCGGGCGCGACCGTTCAGGTGCGTGCCGCCGACGGCACCCTGCTGGGCAGCGGCGTTGTAGCGGCAGACGGCACCTTCAGCCTCACCCTCAGTCCGGCGCAAACCGACGGCCAGGCATTGACTGTGACGGCGACCGACGCCGCCGGTAACGTCTCGGCGCCGGCTCAAGCGACCGGACCGGACATCGACGTTCCACCGGTCGACACCACCGCGCCCAATGCCCCGGGCAATCTCGTGGTCAGCGCAGACGGCACGCGCATCAACGGCTCCGGCGAAGCGGGCGCGACCGTTCAGGTGCGTACCGCCGACGGCACCCTGCTGGGCAGCGGCGTTGTAGCGGCAGACGGCACCTTCAGCCTCACACTCAGTCCGGCGCAAACCGACGGTCAGGCGTTGACCGTGACGGCAACCGACGCCGCCGGTAACGTCTCGGCGCCGTCTCAAGCGACCGCACCGGACATCGACGTTCCACCGGTCGACACCACCGCGCCCAACGCCCCGGGTAATCTCGTGGTCAGCGCGGACGGCACGCGCATCAACGGCTCCGGCGAAGCGGGCGCGACCATTCAGGTGCGCGCCGCCGATGGCACCCTGCTGGGCAGCGGCACGGTCGGCGCAGACGGCACGTTCAGCCTAGGCCTCAATCCGCCTCAAACCGACGGTCAGTCGCTGACCGTCAATGCGATCGATGCCGCGGGCAATGTCTCCCAGCCTGCTCAGGCCCAGGCGCCGGACATCGACGTCACTCCGCCCGGCGGGGATGTCACGCCGCCCGATGCACCTACCGGCATTGCCATCAGTGGCAACGGCGCGATCGTCAGCGGCCGTGGTGAAGCCGGCAGCACCGCGAGCGTCATCGATGCCAACGGCAACGTGCTCGGGACGGCCGTTGTGGGCACCGACGGGCTGTTCAATATCACCCTGAACGCGCCGCAAACTGCCGGTCAGTCGCTGCAGGTCACCCTCACCGACGCCGCCGGCAACACCTCGCCTAATGTGCCACTGCAAGCACCGGACACCACGCCGCCAGCGGCGCCCTCGGATTTTGTCCTGTCGGCTGACGGCCTGATCCTCACCGGTCGTGCCGAAGCCGGCTCTCGCGTCCTTGTGCGCGATGCGTCGGGTGCGGTCATCGGTGCCACTCGCGCCGGCCTTGACGGCACGTTCAGCGTGACCCTCGACACCGCGCAGACCAACGGCGAAAAACTCAACGTCATTGCCACGGATGCGGCCGGCAACTCTGCCTCGGCCGAGCTGACTGCGGCCGACACAACGCCACCCGCCCAGGTCACTGATGTGGTGATCAGCGCCGACGGCACGCAGGTGTCCGGCAAGGGCGAAGCCGGCGCGACGGTCACCCTGCTCGACGCCTCCGGCGCCGCAATCGGCACTGTGGTGGTCGGCGCCAACGGCACCTTCTCCACAACCCTGACGCCGCCGGTCAACCCCGGTGATCAGGTGCAGGTCACCCAGACCGACGCCGCAGGCCTGCCGTCCCCCGTGCTGGTGGTCACGGCGCCTGACGCCAGTGGGCCGGCGACGCCTTCCGGGCTGGTCATCAACGCCGACGGCACCCAGCTGACCGGTACCGCAAGCGCCGGTTCGGTGGTCCAGGTGCGCGATGCCAACGGCGTGCTGCTCGGCAGTGCAACGGTTGGCAGCAACGGCAGCTTCACCGTCGTGCTCAATCCGGCCCAGGCCAACGGCGAAGTGCTCGACGTGGTCGCGGTGGACGGTCAGGGCGAAAGCTCGGTCACCGTTCCCGTCACCGCGCCCGACATCACCGGTCCTTCCGCCGCCACTGATCTCGCGGTGGCCAACAACGGACTGACCCTGACCGGCCGCGGCGAACCGGGGTCGAGCGTTTCAGTGCGCGACGCCCAGGGCAATGTCATCGGCACCGGCGTAACGTCGGCGACCGGCAACTTCAGCGTCACCCTTGCTTCCGCTCAAACCAATGGTCAGGCGCTGCAGGTGGTCCTGAGCGACGCCGCCGGGAACCCGTCCCTGGCGACGCCGGTCACCGCGCCGGATCTGGATGGCCCGCTGCAACCGTCGGCCATCAGCATCGATGCCAGCGGCACCACGCTGACGGGCACCGGTGAGGCCGGGTCGACGATCACCGTCACCGACGTCAACGGCAACGTGCTCGGCACCGCCGTTGCGGCTGCGAACGGCCAGTTCAGCGTGATCTTGAACAGCCCGCAGAACAACGGCCAGACCCTGCTGATTGGCGCCAGCGACAGCAGTGGCAATCCGGCCTTGCCCGTGACCTTTGTCACGCCCGACACCCAGGCGCCCGCCGCGCTGACCGGCGTTGCCCTCGACGGCGCCGGGCTGATTCTCACCGGCACCGGTGAAGCCGGTGCAACCGTGACGGTGCGTGATGCGGGCGGGAACATCATCGGCACCGGCCAGGCCGGCGCCGATGGCCGCTTTACCCTGACCCTGACAGCGGCGCAAACCGATGGTCAGCTGTTGCAAGTCACCCAGGCCGACAGCGCGGGCAACCAGTCGCTGCCGGTCCCGGTCACTGCGCCGGACCTTAGCGCACCGGCACCGGTGACCAACCTCGATCTGTCGGCCAACGGGTTGATCGTCACCGGTAACGGCCAGATCGGCGCCACTGTCACCGTCAAGGACGCCCTCGGCGCGACCCTCGGCAGTGCCGTGGTGGGCAGTGACGGACGCTTTGAAGTCACCCTGTCCAACGCGCAGATCAACGGCCAGGCACTCAACGTCTCGCAAGTGGATGGCTCGGCCCTGGCGTCTCCGACGGTGCAACTGCAGGCAGCGGACATCCAGGCGCCCGACGCCCCGACCGGCCTCACCCTGAGCGCCAACCGCCTGACGCTGAGCGGCCAGGGCGAACCCGGCGCGACGGTCAACGTGCGGGATGCCAACGGCACGCTGCTGGGCACCGCGACGGCCAATGCCGTGACCGGTCGATTTGACGTCACGCTCAATTCGGCTCAAGACGACGGCCAGGTGTTGTTGGTCAAACAAACCGACGCGGCGGGGAACCTCTCTCCCGCGGCCTCTTTGACCGCACCTGACACCACCGCGCCCGACGCGCCGACCGGCATCACCATCAGCAATGACGGCCTGACCGTGTCCGGGACAGGCGTTGCAGGCGATACCGTTCAAGTGCGCGATGCCAGCGGGACCCTGCTGGGCTCCGCCACCGTCGCCACCAACGGCAGCTTTGCGGTCACCCTGAGTCCGGCGCAGCTGGACGGACAGGTGCTGAGCGTGACCCAGACCGACGCCAGCACCCTGCACTCGCCGCCCGCATCTGTTACGGCGCCCGACATCACGGCACCTCCTGCGGTCATCGACCTCACGCTCGACGGCAATGGCGTGCTGACCGGCACCACCGTGCCCGGCGGTTCGGTGAAAATCCTCGATGCCAACGGCATTCTGATCGGCAACGCCACCGCCGGACCTGACGGCACGTTCACGTATACCCTTCAGTCCGTCCTGAGAAACGGCGAGACGGTGCAAGTGGTCGCCACCGATGGCACCAACGACGCCCTGGCGACCCCAGTGCTCGCCCCCGACACCACCCGGCCGGTCGACGTGACCAACCTGGCGATCAGCCCGGACGGCGCGAGCGTCTCCGGCGTCGGCGAGCCCGGCACCACCGTTACCGTTCGCGGGCCGGGCAATGTGCTGCTCGGCAGCGGCACCGTCGGCCAGGATGGCGCATTCGTCATCGGCCTCAATCCGCCTGCCGCCACCAATACCAACGTCGACGTCATCAGCACCGACGCCAGCGGCAACGCATCCAACCCGGTTACCCTCCCAGGGCCGGACGGCACGCAGCTGGCGACTCCCAGCGACCTGGCCGTCAGCAGCGACGGTTTCATTCTCACCGGCGCCGCCACTGCGGGAAGCACGGTCAACATCCTCGACAGCAACGGCGTCAGCCTGGGCAGCGGCAGGGTCAACAGCCTCGGCCGCTTCAGCATCCTGATGCGTTTCGCCCAACTGAATGCGCAGACCTTGCACGTTGTCGCCACCGATGACGCAGGACACACCTCGGTCACCGCGCTGGTGGTCGCCAACGACCTGACGGCGCCCGAAGCCCCGGCCGGGCTGACCATCAACGCCGATGGCAGCTCTGTCACCGGGCGCGGTGAAGCCGGTGCGACGGTGACCATCACAAACAGTGGCGGCACGGTGCTGGGTTCCGGGATCGTCGCGAGCAACGGCGTCTTCACCATCGCGCTGACCCCGTCGCAGCTGGATTCGCAGCCCCTGACGGCGACCCAGGTCGATCAGGCGGGCAACGTTTCCCAGGCCGGCAGCATCATCGCGCCGGACCTGACGGCGCCCGACGCCGCCACGGGTCTGACCATCAACAACGTCGGCACCGTGGTCAATGGCCTCGGCGAGGCTGGGGCGACGGTGACGATCCGCGACGCCGCGGGCAACATCCTCGCCACGGGGCTGGTCAATCAGAGTGGCCAGTTCCAGGTCACTCTGCCAAACGCCCTCACCACTGGGGCGCCGCTGACCGTCACCCTGACCGACGCGGCGGGCAACGTCTCGGCCGGCACTGCCTTGGCGACGGTGGACACCACTCCGCCGGCCCTGCCACAGAACCTGTTGATCAGCGCCAACGGCAGTACGCTTACCGGGACCGGCGAGGCCGGTGCGACGGTGAAAGTCCTCGACGCCAGCGGAACGCTGCTCGGCACCGCGCTGGTGGCAACTGACGGCACCTTCACCGTGACCCTCGCGCCTGCGCCGAACAACGGCCAGGCTCTGGACATCAGCCAGACCGACCCGAGCGGCAACGTCTCGCCGTCGGCGAACCTGACGGCGCCGGACATCACTCCGCCTGCCGCCCTCACCCAGGTGTCGGTGAACGCCGACGGCCTGACGGTGATTGGCCGTGGCGAACCTGGCGCAACGGTATCGGTGCGCACGTCCGGGGGTGCCCTTCTGGGCACGGCGCTGGTGGCCGCCAATGGCGCGTTCAGCGTCACGCTGAGCACCGCGCAGATCAACGCCGAAGTCTTGACCGTCACCCAGGAAGACCCGCCCGGCAACGTGTCGACGGCGATCAATGTGACGTCCGTGGACCTCACTGCGCCGGACAGCCCGACCGCCCTGCTGCTCAGCGGCAGCGGCGTGCAACTGGCGGGGAACGCCGAAGCCGGCAGCACCGTCATTGTCCGCGACGCCTCCGGCAACGTGCTCGGTTCAGGCGTCGCCGGGGCCAACGGCGTGTTCCAGGTCACTCTGTCCAGCCCGCAACTCAACGGTCAGAACCTGAGCGTCACCTCCACCGACGCGGCGGGTAATGTCTCGGTGCCCGCGGCTTATCAAGCCGCCGACACCACCGCGCCCTCGGCTGCCAGCAACCTGGCCGTCAGCGCCGATGGCCTGACCCTGGGCGGGACCGGCGAGGCCGGGGCAACGGTGGTCGTGCGCGATGCCAATGGCAACGCGCTGGGCACCGCGACTGTGGCGGCCAATGGCAGCTTTACCATCGGGCTGAACCCGGCGGCGACCGCTGGCTCTACCCTGACCGTGATCCAGACCGACGCCGCCGGCAATCCTTCCGACGCCAGCACAGTGGTTGCCCCCGGCAATCTCGCGGAGCCTGCGCCCCTCAACCTGGCCCTCAGCGCCGACGGCCTGACCCTGAGCGGCACCGCCAACGCCGGCAGCACGGTCAGCATCCGTACCGCCTCCGGTGTGCTGCTGGGCACGGCGCTGGTCAATGGCGACGGCACGTTCAGTGCGCAGCTCAATGCCGCGCAACTCAACGGTGAGTCGCTCTCGGCCATCGCCACGTCCAGCGACGGCATCAATTCGCTGTCCACCGGTTACCTGGCGGCGGATGTCACCGCGCCCGGGCAGCTCACCGAGCTGGTGCTCAATACCAACGGCGTCACCCTGACCGGCCACGGCGAAGTGGGCGCAACGGTGACGGTGCTGGGCGCTGGCGGGGTCATCCTCGGCACCGGGCAAGTGGGCGTCGACGGCGACTTCTCGCTGACGCTGAACGCGCCGCAGATTGCCGGTCAATCCCTGAGCGTCAGCCAGACCGACGTCGCCGGTAATGAATCGGCCAGCATCGCGCTGACCGCCCGGGACCTGATTGCCCCGAATGCGCCGCTCGCCCTGGCGATGACGCCAGACGGCGCGGTGCTGTCGGGCACCGGTGAACCGGGTGCCACGGTCAATGTGTTCAACGCCAGCGGCGCCCTGATCGGTTCCGGCAGCGTGCTCATCGACGGCACCTTCCAGCTCACCCTGACCACCCCGCAAGCCAACGGCGAACTGCTGGCGGTCACCCTGACCGATGCGGCCGGGAATACGTCCCTGCCCGCCGACCTGACCTCGGTCGACACCACGGCGCCGCTCGCCCTGACCCAGCTGAACATTTCCAGCGATGGCGCGACGCTGACCGGCCGCGGTGAAGCCGGGGCGATTGTCACGGTGACCAACAACCTCGGTGCCCTGCTGGGCACGGCAACAGTGGGCAGCACCGGGGCGTTTACCCTGGTGTTGGTCCCGGCGCTGTCCAATGCCGAAGTGCTGACGCTGGTGCAACGGGATGCCGCCGGCAACGTGTCGCCCCAGGCCAGCCTGACCACGCCGGACTTCACGCCGCCCGATCCGCTGGACAACGTCAGCATCAACGCGGCAGGCGTGGTGGTGATCGGTACCGGTGAGGCCGGCGCTACCGTGACGGTCCGCGATGCCAGCGGAACGCTGCTCGGCACCACGCTGGTGCTGGCGGACGGCACGTTCAGCGTCACCCTCTCCACCCCGCAGATCAACAGCCAGGTGCTGAGCGTTCAGCAGGCCGATCCGCCCGGCAACGTCAGCGTGCCCGCAACGGTGATCGCGCCGGATTTGACCCCTCCAGCGGTCGCCACCAACCTGCAGTTCAATGCCTCCGGCAGTGTGCTCAGCGGCAGCGGCGAAGCGGGCGCGGTGGTGCGCATTACCTTGGCCGATGGCACGCAAGTGGGCACCGGCACCGTGGGTGTCGATGGCAAATTCCTGATCACTTTGAACCAGCCTCAGAACGACGGTCAGCCCGTGTTCGTCGTGCTCACCGATGCGGCCACCAATGCCTCGGCAGCCGGCTCCGTCGCCTCGCCTGACCTGACACCGCCCGCAGCGGTCACCAACGTGCAAATCGATAACACGGGCGTGGTGGTCAGCGGTCGCGGTGAAGCAGGCGCCAGCCTGTTGATCACCGACGCCGCCGGCAACATTGTCGGCACAGGCGTGGTCGGCGTGGACGGCAATTTCGCGGTGTCGCTGTCGGTACCGCAAATCAATGGCGAGCTGCTGTCCGTGGTACAACGGGATGCCGCGGGCAATCCGTCTGCCGGCGCCCCGGTAACGGCACCGGACACCACGCCCCCGGCGCTGCCGGTGGTGACCGCGCTGAGTGCCAACGGCCTGACGCTGACCGGCACCGGTGAAGCGGGCGCGACGGTCAAAGTGACCAGCGCGATCGGCGCCAGCCTCGGCAGCGCCACGGTGCTGGCCGACGGGACATTCAGCGTCGCGCTGAGCCCTGCCCAACTGAACGGCGAGAAGCTCAACCTGACCCAGACCGACGCGGCGACCAACGTTTCCGGCACCGTGGTCTACCAGGTTGCCGACGTGACCGATCCGGCTGCGGTGACCAACCTTTCGGTCAGCCAGGACGGGCTGACGCTGAGCGGACGCGGCGAACCCGGTGCTTCGGTGAGCGTTTCGCTGACCGGCGCAAGCGCGGGCACGCCTGCGCTGGGCACGGCCATCGTGCGCGCGGACGGCACGTTCAGCGTTTCGCTGTCGACTGCGCAGCTCAACGGTCAGTCGTTGTCGGTGGTGCAAGTCGACGCAGCGCTGAACGATTCGGCGCCGGTTCCCGTCATCGCGCCGGACATCACGCCACCCGCAGTGCCGGTGTTCACCTCGCTCACCGGCAACGGCACGATCCTGCAAGGCACGGCCGAAGCCAACAGCACGGTGACCGTGCGGTCCGCCGACGGCACGTTGCTGGGCACCACGCAGACCGACGCCGGTGGACGTTACGAGGTCGGGCTGAATCCTGCGCTAACCAACGGGCAAGTCATCTCCATTACGGCAACGGACGCGGCCAACAACGCTTCTGCGCCACTGGTTTACACCGTGCCGGACACTCAGGCACCTGATCCTGTCAGCAACCTGACGATCAGTGCCGATTACCTGCTGTTGGCGGGTCGCGGTGAAGCGGGCGCGACAGTGACCGTCAAAGACTCCCTGGGTATCACGCTCGGCATCGGACAGGTGGCTGCCAATGGCACGTTTGTGGTGGGCCTGCCTGCCGGCATCACTGCCAACGACGTCCTCACGGTCGGTCAGGCGGACGCCAGCGGCAACGCCTCCGGGACCCTCGGCCTTACCGTCCCCGTGACCCCTCCACCGAATGCGCCAACCAATCTGCTGGTCAGCGCCGACGGACTGACGGTCACAGGCAGCGCCGCAACGGGCACCACCATCACGGTGTACAGCGCAACGGGTGTTGTGCTCGGGACGGTGGCTACCAATGCGGGCGGCACCTTCAGCGTCGCACTCAATACCGCGCAAACCAACGGCGAAAGCCTGGGCGTGACGGCCAGCACCGGGGCGGGCGGCGCATCCTTGCCGGCTGCAGTGCTGGCGGCCGATTCCACGCCGCCGGCGGCGCTCGCCGACCTTGCAGTCAATGCAACCGGCACCTTGGTGACCGGTCGTGGCGAAGCCGGGGCGACGGTGACCATCACCACTTCCGACGGCGTCACCCTGGGCACTGCGCTGGTCAATGCCGGCGGCACGTTTGGCGTCCTGTTGAGCCCGGCGCAAGCCAACGGTCAGATCCTCAACGCCTATCAGACCGACACCGCGGGCTTGCCGTCGGCCGTCCTGCCGGTCACTGCGCCCGACATCACCGCGCCCAACGCACCGGTGTCGCTGGTTCTCAATGGCGCCGGCACCGTGCTGAGCGGGATTGGTGAAGCCGGCGCGACAGTGACCGTGCGCAGCAGCCTCGGCGTCGTACTCGGGACGGCAACCGTCGCCCTGGACGGCACGTTCAACGCCAACCTGTCGGCGGCGCAACTCAATGGCCAAGTGCTGACGGTGAGTCAGCGTGACGCCGCCGGTAACGTCTCGGTGCTGGCCAATGTCAGTGCCGTCGACACCACACCGCCCGCCGCCCTGACCAACGTCGCGCTGAACATCGCGGGCCTGCAGGTCAGCGGCAACGGCGAGGCCGGCGCAACCGTGCGCGTGACCAACGCAGCCAACACCGTGCTCGGCACGGCAGTGGTCAATGCGGCGGGCGGGTTCGTCGTCTCGCTCTCCAGCGCGCAATTGAATGGTCAGGTGCTGAGCGTCCAGCAAGTGGACGCGGCGAGTAACGTCTCGGCCGTCACGACGGTTAATGCCCTCGACCTTCAGGCGCCGAATGCACCGTCCGCTTTGTTGTTGGCCGGCAACGGCCTGACCCTCACCGGCAGCGGTGAAGTCGGCGCGACGGTCAACGTGTTCAACGCCGGCGGTACGCTGCTGGGGACCACCACGGTAGGCCTTGGCGGGACGTTCAACGTCACCCTGAATGCTGCGCAACTGGACGGCCAGGCGCTGACGGTGCGTCAGGTCGACGTCGCCGGCAACGTGTCGGCTGCCGGCAGCCTTCTGGCACCGGACATCACGGCGCCGGGCGCACCTACAGCGGTGACCGTGAATGCCAGCGGTTCCGTGGTGACCGGGACCGGTGTCGCCGGTTCGACGGTGACCGTGCGCAATGCGCTGGGGGCTGTGCTCGGCACCACAACAGTGGCCGCCAACGGCAGCTTCACGGTGGCGCTGAATGCCGCGCAGATCGATAACCAGGTGCTGAGCATCACTCAGGCGGATGCCGCCGGGAATGTGTCGGTGGCCGCCAGCGCTATCGCACCTGACCTGACGCCGCCTGCGGCACCGGGTGCGCTGCTGGTCAGTGTCGATGGCCTGACGGTCAGCGGCACCGGGGAAGTCGGTTCGACGGTGCAGATCAAATCCACCGGCGGCGCGGTGCTCGGGACGGGCACCGTCGGGGCCACGGGGCTGTTCAGCGTCACCCTCGCCCCTGCGCAGATCAATGGGGAAACCCTGCTGGTCAGCCTCACCGACATCAAGGGCAACCTCTCGGTGGTGGCCAACGTCACCGCGCCGGACATCGACGTCAATACCCCGGTCATCGCCAGTGACAACCTCGCCACGGCGTCGGTCACGCTGGTACCGGTGAAGACCACGCAGAATTTTGCGGACTCTTTCACCACGCTGCTGGCCGGGTTCTCCAAGGCGTTTGTGTTCACGGTCAACAGCGGCACCAGCCTTGATCCGACCCTGACGCTGACCACCGGCAGTGCGGTGTCCTTGCTCGACGGCGTGGTCTACACGCTGCAAGTGAAGAACGCCAGCGGCAATTGGGTCACGCTGGACGTCAACGGCAACGGCGGTCTGATCGACCTCGTGGCCCTGACCGGCCAAGGCGTGCGGGTGAACATCGGTGATTTGCTGGGTGGCGATTACCGGCTGGTCGTGTCGAGCACCGGCATCGGCGTGGTGACCAACGTCACCACCCAGCTGCAGCTGGACGTGACCAGCCTGACCCAGTTCAACGGGGTGGCCGGTGCCGCCGTGACCGGCAACGTCATCACCAACCCGGGGGTTGACGGGCAGGCGGACGTGACCGGCCCGGACAACGGCGCGGTGTTGCAGGTGCTGAAAAACGGCAGCTACGTCACGGCCAGCGCGGGCACCACGGTGCAAGGCCTGTACGGCACGCTGACCATCGACGCCAGCGGCAACTACAGCTACACGCCGAACGGCGCGGTCACCAGCGTCGGCAAAGTGGATGTCTTCAGTTATCAGTTGGTGCACCCGAACGGCCTCAGCGACACGGCCAATCTGTACGTGCGCATCGACAGCCCGCAGGCCACCGAGGTGTGGAGCGACAGCAGCCTGGCCAGCCCGGCGTTCCTGGTCGACGCCACCAACGACATCGCGGTCAGCGACATCACCCTGGTCAACAAGGAGGTCATCACCAACTCGACGCTGGGCAGCTTCAGCGTACCAGTGCTCGGCGGTGGCAACGGGTCGTGGAACACCAGTGTGGCGGCCGGCACCATCAGCGATCTGACGGTAGTGGTCAGCTCGAGCAACGTGGCCAGCCTGCTGGGTTCGCTGACCGTCGGTCTGTACAAGCTCAACACTGCGACCGGCCAATATGTACTGGTCAAGAGCTACGGCGGCGGTGCCCTGGCGAGCCTGGGCGGCAACAGCTACGGCATCCGCTTCGACGACCAGACGGCCGGCAGCTATCAGGTGAAAATCAGCTCCGGCGGCATCGGTGTGCTGACCACCGTCAACGCCAGTCTGATCAACGACGCCACCTACACCAATCAGTTCGTGGTCAGCAGCTACACGCCGGTGGCGGGCAATCTGCTCACCGACACCGCCGGCGGCGGCGCTGATGTGCTGGGCTCGGCGTACACCGTGCTCAATGTGCTGGCGGCCGGCAGTTACGTGACGCCGGGCTACAACGGCACCACGATTGTTGGCACCTATGGCTCGTTGCTGGTGCAGGCCGACGGACGCTACACCTACACGCTGACGCCGGGGCAGACCGATGCGGTCATCGGCCATGAGGACGTGTTCACTTACCAGCTCAAGCACCCCAACGGCACCACCGACACGGCGACGCTGACCATTGATCTGGAACAGGCCGGTGCCGTGGTCACTACCTCGTTCGCCGCGCTGTCCACCGTAGCGAACGTCGATGATCACAGCGCGCTGACGGCCGTCGCCACCACCGGTGCCGAGCTGATTCAAGGCACGGCGGGCAACGACACGCTGGACGGGTCCCATGGCGGCGCGGTCACCCTGCAAGGCGGCGCCGGCAACGACACGCTGATCATCGCCGACCAGCATTTCGCCTCGGTCGATGGCGGTACGGGCACCGACACCCTGCTCTGGGCCGGGGGCGATGCGACCATCGACCTGGGCGATCTGCAGAGCCGGATCCACAACATCGAGGTGCTGGACCTGAACCACACCAGCGCCGTCGCGCTGACCATCAGCCTGGCGGACCTGGTGTCCATTACCTCGGCAGACAACAACACACTGATCATCAAGGGGGGCAGCGAGGACACCGTACACATGACAAGCACCTGGGTCGCCGGCGGTGCGCAACAGGCCGATGGCGTCGATTACACCCAGTACACGCCGCAGGAAGATCCAACCCATCATCTGTGGGTGCAGAACGGTATTCACGTCGTTTGATCAGCCCGCCGTCTGGCGCTGCCAGCGGCGGGGTTCAACCGGCCGATTGATTGGGTCGGCCGGTTGATTCACTAAAAGGGAAGCTCTGTATTCGTACAGTAAGGAAGCCATGTGGAGCGCGTTCGCAAGCAGAAATGGCCGGCGGTCGTCCTGACCCTCGGCCTGTGTCACCCGATGTTTTCCGTTGCGCTGGCGGAGGATCAAATCGATCCCGGCCTGCGCAGCATCAGCCCTTCGCGCCTGCAGGCAACGCCTGCGGATCAGCGCCGCAAGGGCAATGGCCCTGAGGGCAGCGACAAAAGCAGTGCCAAAGGCAATGCCAAGGGGAATACAAATGACCGTTCCGGGCCCGGGGCAGTCATGGTCAAGGAAGACAGCCAGACCCTGGGCCTCGAACAGGCGGTCAGGCTCGCCGTTGACTGGCACCCCAGCATCAGCGAAGCGATCGGCACCCTGTATCAACAGGCCGAGGGCATCAACGTGGCCGAAGCCGGTTATTACCCGCAGATCTCCGGCGGGATAAAAGGCGGTTACACCAGCGGCTACGGCAGCGATGACGGCAGCCAGTCGGTGAGCATCTCCCTCAAACAGATGCTCTACGACTTCGGCAAGGTGTCGAACTCGGTCGAAGCGGCCCGGGCCAAGGTGGCACGCAGTCAGGCAAGCATTCTGCTGACCATCGATCAGGTCAGCCGCGACACCGCGTTCGCCTACATCGAGGTCCAGCGCTACCAGCACCTGGTGGACATCGCCCGGGAGCAGATCCGCGGCATCGGCGACATCGTCGAACTGGCCAAACAGCGCAGCGACATGGGCGCGAGCACTCGCTCCGATGTGGTTCAGGCGCAGTCCCGCGCCGAGGGCGGCATGGCCACGCTGCAGGAGTACAAAGCGCTGTACGCGCGCTGGCAGTCGACGCTGACCAACCTCCTCGGTCGGCAGACCCCGCCCCAGGTCAGCGACACCTTCACGCCCTCGATGACCGACGCCTGCACCGCGCCCGTGAGCACAGACGCCCTCCCCGCCGTGCTGCAAGCCGTGGCCCAGCGCACCCAGGCCCAGGCCGAACTGGCCCAGGCCAAAGCTGAAGCCTATCCGACACTGTCGCTGCAGCCGTCGATTAACCAGTATCTGGACGACCACTACGACGACCAGAACTCGAGGATCAATCGCACCCAGGCCGGGATCTTTCTCAACCTGGAAGTGCCGATTTATCAGGGTGGCGCCATCAGCGCCCGCAGCCGCGCCGCCAACTATGCGCTGACCGCCGCCGATTCCGCCGAAGACGCCGCCCGCCTGCAGGCGCGGCAAGGGCTGGGCGAAGCGCAGGCACAGACATCCGGCCTGACGCGCCGGCTCAGCTCGCTGGAATCGCGGCAGACCAGCATCACCGAAGCCCGCGAGTTGTATGGCCGGCAGTACCTGGAACTGGGCACCCGGCCGCTGCTCGATCTGCTCAACGCCGAGCAGGAAATCCACCAGTCGCGCTTCGACCTGGCCAACACCCAGGCCGACCTGCGTCGCCTGCAAATCGACTGCCTGTACAACAGCGGTGCGCTGCGTCGCGCGTTCGGCATCGATCACAGCACCATCCAGCACGTGGAGATCCTGCCATGACCGAGACCATCGTCATCCCCGAAGCCCCTGCGGCAGGCCCCGATCGTCCGGATTATTCGCCGTGGCTGGAAGCCATCCTCACCGTCGCCCGGCATTACCGCCTCGACGTTTCACCGGAAAGCATTCGCCTGGCATCCACCAACAGCGAGGGCCGTGTCGAAGAAGTGGTTCGCTACATGGCGCGCCAGGCGGGCTTGAGCGTCAAGTTCGCCCGCTATGACCGCAAGAGCCTGTCGCGCTGGCGCACGCCGCTGCTGGTGCAACTGCGCGACGGCCAGGTCGGGGTGATCGAAAGCGTCAGCGAGCAAGGCGAACTGGGCATCGCCTACAGCGGCGATCAGGGCCTGCAAAGCCGCATCGACCCGGCCGTGCTTGCCGAGCAGGCGCTGCGCACGGTGATCCTGCGGCCCATCCAACCCCTGAGCGACGTGCGCACCGACGACTACATCAAGCCTTACGACGAGCACTGGTTCCGGCGCATCGTCCTCAGTGACCTGCGCCCCTACCGGCAAGTGATGCTGGCGTCGCTGGTCGCCAACCTGCTGGGCATGGCCGGGGTGCTGTTTTCCATGCAGGTCTACGACCGGGTGATTCCGGCCGAGTCGCTGCCGACGCTGTACGTGTTGTTTGGCGGCGTGATGCTGGCGCTGGTGTTCGACTTCGTCATGCGCATCATGCGTCTGCGCATCACCGACGTACTGGGCAAGCGCGCCGACCTGCGGGTGTCGGACCTGGTGTTCGGCCACGCCCTGCGCCTGCGTAACTCGGCGCGGCCGAAATCCACCGGCTCGTTCATTTCGCAGTTGCGCGAGCTGGAGCAGATCCGCGACCTGATCACCTCCAGCACCGCCACGGCGCTGGCGGACATGCCGTTCTTCTTCCTGTTCTTGCTGGTGTTCTATCTGATTGGCGGGGCGCTGGTGCTGATTCCTCTGGTCGCGCTGGTGGCGATGGTGCTGCCCGGCGTCCTTGCCCAACGCAAACTGGCGCGGCTGGCCAATGCCTCGATGCGCGAAGCCGCACTGCGCAACGCCATGCTGGTGGAAGCCGTGCAGGGCATGGACGACATCAAGGCGCTGCAGGCCGAGCAACGTTTCCAGCAGCAGTGGAATCACTACAACGCCGCGTCTGCCGACAGCAGCCTGAAATTGCGTTCGCTGACCAACAGCCTGGTGGCCTGGACCCAGAACGTGCAGGGCGCGGTGTTTGCCGTGGTCATCGTGTTCGGTGCGCCCATGGTGATTGGCGGCGACCTCACCACCGGCAGCCTGGTGGCCGCCTCGATGCTGGCCTCGCGGATGATGGCGCCAATGGCGCAACTGACCCACGTGCTGACCCGCTGGCAACAGGCGAAAGTCGCGCTGCAGGGGCTAAACCGGCTGATGCAGATGCCGGTCGATCACCCCGAAGGCAGCCAGCGCGTGCATGTGCCCGCCATTCGCGGGGATTACGTGTTGCGTCAGGCCGGCTTCAAGTACAGCGAAGAGGCATCGCCCGCGCTGAGTGGCATCAACCTGAACATACGGCCGGGTGAGCGCGTCGCCATCCTCGGGCGCAACGGCGCGGGCAAGTCGACATTGCTGCAGGCACTGGCGGGCTCGATGGATTTGTCCAGCGGCGAGACCACCGTGGACGGCATCTCCCTCGCTCACCTGGACCCGGCCGACCTGCGCCGGGACGTCGGCCTGATGTCGCAGCAGGCGCGGCTGTTTCACGGCACCCTGCGCGACAACCTCACCCTCGGCGCGGGCCAAGCCAGCGATCAGGAAATCATCGCCGCCCTGTCGGTGACCGGCGCGCTGGAGTTTGTCCGCCAGATGCCCAAGGGCATGGACCACCTGATTCTCGAAGGGGGTCTGGGCCTGTCCGGCGGTCAGCGCCAGAGCCTGCTGCTGTCACGCTTGCTGATTCGCCAGCCCCAGGTGCTGCTGCTGGACGAACCCACGGCGTCACTGGATGACATCACCGAACGCCAGTTGCTGGAAAAACTCTCGACCTGGTGTCAGGGCCGCACGCTGATCGTCGCCACCCACCGGGTCAGCCTGCTGCAACTGGTGGAACGGATCATCGTGCTGGACAACGGCCGCATCGTCATCGATGACCATCGCGACGCCGCCCTCACCCGACTCAGGCAGCCGCAAGGAGCGCAGGCATGAACGCACTGACCACGGAGCAAACTCCACGGCTCGCCGACCAGATCACCTACCTCGACGGCAAGGACGAGCGCAGCATCACCGGAAGCGTGCGGGTGATCTGGACCTGCGCGCTGATGCTGGCGTGCTTTATCGCCTGGGCGGCCTGGTTTCAGGTGGTGGAAGTGTCCACCGGCACCGGCAAGGTGGTGCCCAGTTCCAGGGAGCAGCTGATTCAGTCCATGGAGGGCGGGATTATCAAGGAGCTGAATGTCAGCGAAGGCACGCTGGTGGAGCGCGGTCAGGTGCTCGCGCAACTGGATGCGGTAAAGAGTGAATCGAACGTGGGTGAAAGCGAGGCGAAATACCGGGCGGCGCTGGCCAGCGTCAATCGGCTGCAGGCGGAAGTCAGCGAGAAACCGCTGACCTTCGATGCGTCGCTGGACAAGTACCCGGAGCTGCGCCGCGCGGAGACGGACTTGTTCAACGCCCGGCGCAGGGGCCTGAGCGAAACCCTCACCGGCATCGAAAGCTCGCTGAAGCTGGTGCGCAGCGAACTGGACATCACCGAGAACCTGGCGAAGATCGGCGCGTCGAGCCGGGTCGAAGTGCTGCGCCTGAACCGCCAGCGCTCCGAGCTTGAGCTCAAGGCGACCGAGGCGCGTTCGGAGTACATGGTGCATGCCCGCGAAGACCTGGCCAAAGCCAATGCCGAGGCGCAGATGCTGTCGGCGGTGATCCGTGGGCGTAGCGATTCGTTGTCACGCCTGACCTTGCGCTCGCCGGTGCGCGGCATCGTCAAGGACATCAAAGTCACCACCATCGGCGGGGTCGTGCCGCCCAATGGGCAGCTGATGCAGATCGTCCCGCTGGATGAGCAACTGCTGATCGAAACCCGCATCTCGCCCCGGGACATTGCTTTCATTCACCCCGAGCAGCAGGCCAAAGTGAAAATCACGGCCTACGACTATTCGATCTACGGCAGCCTCGACGGCAAGGTGGTGACCATCTCGCCGGACACGATTCAAGATGAGGTCAAGCCGGAAATCTTCTATTACCGCGTGTTTATCCGTACGGACTCGGATGTGCTGCGCAACAAGGCGGGCAAGACCTTTGCCATCGTCCCCGGGATGATCGCCACCGTGGACATCCGCACGGGT
Source organism: Pseudomonas sp. GW821-FHT07F05 (assembly GCF_059418765.1). Classification (NCBI taxonomy): domain Bacteria; kingdom Pseudomonadati; phylum Pseudomonadota; class Gammaproteobacteria; order Pseudomonadales; family Pseudomonadaceae; genus Pseudomonas; species Pseudomonas sp. GW821-FHT07F05. The sequence goes on from NZ_JBWKQL010000002.1 coordinate 519,078, forward strand.
GAAAAAACCGTGCTGGACTACCTGATCAAACCCCTCAACCGCGCCCGTGAAGCCCTGCGCGAGCGTTGATCAGTTGACCGCGAGATGAACCGGCGCTGGCGTGGCAGGCTTGAGCTGCGCCATGTAACGGGTCCACTCGCGGTTGATTTCGTTGTACGGCATGAAGATGCTGATCCGTGGCTGGTTGGCCAGGTCTGGACGCTTGATCTTGGCCAGGTCGCTGGAGGTCAGCAACGCCACGGTGATCCCCACCACCTTGCCATCTGCGGCGAATACCGGACCGCCCGACATGCCCTTGGCCACCGGGCCATCATGGGTGCCGTACATCACGTTGCCTTCTTTTGCGTCCAGGCGAACCATCGCCGGCAGCGCATGGCCTGTGCCTTTCACCGACATGTAAGCGGAGTTGTAGCCCACGGAGGTGAGCTCTTCACCCGGCTGGTATGAACGCCACATCGGAACGGAATCGGCCTTGTGCTTGAAGAACTGCACGTCGCCCTGCCCCTGAAACACCGCGCCCGAGATGTAAGGGATGTGTTTGACGGTCACCGCATAATCTTCATTCCACTGGATCGCGGTGCCCATCAACAGATAGGGCAACGGCGCACCGGAGTGGACGACGAAGGCTTGGTCAAAGACAGGATCCTGGGTAAAAGCGGTGGGCATTCCGTTGCACCCGCTGATCAGCACTGAGGCTGCAACAAGTGACTTGAAGGGGCGCATCTGGTTTTCCGTGTGTGAGGATGGATGACGGGAGCGAATATGTCATTGCGCCATCACTCTGACAATAGAGTTTAACTACCACCCGACTAGTGGTAATGCACTCAGGTTATTGGATCCAACCTATTTGGATCATGCAACGACCTCCGTCGCACTCAATACCATTCATTTGCGGATAATTCGGTAAATCCAGGCCAGTTAATGAATTATTTACCCTCTGCGCCTATCAGATGCAGATCGGTCTGCCACTACTACGACAGCACACATTCTCCACGGAGTGCATGGACTGCCGTTGGTCGGGATGCCGATCGCCGCAATGTCACACCTCTACCTGCCGGGACTTTTATGAGATCACGCAAGAAAACCGTCAACCCGATCGGGTTGCAAGACATCACTATTGTCGACGATGCCAAGATGCGGAAGGCCATCACCGCCGCCGCCCTGGGCAACGCAATGGAATGGTTCGACTTCGGCGTCTACGGCTTCGTGGCGTACGCACTGGGCAAGATCTTCTTCCCCGGCGCCGACCCCAGCGTGCAGATGATCGCGGCCCTCGCGACCTTTTCCGTGCCCTTCCTGATTCGCCCCATCGGCGGCGTGTTCTTCGGCGCCATCGGCGACAAATACGGGCGACAGAAAGTCCTCGCCGCGACCATCGTCATCATGTCCCTCAGCACCTTCGCCATCGGGCTGATCCCCTCGTATGAAACGATTGGCATCTGGGCGCCGATCCTGCTTCTGTTGGCGAAGATGGCCCAGGGTTTCTCGGTCGGGGGCGAATACACCGGCGCTTCGATCTTCGTGGCTGAATACGCGCCGGACCGCAAACGCGGGTTCCTCGGCAGCTGGCTGGATTTCGGCTCGATCGCCGGCTTCGTACTCGGTGCCGGCGTCGTGGTGCTGATCTCTTCCGTCGTCGGCGAGGAGAAATTTCTCGAATGGGGCTGGCGCCTGCCGTTCTTCCTCGCCCTGCCCCTGGGCATGATCGGCCTCTACTTGCGTAACGCCCTGGAAGAAACCCCGGCGTTCCAGCAGCACGTGGAAAAACTCGAACAAGGCGACCGCGAAGGCCTGGCCCACGGCCCGAAAGTGTCGTTCAAGGAAGTCGCGACCAAGCACTGGCGCAGCCTGCTGACCTGCATCGGCGTGGTCGCGGCCACCAACGTCACGTATTACATGCTGCTGACGTACATGCCGAGTTACCTCTCGCACAACCTGCATTACAGCGAGAACCGCGGCGTACTGATCATCGTCGCGATCATGGTCGGCATGCTGTTCGTGCAGCCGCTGATTGGTTTCCTCAGCGACAAGATCGGCCGTCGGCCCTTCATCATTGCCGGCAGCATCGCTCTGCTGGTGCTATCGATTCCGGCGTTCAAACTGATCAACAGCGGCCAGTTGGGTCTGATCTTCGCCGGCTTGCTGATGATCGCGGTGATCCTCAACTTCTTCATCGGGGTGATGGCCTCGACGCTGCCGGCGATGTTTCCCACCCACATCCGTTACAGCGCGCTGGCCAGTGCCTTTAACGTGTCGGTGCTGATCGCGGGCCTCACCCCGACCGTGGTCGCCTGGCTGGTTGAAACCACCCAGGACCTGTACATGCCGGCGTACTACCTGATGGTCGTCGCGGTGGTGGGCCTGATCACCGGCCTGACCATGAAGGAAACCGCGAACAAGCCTTTGCGTGGCGCAGCGCCGGCGGCATCGGACCTCAACGAAGCCCGTGAGCTGCTGCAGGAGCACCACGACAACATCGAACAGAAGATCGAAGACATCGACACGCAGATTGCCGAGTTGCAAGCCAAACGCGAGAGCCTGGTTCAGCAGCACCCGCGTATAGATTGATAGCAACTTATCCAAACAGATGGCCGCGACGGTATCCCCTGCCGTTCGCGGCCATTTCGGCAAATTCGTCGGAACCGCTGCGTCCCTCTCCCGGTCAGGTCTTGCATGAGCATTCACCCGCTTCTGTGCAGGCACTGACAGGCGGACAGAGAACTGAAAGGCAGCCTCCCCATGACCGACATCCTTGATCACTTGCCCCCCGTGCTACGACCGCAAAGCGAAATGATCCTGGCCGACATACGCGCCTCTGGCTCGACCATCGATGTGGTCAAGAGCGGCGCTCAGGCCAATGGCTTCGTGCTCGGTTTGCGTTGCTGCGGGGGAATCGACGCGCAGCAGGCCGAGCAGCTTTCCGAGTTCTACGACGCCGTCGTGGAGTCGCGGTTGAAACGGCTGACACTCGGGTTGTCCTGAGCAGCTTTATGCGGCTTGCCTGAGCGCCTGGCGCGTCCCTTTTATTTTTAGCCATTGTCAGCGGATGACATGTTTACCAACGGAGCCACACCATGCGATCCAATACTTCCTTTCTTTTCGACCTCGACGGCACCCTGACCGACAGCGTTTATCAGAACGTCACGGCGTGGAAAGAAGCCCTCGATTCGGAAAACATTCCTCTGGCGATGTGGCGAATCCACCGCAAGATCGGCATGAGCGGCGGTTTGATGCTGAAGATGCTGTCCCGGGAAACCGGGATGGAAATCACCGAGGCGCAGGCCGAGCGGTTGAGTAAAAGGCACGCCGAGGCGTATGAGAGAACTCAGGATCAGATCATTGCTTTGCCTGGCGCTGTTGATTTGCTGAAGACGCTGGACGATGAGGGCTTTCCCTGGTGCATCGCGACCAGTGGGGAGATGTCGACGGCGGAGATCAATTTGAAGGCGTTGGGGCTGGACCCGAAGAAGATCAATCTGATCACGCGCGATGATGTGAAGAACGGCAAGCCGGACCCGGATTTGTTTGTGACGGCTGCGAAGAAGATCGACGCGAAGATTGAGGATTGTCTGGTGATCGGTGATGCGATCTGGGACATGCTGGCGGCGCGGCGGTGCAAGGCGACGGGGATTGGGTTGCTTTCGGGTGGCTACGATGTGAGTGAGCTGGAGCGGGCCGGGGCGTTGCGGGTGTATGAGGATCCGCTGGCGCTGCTCAACCATCTCGATGAGATCGCTACTCGGGAATAGCCAAATCAAGAGCGTCTGCCTAACGGCAGACATTTCGCCTTCGGCGAGTTACTTGATAAAGCCCCAAGTAACCAAGGGCTTTGTGCTCCTGGTTGGGCCCTTCCTTCGTCAGGGTTCCTTCACTCCGGTCCCGCTCCGTGGGCCCGCGCCGAACGGACATCCATGTCCTGACGGCGCTCTCGCGGCATCCATGCCGCTCGGCCCACTGCGCGAGACCTGCGTTCAGCCTGCACCCAAGTCGCGTTTCGCGGTGACTGAACCTTCGGTGTATAAAGATCAAAAGCAGAGCAAACGCGTTCTTGGTAGGACTGGCTTTAGCCGGGAAGACGCCAGTGCTGGCGCCATCAATTTTGATGGCGCCACGCGCAGCTTTTAGTGGGACCGGCTTTAGCCGGGAAGAGGCCAGTTCATGCGCCACTAATCTTGGCCGTTGAAACCGGCTCCAGACTCGACGCGCTGATCGTTCCCACGCTGCGCGTGGGAATGCATCCTCCGACGCTCCGCGTCACCCCAATCGGCTAACCACCCTGCCTTCACTCACCCGCGTTATAAACCGGGTAGTCGATATACCCCTCTTCCGTCCCGCCATACAACGTGGCCGGATTGACGGGGTTGAGGGGCCAGCCGTTGGCGATGCGCGCCGGCAGGTCGGGGTTGGCGATGAAGGGGCGGCCGAAGGCGATGAGGTCGGCCAGGCCGGCGTCGATCAGGCGGTTGCCGCGTTCGGCGGTGTAGCGGCCGGCGTAGATGATGCGGCCGGTGAAGGCTTCGCGGATGGCTTTGCGGAAGGTGTCCGGCAGTTCGGGGGCGTTGTCCCAGTCGGCTTCGGCGATGGAGACGTAGGCGACGCCTGCGTTTTCCAGGACCTTGGTGGCTTCGACGTAGGTGTGGTGCGGGTCGCTTTCCACCAGGCCGATGTAGACGCGCTCTTCGTCGGTGCTGGCAAACAGCGGCGAGAAGCGCACGCCCAGGCGGTCCGCACCCACGGCTTCGGCAACGGCAGTCACGATCTCGCGCAGGAAGCGCAGGCGGTTTTCCAGCGAGCCGCCGTATTCGTCATCGCGGTGGTTGGCGTGCTCGGAGATGAACTGGTTGACCAGATAACCGTTCGCCGCGTGAATTTCCACGCCATCAAAACCCGCTTCGATCGCATTCTTAGCCGCCTGGGCATACAGCGTGACCAGCTCGCGGATTTCCTCGACGGTCAGCGCGCGAGGCGTTGGCGGCACGACCAGTTGCCCTGCGCCCGGCGCCGTTTCGATGAACGCCTTGGCGTTGGCCGCCGGGATCGCCGAGGGGGCAACCGGCGCTTCGCCGTTAGGCTGCAACGCGTGATGGGACACACGGCCGACGTGCCAGAGCTGGGCGAAAATCACGCCCTCTTCTGCGTGCACCGCATCGGTCACTTTGCGCCAGCCTTCGACCTGCTCGGCGCTGTAGATGCCCGGGGTCCATGCATAGCCTTGGCCGCGCGGCTCGATCTGGGTGCCTTCGGTGATCATGAAACCGGCGGATGCCCGTTGCTGGTAGTAGCTCGCCATCAGGTCCGAAGCGATATCGCCCGGCTGCAGGCTTCTCTGCCGGGTCAACGGCGGGAAGGCAATGCGGTTTTTCAGCACGTGCCGTCCGAGGTTGACGTGGGTGAGCAAGGGTTGAGTGGACATGGGCGATACTCCGTTCAAGTCGTTGAAAGTGTTGGCTAGATCGTACTGCGTAGACCAGTCGTCTAGTGGATGGCCGGGAGTCTAAGCCGCATGTGCAGACCCGGCAATGTCAGATCCGCAATGATTCCGGACATCGGCCGCAGACAACGCCACTTACAGAATCTTGCGCTTTTGAGCTCATCTACCCAGACGACCCGTTGCAGTCGGTCGTCCCGCGCTTATGATTCCGCGCATCGAACGTTGGTCGACCCTCGGCAATGCCAGTGGGCTCATTGGTCAACACCCCACATCCTGAACAGGCACTCCATGAACATCATCCGCAGCAAGGACTTCACCGGTGACCGCCCATGGGCCGCATTGGACATCGCCAACATGAACGGCATCACCACGCGACTGCACTGGACGGATCAGCCCTACAAATGGCACGTGAATGACGGTCAGGAGGTTTTTGTGGTGCTGGACGGGCAAGTGGAGATGCGCTTCAAGCAGGACGGCGTCGAGCAAAGAACCGTGCTGCAAACGGGGGATATTTTCTACGCCTCCATCGGCACGGCCCACGTCGCCCACCCGTTGGGTGAAGCGCGGATTCTGGTGATCGAAAGCGAGGGCAGCGTCTGAGACAGGCTGCCTGATCACCGCAAAATCGAGGGTGCTCTTACCGGCCCCTTCCCGGCTGAAGCCGGTCCCGCTGGAACACCGCGCCCATTCAGTGGCACCGCATACCCTAGTGGGACCGGCTTTAGCCGGGAAAGCGTCGGATATCACACCGCTAAACCCAGGGTGTTCGAAATCGCCGCTTCCCGGCTACCAGCCACAAGCTCGATCAATCAAGGCTTCCACGCCCCGCCTTCAACGATCACCGCCGACGGATCGGTGTCCGCCGCCAGTTGATCGCGCACGTACTGGTTGTACAGCGAGAGCAGATACTTCTGCTGACCGAGGCTGGCCAGTTCGGTGTTCACCCAGTCGCGCAGTTCAGTGTTGCCCTTCTTCACCGCCGGGGCGATCGGCGCTTCTTCACCGAGTTTCTGTGCGAGCACGCGGTAGCCGGGGTTCTGCTTGGCCCAGCTGAACAGCACCAGGTTGTCCTGGGCGTAGGCATCGCCTCGGCCGTTGGCCAGCGCCTGCAGCGACTCGGAATTCTTCTCGAACTTGAGCAGCTTCCAGTCCGGGTGGTTCTTGGTCAGCCAGATATCCGCCGTGGTGCCGGTGGTGACGATGACGGTTTTGCTCGCCAGATCATCCAGCGTCTTCACCGGGCTGCTGTCGGGCACCAGGGCCTGCACGGCGACGCGCAGGTTGGGGTGGGTGAAATCGACCACTTGCGCCCGTTCCGGCGTCACGGTCATGTTGGCGAGGATCAGGTCAACCTTGTCGCTCTGCAGAAACGGAATGCGGCTGGCGGGCTCGACCACCACGAACTCGATCTTCTTCTCGTCGCCGAGCAAGTCCTTGGCAAAGCGCCGACCGAGATCGGTGTCGAAGCCGACGTAGTCGCCCTGTTCGTTAACGAACCCGAACGGCGGTTTGTCGCTGAAAACGCCGACAATCAACGTGTCGCGCGCCTTGATTTTTTCCAATGACCCGGCGGCATGGGCGGCAGCCGAGCCGACCAGCAATCCGAGGGCGAGCAGTGGCAGTACGAGGGCAGATTTAAGGGTCACGATGCTTTCCTTTTTGGCATGTTTTCTACGTACGAAAATTTCTCCAGGAACTGCTGCGCGCGTGCGGTCTGCGGAGCGCTGAAGAAGGATTCGGGGTCGCTCTGTTCGGCGATACGGCCGCCGTCCATGAACAGGATTCGATCGGCCACCGCGCGGGCAAAGGCCATTTCGTGGGTGACGATCAACAGGGTCATGCCGCTGCGGGCCAGGTCCAGGATGACTTCCAGCACCTCCTTGACCATCTCCGGATCAAGCGCCGCGGTGACTTCGTCGAACAGCATGACCCTGGGGTTCATGCACAGCGCGCGGACGATGGCGATGCGTTGCTGCTGACCACCGGAAAGCTCGCGCGGATAGGCGTCGCGTTTGTCCAGCAGGCCCACGCGGGTCAGCAGCGTCTCGGCCTGTCGCTGCGCGTCGACGCGTGTGCGCTTCTGCACGCTCAACGGCCCGAGCACAATGTTCTCCAGCACGGTCATGTGCGGGAACAGGTGGTAGCTCTGAAATACCATGCCGATCTGTTGCCGCACCTGGCGCCAATCGGTGTTGGCCGGCAGGTCCTGACCGGCAAAGCGGTACTGCCCGGCATGGCCGAGTTCGAGGCCGTTGAGGCAGCGCAGCAAGGTGCTTTTGCCGCAGCCGCTGGGGCCGAGAATCACCACCACTTCGCCTTCACGAATGCTCAGGTCAACGTCTTGCAACACCGGCACCGAACCGAATTTTTTGCTGAAGCGGGTCAGTTCTATCAATGGGCTCATGAATGATTCCAACGCCGCTCGAGCACCCGCGAAGCGGCCGAGAGCGGATAACAGGCAAGAAAGAAAAACACGAACAGGAAGCCGTAGATCAGCACCGACTCATAGGTCCGCTCGATGATTTGCTGGCCGATCTTGATCACGTCGACGACGCCGATCAGCACCGCCAGGGAGCTGGTTTTGATCAGCCGGGTGAAGACATTGATCAGCGGCGGCGTCATACGCCGCAACGCCTGGGGCAGCAGCACGCGGCCGTAGAGTTGCAGCTGGCCGAGGCCAATCGCGAGCCCCGCTTCCCGTTGCCCTTTCGGAATCGAGCGCAGCGCCCCGCGCACCACTTCGCCGGTTTCACTGGCGCCCCACAGCGACAGCACCAGCACCGCGCACCAGAAACCGGGGATGCTCCAGCCGAGAAAAATCGGCAAACCGAAAAAGAACAGGTACAGCCAGACCAGCACCGGGATCGCCCGGAACAGCTCCAGGTAGATCAGCAGCACCCCGTCGACCCAGCGCACGCCGAGGTTGCGCAGCACGCCATAGGTCAGCCCGCCGACGCTGCTGAAGATGATCGCCAACAGCGAAATACCCAGCGTGCGACCGATGCCCTGGGCCAGTTGCGGCGCCGAAATCCACAGCAATTCAAGACCCGAACTGGCCATGCTGGAGCCTCCTTTCAATCAGGCGCAGCAGCAGCGACAGCGGCACGAACAGCAGCACGCACAGGCCGGTCATGACCGCGAGCATTTCGTAGGTTTTGTAGTACAGCGCGATGTAGCTTTTGGTGGTGTAGAGAATTTCCGGCACCGCCACCGCCGAGACCACGGTGGTTTCCTTGAGCAGAAAGATGAAGTTGGCGAACAGTGCCGGCAGGCTGAGAATCCCGGCCTGGGGCAGGATGACGTGGCGCAGCAACTGCCAGCGCGACAGGCCGATGGACAGCCCCGATTCGATCTGCGATTTGGGCACCGCGTCGATGCCCGCGCGCAGGATCTCGGTCAAGTACGCGCCGCCCATGAAGGTCATGGCAATGACCGCCGAGGCAAACCCGGAGAGGCGGATGCCCAGCGTGGGCAGCGCGAAGTAGATGAAAAACAGCTGGATCAGCAACGGCGTGTTGCGCGCCAGCTCCACATAGACGCGCACCAGCGGACGCAGGATCGGCACGCAGAACGCGGTGATCGCGGCATTGATCAGCGCCACGCACAGCGAGGTACCGATGGCGATGAAGCCCACTTGCAACGTGACCCCGACGGCGCTGACGAACGCGGGCAGCGTGGACACGGCAAATTCAACATCGAACGCCATATCAACCCTGGCCCTGGTTGGTGAGGTTGTCGCCATCGACGGGTGGATCGATACCGGCCGGTCCCGGGGCTGAAAGGTTGTGAGGGATCGTTGATCGGGCGGTAGACACATTAACTCCTGCCAATGACGGGTAAAACGCGACGCCATGGGTGGGTCGACGCGGGTTCGTTTGTGGTTCATTGCAGGCTTTATGCCACGCCGGAAGGTCCCGGGATTCAGCGCGATCGAGGGTCGTTAAGGGGCGTAACTGTTTGTTTTCCATGGCAAGTGGTGGAGTGCTGTTGCTGGGACAACAGTGTCAGCGGCTTCGATGATTGGAGGTCCGAAGCACAGGCTGGCACCGCGCTTACCCAAGGCATTGCCATGGCTGGCTTTTTTTGCCGATGCCGCGTCGCGGTCTGGTCGACCCAGCAACGTGGGCACACGCCTTGCTATCTCCACAGCACTCCGCGCTTTCGGGCTTTACGCACAACAAGCCGTGCCGCGGACCTCGCCCGTTCCGATCCGATCCAGGAGCCTCCCCATGACCCAACGCACTGAAACCCTCAAGCTCGGCCTGTTCCTGCGGGCCACCGGGCATCACATCGCCGCGTGGCGCGACAGCGGTTCCGAGGCCGACGCGGGCATTCGGCTAGAGCACTTCGTCAATCTGGCGCGCAAGGCCGAGGCGGCCGGGTTCGAGACGCTGTTCCTCGCGGACAGTGTTTCCGTGCGGGGCATCGATGCGCCGACGTTCGACCGGGTCATCGCGCCGAGCCTGAGCTTCGAGCCGCTGACGCTGTTGTCGGCCCTGGCAACCGTGACCTCGCGCATCGGTCTGATTGCCACGGCCAGCACCAGTTACAGCGAGCCGTACAACCTGGCGCGACAGTTCGCCTCGCTGGACCAGATCAGCGGCGGTCGCGTGGGCTGGAACCTGGTCACCAGCAGCGACCCCGACGCGGCGAAGAATTTCGGCGGCGGGCATCAGGGCGAGCAAGCGGCGCACGCCGACCGCTACAGCCGGGCGCGTGAATTTCATGAGGTGGTCGACAAGTTGTGGGACAGCTGGGAGGACGACACGCTGCTGCTGGACAAGGACAGCGGCGTGTTTCTGGACCGCAGCAAGCTGCACCGGGCCGACCACCGGGGCGAGCACTTCCATGTGCGCGGGCCGCTGAACGTGCTGCGCTCGCCCCAGGGCAAACCGGTGCTGGTGCAGGCGGGTGCTTCCGAGGATGGGCGTGCGCTGGCGGCCGCGACCGCTGAAGCGATCTTCGCCGCGCACCAGAATCTCGACGACGCCCAGGCTTTCTACAGCGATATCAAATCCCGCGCGGCGGTGCTGGGGCGCAAACCCGAGCACATCAAGATTCTGCCCGGGGTGACGATCTTCACCGCGCCGACCTCCGCCGAAGCCCACGCCAAACATCAGCGCCTGCAGAATCTGGTGCACCCGGAAGTCGGCCTGAGTTTGCTGTCCGGGCTGCTCGGCGGCGTCGACCTCTCGCACCTGCCGCTGGACGGGCCGCTGCCCCAGGACCTGCCTGCCACCAATGCCTCGAAAAGCCGCCAGCAATTGATTCTGCAATTAGCCGCCGAGGGGCTGAGCATCCGCGAGTTGTACCTGCGGCTGGCCGGCGCACGGGGTCACTGGACCCTGGTCGGCTCACCCGAAGAAGTGGTCGATCAACTGCAAGCGTGGTTTGAAGGGTACGGTGCCGACGGCTTCAACATCCTGCCGCCGACCTACCCCGAAGGACTGGACGATTTCATTGCGCTGATCCTGCCGGAGCTCAAACGCCGCGGCCTGGTGACCGCCGATGGGCCGACCGGCAAGACCCTGCGCGAACGGCTGGGCCTGCCCTACCCGGCCCACCCGGCAACGCTTGCGCGCGGCGTTCTGCTAGCGGTTTGACGCATGACGCCTTCCCGGCTAAAGCCAGTCCTACAAGGTAATCGCAGTCCCACCATCGGCTCACGGTCATTCAGTGGGACCGGCTTCAGCCGGGAAGAGGCCAGTGTGTACACCATCAATTTTGCGTTGCAACATCTGATGCGTTCCCGGCTAAAGCCAGTCTCTCCATGTGCGCGCGGTCCCATTGGGCGGTTGCTGTGGGGACCCTGACAGACATCAGGGTGCCCGTTCCTGCCAAAGCGCCTTCGCCGCCGTTTCAAGCCGGACACGCTGCGTATACTCAAGCGCGACGAAGCACAGGACTTCGAACCGCCGGGGGCTACGATGCTGGACGAACATCAATCTCCTCTTTATGACCGCTTCCCGCCGCCAGCGGAACAACACTGGCCGGAGGCGATTCGGCACCCTTCTCTGCAGCCCCTTGCGCACCCGGCCGCGCGCATCACTCCCGTCTGCCATCAGGACGCCGCCGCGCAAAGCGATTACGCCCAGAGCCTTCACACCCGCAAGATGGCCGAGTTCAGCGCCTCCATCGCCCATGAAATCTGCCAGCCTCTGCTGGGCATCGCCGCCAATGCCGCTGCCAGCCTGCGCTGGCTGCAGCGCGACGTGCCAGAGATCGAAGAAGCCATTGCCGGTCTGAAGGACATCCGCGCCGGCTGCGAACGCGCTGCCAACATCGTCAAGGCCCTGGGAGCGCTGGCCCGTCAGGCGCCTTTGCAGCTGCAGATCCTGAAGATTGACGACGTCATTCGCGAAGCCATACGCCTCACCCAGCCTGCGCTTACCGCCCAGCGGGTGCGGCTCGAAACCGGTTTGTTCGTCGACCAATCCATCGTCGCCGACGCCGTGCAGTTGCAGCAATTGCTGGTCAACCTCATCACCAATGCCGTGGAAGCCATGGCCGGTAACCGCGCCGCCGCTGTCCTGCGCATCAATTCGTTCACCCTCAATGACGGCGTTGAGGTGTGCGTCGAAGACAACGGTCCGGGCATCCCCGCAGACCGCCGCGAACAGATCTTCGGCGCGTTCTATACCACCAAGAGCAGCGGCCTCGGCGTCGGGCTGGCGATCTGTCGCGCGGTGGTGGACGCCCATCAAGGCCGCATCTGGGCACAGGCCTCGGCCAGCGGTGGCGCGCGCATCCGCGTTCAGCTGCCGACGTGCTGTTACTGAAAGGCTGCCCGTCCTCTAGCCATCCCCCATCGACGCCTCATGAAACAGGGTTCAATCGGGCGCGCCAACCACGCCGCACACCCACGATTGTGTCCAAACGCCAATCATTCACATTCGTTCGCGCAATCCCCTAGAATGCCGCCTGGATTCAGGCTCGTGCCCCCTGCGCTGGCAGTGGCGGTAACAGAAAGGCGATCAAGGCATGCGCGACATTCCAAAGCAGAAAACAGTGGCGGTGGTGCTGTTCAACGACGTGCTCATGCTCGACGTGACCGGCCCCATGGACGTTTTTTCGATTTCCAATCGACTGCTGGCGCCGGAGAAGCAATACCGACTGATCACCGTGGCCGAACCCCCGCTGCTCATCCGCAGCTCCTGTGGGCTCAAGGTTCAGGCAGACCTGGCGCTGGACGATCTCCCAGCCGACATCGACCTGCTGCTGGTCCCCGGCGGACCGGGCGCGTACGGCGTCAGCCATCCGCAACTCGACGCCTGGTTGCCTACCGCCGCCCAGAGCGCCCGGCGTTTCGGGGCGATCTGCACCGGCGCGTTTCTGTTGGGTGACGCCGGCCTGCTCGACGGTTACCGCTGCACCACTCACTGGAACTACGTCGAGCGGTTGGCTCGGCGCTTTCCCGCCTCCCGGGTCGAAACCGAGCAGATCTACGTGGTCGACCGCAACCTGATCACTTCCGGCGGCATTACAGCGGGGATCGACATGGCCCTGGCCATCGTCGCCGAAGACCACGGCAAAGACATCGCGCTGGAAGTCGCCAAAGTGCTTTTGGTAGTGATGAAGCGTCAGGGCGGACAAACGCCCTACGGCCCGTTGCTGGCGGCGGTGCCCCGGGATGACAGCGCGATCGCCCGGGTGCAGGCCTACGTCGTGGACCACATAGATGAGCCCTACACCGTGCAGCGCATGGCCGATCTGGCGGCGATGAGCCCGCGCAATTTCGCCCGGGCGTTCCAGCGCGAAGTCAGCCTGACGCCCATGCAATTTCTGCTCAACGCGCGCATCGACCATTCACGCAAACTGCTCGAAGGCAGCGACCTGCCCCTCAAGGTCGTGGCCAGTCGCTGCGGCTTTGGCAGCGCGCGGCACATGCGCAAGGCGTTCAGCGAGCGCATTGGCGTGACGCCCGGACAATACCGTCAGCAGTTCGGCGGCGACTGAACGAGTGCGCGCGTCAGTCATCTGATCTTCAAGGGCGGCCATTGCGCCGCACACTCGCAAACAAGCTCGCAGACACGCACACTGCGCTGCTTGTCTGAAACACACACCGTTCAATCGCTGGAAGGACTTGCCCATGACCACCCACACCGAAACCGCGCTGCTTGCCGGAGGCTGCTTCTGGGGCATGCAGGACTTGCTGCGCCGCTACCCCGGCGTCGTCTCGACCCGCGTCGGCTACTCCGGTGGCGACGTTGACAACGCCACTTATCGCAACCACGGCACCCACGCCGAAGCCATCGAAATCGTCTTCGACCCCGAGCAGATTTCCTACCGCAAAATCCTGGAATTCTTCTTCCAGATTCATGACCCGTCGACCCCGAACCGCCAGGGCAATGACCGGGGCGTGAGCTATCGCTCGGCGATTTTCTACCTCAACGAACAGCAGAAAGCCGTGGCCCTGGACACCGTGGCCGATGTCGATGCCTCGGGCCTGTGGCCGGGCAAAGTCGTCACCGAAATTGCCCCGGCCGGACCGTTCTGGGAAGCCGAACCCGAGCATCAGGATTACCTGGAGCGCATCCCCAACGGCTACACCTGCCATTTCATTCGCCCAAACTGGACACTGCCGGTGCGGGACAAGGCCACTACCGCCTGATTGGGTTTACTTTGACGGGGGGCCGCGTGCCAGAGCGGTCCCTCGAACATCTCGGTCATCGCCGAGGCGCATTTTCCGACGCTCATCCGTGCATAAACTAATAACCAAACGATATTTAGCCATTTCTTTTTAGAACATTATGATTCGTGGCTTGCGCCCTTTCGCGCCTCACTCGCCACGAGTTCGCCATGCCCATTCTTCGTACCATCGCTGGCACTTTCATTCGAAACGCATTGCTGACCGGCCTGGTCGCTGCGATGGCGAGCGGTTTCGCGCTGTCGGCGAGTGCTCGAGAAACGGTGCGCATCGGCTACCAGAAATCCTCCACCCTGATCACCCTGCTCAAGACCCAGGGCACCCTCGAAGAGGCACTGGGGAAAGACAACATTGACATCACCTGGCACGAGTTCCCCAGCGGTCTGCCCCTGCTTGAAGCCTTGAACGTCGGCAATGTCGACATCAGCGCGGACGTCGCCGATACCGTGCCGATCTTCGCCCAGGCCGCGAAGGCCAAGCTCACCTATTTTGCTGAAGAGTCGCCCTCGCCCGCCGCCCAGGCCATCGTTGTGGGCAATGATTCGGCGATCCGCCAGTTGTCGGATTTGAGAGGCAAGAAGATCGCCGTGACCAAGGCGGCTGGCACCCATTACCTGTTGATAGCCGCGCTGAGCAAGGCCGGCCTTTCGTTCTCCGATATCCAGCCGGCGTACCTGTCCCCGGCAGACGGCCGGGCAGCGTTCGAGAATGGCAAGGTCGACGCCTGGGTGACGTGGGAACCCTTCCTCACCGGCGTGCAGCGCCAGTTGCAGACGCGCACGCTGACTGACGGCGTCGGCCTGGCCAGTTACAAGCGCTACTACCTGACCAGCACGCCCTACGCCAAGGCGCATCCCGAGGTGCTGAAGCGGGTTTACGAACAGCTGCAACAGGCCGGCGGCTGGATCAAAGGCCACCCCCGGGAAGCCGCGCAAGTGCTCGGCCCGCTATGGGGCAATCTGGACGTGGAAACCGTCGAGGCCGCCAACGCCCATCGCAGTTATCAGGTCGAGCCGGTGAAGGCCGACCAACTGGGCGAACAACAGAAGATCGCCGATGCCTTTTTCAAGGCCGGGCTATTGCCCACTGCTGTGGATGCCAAGGACGTGGACATCTGGACGCCATGAATGGAGCACCTGGCGTTGCCAACCGCTGCAGCTGACCCTTCATTCCCACTCTTGAGCGCACTTGATGAAAGGCTTAAAACCGCTGTCGCTGTCTGCCGTACTCGGCTCCGCCCTGCTGCTGAATGCCGTGTTTTCGTTCTCCGCCGTCGCCGGCCTGCTGGAAAAGGGCCGCAGTCAGGGCCTGACCGCCGGCATCGCCAATGAGCAACCCTATGCGTACGTGGGCACTGACGGGAAAATCGTCGGCGCCAACGTCGAAATCCTCCGGGCCATTCTGGAGCCCCTGGGCATCAGCAAGGTTGAACTGCCGATCACCGAGTTCGGCTCGCTGGTGCCGGGTCTTGCGGCAGGTCGTTTCGATCTGATCGGTGCCGGCCTGTTCATCAATCCGGCGCGCTGCAAAGTGATTGGCTATTCCAACCCGGTCACCCGTTCCGGCGGCGCGTTTCTGGTCAAGGCCGGCAACCCGCTGAAGCTTCACAGCCTCAAGGACGTCGCAGCCAACGGCAAGGCGCGGCTGGCGACCCAGCCCGGCAGCAATCAGGTGCAGGAAGCCAAGGACAGCGGCATCAGCAATGGCAACGTTGTGCTCTTCGACAAGGACACCGAAGCCCTCGCCGCGCTGCAGGCCGATCGCGTCGACGTGGTGTACTTTCCGGATGCCGAGATCATCGGCCTGCTCAAAAAAGCCGAAGGCACGCCGGTTGAACGGGCGCTGCCGTTCGAGCAGATCCCGGATGCCGACGGCAAACCGACCTGGAATTACCACGCCTACGGCCTGCCGAAAAACGATCCGGCGTTCGCCCAGGCGTTCAATGAGCAACTGGCGAAACTGCGCGCGTCCGGCGACCTGCTGAAAATCCTGCAGAAATACGGCTACACCGAAAACGAACTGCCACCCGCAGACGTGACGGCCGAGCAACGCTGCAACCGCTGATGCCGACCTGATGCCGATGCCGATGCCGATGCCATTGTAGGACCGGCTTCAGCCGGGAAGGCGTCGGTGGGCACACTGCAAAATGGAGGGCGCCTGCACGGGCCTCTTCCCGG
Organism: Pseudomonas sp. GW821-FHT07F05; assembly: GCF_059418765.1. NCBI lineage: Bacteria > Pseudomonadati > Pseudomonadota > Gammaproteobacteria > Pseudomonadales > Pseudomonadaceae > Pseudomonas > Pseudomonas sp. GW821-FHT07F05. The sequence goes on from NZ_JBWKQL010000002.1 coordinate 535,333, forward strand.
CTGAAGCCGGTCCTACAGCGGGATCGCGTGCATTCAGTGGGACCGGCTTCAGCCGGGAAGGCGTCGGTGAGCACACCGCAAAATTGATGGCGCCTGCACGGGCCTCTTCCCGGCTGAAGCCGGTCCTACAGACCGCGTGCATTCAGTAGGACCGGCTTTAGCCGGGAAGGCGTCGACAGGCACACCGCAAAGTTGATTTTTCACCCCGCAACATAACGGCCCCAGCCCATACGAGTACGGCCCATGCTTTTTGATGCTTCCACCCTGGACACCGCGCGCTTCATTGCCCGCCAACTGGCCAACGGCGCACTGGTCACCCTTGAAATCACCTTCTTCGCCCAAGTCGTCGTGGTGGTGATGTCGTTTGTCATCGCGCTGATGCGCCTGTCGCCGTGGCGCGCGTTGCGCTGGATCGCGACGGTCTACGTCGAAATCCTGCGTGGCATATCCGCCCTGGTGCTGCTGTTTTACCTGTTCTTCATCCTGCCGCTGTTTGGCATCACCCTGGCCCCGATGACCACCGGCATTCTCGGCCTGGGCCTGACCTTCTCGGCCTACGGTTCGGAAATCGTCCGCTCCGCCCTGAGCAACGTCGCCCGGGGCCAGCGCGACGCGATCAAGGCCCTGGACTTCGACGCGATCACCGCGTTTCGCCGAATCATCCTGCCCCAGGCGCTGCCGTTCATGCTGCCGCCGATGGGCAATCAACTGGTCGAATTGCTGAAGACCACCTCACTGGTGTCATTGATCACCCTCAGCGACCTGACCTTTTCCGGCGGTCAATTGATCACCACCCTGGGTCAGCAGACGCTGATCTGGAGCATTGTGCTGGTGTGTTATTTCGTCATGGCCTGGCCGCTCAGTTGGCTGGTCAAGCGCTACGAGCGACGGGTCACCCACTGGCGTCGCGGGGTGGCGCCATGAACTTCGATTACGCCTTCGCCTGGTCCATCGTGCCCGATCTGTTTCAGGGGCTGCTGGTAACGCTGCAAGTGGTGATCCTCGGCTTTCTGCTGGCGGTGTTGCTCGGTCTGCTGCTGGCCATCGCCCAGCGCTCGAAAAAAGCGCTGGTGCAACGACTGAGCGCCGGCTACCTGAGCTTCTTTCGGCACACGCCGCTGATGGTTCAGCTGTACGTGCTGTTCTTCGCCCTGCCCCTGGCCGGCCTGACCCTGCCGCCGATTTCCACCGGAGTGATCGGGCTGGGGCTGTACTACGCGGCCTACATTGCCGAAGCCTTTCGCGGTGCCATCGAAGGCGTGCCGGCCAGTCAATGGGAAGCGGCCAGGGCACTGGATTTCGACACCGCCACGACGTGGCGGCGGATCGTCCTGCCCCAGGCCCTCAAGCCGATGCTGCCGGTGCTCGGCAATTACCTCATCGGCATGTTCAAGGAAACCCCGCTGCTGGCGGTGATCACCATTCCCGAGCTGTTCCAGGCGGCCAAACAGATCGCCGGCATGACCTACCGCTACAACGAGCCCTACACGGTGATGGCGCTGATGTTTTTGGCGATCAGCGTGCCGACCTCCCTGTTGTTCAACTATTTCGAGAGGCGCAGCCATGTCTGATCTCGCACACGCTCTGCCCGGCGCTTCGCCGCAGATCATCCTCAAGCAAGTGGTGAAAAACTTCGGCGCGACCCGGGTGATCGACCACCTGGACCTGAGCATTCCCGCCGGCCAGAAAGTCGCCCTGATCGGCCCTAGCGGTTCGGGCAAATCCACGGTGCTGCGCCTGATCAAGGGCCTTGAGGCCTATCAGCACGGCAGCATTGAGGTGGCCGGCGCGCCGGTGCCGGCCAAATCCGGCGGCTGGCACTGGCCCGGCGCGAAAAAGCCACCGGTGGTGCACCGGGTGGGCATGGTGTTTCAACAGTTCAACCTGTTTCCGCACCTGACCGTGCAGCAGAACGTCACCGAAGCGCCGCTTCAGGTGCTCAAGCTCAGCCGCGAAGAGGCCCTGGAGCGCGCCCATCAATACCTCGGGCTGGTCGGTTTGAGCCACAAGGCCGATGCCTATCCCGCGCAGCTTTCCGGCGGCCAGCAACAGCGCGTCGCGATCGCCCGGGCGCTGGCCATGCGGCCCCAGGTGATGCTGTTCGACGAGGTCACCTCCGCGCTCGACCCGGAGCTGGTCGGTGAAGTGCTGGCGGTGATCCGCGCCATCGCCGACGAGCAGCAGATGACCATGCTGCTGGTGACCCACGAAATGAAGTTCGCCCAGGACATCGCCGACCGCGTGCTGTTCATGGAGGCCGGGCGCATCGTCGCCGATGGCTCGCCGACCGAGGTGCTGGTCGACCCGGACAACGAGCGCACGCGGCGATTTCTCAATCTGGTGGAGCAACGTTGATCGGCCGCGGGTCAGGTTCGTGCGCCGTCGAAAAAAACCGAACTCGCCGACTGCTCACACATCCAACCTTCATACCCCACAGCGAGGATGAATCCATGAGCAACGACACCCCGGTCGACCCACGCAACGTCACGCAGCCTGACGCGCCCACCCTCGACAGCGCAGGCAAGCCTGTCAATGTCGTGCAGCGTGACCTCAACGACCCGGACGACGACACCCGCGCGGCGGACGAAGTCATCACCCCGACCTCCATTCGGGAAAAGGAACAGGATGCCGAAGAGCTGAACAAAAAGTCAGCTGAAATCGAACGCAAGGTTGCTGACGGCCGTTGATTCAATCCGGGCGGCCTTATAGCCGCCCTGCTTTCCCGAGCGTGCATCCACTCCCGGCAACACCTGCCGCGCCGCACTATCGATGGCGTCGGTACCGGCCTTTTCCCGACTGAAGCCGGTCCTAGGTGCCCAGCAGCGCGCGCACGGCGTCGAGCACCGCGCTGATCTCGAAGGGCTTGTCGAACACCTTGCTGAACAGATCGGGCCGGGCGATGCCCAGATGGGACTGCGCACCGCTCATCAGAATAATGGGAATCTGCCCCAGGCTCTGATTCATGCGAACCGCTTCCGCCAACTCGATGCCGTTCATCCCGGGCATCATGTAATCGGTGATGATCAGCTGCGGGCGCTCGCGTTCCAGAATGCCGAGGGCCTTCAATCCGCTGCTGGCGGTGACGGTCAGGTAGCCTTCGTCTTCCAGCGCGAAGCTCAGTATGTCGGCGATGAGGTATTCATCATCGACAATCAGAATCGTGGTCATGCAGCCCTCCGCGCGAACGAGCGATCATCGGCTCGATGACGACTTCTACGCCGTTGCATTGCCTGAATCGTCGAGGGCATGAAACGCAGCCTTTTTCACAGTCAGACCCTGCTCGCCAATCAAGACGTCCAGCAGGGCCGGGTCGTAGGGGTTATCGCGGATTTTGAGGATCGACAGTTGCCGGGTCAGCCCCGCTGTCGATTGCGCAAAGCGGATCAGCATGAGGTTGTCGACAATGCCCGACATGTCCGGGGCCGGGGCGTCGATCTTGCCGCCAATCAGTCCGCGGATTTCCCAGCTGCAGACCACCGTGACGCCACGGGCGCGAAGCTCGCTCATCAGGGCACTGAAGAGGTCGAGAATCCGCGATTGATCGGCCGAAGCGCGGGCCATGCCACCGAGGCTGTCGAGGAACACCCGCTTGATGCCCTGCTGCTCGACGATCCGCAGCAGGTCAAGGGCAAGTTTGTCGATCAACTCGGCGCTCGCCGATTTCCAGGCAATGTGCAGCGCACCGGCGCGCTCCAGCGCTTCGAAGTCCAGCCCGAGCGCCGCCGCCTTCACCCGAAGGCGCTGGGGCGACTCGTAGAAGCCAAACAACAACCCGGGCTCGTCGGGCGTCGAGCGAGCGAGGAAATTGAGGCCGAATGTGGTCTTGCCAGTGCCCGACGGGCCGAGGAGCAAGGTCACCGACGATTCCACCAGACCACCGCCAATCAACGGGTCCAGCGTGTCGATGCCGCTGGGGACGACACTGAATTCTGCGCTGTCGCGCAGTGCCGAGTGGGTGATGGTGCTTTCGAGGCGCGGGTAGACGACCAGGCCGTTTTCCGTGATTTCGCATTCGTGGGCGCCGGGGATGGCGCCGCTGCCGCGGGTCTTGCGCGCCTTGATGCGGCGTACGGAACGGTTGCCGACCAGTTCTTCACCCATTTCCAGCACGCCGTCGACCATGGTGTGTTCGGGGCTACCGTCATCCAGCTGGGAGCTGGTCAGGAAGAACACCGTGCAACCGGCGAAGGCGGCATGGCCCTGCAATTCGGAGATAAAGCGTTTGGTGTTGAGGGTGGATTCGGCTTTGGAGCGGGCATTGAGCAGCCCGTCGAGGATCATCACCGTGGACTTCTGGCGGACGATCTCCCGGCGCAGCAGCTTGACGACTTCATCGAGGCCGTCGTTTTCCATGGTGTCGAACGCGCTCACGAACTGGATCTGGTCGCCGACCCGGTCCTTGTCGAAGAAGCTCAGCGTGGAAAGAAACTGAAACAGCCGCTCGTGGGGTTCGGCGAGCAGGGTCGCGAACAGCACTCGGCCGCCATTGCGGATGTGATTGAAACCGATCTGGTTGGCCAGAATGGTTTTTCCGGAGCCCGGTCGGCCCTGAATGATGTACGAGGATCCGGCAACGAAACCGCCCATTAGCAGCTCATCAAGCCCTTCAATTCCGCTCTGAAGGCGTTTTAGCTGATTCAAATTTGCTTCCTCCGCCACCATATTGGCGTCGTGAATATTGCGAGTTAAGTCCGCGACTAATCGCGGATTATTGAGTTTTTAAGGAAGCTTTCCAAGGGCAATCATCAATTCTCATGACAGATTCACACGCATTCGCCGACAGACATCGCGGCAAACCCATTCGAACGGGTGTTTATCACTCGACCGAATCGGATCCGGGTTCCGGGGCACAGCCGTCCGTCTCGGCCTGGGACTGCTCGGTGCGCCGCTCGGGATCGTCGGGCTTGATGGGGGCGGACAACGGGTATTCAGGCGTGTCGTCAGGGTCAGCCGGTTGATCGTCAGCAGCCCCGCGAACGAGTGATGAGCGGTCTGGGCACATGGTTGCAGGTCCATTGAGGGAGGCAGGTGTTGGAGCGCACCGGCAGGCACTCGTGCGGTTCACCGGACCAATGGAGTGAACGGTGTCGTGTGCACCGAGCTGGATTGGCTACGACCTCGACTGTAGGAACGGCTTTAGCCGGGAAGGCGTCAACAGTCCCGCTGCAAAATTGAGACTGCACCCACTGGCCTCTTCCCGGCTGAAGCCGGTCCTACTGCCGGGAAGGCGTCGGCCGTTACAACGCAAAACGGAGGGCGCTCACACCCGTTTTTCCCCGGCCTCATCGAGATTCAGCAATACGGTAAAACAGCATCCGCCGTCATCGCGACTGGTCAGGGTCACGGTCCAGTGCTGATTGGCGCAGATTCGCTGAACCAGCGACAACCCCAGGCCCAGCCCCTCACCGCGCTGCTCGTCGCCGCGCACGAAGGGCTGGAACATGGCCTGCTGTTTTTCCAGCGGGATGCCGATGCCGCTGTCCTCGACGCTGAAACCATCACTGCGCAGGGTCAGCTGAATGAACCCCTGATCGGTGTAATGCCAGGCGTTGCGCAGCAAATTGCCCATCACCGAGCGCAGCAAGGGCGCGTTGTAGACCTCACCGTCGCCGTCGTGGCGCTGATAAATGAAGCGCAAACCTTTGGCTTCGATGGGCGTGCGCCAGGTGTCCACCAGCTCATCGGCAATCAGCACCAGCGAAGAACGCTGACCCTGAGGCGTGTTCTTGCCCTCCGTGCGCGCCAGCAGCAGGAAGGTTTCGACCAGTTGGTTCATCCCCGCCGTGGCCTTGCCGATGCGCTTTACCTGCGTGCGAGAGCGGTCGTCCAGCGCCGGGTATTCCATCAGCAATTCGCAGGACGTCGCCAGCACCATGAGCGGCGTGCGCAGTTCATGGCTGACGTCGCTGGTGAACAGCTTCTCGCGGCTCAATGCGGCGCGCAGCCGGCCCAGGGTTTCGTCGAATGAGCGGGCCAGCGCACCGACTTCATCGTTGGCGTAGTCGCTGGCGAGCACCGGCGCCATCTCCAGCAACTGATCGCGATGACGCACCTGGCCGGCCAGGCGCGACACCGGCGTGATCACCCGGGACGCGAGCAGCCGACCCAGCAGCACCGCCAACAGCACGCTGAGAAAGAAACCGACCAGCACCACACCGAACAGAATGCGTTCGCGCTTTTCGAATTTGCGCTGATCACGCAGCAGTACGTAGTGGCGCCCGTTTACCTCGGAGACCATGGCGTAATAGGCTTTCTTGCCACGGAAGAACTCCTGAAATCCCGGGCGCAGGCCCTTGAGGTCGTCGCTCATGGCGAGGTCACCGACGCCCTCGTCGGCGTAGAACAACTCGTCTTTTTCCGGCCGGTGGCGCCAGTCGTTGACGCTGTCCACGGCCAGCAGCCGGTGCAGATTGCCGCCCAGGCTCATGATCGTCAGGCGCTTTTCGACCACGTGCACGGTGGCGATGATGCCGACGGCGAATACCCCGGCGACCAGCGCGCTCATCAACGCAAATACGATGACAATCCGTTGTTTAAGGCTGTGTTTGATGTCCATGAAGGTCCGTGCATGGCGGTACTCGAATCCGGGGCGTGGCCCCACCGGCGGCGATTATCCGGTGCGGGATGTCATGGTTTTGTCAAATGCCGCGCTCTTTGCGGCTGAAGCCGTTCCCAGCGGAAATCAGCGGCCGCATGAGCAACATGCCGGCCGCGCACCCGCCCATCAGCAGGCAGGTGACGATGAAGACCACCGGCATGCCGAAATGCCCGCCCAGGTATCCCCCGGTCAGTGGCCCCAGCACCTGGCCGATGTACTGGCAGGACGTGGAGTAGCCGAGCATGCGCCCGGCGACGGCGTCGGGCACCGAATGGCGGATGATCGCCGCAATGCACGGCAACAGGCCACCCAGGGCGATGCCCATGAGAAAACGCAGCAGCACCAGCTGCCAGGCATGGGTGACGAACGCCTGGGGAATGAGCAAGACAGCCGCCGCCGTCAGACAGCCGATGACCACTTTCCAGTGGCCGATGCGGTCGGCGAGCTTGCCGATCCGCGAGGCCGACAACACACTGGCCAGTGCAGTGGCCGACATCACCAGCCCGGCCATCAGCGTGACGTTTTCGCTGTGCATCTGGGTCAGGTACACGGTGATGATCGGCTCGATGGACATGATCGAAAACATCACCAGACAGGCCACAACCAGCATGGTCAGCACCGGTTTCCTGTCCGCGATGACGTCCCAGGCCCGCACAGCCGGCGCTTTCGCCACGCCAGTCTGACGCTTGGGCCGAGGTGCCTCCTTCATCAGAAACAGCGTGGCAAGGAAGGTCAGAAAGATCACGCCCCCGGCCAGGAAGAACGTGCTGCGGATGCCGATCAGCGGCGGCAACAGCCCGCCAATCAACGGTCCGGTCAGATTACCGGCCATGATTCCCGACGAGAGCATGCCCAGCGCCCAGCCGGTGCGCGCCTTGGGCGTCTGCGTGGCCACGAGAATGGTCGCGCCGGAGGCATAGCCGCCGAGCAACCCCGCCAGCAAACGCAGCCCGACCAACTGGTAAATGTTCTCTGCCAGCCCGATCAGCGACATCGCCACCGCCATGCCCAGGCTGGCACGAATCATCATGAGCTTGCGCCCGTAACGATCACCCAGCCGCCCCCACAGCGGCGCGGTCAGCGCGGCAGACAGAAAGGTCGCGCCAAACGCCACCCCTGACCACTGCACGATGGCGGCCTGATCAGTGACGCCCAAGTGCTCGACATACAGCGGCAGAAACGGCAGCAGCAAGGTCATCGCAACGATGGTGGTGAACGCGCCGAACACACAGACGGCCAGGTTGCGCCTCCAGTGTTCTTCGACGAGGGATGGCTGAGATTGAGAGGGCGTGGTCATGACGGCTCTACCGTGAACGGAATACGCTCACGGTAGAGGGCTAGGGGCCATAAATAAAATTCATGTTTTTCATGCGGGGGATTCCAGTCAGGAATAACCCCCTGCCGCTAAAGCGGGCGCACCCGATTCACGACGCCATGGACGCGCGCGGTATCGTGAAACGGAATTCGCTGCCAACGCCCTCTTCACTGGTGGCCGTCAGTTCACCGCCGTGAACCTTGACGATCCCTTGGGAGATATAGAGCCCAAGGCCGGTGCCATTCGGGTTGCCTTCACGTCTGCGCCAGTAGCGCTCGAACACATGGGGCAACTGATCGCTGCGAATACCCTCCCCGGTATCCACCACGGTGAACACCACATGGTCGCCCGCACCTGCCGCCGTGACCTTCACACTACCAGCCTTGGGGGTGAATTTGATCGCATTGCCCACCAGGTTGGACAGCACCTGAAACATGCGCTCCGGATCGGCGAAAACCGTCAGCTCGGGTTCGGCGTGGAAGGTCAGGTCGATGAATTTGTTCAGTGCCAGTGGCGTGAGCAGTGACCAGGCGTCTTCGAACAACTGGCTGACTTCCAGCCGCTCGGCGTCGATGAAGTAGCGGCCGGCTTCGATCTTTGACGTATCAAGCAAATCCTCCAGCAGGCTGCTCATCCGCGAAGACGCGCGCTGCAGGATGTCGACGGCAGAGCTGAGTCGTTTGGTAGATGCTGTGGCGTCGGCGTTGATCACCCGCTGCATCATGCCGCACTGCATGACGATAACCGTCAGCGGGCTGCGCAGGTCGTGGGACACCACGGCCACCAGTTCATCGCGGGCACGCACCGCCTCTTTCTCGCGCAGTACCTGCCGTGACAGGTCTGCCTCCAGCGCAGAGCGACGCAGATCGGACACCGCGTAGACCTCACCGGCGCTCCAGGTTCTGGCCTTGCCCTCGACCTGCTGTTCCCACAGGGCAAAAGATTCCCGTGGTTGCAGGCGATCATTGACGACCCGTTTGGCCTGTTGCGGGTTGCCGCTCCACTCCACGCTGCCCCTGACTTCGGCGCGAAACCACAGCACCCCGTTGGCCACCGGCTTGGGCAAACTGAACGCCAGCAGTCCGCTGGCCACGCGTTGATACGCTTGCGCGTCGGGGAACACGGCACCAAGGCTGGACGTCTCGAACACCGATCCGGGCCGGTTCTGCAGCCATTGCTGCAACGCGCTCACTTGCTCGGTGCTCGGGCACTGGCCGATCAGGTGTACCTGACCGTCGATGATCACCGCCGCACCGGAGGCGTCGACCAGTGTCAGCAGCGCCTGGGCGTGTTCAAGCAGCCCGTTGTAGACGTCGTCAGCGGACTCGTTCATCGCCCTGGACAGCCTGTCCAGCATGTGATGCTTGGCCAGTCGCTGGCGCTGAGTCTGCTGATCTTCCAGCAGGCTGATCTGCATCGACAGCACTTGCCCGATGGTCTGGCAGGCCGAGCGCAGCGTGTGCGGCACCTGCAGCGGCTCGCGATTGCCGCAACTGATCAGGCCCCAGAGGCGTTCATCCTTGAGCAGGGAAATGCTCATTGATGAGCGCACGCCCATGTTGTGCATGTACTGACAATGGATCGGCGACACGCTGCGCAGCACCGCGTGGCTCATGTCCAGCGGCTCGCCGGTATCCGGGCGCAGGGCCGGGACCAAAGGCGCCGGCACATACGCGGCGTCGGGGATGATGCGCAGCCAGTTCAGGCGGTACAGCTCGCGGGCCTGCTGCGGGATGTCGGTGGCGGGGAAAAACAGCCCCAGGTAGGCGTCCAGTTCGGCCGTCGCCGACTCGGCAATGACCTGCCCGTGACCCTCCTCTTCAAAGCGATAGATCATGACCCGGTCGTAGCCGGTCAGTGCACGGATTTCCGAGACGCTGATGGCGTACAGATCGTCCAGCGATTTGGCCGATTGCAGGCGACGCAAGGTGCGCGTGAGGCGCGGCCCCAAGTGCTGCATCGATGCCTGTGTGGCGACGGGCTCAAGTTCCAGAAACAACAGGCCGTCGTGGCGATGCAACAGGCCATCGAATGCCTGCCCGGCACATTGCATCGGCAATGGATCGAGGCTGTGCAGATCCGCGTCTTGAACGGCGTCGCGCAAGGCCTCGGCCTGCGCCTCGCCCAGCCAGCGTACCAGCGAGTCGCCAGCCTGCACGTCGCCGGGGATGCCCAGCATCTGCCAGGCATTGGCGCTGGCCTGTTGCACGGTCCAGTCGGTTTCGAGCAGGGTCAGCAGAGCGCCGTGGGGCTGAATGGCGCCGGGGATACGAATGGGTTCATTGGCACAGGTGTCCAGCAGCTCATCCATGTTCAGCGTGTGGTCAAGCGTCATTCAACACTCCCGTTTGCTCCAGCCAGGTTTGAAAGCAGTGGAAAGTGGCACAGGCCGCCTGCACCACCTCGGCGTTGTGCAGCGGCGCATCGAACTCGGCCAGTTGCTTGAGGAAGGCCTTCCACAACCGCCCGGTGTCGCGGCCGTACACGTCCAGAAACTCACCGCCGCTGTCGGCATCAACGCCCAGCCTGTTGGCGATGATCCGGCGCAGCACCTGCCCCCCCAGCGTAGCCCCTTCCATGACATACATCACACCGAGCAACTGCGCGACGCTGTCGATGGCGGGCAGTTCGGTGCACAGCGGCAAGGCCTGAATCTGCAGGTCGTCCAGGCCGAGGGCGTGCAGATCCTTGATCAGCGCGGGGATTTTCTGCCGGGCAGGGTCGATGGCCTGGGGCGCAAGAAAGCGCTCCATCGATTGTTGCAAGGGCAGATGGAAACCGTAGTAGGCCGCGATGATCCGTTTGTAGGTGCCGAAATCAAGCTGGGGGTGGGTCAGTGGCAGTCGGGCTTCGAGCGTCGAGTGCTGGACGGCGGTAGCCGTTCGCAATTGCTGAAGGACACTGGCATAGGGGGCCGGGACGCAAGGGTCGCGCAACGCAGGGGTGATTTCAACCAAGGGCGAAAGTGTCCGGTCTGAGCGGACGTGCCTGAACATGCGGCAGCCGCTGTTGAGGCAGATGATGCGCGCACACTAATGGAGACAGTGCCCGGCTGTAAATATGGCTGACGGGGAAATGCCGACGTTCGGCCGGGCGGTACGTTCTCTGCGCGACCTTGGCCGTCGGCAAGCCTTGATACACGGGTATTGTCACAGCCAGGCCAATGCGGCGAGCAGGCCGAGCAATCCGCCGATGAGTAATCCGATCCACATCGCGGTGCGTTTTTCTGCAGTGACCTTGATGTCGGTGGACGTTGGCTGCGTGGCTGCAGAGTTTCTCTGGGTTGGGGTGTTTCTCTGGGTTGAGGAATGAGTCCCGATGTGCAGCGATCGGGGCGGCATGGCGTTCGGCGCGACCAGCACCGCGGCCTGAGCTTCGCGCTCGATCCGCGACGCCCGTTGCGCCACCTGCGTGCGCAAGCCTTCCAGGCTATTGATGGACACAGGAATCCGCTCAAGCAGCGTCCGGCGCACGTGCTCAAGCTGCACGCAAAACAGACCGAGGTCCGCCAGATCGCCGACATTGATCTGCAGTTCACGCAGCACCGCTTGCCAAGAGCCGAACAGTCCATTGAGGAGTTCCGCCCGCGCCGACACCCCTCGGGGCCAGGGTTGGGCGTCTGCCCGCAACAGGGTTTCCAGGACCGACAGGCCTTCGTACATCCCTTTTACCCCGGCCAGATGACTGCGCGCCAGGGCGTAACCCGCCGCCGTTTGCAGGTCCGCGCCATTGCTGGTGAACAAGGCGAGGCAACAGTGCTCGACGGCTCGCCAATCCACATCCGGGCAGGCCGGATGACCGAGTCGGGCCATCTCCGTGCACAACCTCCGGTGGTCAGGCAACGCGCGTGGATCGCCTCCGGCCTTGACCTCCCTGGCGAAGTTCGTGGTCATCGAGCCTCCTGTCGGCCTCAAGACAGGGCCTGCACATCATGGCGCCTGAGATGACGCACCACCGCCCTTCCCTCCGGGCTCAAGGTCGTGCCGAACGTCGCGGTGCGGTTCCCTTCAAGGGTGGCGTCGAGGGCGTAGACCAGATGGCCCGGCTGGGTCTGGGGCAACAATTCGATGTCCAGCGACAACAGGCGCGGCTCGTACTTGAGCAGCGTGCCGGCGATGGTTCGCATCAGCCCATGGGCGGCAGAGGGCAAGCCTTCGAGCACAGCGCCCATGTCCGGCAGGCCGTAATCGGGCAAGTGCGCGAGGGTGCCCGCGCGGCTGTTGAGCACGCGTTGCACATTGTCCAGCACCGAGAGCACGTATTGATCGTCTTCCCCCACCCGTGACAGGTCGAGCTCGCCGCTGAAATTCTGCAGCAGGGTTTCGTACAGCGAAGGGTTGAGGTCGCTCATGGCTCAACCCTCGGCCAGAGGGCGCAGGGTCAGCCGGCTTTCGCCCAGCTCGATGACCCGGGGCCGGTCCGGGTCGAGGTCGTCGCGGGTGAGCAGCAAGCGCCAGTCGTTGAGCTGCAGATCGGGCTCGCGGAATAACCCGACCACGGCGACCACTCTGGCGTTTTCGTTCAGCGGCACATCCAGCGGCGCGCCCTCCCCGGGCTTGATCACCAGCGATCGCTGATCCAGCAGGTCAGCGCCGAGCACCTGGTCGGCGTCCCGCAGCAGGTCGTCGTAGGTGGCTTTGCTCGCCGACTTGCCATCGCGCAGCTGATACACCCGCACCATCACCGGCACCGACAGCGCGCGCATGTCCGTGCCGTCGGTGTTCAGGGCCAGGCGGCCGTCGAAGTCCAGACGCAGGGTCCTGACCTGTTTGTAGAAAATCGCCAGGGTCATTGATGCGGTGGATTCGGACACGCTCTGCGTCACCCCGCAGCCGCTGACGAAGAGGCCGAGGACGATGACGGACAACGCTTTATAAAAAATAGGCGACATGGGTGGGTTCTCTTTCCTGAGGATTGATGTGGAGCCCCTGATAACGGCCCAGATGGATAGTGATGATGTCGTTTATCCCGGCAGCGCTGCCCTGCAACCCGAGTCCGGCGGTCATGCCCAGCAGCACACCTCGTCCGCCGAGCGCTGGCACCGGCAGGCAGCCGATGGGCAGCGACAGGCGCAACCGCGCGGTACAGCGCCAACCGAGGTAAACCTGCAACAGCACCCGCAGGTCGCTGTGCAAACCACCGCCGGGCAGCCATTCCCGCGCCTCGTCGTGGTCGGCGGTGAACAGCGTCAGCAGCAGTTCGCTGTTGACGTCGCGGCCGACACTGCCCAACGGCGTGCCCTGGGACAGACTCACCGGCCGCGCCGACGACAGGCTGGCAGGCGCGTCGAGGGCAATGTTTCGCGGCCAGTGCGGCTTGATCGACGCCTGAGTGCGAGACGCCAGCAAATGCACCAGCGCCGAAATGCCCTCGGCGTTGCGGGTTGGCAGACGCATCACGCCGAGCAACGCCAGAAAACGCGACAGCGGCGTGGCGATGCGTTTCGCCGTGCCGGGTATGCCCAGCCCGATCAGCCCGAACAGGCACTGCGAGGTGGGGTCGGCCCCAGCGGGCGCGAACGAGGCCGGGTAGGAATACTTGCGCCAGATCCGGTAGAACTGGGTGAAGACCCGGTGGTTGAAAATGTCGAGAAACCCCTCCAGCGCCTCGTGGCCTTCCCGCTTTTGCGCGATGTCGTCGAGGTAGCGCGTCGGCATCGGTGAATCCACGCCATAGAGGCCGAGCAAGCGGGTGCGCACGGTTGCAGGTAGCGGCTGATCCTCAGACGACCACTCCACGGCTTTCAACTCACTGGCAGGAAAGCCCATGCCGGGATCGGGCCGGAAGCGCACCGGATCATCCGCCGGATCTTCCGAGCTGCCCAACGGCGGCTGCTCCGGCGCCGCGGCTTCCAGCAACTGGCAGAAGCGGTAGACGCTCGCCTCGGCCACCCGCCCCTGCACGGCACCGAGCCATTCGGCGACCCTTAACCGGGAATCCGCTGGCTGTGGTTTTCGCTCCATCGCAGGCTCCTCCCGGTCGGTTGCAGAATCAGGGTGATCTGGGTGAACAGATGGATGTCGGCGTACAGCGCGAAGAACCGGTTGAGCATTTCGCCGAACAGGCAGATGTCGCCCTCGCCGGCAAAGCCGTTGGCATCGAGGGTCACTTCGATGTCCACGCCGCGCAGCAGAAAGCCTTTTTCGAAGCGCTGAATGAGGTGGTGACGCACCTCAACGATGGCTTCCAGACGCCGGCGATTGAGCTCGCTGCCGGTCCAGTCATACAGCGCCAGGGTGCCGCGCAGCACTTCGGCGTTGTCGAGCATTGGCAGAAAGTTCGAGCCCAGATGGCTCAACACCCGCCAGTGAAAGCGGTCGCGGCTGGGCGGATAACACGGCAGGGTCGGCGCGCACAGGTTGCGCACCCGCAGACCGGACTGGGTCGTGTGCAGCGGCGTGTCAAGGATCGTGCTTTGCAGCGCCTTTCTCGGCAGTTGCCCATTGGTGCCGGTAAGGCGCAGGGACAGGCACGGCCGCTCGGTCAATCGATCAAGGTCGGCGCCCTCGCCGCCCAGTATCAGCCAGGTGTCGTGCAGCCCGTTCGCGCCGCGCTTGAGGCGGGTGTGGAAATAACGCTCGGGCGCCTCGTCACGGAGCATGCCGCCCTTGTGCCGGAAGCTGGAAAACGGCACGTACTCTTCCCGACCCGAGTCGCGGGACGCCGTTACCCGGTCGACCGAATAGATTTCGGTGTGGCCGTCCTGCAGGCGCATGGGCCGCAGCAAATAGTCGGTCTGCAAGGGATCAAGGGACAGCGGGTCGGCCTCCAGCGGAAACAGATTGATCACCGGCACGGCGTGCAGGCGAATGTGCTCGCTGCTCAGCGAAAATGCATGGGGCCAGGGCACACTCAGGACAGCCTCGAGTTCGAACCACGGCGCGTCCGGCGCGATGCTCATGTTTTCGAGCCCGTGCAGGGTCACGAACATGAATTTCTCGCGAAAACTGAAGTACTCCAGCAGCAACTGATAGCCACTGAACGCGCTGTCGCCCTTCGGCCAGAGCCGGTCGTCATCGCCGAAGCCCTTGGGCCCAAAACGTCCTTGCAGCGGTTGGCGCTGCGCGTCCCCGGGCTGACGCACATAGAGCGCCTGAGTGCCCAGGGTCAGCGCGTGATGCAGCGCGTTGGCCACCGCCGGGGTGGCGTTGAGGTAAAGCGGGATGCGGCGCAAATCCAGCTGACCCCAGTTGCTCAGCGCCCCGCAGGAAAACCGCAGGCGGATCACCGAGCGCCCGTCCGGTTCCTGGGCCAGGCGCACCGAATCCAGCGCCAGTGGACGCAGGGTCAAGTCCTGGGTGGTGGTGTAACTGCAGCGCGTGCGCTGGGGGCCAATGGGTTGCGACTGAATTTCAAAGCCGGTCGCGACCTGCTCGCTCTGCTTCATCTGGTTTACGTCAGGCTGCAGCTCGACGATCGACAACGACGGAATCGTGCGCAGGTAATGGGGCCACAGCAGACTGACCAGGCCTTCGGTCAGCTCCGGCAGGTCGTCGTCGAGTTTTTCCCGCAGCCGTCCCATGAGGAACGCGAAGCCTTCGAACAGCCGCTCGACGTAGGGATCGTGGGCGCCGGGCTTGTCCAGATTCAGCGAAGCGGCGCGGTCGGGAAACGCCTGGGCGAACTCGTTGCCGGCCTCGCGCAGGTAGCGCATTTCCGCATCGAAGTAACGCAGGGTCAGATTGTCCGTGTTCAAAAAAACCTCCTGGTTGAAAGTGTCAGCCGCACAGCACTGCCGCGCGCACCGGGTCCATAGCCACCAGAGCCGCCAGCAGCGGCTCCATCCGTTTGCCCAGCGCAGCCTTGTCGGCGTCGCTGCGCTGGGCTTTCATGCGCAGCACCTTGAGCAGCCGCGCCTTGACTTCAAACACCCGCGCCGGCTCCCACTGAGCGAGCACATGGCGCTGGGCCGTGGCGTCCAGTTCGCCGAGGACGTGCAACGCCAACTCGCTTTTGCCGTACTGTTCGGCGACCCGCGCCATCAGCAGGCGCAGCAGCCAGCGCTGCCGGCCGCCGTGAATGTCGGGGCGCGTGTCGAGCCAGGCCAGTGCCACCTCGACACCGTCGCGATCGGCCTGGGCCAGTGCCTCGCTTTCGAGGGCCATAATGTCGGCTTCGTCTGCGTTGGAAGCGGCCGTCGCGGGCAGCCAGGCAGCAACGCTTTGAGTGCTGACGTGCTGATCGATCCACTCGCGGGTGGTCTCGTCGGCAAAGGCCGAGCCGTCGTCCCAGCACAAGGTTTCGAGGCCCGGCAGTCGCTCCAGGAGCAGGCCCAGATCCTCTTTGACGATGCGCGCCCAGCCCTCGGACGGCGCCGGTTGCCGGCTCAGCGCCTGGTACAGAAACCATTGCAGGTCGAGCCAGAAATGGTTCACGCCCTCGGCGAACATGCGCTCCACCTGATCGAGCAACTCGTTCCAGCTCTGTTGCAGGTACAGCCGTTTGAGTTGCGCGCGGTATTCGGATCGGGGCGGTGCCAGGCGCGTGCGGCCAGTGGCGTCCTGGGGCGGCGACTGGTGCACGGTGTCCCAGCGCAGGCTTTTCATCAGCCGATGGGCGGCCAGCCAGCCCTGGGGTTGTTCGCGCAGATAGCTGGCCAGCGCGCGGCCGCTGTCCAGCAGGTCGCGGCCCGAGCGGATGGTATTGGGCACGGGGCCGGCGCCGTGGGTGGCGGCTTGTTTGGTGGCCTGAGGGTTCGCAGCATCATGGCTGGCACTGAATTGCGGCACCACGGCATCGAGTCCGCCGGCCTGGGCCAGTCGTGCCGACAGCGCCGAGTACAGCGTGCCCAACTCAGGACGCTGGTCGACGGGCCATTGTTCAAGCACCTCATCCAGCCAGGCGAGCGCGGCGACCGTGCGTTCGGCCTCGGCCTTCACCACTTCCGGGTACAGCGTCAGGCTGTCGAGGACTTTGGCGCTGGCCAGCCACTCCAGCGCGACCTTGCGACTGTTGGGCCGCGCCGGCAGCACCTCGACACTGTAGCGATCAACCATGGCGGCCAGCAGATTCAAACCGTCCGCCAGCCCCGCTTCGCCGTCCCGCTGCAGGCGCGCCCACAGGTAATAGGTGAGCACGCGCAGGTCCTTGCAGGTGCCTTTGAGGAGTTTTTCCGCCAGTACGATGACCCGATCGGCGTCCGCCCCGGACAGCTTGTTGACCTCCTCGCGCATGCTCTGGAAATCATCGTCATAGCCGGGGTCCTGACCCACATTTGAGTCACCACTGATCGGAGCCAGCCATGACGCCCACTCGGTAGCGTGGGCCTTGGCGAGGGCCACCGCGTCGCGCTCACCCAGCGTCGTGGCGATCAACGCTTGCAGGCTCATTCCGTCACCTCGGCGCGCGACGGGGTTTGCGCGCTGGCGATGCCGTTGAGGAAGATCTGTCGCGGCAGTTTGAAATTGCGCAGCGCCAGCAGGCTCATCGGTCCCGCGCCCAGCTCGGTGCGCATGTGCCAGGTCAGGTCCAGGCCGTCCGGCGCAGGCACGCTGATGCGGTAGCGGCTGTCGCTGTCGTCCAGCGCGGTGACCGTGGCGGCGTCCAGCAAACGGATCAGCCCCCAGGCGCCCTGAAAGTCACCGTACAGACGCTCGCCGCTGCGCACGCTGGTCCACGTGAGGCTGGCGCCGGGGTAATCGCTGCTGCCGGGCCAGGCGAAACGCTGCCAGCTCTCCTTCTGATTGAAGTACTGATGGCGCGCGCCATTGAGCACGAAGGTGGTCTGCACCACGTCGCGCACCGCCTTGCCCTGCAGCTCGAAGTTGATGCCCATGCCGCCGTCGGTGTAGAGCACGTCGGCCAGGTGGCTGAGCTGATTGACCGCCGCAAGAAACCTGGGGTTGATCTGCAGGCCCTGACCGTGGGCCGGGTCCACCCCCCAGCGACCGCCGTCCTTGCGCAACACGCCGGTCAGCTCCCGCTGCAAGAACTGCTCAATACGCCCCGAGTCCGTGCGGATCATCTTGCCCAGCATCGTCAACGAGGCGTCGCTGCCGGTGGCGGCGAAAGGATAACGGCCGAGAAATGCCTTATCCCATTCATCAACCACCGCCTGCTGCCACTGCCGGTTCAGTGCGATCGCCGAAGGTTCCAGCACCTTGCCCCACGCCTGCTCCAGCGGCTGCACGAACAGCGCATAGGCCACGCCGTCCCACTCCTCGCCGAGGCTGGCCGCCAGCAGTTCGCCGTAGGCCCGAGTATCGGTAAGGTCGATGTTCTTGCCCTGGAACACCGTCTGCGCCATGGCCTGGGTCATGCCCTGGGGATCGGCGGCGTGACTGACCTGCTGCAACTTCAGGCGCACCCGCGTCACGCGGGTCAGAAACGCTTGCAGGCTGAGGTCGTCATCGCCGCCCTTGCCTTCCGCGTCCTTGCCCAGCAACCCCAACAGTGGGCCGAAGGTCGGATCCAGCGGCCCGGCCGGCGTGTCGAGCTGCTGGCTGATGGCAGGGACCTGCGACGGGCGCTCGCTGCCCATCAGCTTCTGCGCCGACTGCATCAGCGAGTCCTTCAGCCCCTGACTGCGATGGCCGGCCTGACCCTGCCACGCCAGGGTGTTCATGAAGGCGATCAAGGGTGACTGGCGGACGTCGCTCATCAGGGTCAGTTGATCGATGACGTCGGCCAGGCTGTCGGCCCGCCGCCATTGCACGCTGTTGAGAAACTCCAGCCAGGCGCCGGAGTAATCATGGAAGTAGCGCTCGGTCAGCCGCGCTCGCAGCTGTTCCGGCGAGGTATTCGCGACGCCGCTGTTTTCCCGGTCGCTGAGCACCCAGTCGATCTGCTCGCGGCGGGCCGCGACGATGTCGTCGATCGCCTGACGCACCTGCCCTTCCCACGCCTGCCGCGTGAACACACCCGGCACACGCGCCTCGGTGAAAAACAGCGGCCACACCTCTTTGTCATCGACCATCTGCTCAACCCCGAGATCGGGAGCGTGAGTCGCGGCGGCCTCCAGCACCTGCTGATACAGGCTGGCTTCGCCATTGCGCTGGCCCAGTTGCACCAGCAACACCTGCCGCGCCTGGGCCACCAGCGCGTTATCCTCCTCGATTCGCCACTGCGGATTGGCCTTCAGTTGCTCGGCATAAAACTGCCACAGCGTCGGTGACAGCCCTTTCCATAATCCCGGCGACACGCCCATGCGCGTCGGTTCGGCATGACCGAGGGCCGTGACCAGAAACCCCGCGTCCACTTTCTCCGGGCGGGCCATCATCAGATAGGCCTTGAGCTGCACATATGCGTTGTGCGCGCCCTTGGCACGCCGAGGACTGTCGGCGGGCGATGCCACCAAGGCGGCGAGTTGGCGCTTCAAATTCTCCGCCGCCGGGTCGCGCATCAGCCGGTTATTGGCTTCCACGTAACGCGGCCACATCGCCGCGAGCAAGGCATCGTTCTGACTCAGCCCGAAGCGCTGGAACCACGGCTCGCCCCGCCGCGCGCGGTCTTTCAGCCGTCCCATTTCGAGGATCAGCGCGTTGAGGGCGAGCAACGGCTCATCGCCGTTGCCCGACGGCTCCACGGCCGCGAAGGACGACTTGATGTCGAGGATCTGGGTACGGTGGGTGGAGAACGACAGCAGCAGGCCCGTCAACCAGATCAGCATGGCGCCGAGGGCAAGGGCGTAGCTGATGCGCGTGACCGGCCAGCCCAGGCGCCGGGCGTCGCGAGGTGTGCCCGCGAGCACGCCGGCCCACGCCGGACCCGGCAGCCACAGATTGCCGACGGACTCGGTCGGTAGCGCCGGCAAACTGAACCACAGCCCGCGTAACGGCACGCCCCGCGCGAACTTGCCCAGCAACGGCGTCAGGGCTTGGTGCCAGCGGGCGATGCCCTCTGCTTTCAGGTTGGAGGACAACCGGGAGAGAAAGTCATGGTCGGGGTAGACCGCCAGCTCGGCCAAGCCCATCTGATGCAACGAGCCGTCAATGGGGGCCAATATCATCTGCAATTGCGAGCCGCGGAAGCGCGGGGGCAGCAGCGACCCAGCGGGCCCCCGTGCGTGCTTTTGCTGCGTCCGATTGCTCTCGCAGACCTCCCACAGGTGCAGCGGCAACTGCCAGCCCAGGGTTCGCGCCAGTTGCTGCAGACCGGCGACGCCACTGGCCATCGTCGCGGCGTTGGCGCTTTGCTGTTTATTGAGGGCCCAGACAGCGCCGTCCAGGCCGCGCCGCTGGGTTACATCGTGCCAGCGGGTGGCGGTTTTGCAGAGCTGGGATTGCGGGCTGCCGCCCCAGAGCAGCACGGTGTTCTGGGATTCAAGCCACTGGGCGTCGGCCAGACCTGGTGCGATGGCTTCGATGTGCTTGGGCTCGCCGACGACCAGGAGAAAGCGGGTGCGGGTGCGCTGGAAGGCGGTGTATTGATGGTGGAGGTGCTCTTTGAGCCCATCGGCAACCTGTGGCGCCCTATCCCCGCCCGGTCCAGTCCCTTCGACAGACGCTGGCTGGGGAGAGATTTCACTGGCTTTTTTGAGATATTCCGCCCGTCCCAGCCGCTGCGTCAGCCACTGAAAACTCACCGCGCCCGCGCAGGCCGATATTGTGGCGGCCGCAACACCCAGCAACCATGCGGTTTGTTCTTCGCTGCCGGCAGCGATGCCCATGAGGTGAGGGAACTGCCATATCAGAATTATCAGGCCGAAGCCCACCACCAAAATGGCTGTGAGAACAACGAACCCGATAGAACGTGGAATACGCATAAAAAAGCTCCTGCTAGGGACGCGCGGGGACGGGCGTCAAGACCATGCCCCAGAGTGCGGTTTCACCCGAACCCTCCCCGGACAAAACAAATTGAGGTTTGGCTTCGTGCTGCAGATTCAGCGCAGCGTCGGCGAGGGCCAGCCACGGCGCGGCAGGTCCGGCGTGGCCCAGCAACGCGTCGAGATCGATCAGCTCCGGTTTGGCGTCCGCCGTCGGCAGGGCCGCTGGGATCTGTGTAGCAATTGCGGCGTTGCGCGCCCCATCGACACCCGCGCGCCAGACCTGACCGACCTGCTCGGGCTGCAGCGGCACCCAGTCCAGCGCTTGACGCATTGCCCGGATCAATGAGGTGTCGTCTTGCTCGCGCTCCGGTTCAGGACGATGAAGACAGGCAAGCGTCGTTACACCGCTATGGTTCGTGGGGTTTGCAAGCAGCAGCCCGACGGCGGCCTCAGCCGTTGCATCGGCGTTCGAGGGGGCGATCTGCAGCGCGATGACCATCAGTGGGCTCTGGTCCGCAGCGCGTTGGTCGAGCCATTGGTCGACAGCGACCATGCCTGTTTCGGCAACGGGTACTGGGGCGTGCCGGATGCCTGACTGTTGCCACGCCCGTTTCCAGATGTCTTGAAGCGTTTCCTCGGGTACACAGGTCTCAACCGTAAGCAGCAACGCAATCGGGCTGTCTTGTGGGAACTGCGCCAATGCAGGTGCCAGATCACCGAGCACTCTGCGCAAGGCCCCATCCAGCACATCCTCAGGCGCTTCGGCTACATCCCCGGGCAACCGACTGTGACGTGCCACCCCGCCAAGTCTTGTTACCTGGGATTTGATGGCGGGTTCGTCCCCGAGCATCAGGTCGAGCTGAGGGTGTGTATCCGAGTCCGGCGCTCGCAACGCGGTGTGCAGGCTTGCGCCCAATACGTCAAGCGAGCGGCGACCACAGCTGATCCGCTGAGCCAGGTCCTCTTCCCGCACCTCATCCCAGCCATCGGCGGAACGCTGCTGACCGGCGAAGATCATCGCCCTTAAAGCAGCAACGGCAGCCCAGATCATGGCCGGCAAAAACACCACGGGCCCCAGCATGATTGGCCGGCCCTCCTCCGGTGGCGGGATCAGCAGCACCTGTGCGGCCAGGCCCGCCATCACCAGCAAGACGAGTGCGCCAATCCACAGCCACACCCGGGGCCGACCCGGTCGCTGAGCAACGGGCGGCACTTGATCCAGTCTGACCGGCATGACTAACGTGCGCTCGCTTGTGGCATGGACGAAATCAACAGGCATCCGCATGCGCAGCGATGGCCGTGAAAGGCGACCGGGATACCGTTGTCATTGAAGGTGGCGTGCCCTTCGGCCACGAACGTCGGGCCATGCCCGGGCAGCGGACAAAAGACAGGATCGTTCAGCCGGGCGACGCCAATGCCGCCGAATTTCATGACCCCGGAACCCGAAAGCACCTGGCCGCCTCCGGTGTGTGTGTCGCCTATGCGGATGATGTTTTTCATGATGTTTGTCTCTTGATGGCAGAAATAAAAGTTGATCGAATCCGGCCGACTTCATAGAGGTCGGGGATGTAACAGTGCTTTGCACAAAAAAGTGCATTGCAGGAAAAGCCCTTCAGAACGTGCGTTTGGTAGTCCTTCAGGCAATTTTAGATGCCTCTGAAAACTGCCTATGGGTAGCGCTTGCTCGTGCGCCCGCACCCAGGTTTTATTTGGATTTACGGCATCTATTGACGGCCATCTTTGTCAGTTTGGCTTCTGTTAACCGATCTAATAAAAACGGATCATGAGAGCGGATAACGTCTAGATACACAGGCTTATCCGGCTGAGGCTTGTTAAATACCAAAAAGGCCAGCTTTTGTTTGAAGTAATAACAGCCTGATGACGTTTTTAAGTATTTCTCGGGCTTTGCATCCGACAGATCATCCATGGAGGCATATCGATCGTATACCTCAACCTTGCCAATTTTTCCCAGGAGAAAGTCTCCGCTAGTTTTATTGCTGATCATTGGCCATGTGTCGAATGCGTAGACCGAATGCATCCAAGTATTAGCGAGCTCCTGTGCAATGCTCTGAGAGTCTTCGTCGATCTTTGCATTGAGACCGCACATCCCCGCAAGCACTCCAGCGCCATTTCTCGAGTTTCTGCCATCGGCATACGCGCAATCGATATACGCACCGCGCGCATCTGCCTTTAAAGTGTAGTAATAACTGTCTCTTCCGAAAGCGAACAGCGCGGGCGCATTATTGATGAGCTTTACGCCTGTCGATAAGCCATATCGATCGCCGATAATATTGGGATATTGAAACTCCTGACCGCTAACATGTGCTGTCAGGGTTCCATCTTTGTCGTTGGAAGAAATTGAAAAGGCTGCGTTCACCCCGGTTGCCATCGACAGGCACATAAGCCCCAGTAACACCTTCACGATTTTCATAGCGATTTCTCCGGACAGCCTTCGTGACTGCTTTAATTTTCTTCTTAAAAGGTCCCGCGCATCGGGATCAATTATTTGCTAGCCGTAACTGTCTTTATTTGCACGCGTCAATGCCTTAGTGCCGCTCCTGTTAACGGCACTTTCTGACGGCCATTTTTGTTAATTTTGCTTCTGTTAACCGATCTAACAAAAATGGATCGCGAGAGCGGATAACGTCTAGAAATACAGGCTTATCCAGCCGAGGTTTGTTAAACACCAGGAAGGCCAGCTTTTGTTTGAAGTAATAACAGCCCGAACTAGTCTTTATGTATTTTTCGGGCTTGGCACTAAATAGCGCGTCCACCGAAGGGTATTGATCGTAAACTTCAATCTCGCCAATTTTCCCTAGCAAAAATTCCGCGCTACCTTGCTCGTCGAGCATGGGCCTCGTATTAAACCCGAAAATGTTATCCATCCAAGTATTTGCGTAGTCCTGAGCGATCAATTCAAAATCTTCGACAATTTTGCCTTTAAGGCCGCACATTCCCGCGAGCACTCGAGCCCCATTCGTTGAATTCCGGGCATCGGCATACGCGCAATCGATGTACGCACCGCCCGCACCTGCTTCGACGGTGTAGTAATAACTGTCTCTTCCGAAAGCGAACAGCGCGGGCGCATTATTGATGAGTTTCACACCCACCCAAAGGCCATATCGGTCACCGATAATATCCGGATAGTGAAACTCTCGACCGTCGACATGCGCTGTCAAGGTCCCATCATCGGTATTAGACGATAAAGAGAAGGCGGCGCTTAGCCTGGCGGACACCGACCAACACATGACAATCAACAGCAGCGTTCCGAATTTCACAGCGATCATCCTTGTAATTTTGACGATTGGGTTAATACTTTCTCAAAACGTTCGGCGTAGGAAGCGATCAATTTCGCTGCGTCCTTACCGTTGATAATCTTTCTAGCGGAAACGTAGTTATGCCTCTCTCCCGCAAAAGAACCAGAAAGCTTCTTTCCAGTAAACAGCCCTTTCGTCATGCCAACAATCATAATAGGAACCGAATGTTCGACCTTAGCTGCGGCATCCGGATCAGCAACATAGTCATACCCCATCAAATCAGAAAACTTTTTATAATTGACTTTCCATGTCAAATGGACACACCCGCGCCCCCGATATTTAAATCCATCGCCCTTATTGGTATTTCCGTAGCTCACAGCTGTCGTTCGCTGGTCTGGTTCAGGAGCAAGCACTGGGTCATATTGATCAAAGTAAGAAAGCTTTCCATACTCAGGCTTTTCGCTGAAAAACTCACCCGTCGGGTAGAAGTAAGTTTCATGCCTCACCGTTGCCAACATATAAGCAACCTCGTACACGCTCGCAACGTCGGTCGAGTCCTCGTAGTATTTGTTGATCGCCAGGACGGTCCTGCGCAGATTTTCTCTTGAACCCGCCGTAAGCGCAGGCGTGCCCGGAGCGAAGCGGGTGTGTTCCGCGGCATACAAGGTTAAAAATGCTTCGACATCTATCAGGCCACCTGTCTTCTCAAAACACCCGATCAACCCGATCGGATGCAGATGATGCACTTTCCCATCCGCCGGCAACCCAAGCCGTCCGGCCACCTCTGCCCACCAAGTCAACTCTCTGATCCGTTGCTTCTCTGCCAGCCAGTTGCGGTTAGGCGTCGAGCCGCCATGCCCCAGGAGGTCGTCCAGTGCATCCCACTTGCCCGGGACGTGATGCCATTCGCTTTGGTAGCGAACAATCAGTTGGGAAATCGACTGCGCGTGGGCTGGCAGTCTTAGCGCGGCTTGTATCTCGCTACCGCTCAGTTTGCCGTCACGGTTGCGGTCAATGATGTCGAACAGGCGCTTTTTGATCGGGCCTTGGTCGGCCTTGTCAGCCGCCGCGCCATGGCGTGTGATCTCGTCCTCGTTGAACCGGCCTGATGCACGCATAAAAGAGGCAAGCATGCTCCGCGGCGAATCGTAGTCGGCGAGGGTCTCGTAGCCTTCCCACGACCAAGGACTGAGCCACGGCGTCACGCCCACTTCTTCACATACCCACCCGTCGAGCAGGTTGTTGTCGGCGTCATGCAGCAGCCCGTCGAGGCGATACCAGTTGCACGCTTTACTGTCGCCACTGGCAGGTACAGCGATTTTTCGTTCGGCCGGCAAACCGTCGAGCAAAGTTTTGGGAAGCAACAATTGCACAGCGCTGGGCGTGCCAGCCGCCTTCAACGTCGGCGGCTTTTTGCTGCTGAAAGTGCCCTGATGCGCGACCACGGGAGTGCCTTTCACCAGCTTCAGCCAGGTCCTGCTGCTCGCAGGCAGCTTGTCTGCCCAAACACGGCTCAGGCGCAGGAACATGTTCACATCGCCCGCGCTGAACACCTCCAGGTGCAGACGTTTCTCCGGGTAATCGACGGCGCCTTCGTGATAGCGGCCCATGTGCCCAATCAGTTCACCGGCCTTGATCGCAACCGGCTTATCCAGAACGACAACGCTGCCCCGCGCTTCCGGCTCGGCTGCGCCGCTCTGCAACGAAGCGAAGTGCACGTATTGATTGACCCGCTCCAGCTTGCGAAACCGGCCTGTGCCACTGACCGTCACCTCGGTGCCTGGATACAGCGTGCCGATCTCGTTGCCTTTGCGAACCATTGGCTGAGCACGGACGTTCAGGGGCGTCTCGGAAACGACCCGATGCTGCTCGCCCGCCATGGGTCGCAGGAAGTCGGCGCAGACATAACCTCGCAACCCGCCGCTGGCGTCTTTCAGATGATCGGGGCCGGGGGTGTTTTCAAGCTTGCGATAAGTACCTTCGCCGCTGACCTGGACTTCCGCACCACGCGGCAGCCAGCCGATGATCGCGCCCTTGCTCGCCTTGTTGCGCACGTTCAGTCCGCGTTGCCCGGGGTAGTCCCCATGGATGTCGTTAACGTCGACGCGAACTTGAAGGGTCGATCCGGATTTCCAGAGTCCTGGCCTGACGACAGCCGAGTCTTTTTCGTACGCCGCCCAATCCCGCAAATGCATGTAGAGGCTGTAGATGATCAGACTCGGCGGCGTGTCCGTGCTGCCCTTGATGGCAGGCGGCTGCAGGCGGTGTCGCACCAGCACGAAATTACGCGAGAACGGCTTTGAAACGAGCTGTTTATTGACGAAATACGTCGTGTCAGGCGACTGCTCATCAATGCGATAGGCCACCACTTCACCGTCCGCGATGCAGTGCACGCTCGACTGGTCCAGCGTGCCCGCCGTTCCCGCATCAAAATGCACACCGCCATGCCAGAGCCCGCTGCTGCCGAGGGGATAGCTGCCGCTTGCGGCGTTTGCCAGATGGGTCAGGTGCTGGAGCGAATCGCGTTTATCGCGGAAGGGATGGCTCCAGTTTTGGACGGGTTGCAGTAGGTCGGCATCTCGCTGCGCGTCAGCAGATGAACGCGGCGGCAAGGTGTCCGGCGTTGGCAGTATCGGAGACTGGGTATCTTCCAATCCGAACGGCCAGGCAAATTGAGTATTCATAGTGTTATTCGCTCCTGCGATGACGGTGCGAGGCGCCCGTTAAGTCCATCCGCACTTTTACCGGCGCGCGACAGTAAATGGGCCTGGCGAACAGCTGGTCCCTGCTCTTTACAGATGTAAGCCGGGGCACTTTGTAAATTGCAGTTGTGGTTGAACCGCAATTCGATGGGCGTGCTACCACATAGCAGTGTCCTCCGCCCGGAGTTAATGCCGCCGGAGAGTAGCGACGCATGCCAGTCATGCCCATGGCCGAATTACCAACTGCCATAGGGAATACCGTGTTGATCAATCCAGGCCTGTGCTGCTGGATTTGGGGCTCTGTAATACAGTCCTTTATTGTTCAGATAAGGACCTCGAGGCTCGACTTCGGCCTGAAAGCGGCCTACCTCTTTGAAGCCCAGGCAAGATCCGCCAACCCAAGCTTTAACAATCCCGCCGGGTGCCATGCCCAGAGTGATCATTTCTCGATAGTCGGTTTTCCACTTGTTATTCCACTGGCATAGGACACGCTCGGGTCGAACCATCTCATCACGGACCCATTGCGGTATTTGAATTTTGATCTTGTAAGCCTGGGGCTCCACCAGTGACTGCCAACGCAGGAATAGCTGGTCGGGCAGATCGACGTTATTTACAGGTTTCGACTTGCCTCCTCCCTGGTGCCAGCCCTCGGCTTTTCCGGTATAGCCGGCGACACCACCATGCACGCGAAAGAATGCGAGGCCGCGTTGATCAAGCACGTCCACAGTCTCTACCCAGACTTCCATATACTTGGGTGCGGCTAATCCTACGTACCAAGCCGGATATGGCAGCTTTGGCGCAGGAGGTAATCGTGGCCCACTCGCGCATGCACTCAGACTGAGTGAAAAACCGACTACCCAAACCAGGCGCCTCATCTTGGAAACCCAGTATCCGGTTGATCCCCATGAGCCGAGCCGGAAAGGTGGCGGCTGTCGCGCGGGGTCATGATTGTCGTGAGCATTCATGGCCGGGTTACCAACTGCCATAGGGAATGCCGTGTTGTTCGATCCAGGCCTGTGCCGCTGGATTTGGTGCGCGGTAAAACAGCCCTTTATTGTTCAGATAAGGCCCGCGAGATTCGACTTCGGCCTGAAAGCGGCCGATTTCTTTGAAGTCTAAACACGCTCCTCCCACCCACACCTTTACGATCCCGCCGGGCGCCATGCCCAGCGTGATCATCTTCCGATAATCGTTTTTCCACTGCCGATTCCACTCGCACAGAACGTGCTGTGGCTTGATCATCTCGTCACGGACCCATTGCGGTATCGTTATTTTAATCTTGTAAGCCTGTGGCTCCACGAGTGACTGCCAGCGCAGAAAGAGCTGGTCCGGTAGATCAACGTTATTGATGGGCTTCCCGCCCGACACTCCCTGGTGCCACCCCTTAACGTTTCCTGTGTAGCTCGCGACACCACCGTGCACGCGGAAAAAGGCAAGTCCGCGCCGATCAAGAACGTCGACCGTCTCTATCCATACCTCCATGTGTTTCGGCGCAGCAAAACCTATATTCCAGGCTGCGTATGGCAGCTCGGGAATCGGAGGTAGCCTTGGTCCGCTTGCACAGGCAGTGAGGCTAAGCAGCAGGCTCGCAAAGCAAATTAGTCGCTTCATTCCGGATATCCTGCTTGAGGACAATCCGGGTGCCTGTTTCGGCGGTTCATCGCCGACGGCTTGCTTAGGAACAGTGGTCCGGTTGGGGTCCAGTGCGCCGACAGGTGGACGTAGCGTGATCGCAGCAAGCCCTCGTCCGCGGGTTCAAGTTTGACAAACCTATCGGACAAAACCTGCCTTAGGACGTTTTCTGAGATGAGCTTGAGCTCGTCAGGCAATTTGAAGCGCTTATCCGTGTCTGCGATAACGTCGAATGGCACCCTATGACGCACACCAAGCTCGCGCATCACTCTTAATGCAATCAGGCTCAATTCGCCATATATCGGGCGCTCAAGGATCACTGTGATCCAGTAGTCCTGTGCGGTCGGCTCACTCTTGCCACGAGGCGCGGCAGCCGCCGGCCAGGCTTTCACTTCGATATACCCTTCGCGTGCCACTCCGGAATCACGTAGCAGCTGCGCCTCCACTTCCGCGCGCCCCCATCCAGGGTGAGATTCAATCTTTTTGCCAATCTGAACGCTGACCTTGCAAGGTTTCATCATCCACAATTTCTCTCGCGATCGCGGCAGATAGCCCCCACCGATATCCGAGTGCGCGCCTGGCATCCCGATCTGCAGATGACTGAAGTGCACTTCATTGAGAGAGAAGTTGGCGCGATACTCGTCGAGCGCATGTAGCTGGATGACTTTTCGCGCACATCCAGGCGGGAGGTGAAGGTTGACGCCTTTATTGATGTCATTGCCCGGGCTGAAATCGCCACGGGAAGGCGTCGAGACAGCTGCAACGGTATCGAACAAGCCGATCAAGTTGATGCAAACATTAGCGGCCGAATCGAAACTTCTAAATAGGCCCGCAACTCCGCCTGTAAACAGTTCGCTGAATAAACCATAACTTGGCTTGAGCACCTCATTAGCGCAATGCCGCGCAGCGGCAGCGCCACGGCTAAAGCCGAAAATGTCGAGTTCAACAGAGCGAACAACTATGCCGGGATTGATTTTTCTAAAAAGGCTCAGCTGCTCTGAAATGATCTCTGGAGCCTGCGTCACCCGAGCGACAACTCCGGTCTCTCCCTGCCCCAGGCCTTGTCCAATTATCGTGTCATCCTCGCCACCGCTACGAGTACCAATGCCTTCGATGTACACCCTGACATACCCGATATCCGAATCCTTACTAACTAGCGTCGCAGTGTTATCCGGATACAAGTCATACAAATACGCCACATTACTCGGCGCATTCCCGTAACTGTTATCCGGCGCGCTATTGAACGCACTCCCGTCAAACTCCCCAAACCCATACTGCTTGCACGTCGCGGCGATACTCTCCAGCTCTTCACGG
The DNA here is from genome assembly GCF_059418765.1 of Pseudomonas sp. GW821-FHT07F05. Taxonomy (NCBI): domain Bacteria; kingdom Pseudomonadati; phylum Pseudomonadota; class Gammaproteobacteria; order Pseudomonadales; family Pseudomonadaceae; genus Pseudomonas; species Pseudomonas sp. GW821-FHT07F05. Next base: position 564,857 of record NZ_JBWKQL010000002.1, read on the forward strand.
CTGAAACTGTCCAAATCCGATTGTCGGCACTGGGCGGTCGCCGCCGCATTACTCTGGTTATTCCTGGTCCCGTCAAAGAACAACCCGATGCGCAAGGTGATGCCATCGGTGATTTCCTCTTCCTCTTCTTCCTCCTCAACTAGCTCAGGCTCTTTAACCGGCGCAGCATTTTTGATCATGCTCCGTTCGTAGTGAATGTTGCCGCCACTGAAGCTGGGCCAGAACTCGTGCAGTTCAGGCGGGATATCCAACAGTGGTGGCAAGGCCGGCAGTTCAACCTCCTGCGCGGCTTTAGGTCTGAAGTCGAAGTGCGCGGCTTTGATGAGATAATCGCCAGCAGTGCCGGATTCGATGCTGCACCGCTCAATGGCGAGGTAGCTGCCGCCGGCGTTGAGGACAATTCGTTTCTTGGCGGTGATGTGGATTTCGTCTTCGGTGCTGGTGATGTTTATTCCCTGGTGAGCGATCAGTTCAAGCGTATCGTTCTGCGCCTGGATGCTCACCGGGCCCTCGTTGGAGATCAGCTTGAGTCCGACCTTGCGCACGAACAGGCTCAGGCCCTGGCCGATACCCATAAAGAGTTTCTTGACCACGCTGATGTCGGCGTGGCCGCCCGCGTTGAGCATCAGGTTGTCTTGCGCGGCCAGTTGCAGATGTTTGCCGCTGGTCAGCGCAATACCATCCGGGGCGCTGACCAGCAGGACCGAGGATTTGAGCGCGTCCAGATCCTGTTTGAGCAGATCGAGTTGGGCTTGGACGTCCGCTGGGTCTGCCCGGCTAATGGCGGCATCTGCAGAGATTGTTTCCAGTTGATCGCCGGCATTCTGCAATCGACCGACCGCCGCGCTCATGTCGAGCTGCTTGCCCTGCGCCTTGGTCTGCCCATCCGCACTGATAAACACCCCACGCCCGGCCCGAATCGCGCCCCAACCATCCGTGCGTAATTCAAAGCCTTCTCCGCGTTTCAGCTTCTCGTCATCCACCAGATGCCCGAGGTTTAGCTGGCTTTTGCCACTGTGCTCGGTGCTGAGTTTGATGTGTTCCTTGCCGCGGTCGTCTTCCATGCGCAGCTTGTTGTTCGCCGGCGTGCGCAGCACATTGCGTTTGTAATCGCTGCGCAGCAGCGTCACATGGTCGGGATGGCGACTGTCATGAAGGGCGTGAGCGATGTACGGCCGATCCGGGTCGCCCTGCTCAAAGGCAACAGCCACTTCGGTCCCGCAGATCAGCGGCAGGTGCAGGCCGTGGGTATCGCCCGCATAAGGTCGGGCGAGGCGCAACCAAAGGCTTTCCTGACCGATTTCCCAGCTGTCTCGGTCGAACAGAAAGCTGACCTTGTAACGACCTTCACTATCAATGTGGCTATACGGATCGTTGGCCAGCGAACTGGTGACCCGCGCCGGAACAGTCCCGGCTATTTGCGGTTTCGCCAGCAACGGCGGCCGAAAACACACGCTCTCGGAATAAGGAATCGCCTCAAAGCTCAACTCAAAACTACGATCCCGCGCCGCACGCAGCTGCAGTCCTGTAATGACCGCTCCCGGCTCAAACGCCTGCGGCGCTCCGCCGGAAATCGCCAGCACCTGCGCCAATCCCAAAGACGCATTGCTGCTAATCCCGGTCAGCCGCGTCTGATCATTCAGATACCGCTCATGACGCAGCCGCCCATAGAAAAACCCGCTTTCCCCGAGCAGATCTTCATCCTGATCGAGCTTGTCGCCCAAGACCTTGTACGGCTCGGCATAGTGATAAGCCTCGCCGTAGGTCGTGGAATCCCCCCGCGTCTGATCAACATCCCCATCCAGCCATGCGTTCGCATCCCGGTGGTGATAAGCACGAAAGTGAACGCTCTTCTCCACCACCTCATGACTGACCTGCAACCCCCAAACCCCGTCCTGCCCGCTGCTGCCCAACCCCGACTGAGGCCGAAACGGCAAGCTCACCCGCGGCCGGACGTAATGCCGCTGATCATCATGAAACTCGACGACCGCAATCCCCAATCGCTCATCGTTAGTGAAGCGGTACCAGATCCCCACCTCAGCCAACAGCCGCGAAACAAACGCCAGATCGCTCTCGCCGTACTGCATCACCTGCTCGCGCTTCGGATACTCGCGCACCAGCGAGAACAAGAAATCCTGCCCCTCAAAATCATGCCGCGTGCGCAAAATGCTCTCGACAATCTGCGGCACCGACTGATGCTGATAAATCCGAAACTGCCGCCCACGACCCAGCAAGGCCAAGCGCGGCTCCAGCGTGACTTCATAGCGCGCCTCGTCAGCCGAGCCAGACAGCCGCTTAAACCCGGTGATGACCCCATGCAACGTGCGCAGCGGTTCAACCTTAGGCACCGGCAAGCCAGGAATAGCAATCGGCAACGTGTGGGGTGCCGCATGCAGACTGAACTGCGCATCCTGCCCGAGCATCCGCTCAGCCCCGATGTCCTGCTCGACGGAAGTAAATTCAACGCGATAAAGAAAGGGCTGACTCAGCCGCTCCTCGCCCTCAAACGCCAGCACATCCAGCGCCAGAGGCAGGTTACGAACGGTGAGCTTGTGACGGCTATGGTCGAAAAACACCCCAATGGAATCGTTCATCATTCACCCTCCACCGAAGCCAGGGCTCCGACGAACTCAAGGGTGATGCCCTCCTCCTCGCAGTGCCCCAGCACCACGCCCCGCGTAGCCAATCGCGCGGCCTGGCGCTGCAAAAGCTGCTGACTCAGCACCGGCAAAATCTGTTGATTGAGCAAGCTGTCGATGTTCCGCGCGCCGCTGTCGGGGAGCAGGCAGGCCTCCACCAGCGTGTCATGCAGGCGCTCGTCAATCCGGCAGTCGAGCCCGTAATGCCGGCGCAACCGCTCCGCCACTTTGCCCAGCTTGATTGCCACTATGCGTTTGAGCGCAGGCGCCTGCAGCGGTCGATAGATCAGCGTCTGAAAACGCGCCAGCAACGCCGGCTGAAAATGCTCGCGCAGCACCGGCCGCAGTTGCTCGTGGACCTCCCCGTCGAGCGCTTCGGGGTTCGCCAGCAGGTAGTCCTGCAACAGGTCGCTGCCCAGGTTGGAAGCCATGACGATGACGGTGTTGCGGAAGTCGATTTCGCGCCCTTCGCCGTCCCGCATGAAGCCCCGATCGAAGACCTGATAAAACAGGTTGAGCACGTCGCGGTGGGCCTTTTCCACTTCATCGAGCAGCACGACGCTGTAGGGTCGCTGGCGCACCGCTTCGGTGAGCACCCCGCCCTGTCCGTAGCCGACGTAACCGGGCGGCGCGCCTTTCAGCTGGCTGACGGTGTGGGCTTCCTGGTACTCGGACAGGTTCAGGGTGATCAGCGATTTTTCGCCGCCAAACAGGGTGTCGGCCAGCGCCAGGGCGGTTTCGGTCTTGCCGATCCCGCTGCTGCCGACCAGCAGGAATACGCCCAGCGGGGCGTCTTCTTCGGTCAGTCCGGTTTTCGCAGCGCGCAGTCGTTGAGCCAGCGCCGTCAATGCGCGGTCCTGCCCGATGACGCGGGATGCCAACGACTGCTCCAGCGTCAGCAGGCTGGCCTGTTCGTCCTTGAGCAGGCTGCTCAGGGGCACGCCGGTCCAGTCGGCGATGACCTGGGCGACGCTGCGATCGTCGACGTCCAGCGACAACAGCGGTGCGTCGCCCTGAACCGCCTTGAGCCGGGCCTGCAGATCCGCGCAGATGTCGGCGTCGAAGACCTCACCATGGCGGGCCGCGAGCAAGGTCTGCGCGAGATCGAGTTCGTTGGCATGCTGGTCCTGCAGTCGCGCCAGCTCATCACTCAGGGATAACAGCTGCTCGGCGATGACCGCCATACGTTCATCGGCGGTGCGTCCACTGATGCGCCGATCGTCTTGCAACGCCAGACGTTCCTGCTCCAGCGCAGACTGCCGGGCCTTGCTCGCGATCAGCGCCTGGGGTTCGCAATCCAGGCTCATGCGCACCCGGGCGCTGGCGGTGTCGAGCAGGTCGACGGCTTTGTCCGGCAACTGCCGACCGGGCAGATAACGGCGCGACAGCACGACTGCAGCCTGTACCGCCGCGTCCTCGATGTGCACGCCGTGGTGGCTGGCGTAGCGGGCCTTCAACCCGCGCAGCATGATCATCGCCGTGGCGTCATCCGGCTCGTCGACCTTGACCGTCTGGAAGCGCCGCTCCAGCGCCGGATCGCGCTCGAAGTACTGCTTGTATTCGCTCCAGGTGGTTGCGGCGATGGTGCGCAGTTCACCTCGGGCCAGGGCGGGTTTGAGCAGATTGGCGGCATCGGCGCCTCCCGCCTGATTGCCCGCGCCGATCAGCGTGTGGGCTTCGTCAATGAACAGCAGCACCGGGTGCTCGGCCTGCTGCACGGCCTCGATCACGTCTTTGAGGCGCTGCTCGAATTCGCCCTTGACCCCGGCGCCGGCTTGCAACAGCCCCAAATCCAGTGTCCGTACGCTGACCGGTTTGAGGCTGGCCGGCACGTTGCCCTCGACGATGCGCAGGGCCAGCCCTTCGACCAGCGCGGTTTTGCCGACGCCCGGCTCGCCCACCAATATCGGGTTGTTCTTGCGCCGACGGCTGAGGATGTCGATGACCTGACGAATCTCGTCGTCACGGCCCAGCACGGGGTCGATCTCACCCTTGCGCGCTTTCTCGGTGATGTCCTGGGTAAATCTTGCCAGCACAGGGTTGTCCGCAGCAGTCATCACCGAATCCACGGGCACAGCATCGGGAACAATATCCAACCCCTGCCCCGTCTGCGCACGCTCATCGGAATGCCCGTCCAAAAACGGCAGCAAATGGCGCAACTGCACCTCGCTCAAACTCAGCAACGGCCAGGCCTCTACGCACGCCAGCAAGTCGGGGCTTTCGATCAGCGCCGCCAGGACGTGGGCGGAGCGCAGTTGCTCGTTGTCCTCGTCCAGCGAGGCGTGCACCCAGGCGTTCTTGATCAGCCGCTGCAACTTGTCGCACAGCTGCGGCTTGGCCTCGACACTGCGCGGCAGGCGATCAATGTGGTCGAGCAAGCCGGTCCACAGCGCTTCGATGTCCCACTCGTAACGCCGGCCGATCAGCACCAGATCGCCGTCGCCCTGCCCCATCAGTTTCAGCAGCCAGTGCTCGATGGTGATGTGGCCGTGGCCGCGGCTCTGGCACAGCGTTGCCGCCGCGCTGAGGGCCTGGGCGCAGAAAGGGTTGAGGCGGCGAAGCAAACGGGAGGAGCTCTGTGCCATGGGTTATCGTCCTTGAACGGAAGGAGTAAGGAGCGGCGACGACCGTTGGCCGGTCAACGCCTCGCTGTGTTGTCAGGGGACACGTGCCGTGCCGATGTGCTTGGCGCAGCGCCCGCGAACGGACGCTCGACCCAGCACACCGCAGCCGGCAGACAGGCGTGCAAAGGCCGCCTGCCTGCCGGCCTTGCAGCGTCAGGCGGTCTGGCGTTCGTTCCACGAGTCGGAGTGGATGATGTTGCCGTCCTTGTAGGTCCAGGTGACCTTCTCGTAGCGCAGCTCGACCATCTCCAGGTGATTGTGCTTCTCCTTCGCCGGGTCCTTCACGTCGTGCATTTTCGGCGCGACGCGGACGACCTTGACGTTCTCCAGCAGGGTGTTGAAGTACTCGACTTCCTGGCCGGCGTCGTCGATGCGGTACCACTTGAACTCAGCGCTTTTCAGGGTCTGGCCGGTGCCGACGGCCTTGTACAGGTACGGGCTGCTGGCATCGATTTCCTTGGTGAACAGGAACGGCGTGTGCACCCGGGCGCCGGTCAATTTGCCGGTGTTGTTGTCGGTGGGGATGTAGACGCTGTGGTCCTGGGCGACCACTTCGACGCTGCCTTCCCGGGACTGCACGTTGACCGAGCCTTTGATGTCAGCGCCGCCGTCATCTTTGAGCCAGAGGTAAACGGGAATAGCCATGTGAAACTCCTTGCCTGGGTTATCGAGTGCCGCGAAATGCGACGGGGGTAGCCGGCCCGGCCCCGGCAGAAAGCGACCCGCAGGCCCCCTCTTCCGGCACCAGGCGGATGTCGACGCGGCGATTGGCCCTGCGTCCGTGTTCTGTGTCATTGCTGGCGATCGGTTGACTGGCGCCGAAGCCCTGCACGGCAAAGCAACTGCCGGGAATGCCGCCCATGCGTTGCATCCAGTCGCGCACCGAGGCGGCGCGGTCGCGGGACAGGCGCAGGTTCTGTTCTGCACTGCCGGTTGCATCGGTGTGTCCGGTGACGACGATCAACCAGCCGTGTCTGGCCTTGATGCCGACCAGTGCGTTGATCAGCACCTGGGTCGATTCCGGCTTCAGCTCGGCGCTGCCGATGTTGAACAGCGACAGCGTGTCCAGACGCACGGGTCCGGCCGCCTGCACCGTCTCGGTTGGCGGTTGGTAACGGCCGATGGCGTGCCAGACCCTGATGCGCAGCTGTTCGGCGCGGTACAGGCCGAGGCCCAGTGACCGAGGCTCGCCGTATCGGTAATAGTCATCCAGCCGTCGGGCGTCGTCGTGCAGGACGGTCAACGCCGCTTCGCGCAGCGCCACCGCCTGCGGGTCCTCGCGGGCGGTTTCGTTGATCGAGGCATAGCGGCGCAGGTCGTCACCGACCTGGCGGATCAACAAGGTGTTCTGCCGGGCCGAGCTCGACATCGCGATGACGGCGGCGAAAGCCGTCAGCCAGATGCCGATGACACTGGCGCGCCGTGCGGCGGTGTTGCCGGTGTGTCGGGGCAGCAGCTCCAGCAGGCAATCCGGTAAGGGCAAAACACCGACCGTGCTGCCCGTCAAATGGGTCGGCACCAGCGCAGTCTTCGCCTGTATCCAGTGCTGCCAGACGCTGCCCGGAACCTGTTCCGGTAAACGCGGCACGCGGCAGATTGCGTAGGCCACCGGCAGCCGCGCGCTTTGACGGCCAAGGCGGGTAAAGTGCGGGGCCACAGACCGCTCCAGCCACGCGCCGTGGGTATTCATCTGCACCGCGATGTGCACTCGGTGAGTGAGAGCGGCGCGGTCTTGTCGTTGCCAGTCCTCGACGGTGGCGCAGGTGCCGTTGCTTCTAACCCGCGCCGAGGGCCTGCCATTTTCCCAGCTGAACCACACAGATGGGTCGCTCGCACCGGCCTCTTCCCGGCTGAAGACGGTCCCACGAACATCGCGCGTATCTTGGGACGCTTGCTGATAACTCACGACCCACAGCGGCAACGTCAGCGCGCGCTTGCGGACCACGGACAGCTGATGGGTCAGCGCACGAAGCTGGCCATCCAGTTCCGAGCTGTCAGTGTGTTGAGATGGATTGACCACACACATGACGCTCATCTGCGCACGCCATTGCGAACGCGCTGCCAGCAGCGCTGCGACCAGACCGGGCAATCGCTCAATGTTCGGCACGCTGACGTAACACCCGCTCGCCGTCGTCCGCACGGCGGTTTGCTCGGCGATATCAACATTTAGATCAGCAGCAAAAAGCGCCGACGATCCCTGCCCGCACACCAGCACCACGGGCAGGCGGTACTCACTGCCGGGCAAGGCTCGAAACTCATCCAGCCTTGGCGGACCACCGAGACGGGAAGAACCTCGACCCGCCAGCAGCCAGCCCCCGGCCACCAGCATCAGGGCGCCCACCACAGACAGGGCTTGAGCGACCAGGCTCAGGGGCAAGACGCTGATCACCATCAGCGCCATACATCCCGACCACAGCGCAAGTGCACGCATCAACTTGAGTGTCATGGGCGCGTCACACCCGCTCGGTCACAAGGGAGGCCACCAGAGCCGCCAGATGCGAATCCAGCACCCACCAGACGCCCGCCAGCAGCAAACCGGCCACCAGCAGATGCAGCAAGGGTGCGCGCAACCATCCCGGCAAAGGCTTGCGGCCCCGTGCGTCGATCCACGTCGGCAGCGGCTGATCCAGGGTCACCGGTGCAACCCGGGTGGTCAACTCAGTCATCAGCTGCTGACGCTCGGGGTGGTTCGGCTCTTTGTAGCGACCAAGAAAGCCCAGCATCAGCACGCGGTGATACACCCGCAGCACGCTCGGGTCCGGAGACGGCTCGTGCAGCACTTCGCGCATTTCTTCGTAGAGAAACTGCCCCGCCTGATGACGTCCGAAGTAATGCGCCTGAAGCGGTTCGTGGGTCCATTTGGCGCGAGCACTGGCATCGGCGTGGATCAGCACGGTTTCATCCAGCAGCGCGCATTGCGCGTGGCTGATGAAATCGACATTGCGCTGGCTGACGCCCGCATGCGTCAGCGCATCGCGGACCCCCACCACCTGCCGGGTGCACACCTCCCAGAGCGCGTCGCTGTCCGGAGCCGACGCGCCGTGGCGCAACTCGACCACCAACAGGTAACTGTCCTGCAGCAGTTGGTCGACATCGACGGACCGCGCAGCCGCTTGGCTTTTCATTGGCCGGCTCATGAGCGCAGCACCGCAAACAGCTCAAGCTTCACGTCCGGCAACGTCGCCGGGACGTAGAACGCGCAGACCCCTTCGGCGAGCACCGCCTGACCGCTCGGATGGGCGAAGTCCAGGGCGAAATACTGGTTTTCGAGACGCAGCGGAATCGCCGCCGGCACGTGACTCAGCGGCTGCAGCGGAACACCGTCCAGCGCGGCATTGATCAACTGATCGACGTCGTCCGGCGTGCCGACTTTGCACAACCGTGGGAACTGCGCCTGCAATTGGGCCGGGGCCTCGCGGCAGCGCACCGACAGGTAAAAGTCAGCAGCGTCGGCTTCGCGCAGGCGCGGGTCGTTGAACGTCACTTGCCAGCGACCCGGGATCACCCGCTCCAGCTCCAGGGCAATCACCCGAGACGGCAGACTGGCTTCGAGCAACGTCGAGATCATCTGCATCAACGGCGGCAACACGGTTTCCAGGTCGTCGTGGCGGTAGGCCGGAATGGCGTCAACGTCGTGTTCGAGGGAGAACGTCAGCAGCGCCCCCGCCAGCTTCACCAGTTCCTGATAGACCTGCTCGGGATGGCGCGCCGGGCTGGCCTTGAAATCGGCGAGCACGGGTTGGTAGGTGTTCAGCGCATTGAGCAGCCAGAACAGCGAAACATCGGCCACCGCGAAGTCGGCCATGCGCTGATTGCTCTCGCAGCGCATGCCCATCAAGCGCTGGCGCTTGGACGCCAGTTGGGTCAGCAGATTGTCCAGCTGAACCTGCAAACCGGGGTGCCCGGCGAAGCTCAACAGCGGCGGCACGAAGGCTTCGTCCAGGCACGCGCGGCCCTGCCCGTCACGCACCAGCCGGGCGACCGGACAAGTCAGGTAATCAGCGTTGTCATCGCTGGCCAGACGCAGGCTGAGCATGTGCTCGAGCACACCGATCGACTGTTGATCGTCGCCGTACAGATCCTGCACCTCGCGCCAATTCTGGCGGTAACGCACGGGCCGATCCGCACGGGCGTCTTCGAACAGGCAATTGCCGCCGTTGGCCTGCTCCAGCGGCAGGCACAACACCACGGTCGCGCCCTGCCCCGAGTCGATCGGGATCTGTTCGAGGGCCAGCGCGGCGGGCAGCCGATCAACGCTGTCGGTGTCGATCAGCGTGCCATCCGGCAGGCGAACCCGTAGCGCGGACGCCTTGAGTTTGCCCAGCCGCAACGCTTCTGAATCAAACGTCGCCGTCTGCACACCCCACGGATGAACCCGCGACAGATGGGCAATGCATTCGTTGGTCCAGGCTTCCCAGCGCGCTTGCTGCTGGAATTGCTGCTGGGACAACAGCGCCCCGGCAGCCCAGAGAGGTCGGTGGATTTTCATGTTGTGCTCACCTATGGCCGACGTCAGGTTTTGGCTTTGGGCATCTGGGAAACCAGCGAAAGGTTCACGTCCATGCCTTCCACCTGGAAATGCGGCACGGCGTACAACTTCACGCGGAAGAAGCCGGGGTTGTCGTCGATGTCCTCCACCGTCACCCGGGCGTCTCGCAGCGGATGGGAGGCCTGCAAATCGTCCCCCGGGTCAGTCATCTCGGTGACCAGCCCGCTGATCCACTTATTCAATTCCAGTTCCAGCAGACGCCGGTCTTTGGTGGTGCCGATGTTTTCGCGCTGAATCAATTTCAAATAATGCGCAATGCGCGACAGTAGAAAGATGTAAGGCAGGCGCGAGTTGATCCGGCTGTTGGCCGTGGCATCGGCGGTGTCATACAGCGCAGGTTTTTGTGTTGAATTGGCGGAGAAGAAACAGGCGTAATCGCGATTCTTGTAATAGGAGAGCGGAATAAACCCCAGATTGGCGAATTCAAACTCCCGGGTTTCCGGGATCATCACTTCCGACGGAATCTTCACCTGACTGCCGGTGCCGAGGTCATATAAATGAATGGGCAGATCCGTCACTGCACCACCGGACTGTGGCCCGCGTATTTGCACACACCAACCGTTATTGACGAAACTCTTCACCATGTTTGCAGCGAAGGCAAAAGAAGCATTGGTCCACAGGTATTTGCTGTGATCGGTGCCTTTGACACTTTCCACATAATTGAAACTGCGCACCGGAATCGTGTCCGGCCCATAGGGCAGCCGTCCCAGCACGCGCGGCATGGTCAAACCGATATAACGGGAATCGTCGGTGTCGCGGAATGACTTCCATTTGATGTATTCCGCGCGATCAAAGTAATTACCGATGTCTTTGATGGCGGCGACTTCTTCCATGGTGTCCTTGCCGAAGAAGGCCGGCCCCACCGAACCAATGAACGGCATGTGCGCTGCCGCCGCGACCTTCGATATGCTGCGAAGCAGCGCGATGTCTTGCGGGCTGCGATCAAACTCGTAACTGGAAACAGCCGCCGCAATGGGTTCACCGCCGGGCGTGTCGTACTCCTGGGTATAGGTGTGCATGTACAGACCGCTTTGAGCGATCTCGGGGGCGTCTTCGAAATCCTGGACCAGATGGTCCTTACTGATGTCCAGCAACTCGATGCGCACGTTCTGCCGGAAGTCGGTCTGATCGATCAGCGACTTCACCCCGCGCCATGTGGACTCAACCCGCTGGAAGTCCGGGTGGTGCATGACGGCATCAAGCTGACGGCTGATCTGCGCGTCCAGCGAGGCGATGTGTTCGTCGAGCAGGGTTTTGTCGAGACGCTGCACCTTGCGCGACGAGCCCTTGAGCAGGTTGAGGAACACGCTCACCGCCGCAGTCACGCGCTCATCGGCGGATATCTCCGACAGCGCCTCGTTGTTCTGGAACGCCTCGATGTCGCCGAGGGCTGAAACCGGGTTGAGGTTTATTTTTGAAAACAGCGCGTTGTAGACGCCGGTGCTTTCTTCGGACAAAACGGTGCCACCGCCTGATACTGCGGAAGAGTGTTTCGAGGACATGTTCGATACCTGCTATCAGAGACCCGGGTGATTAACGCTCTGGGGGTGCGGCGAGTACGGCCAGTTCGGCGCGCAACTCATCACTGAGCGTTTCGTCTTTGACGATGCGTTCAAGCTCGTGACGGAAGGTCGCGTTGTCGAGCAGGTTTGATTTGAGATCACGCAACAGGTTGCGGGTCGCCAGCAATGCGCGCAGTGATGGTATTTGTCTGGCGACCTGTTCTGGCTCGAAGTCTTTCATTTTCTGGAAGTTCAAATCCACGGAAGCATCCGAACCGTCGTCGGCAAAAGTGTTTTCAACCGTGAGTTTCAAGGCAGGGGTAAATTCCGCCAGCACACTGTCGAAATTGTTTTTATTGATATTGATTTTGCTGCGTTCGGACAAAGGCCGATCTTCCTGGCCGTTGCTGTAATCCCCGAGCACCATCAATTTGAGCGGGAGTTCGACTTTTTTCTGCGCACCGCCCGTGTGCAAATCAAGTTTTATATTGACCCGCGCTTTGGGCACTTCATTTTGAAAGCTGTTTGAAGCCATAACTCCTCCGTCGAAAATGCCACACGTCACAAAGGGGAATATCTGGATCGCAGGGCCTTTTTATCAGCCGAGCGTCCGTGACCCAAGCGATCAAGTTTTAACAAGTGTGAGCAGCGAATGGGTTGATGAAGTTTTCATCGAATTCGGGAAGCGGCAAGGCTAATTCCCTACGAATAAAAACTCTACCCACCAAAGACAGGAAGAGAGGTGTCCTACGGAAGTCTAGAATCCTTCCTACAAAATAATCCCGGACAGTGGACGGCTGCAGAATTAAAAGGCGTGCGCAATACAGTGGCGGCGGGTTTTAAGGTACAGATATAAAAAACCGCAAGCGGTTGAACAGCATCAGCTGTGCAACACGCCTGCGGCTATTTCGAGCAAATGAATCAGAAGATGTAATCGGTGGTCAGGAACGTCGATTCGCGGTTGTGGATGATGTCGCTGATCAGCGCCTTGTTGCTTTCCTGGAACTTGGTCGCCACCAGGGTGCGGATCGAGAACACGCGCAGCGCATCGTCCACCGACAGCGTGCCTTCGGCCGAATTCTTGCGGCCGTTGAACGGGAAGCTGTCCGGACCGCGCTGGCACTGCGCGTTGATGTTGATCCGCCCCACCTGATTGGCGAACGCATCGACCAGACGCCCAACCTGCTTGGAGTCGTTGCCGAAGATACTCAGCTGCTGGCCGAAATCGGAATCCAGCACGTACTCGATCACCGTTTCCAGATCGCGGTACGCCACCACCGGTACCACGGGCCCGAACTGTTCTTCGTGGTAAACGCGCATGTCCGGCGTGACCGGGTACAACACGGCTGGGTAGAAGAACTGCCCATGGGTGGTGCCGCCACCTTCGTTGACCACTTTGGCGCCCTTGCTCACGGCATCGTCCACCAGTCCTTGCAGGTAGTCGGTCTTGCCCGGCTCCGGCAGTGGCGTCAGCGAGACGCCCGGCTCCCACGGCATGCCCGGCTTGAGCTGAGCGAGTTTTTCTTCGAACTTCTCGAGGAAACTGCCGACCACGTTTTCGTGCACGAACAGGATTTTCAAGGCGGTGCAACGCTGGCCGTTGAACGACAACGACCCGGTAATGGCTTCCGTTACCGCGTTGTCCAGGTTCACATCCGGCAGCACGATCCCCGGGTTCTTCGCATCCAGACCCAGTGCGGCGCGCAGACGGTGCGGCTTGGGGTGGAGCTTTTTCAGGGCGCTGGCGGCCTTGTTGGTGCCGATGAAGGCAAACACGTCAATCTTGCCGCTGGCCATCAGCGCGCTGACGGTCTCGCGGCCGCTGCCGTAGATCACGTTGATCACCCCGGCCGGGAAGCTGTCGCGGAACGCTTCGAGCAACGGACGAATCAGCAACACGCCGAACTTGGCCGGTTTGAACACCACCGTGTTGCCCATGATCAGGGCCGGAATCAGCGTGGTGAAGGTCTCGTTCAGCGGATAGTTGTAAGGCCCCATGCACAGGGTCACGCCCAGGGGCACGCGGCGAATCTGGCCGAGGGTGTCCTGTTCCAGCTCGAAGCGGCTGGAGCGACGGTCGAGTTCCTTGAGGGCGTTGATGGTGTCGACGATGTAATCGCAGGTGCGGTCGAATTCTTTCTGCGAGTCCTTGAGGTTCTTGCCGATTTCCCACATCAGCAGCGTGACCACCGCGTCGCGCTGCTCGCGCATCAGCTTGAGAAAGGTCTCGACGTGATGAATGCGATCGGCGACGCGCATGGTGGGCCAGGCGCCCTGGCCCCGGTCGTAGGCGTTGACGGCGGCGTCCAGTGCAGTCATTGCGGTGTCGGCGTCCATCAGCGGCGTGCTGCCGAGCACCACGGACTCAAGGCCCGCGTCGGTTTTCAGCGAGACCGGGCTCAGCACCGGTGCCAGCGGCCCGTGCCATTGGTGCAGTTCGCCGTTGACCAGGTAATCGCGCTGCTCGATGGCGGGGCCTGCGCGAAACTGCTCAGGGATCTCGTCGGCGCGCGGGTACAGGTTGTCCAGGCGGTTTTGCAGGGTCATCTCATTTACCTCTTCCAGTCGGTCATCGTGCCAAACAGGCTGGACACACTACGCCACAGCCGCCGCCGAATGAAAAGCATCGAGATAAATGTCACGTCCGGGTGACACGAAAAACGTCTGCCGACGGTGCCTGAGGCGCTGTTCAGGCCACCGCCGTCTGGTTGCGCCCCGATGCCTTGGCCCGGAACAGCGCCTTGTCCGCCAGTCCCAGCAGCCCGTGCACGTCCTGACCGGTGTTGCTCAGCGCGGCGACACCGAGGCTGGCGGTGACGCCCTCGTCATGCTGACAGGTGATGTCGGCGATTGCCTGACGCAGCTTCTCGGCAATGACATGGGCCGCGTCGAGGGACGTATTGGCGAGCAACAACGCGAACTCCTCGCCGCCCAGCCGACCGCAGACGTCGCCTTCCCGCACGAACTGGCAGATGACCCGGCCGATCTGCCGCAACACTTCATCGCCGGCCTGATGGCCGTGGCAGTCGTTGATGCGTTTGAAATGATCGATGTCCAGCATCAGCGCGCACAGCGGTAACCGGCTGCGCTTGCAGGTGTCGTACGCGCGTTCGGCCTGATGGAAAAAAGCCCGGCGATTCTTCACCCCGGTCAGTTCATCAGTCTGCGCGGCGTGGTCGGCGATGCGATGGGCATGTTCCATTTCGCGGCTCAGGCGAAAGGCCCGTTCCATGGCCTGGCACAATTTGCGCGTCGCGCTGACCACAAATCCGGCAAAGATCAGCGACGCAACCGCCATACCCTGCTGCGCGGTCTGGGGTTGAAACAGCAGCCAGATCGAGCACGGCAAGAGCACCAGTGCAATCGACACCAGCGTCATCGAGCGGTACGCCGAATAACAGGACACCGCGCTCACCGACATGCCAACGGCGAACAGCAGCACCAGCGTCTGGATCAATAAATCCCCGGCGTGCATCAGCGCCAGCGCGCCGCTGCCCCAGATGCCGGCCGACAACACCAGCGTGACCCAGTAAGTGGTTTCCCAGCGCTCCGGGGTGCGGGCGGTTTCCGGCATCCGGAAATAGGCGGTCAACATGATCAGGCGCAAGGTGGTCGAGGCGCCCAGCAGCCCGAGCCACCCGAGAATCAGGGAGTGTTCGAGGCGCTCCCAGCAGATCCACGAGAGCATTACAGCCGCCAGCGCGCTGCCGAACACCGAGAAAAAACTCTGACGGAAAAGCAACTGCAAACGATCGTTGCGCACCTGGGCCCGTATCAGGGCCTCGCGCGCCGGTTGAGAATCATGGAGGTACATCGAATTCGCCCGACCCTGGCATTGGATGGGTCGGATTGTGGCATCGTGCTATGACAGTAAACAACTCGCGCGCCAACTAATTGCTGCGCCACGCAGCGGGTGCGGCAATTCGCCGGAAAAATGACGGTTCGACCCCCACGGCGTCAGCCTTACTCCTCACGCGCGGACGGCGGTTGACCGAGGATTTCAATCAAACTCAGGGCATTGCCCGTTGCGGCGCCGCTGGCGGTGTTATCGAAAATACACCACGTCGGCGCAACGCTTAGCGCCTTGGCGTTCAGCTCGACGGCCAGACGCATCAGGAAATCCTCTTCATAGGCGCTGTAATAGATGCGCGGCGCGCCGTGCAGTCGCCAGTAGCCCAACCCCGGCCAGCCTGCCGGTTGGCGGTCATTGCTGAGCCTCGATGGGTCAACCGTCGCTTGCGCGATGCGGTAGTGAGCAAGCATCGGCTCGGCCTGCACCCAGCTTTCATGACGCGGTTCTATGACCATATGACCCGCGAAGCGCTTGCGGAGCTGGATGAAAAACCCTTCGGCTACAAGTGGCTCGAACGTCAGCGACGGCGGCAACTGCAGCAGCAGGCAACCCAACCGTTCGCCCAGTTCACTGCATTGTCCGAGAAACTCATCCAGCGCATGGCCGCTACCCTGCAACTGTTGTTCATGGGAAATAAGCTTGGGGATCTTCACCGAAAAGCGAAAATCCTCCGGCACTGAGTCGGCCCAGCGGGCGTAGGTCTGGGGCCGATGGGGGCGGTAGAACGAGCTGTTGATTTCCGCGGCGTTGAATTGCCGTGCGTAGCGCTGCAAGTGGGTGCCGTCGCCCGGAAAGGCCGGCGCGTGCTCGCGGCCCAGACTCCACCCGGCGCAGCCCACGAAGATTCTGCCAGGCGCGGTGGAGATGGCATCGTTCAAAACAGCACCTCCCCGGCTTCGCCCATGAAGATCTCTGCCGTCTTCGGCCCGATGCCGTTGAGTCCTGCAGGCGCTTTTCGAAATCGCGACGGTCGGCACTGGCGGCAGCCATGGTGCTGACCGTGCCGTCATATTCGTCAGTCAGCTTGGCCGCCAGTGCCAGCAGGCGCACGGCGGTGGATTCGTCGTAACGCGCATAACCGCCCTCGCCCAGCATCCTCACCAGCTCCCGGTGAGTGCACGCGGCCAGTTTGCCCGGCGTGTCGCGCCCGTGCCTGTCGACGATGACGTGATAGGTCTGTACCGCCGCCTGCGCCCGAATCCGTTTGCCCATCAGAAAACTGGCGATCAGCCATTTGAACAGCGCCTTTTCACCGCCCTGCACTAGGTCGATGCCCAGCTCCTGCGCCGTGATGTTCTTGCCCATGAACGCTCCTCGATTTCCATTGCTGGAATGACTTCTCAAGGGGCAGATGAGTTCGATGTTTTGGGTGGCGGCTGGATCGATGCCCCTCAGGCGTTGGATATCTGGTTGATCCCGATGACCTCGCCGCTCCAGATCATCTCGTAATGGGCGCTCTGCACTATGGAGGTGACGTGGCGCGGGGTCAGCAGTGCCCAGCAGTGATTGCCCGGCGAGCGCACCGAGTGATAGCGCAGGCCGGCCACGCCCGCCTGCTTGGCCGCCCCGCCCAGCACATGGGACTGCGCGTAGTCGTCAGGTGCATAAATCGGGTCGGAGAGCGGAATCGAGGTGGCGTCGACACTGCCCTCCTCGCTGAAACTGCAACTCAGGCAGCGGAAAACAAAGCGCTCGTACTTCAGGGCCGCGACCCGCGACCAGTACAACTGCTGATGGTGGCGCACTTCGGCGATGGCCGTGTCGACGGTGTCGGCCAGGTACAGCACGCCAAACTCGCCGCGGCTGAAGCGCGAGCCCGCCGGATTGACGTGGGTGAACGGCGCGACGGCATAAGAGCTTCCGGGAATGCCGAACGGAATCTCGGCCAGGGGAATCAGCTCAATGCGGCCGATTTCGTTCTGCAGGCGAGGATTGGTCAGCGCCTGAATCCGGTACAGCGTCTCGAACTCGGCGGCATCGGCAACGTCGCTGAACAGCTCGATGGGCGGGAATTTGGAATTGACCAGGCGATAGGCCTGCTGGGTCTCACCGGCGAGTACGGGGAGCGCGTCCGGCGTCACCATTGGGCGCCCCGGAGGGTGTCGATGCGGCGGAAGGTTTCGTACAGCGAGATCATGTCGCCCTGGGCCATAACGTCCAGTGGCTTTCTGCCGTTGAAGAACTCGTTGTGGTTTTCCATCGACGGGAAACCGTAGGCGTTGTCGGGATTATCAAAGAGGGTTCGCAGGGCGGCGTGGATGTTCAGCACAAAGCTGACTCGCTGCATTTGGTCTTGATCCAGCGCCACCGACCACTGCGCGTCGTCCTGGCGAGCGCGGGTGTACGTGCTTCGGGAAATACGCAGGATCTGGCAGGCCTGCTCGCTGGAGGCCTTCCACTTATCCAGCACCCGCAACGCCGCTCGCAAACCGACCACGCACTCGGATTTGGAAAGTTGCCGCGCTGGAATGGCGGTGGTCATGGGCGTACCTCTTGATGGCTACAGCTTAATATCTGTGGACGCAACTCTAATTCAATTGCGTCCATAGATGCAATGTCAAGTTTCGACAGCGTTGATGTGCGGCGCGACACCTGAAGCGTTAGCCGGTCCCACAACCAAGGTTCGATCCGAGGTCCCAGTATGCAGTGAAACCTCAAGGTGCATTCCAGAGCCTTCAAAAGTGAAAAAAAGGTGAAAATTCACCTTAGTCACATCTGGTAATGATTCGCATGTTGATTCAGAATCGCGCTCCCCACCGCGCCTTCAGGAATTTCCATTGTGATCCCTCGCCTTCCCGCCACCTTTCTCCTGGCCGGTGTCGTCACCGCCATGTCTGCCGCCAACGCAGCCGACGACGTCACGCTGCCGGCGATGCAGATCCAGGACACCGCCGCACAGGACGACGGGCAAAGCGTGGGTTATCAGGGCAAGCCGTCTTCGAGCACCACCAAGCTGGGGCTGACCAACAAGCAGACGCCCCAGGCGATCACCACCATCACCCGCGCGCAGATGAACGACTTTAAAATGAACGGGGTCAAGGACGCCTTGCGTTCGGCGCCGTCGGTGACCGTCGAGCAAAGTGAAAGTGACCGCACGGAGTACACCTCCCGCGGGTTCGACATCGGCAGTTTCGAGTACGACGGCATGGGCATGCCCTTCGCCCAGACGATCATGATCGGTGACCTGGACATGGCCGAGTTCGAGCAGATCGACGTGCTCCACGGCGCCAACGGTTTGATGAGCGGCACCGGCAATCCGTCGGCCACGGTCAACTTCATCCGCAAGCGACCGACCCGGGATTTCCAGGCGCAGATCGACACCAGCGTGGGCTCGTGGGACAGCCGGCGCATTGATGCCGACGTGTCGGGGCCGTTGACCGACACCGGCAACGTGCGCGGCCGCTTCATCTATGCCCACGACAAGGGCAACTCGTGGATGGACCGCTACAGCCACGAAAAGAACGTTGCCGCCGGCCTGCTCGCCTTCGACCTTTCCGACGCCGATACGCTGACCGTGGGTTTCACTCAGCACAACAGCGATTCCAACGGCAGCACCTGGGGCAACCTGCCGCTGGTCGACAGCAACAACAACCCGATCCACTACAGCAGCCGCTCGTCCAACGTCGGCCAGCCGTGGACCTACTGGAACATGCACACCCAACGCGCGTTTGCCGAATGGAAGCATGACTTCGGCAACGGCTGGAATGCCACGGTGACCGGCACCGGCATTACCGAATACCAGGACACCAACATGCTGTACGTCGCGAGCGTCACCGATGACGACGCCTCGGTGTTCGCCGCCCACACCAGCAGCAAGGCCCATCAGTTGCTGGGCGAAGCGAAGGTCTCCGGGCCATTTAGCCTGTTCGGCCGCGACCATGAGCTGACTTTCGGCGCCGCCTACGGCCGCACCCATCAGAAAGCCCGGGAATACGACGCTGGCGGGGGCACCTACTTCGACACCTCGTTCGCGGGCATTCTCGCCGGCAATACCCCTTCGCCGCAGTTTGGCTACACCAGTGACATCACCAACACCCAGAACTTCGAGGACCGGCAGAAAAGCCTGTTCGCCGGTGCCCGCTTCAGCTTGGCGGATGATCTGCACTGGATCGCCGGTGCGCGCATGCTCAGCGTCGACGGCACGGGCGAGAGCTATGGCACCGATCACGCCCAGCGCGAGCACGGCAAGGTCACGCCCTACACCGGCCTGGTCTATGACCTGACCCCGCAGTGGAGCCTGTACACCAGCTGGACGCAGATCTTCAATCCGCAATACGGCACGGTCGGCGTCGACGGCAAAGTGCTCGCGCCACTGGAAGGCAAGAGCCTGGAAGCCGGCGTTAAAGGCAGCGTCATGGACGATCGCCTGAACCTGACCGCCGCCGTGTTCAAGACCAAACAGAGCAACGTCCAGTCGGCGGACTTCATTGAAGTGGGTTCGCAGTTCCGCTATTTCACCGATGATTACAAAAGCCACGGCATCGAACTGGAAGCGTCGGGCGAGGCACTGCCGGGCCTTGACCTGCTGGCGGGTTACACCTACGTGCACATCGAAAACGACGATGGCGACAAGGCCCGTCGTTATGTGCCGACCCACGCCTTCCGTGGCATGGCCAGCTACCGACTGCCCGGCCTGCCCCAAGCCCGAATCGGCACCCGGGTCAGCTGGCAGAGCGGGATTCAGAACGACAATTACAGCGTCATCCGCCAGAACGCCTACGCGCTGGTCGACCTGATGACCAGCTACGACATCGACAGCAACTGGAGCACGGCGCTGAACTTCAACAACGTCACCGACCGCAAATACCTGACCTCGCTGTACAGCGGCACGGCGAGCAACTATGGCGCACCGCGTAACCTGACGGCGTCGTTGACCTGGCGGTACTGATCCGGGCAGTTGTCCGGTGCTGGCAACCGTGCACCCTCCTGTGGGAGTGAGCTTGCTCACGAAGATGGCATTCCAGCCGCTGAAAATTTAGCGGATGTACTGGCCTCTTCGCGAGCAAGCTCGCTCCCACAGGTTGCTCAACAGCGGCAACATCCTGGATGACTTCATTTGATGAACGCATCCGTCCGAGAATTTTTTTGAGTCGCTCGCTTGACTTCCCTTTTCCAATCAGTAAGATAGCGCGCATTCCGCGATAGCTCAGTTGGTAGAGCAAGTGACTGTTAATCACTGGGTCCCTGGTTCGAGTCCAGGTCGTGGAGCCAGACAGAAGTAAACGAAAAGGCCAGCGCTTAGCTGGCCTTTTTCGTTTCCGATCGTTTTCCCCGGGCGCTCCCTGCCTGAAGCGGGACTGCATCAGCCCCGCTCCGCCCTTATCGTCAGGCCTTGGTGTAGCGCAGCCACACCGCGCCGCCGTCCTGCACCTCCGCCGACGTCAGTTTCAAGTGAGCCGGTTGTTTCCACGCCTCGGTCGACACCTCGAACGACGCCGGATGCTCGCCCCGCCCGTCGATCAGCGGCAGGATCAGCACGCTGACTTCATCGACCAGCCCGGCGTTGACGAACGAGCCACTGACATGGGGGCCACCCTCGATGATCAGGCGCTTGCAGCCCAGTTCGCTCGACAGGATCTGCACGACCTGCTGCAGATCAATTTCGCTCTTCCCGGCAAAAATGTAAGACACCTGAATCGACTGCAGGTACGCCAGATAGTCATCCGACACGCCTTCGGTCAGCACTTCGACGACGTGGGAATCCAGCGCCTGATTTTTCTTCCAGCCGACCTTGCCCTGAGGGTCGATCGACACGGCGTAGGCCTTGGCATTGCGGTCGGCAAAATAATGGCTGCGCTCGATGGGGCCTGTGGCGAGGCCTTTGGGATAGCCCTCGTCGTGGGCGATTTCCTGCATCGTCACGCGCCCGCAGATCCAGGCGTCAAACTCAAACGTCTGGGCGAGCTTTTCGTACAGATCACCGGCGTCTTTCTTGAACGCGCGATCCCAGCCGTCGGTAAGGGCGTGGCCGTCGAGGGAGGACATCATGTGGCAAATGACATAAGGCTGCATGGCAGGCTCCAGGCTGATAAGTGTGTAGAGCCGACCTGGATCACGCGGAAATAGTTCACCCCGTCACTCGACCTGCCCTTCACAACCTGCTGCCCATCATTGCCGATGATGTACACCATGAAGCCTATTGTCTTCAGCTTCGGCAGGGCTCGCGTAACATCGCGTCATCCCAGACCCGACACGGACTTACTCCCATGACCCTGCACATCATCAATGCCGTCGCCCTCACCGCCGTGACCGTTTTCCTGGTCAACCGCGCGTTCGCCCTGTACGACCTGATCAATGCAGCGACCGTGTCCGAGCATCACTGAGGCGCTGTACTCAAGCGTGACGCAACAACGATTCAAGCAAGGCACCGAAATGCCAGGCCGCAATGGCCTGGCGGTCCCGCGATTATCGGCGGGTTAAATCATCGGTGGCTCGTATTGACGGGTCAGAAATTGGCCTTCAGCGCCTCAAGCCCCCCCTCGTAAATCCCCTTGAACAATTCCTCGACTTCACCATCGGAAACACCGTCCGGCGTAAATACCCCTGACCATTCGACCCAGGTGCTGTTGGCGCCATCTTCTTTGACTTTGAACGTTGCCAGATAGTCGTTGATTGGAAACGGGCCCTTGTCGATGGAGTAGCTGTAAGTGCGCGCCGAATTATCGTAGGTCTGCAGGCGCTCGATGATTTCAGCGCCGTCGTCGGTGGTCAGGTGACGAACGCGCCCGCCTTCCTGTGCCTCGCTTTGCTTGATGAACGGCAGCCAGTGGTTCAAGGACAGGAAGCCGCCCGTCAATGCCCACACCTTGTCGGCCGATACCGGGATGTGAATGGATGCAGATGCTTGAGCCATGTTGCTTTCTCCAGAAATGGGGGGGGCAGCGGCCGATCAGCCCGCGCGGGATGGCGTGGCGGGCCGCGCCCTCTCTAATAGGCGGTAAACGCGAGCAATCTTGTCACGGTTACCGCTGATTCGGGAGGGTGTGCGCCGCAAAAAGGCGGCGCACAGGGTGTTACTTGGCGGTGAAAGCCGAGTAGCTGTTCATCAGGTTGCGGTAGTTCGGAATGCGCTGGGACAGCAGGTTCGCCAGGCCTTCCATGTCGTTGCGCCAGTCGCCCTGCAGCTCGCACGCCACCGAGAACCAGTTCATCAACTGCGCGCCGGCCGCAGTCATGCGCGCCCAGGCGGCCTTTTGCACCACGTCGTTGAAGGTGCCCGACGCATCGGTGACCACGAACACGTCGAAGCCTTCTTCCAGCGCGCACAGGGTCGGGAACGCCACGCAAACGTCAGTTACGACGCCGGCGATGATGATCTGCTTGCGGCCGGTGGCCTTGACCGCTTTGACGAAGTCTTCGTTGTCCCAGGCGTTGATCTGGCCAGGACGGGCGATGTACGGCGCGTCCGGGAACATCGCCTTGAGCTCGGGCACCAGTGGGCCGTTCGGGCCGGTCTCGAAGCTGGTGGTGAGGATGGTCGGGAGTTTGAAGAATTTGGCGCAGTCGGCCAGGGCCAGCACGTTGTTCTTGAACTCGTTCGGCGTGAAGTCCTGGACCAGCGAGATCAGGCCGGTCTGGTGATCGACCAGCAGAACGACGGCATCATCTTTGTTCAGACGCTTGTAGGGAACGGTCATGATTGACTCCATTGAGTGGGTGACGGATGAGTACAAGGCCAGCGCATCACACTGGCAGAGAGCCCCGCCGGTCAGTGCCGACGAGGCCTTTCATGCTCTTTTCAATTGCCCTGTTCAGGCGTCGGTCAGAAGGCGAAGCACGAACAGCCAAACGCGCCCCAGAAACCCTGGAAGTCGCTGACCGGTACTTTCGACTGGCGCGCTTTATCGTGGCTGTGGGCGTGGACGCCGCAGGGACCGCTGCACTGGTGAACCGCCGCGGCCATCGGTGCGCCCTGGCGCCAGTGGCCCGGGACCTTGGAGACCGGCGACCAGTCCGGCAGCACCGGCACGCTCGGCGGCGCCAGATCGTCGAACTCGCCGGAGCCGTACACCACCTGGCCGTCGACGATGGTCAGCACCGATTCGATCCACTTGATCGACTCCTCCGGCACGCTGAAGAAGTCCTGGGACAACGCCACAACGTCCGCGAGCTGGCCGACCTTGATCTGGCCTTTCTTGCCCTGCTCGGAGGAAAACCAGGCGCTGCCACGGGTGAACAGTTCGAGCGCGGTTTCCCGGGACAAACCTTCCGGGTACAGCTCCAGGCCGCCGACGGTGCGACCGCTGACCATCCAGTACAGCGAAGTCCATGGGTTGTAGCTCGACACGCGGGTGGCGTCGGTCCCGGCACCCACCGGCACGCCTTCGGCCAGCATGCGTTTGATCGGCGGCGTGTGCTCGCCGGCCTTGGCACCGTAGCGCTCGACGAAATACTCGCCCTGGAAGGCCATGCGGTCCTGGATCGCGATGCCGCCGCCCAGCGCCTTGACCCGCTCGATGTTCTTCGGCGTGATGGTTTCGCAGTGGTCGAAGAACCACGGAATGCCGTTGAACGGAATGTCGTGATTGACCTTTTCGAACACGTCGAGCATGCGCGAAATGGACTCGTCATAGGTGGCGTGGAGGCGGAACGGCCAGCGGTGCTCGACCAGATGGCGCACTACCGGCTCGAGGTCCTGCTCCATACCCGTCGGCAAATCCGGGCGAGGTTCAAGGAAGTCTTCAAAGTCTGCTGCCGAAAAGGTCAGCATCTCGCCGGCGCCGTTGTGGCGCAGGAAGTCATCGCCCTGGTGCAGCGTGACGGTGTTGGTCCAGTGCTTGAAGTCTTCCAGCTCTTCCTTGGGCTTCTGGGTGAACAGGTTGTAGGCGATGCGCACGGTCAGCTGTCTGGCCTCGGCCAGTTGCGTGATGACCGCGTAATCGTCCGGGTAATTCTGAAAACCGCCGCCGGCGTCGATGGCGCTGGTCAGGCCCAGACGGTTCAGCTCGCGCATGAACTGGCGGGTGGAGTTGACCTGGTACTCCAGCGGCAACTTCGGCCCCTTGGCCAAAGTCGAGTAGAGGATCATCGCGTTGGGCTTGGCCACCAGCATGCCGGTCGGATCGCCATTGCTATCGCGGACGATCTCGCCACCCGGCGGGTTCGGCGTGTCACGGGTGTAACCGGCCACCCGCAGCGCGGCGCGGTTGAGCAACGCGCGGTCGTACAAGTGAAGGACGAACACCGGGGTGTCGGGGGCGGCCTGGTTGAGCTCTTCAAGGGTCGGCATGCGTTTTTCGGCGAACTGGAATTCGTTCCAGCCCCCTACCACTCGGACCCATTGCGGCGTCGGCGTGCGGTCGGCCTGGGCCTTGAGCATGCGCAACGCGTCGGCCAGGGACGGCACGCCTTCCCAGCGCAGTTCGAGGTTGTAATTCAGGCCGCCACGAATCAGGTGCAAGTGCGAGTCGTTGAGGCCCGGAATCACCGTGCGCTTGTGCATGTCGATGACCTGCGTGGCCGGGCCGCGCTGGGCCATGATCTCGGCGTCGGAACCCACGGCGACGAATTTCCCGCCGCTGATGGCCACGGCGCTGGCCTTGGGGTTTTCCTGGTCAACCGTGTGGAAATTACCATTGAAGAGAATCAGATCGACGTTCATTGCGCCTCCGTTGGCAGAAGAGTGGGACGCCCCGACGGCAAGGCCGGTGGCAGGCAGTGAAGAAAGCAGTGCGGCGGCCGCGCCGAGCAACGAGCCCTTGGCGACGAAGCGGCGGCGGTCGCTGGAAGACGGTTGATCGGCGTCGTCATCCTTCATGATCGGCGCCCGCCACCGGCGTCGGCCGGGCATTCAGCCACGGGGCAAACAGCCGCGTCGCCCGGGGCATCAGCACATACACCACCAGCAAAACGATGGTCACCGTGACCAGTGCGGTGCTGATGATGTAATGGGCCAGCAGCGGGTACAGGCGGAACACCGGCCCCCAGACCAGCGGCACCAGCAGGGTCAGCGGGCAGATCACCAGGAAGGTCACGCAGGCCTGTTTCCAGCGCGGCGGCGGGTTTTCCGCGGCGGGAACGAACCAGAATTCGTTGTGCGGGTTGACCTCGGTGAAATCGCCGTCGGCCAGCATGGGCGACGCTTCGGCCACCAGTTCGCGGCGATGGGACGAGTCGAGCCAGCTGTGCATGGCGTCGGTCGAGCAGAAGCGCAGGACGCAGGTGAACATGTGCAGGCCGTCGGCCTTGCCGCGTATGACGTCGACGCCCAGATGCCCGGGGTAACTTGCCGCCATGGCGATGATGCGTCGCAGCCAGGCTTCGTATTGGGCTTCGAAGCCGGCCTTGATCCGGTGCTTGACCACCAGGGTGACGATCTCGTCAGCGGACAGTTTCGACGTCGGGACGATGTCGGCGGTCGTGGCGTAGTCAGGCATAGCGAAGCGCTCCGGGCAAACCATGGTTGAGCGCCAGACGACCGGGTCCGGCGATCAGCACACTGGTGAAGATGATCAGTAATAACCAGCCGAACTGGCCCTGTTCGACGCTCCACTCGCTGTGCACCACGACGAGCGCGACAAGCAGCAGGATGAGAATAGGCAGACACGCCAGACGCGCCAGTACGCCGGTCAGAATCAGCAGGGGGCACAGGACTTCGGCGAAGATGGCCATGCTCAGGGTCAGTGGCGCGCCTAGATGGAACGGGTCTTCGATGAGGGTCAGCTGGGTGTTGAAGTCGAGGAGCTTGGGCAGGCCGTGGACGAACAGCAGGAACAGCGCGCCGGCGGACCTGAGGAAGAGCAGTCCGAGGTCTTGTGTGCGGTCGTTGAAGGTTGAGTAGGTCATCACACACCGTTGATTTCGTGGGCCACGACGCCTGAGGTGCAGGTGTGTGTGGCCAATGAATTCAGTGTGGCGGTGCGAAGGAGATGGGTATTGAACAGACGTGCTTTTGAGGATCCAGATCAAGATCAAGATCAAGATCAAGATCAAGATCAAGATCAAGATCAAGATCAAGATCAAGATCCTTAAGATCAAGGGCGTCGGCCTAACGGCCTCGGTTTCGCCTTCGGCGAGTTACTTGGAAAAGCACCCCAAGTAACCAAGGGTGCTTGCTCTCGGTTTGGCCCTTCGTTCCTCAGGGTTCCTTCACTCCGGTCTCGCTCCGTGGGCCCGCCGCCATCCGCCATCCATGGCGGGGGGCGGCTCTCGCGGCATCCATGCCGCTCGGCCCACTCCACGAGACCTCCGTTCAGCCTGCACCCAGGTCGCGATTGGCGTCGTCTGGGATTTTTGTGTTTGAAGATCAAAAGCAGATCAAGTGCAGATCAAGGGAGGGTCAAGCGCTAAGGACTTGTGGGAGTGAGCTTGCTCACGAAGGGCCGGTACATCCATCGGATATCTGGTGTTTTTGATAGAGCATTCGCGAGCAAGCTCGCTCCCACAGGATGGGTGTGAAATCAGCAAAATTGTTGGCGCCTGAGCTGGCCTCTTCCCGGCTAATGCCGGTCCCACTAAAAGCATCGCGTACCCTCTGGAATCGCCTCCGACTGTAGGACCGGCTTCAGCCGGGAAGCTTTTGCTTTTGCTCTTGCCGTTGCTTTTGATCTTCAAACACAAGATGTCCATTCAACGCCAATCGCGACTTGGGTGCAGGCTGAACGCAGGTCTCGCGCAGTGGGCCGAGCCGCATGGATGCGGCGAGAGCGCCGTCAGGGCATGGATGCCCGTTCGGCGCGGGCCCACGGAGCGGGACCGGAGTGAAGGAACCCTGACGAAGGAAGGGCCCAACCAGGAGCACAAGCCCTTGGTTACTTGGGGCTTTATCAAGTAACTCGCCGAAGGCGAAACAGTCTGCCCCCAGGCAGACGCCCTTGATCTTAAAGATCTTGATCTTGATCTTGATCTTGAACTTGATCTTGAACTTGATGTTGATCTTGATCTTGATCTTGATCTTGATCTTGATCTTGATCTTAAAGACCTTGAACTACGGCAAAGGCCGCGTCTCCTGAGACATGAACTCGGTAATCCGCGAACGCAGCCACCGCTCAGCCGGATCGTTATCGTGAACACCCGCCCAGACCATCGACAACTCCGCCGGCGCGATCGGGAATGGCGGATCTTCCGCGCGCAACGCGCAGCCTTCGATCAACGCGCAGGCCGCGTAATCGGGGACGGTCGCGATCAACTCGGTGCCGGCCAGCAACGCCCGCAACCCGCTGAACTGCGGCACCGCCACCACCACCCTCCTCGCCCGCCCGACTTTCGCCAGGTCGATATCGATGTTGCCGCTCAGATCGCCAGAGAAC
The DNA here is from genome assembly GCF_059418765.1 of Pseudomonas sp. GW821-FHT07F05. NCBI lineage: Bacteria > Pseudomonadati > Pseudomonadota > Gammaproteobacteria > Pseudomonadales > Pseudomonadaceae > Pseudomonas > Pseudomonas sp. GW821-FHT07F05. Next base: position 592,272 of record NZ_JBWKQL010000002.1, read on the forward strand.
GACACCATGGTGTGTGGCCGCTGGCAGAACTCGTCCAGCGTCAACGGCTCGGGGCGTTTGTCGCCGCGCAGGACCTTCACGCCGATGTCCCGCAGCTTTTTGCGCTTGGCGTTGGCCGGCAGTTCCGTGGTGTAGCTGATGCCCACGGAAATCTCCCCCGACGCCAGCAGCGCCGGCATCAGCAGGAAGTTCGCCCGGCGCACCACGACGATGATGCCCGGCGCTTCTTCGCGCAGGCGGTTGAGCAAGGGCGGGAACAGGCCGAATTCGGCGTCGTCCGACAAGCCGATGCGGAAGATGTCGCAGCTGGTCGCCGGATCGAACTCCTTGGCCCGGCTCACGGCGCCGGAAATGGTGTCCAGGGCTGGCTGCAGTTCCTTGAGAATCGCCAGCGCCCGGGCGGTCGGCTCCATGGCGCGACCGTTGCGCAGCAGCAGAGGATCGTCGAACAGGTCGCGCAGCCGCGCCAGCGCCGCACTGATCGCCGGTTGGCCCATGAACAGCTTCTCCGCTACCCGCGTCAGGTTGCGCTCGAACATCAGCGCTTCGAAGATCACCAGCAGGTTCATGTCGACGCGGCGCAGGTCGTTGCGGTTCATTCAGCGATTCCGGAGTAGGCGTTTTCGGGAGGCCTGACGATGCCAGACCGGCGCAGGTATACACAGGCGCCGAGGGGGTGTCTTGAACATCGGTGCTGCCACCCGCCCGATGCAGCTGGAAGGATAGCCGTCCTCAACAGGCATGCACGCTCCGCGCCGCGCACCCCTTGGCGGACATAAGGGTCATGGTGCGACGCCAACTGAACGGGGTCAGCCCCACCACGCGGGTGAACACCCGGGTGAAATGGGACTGATCGGCGAAACCACAATCCAGGCTGATCTGGGAGATGGTCAGCACTGATTCGCCAAGCAAGGCCCGGGCCTTGTCCAGGCGCATCTGCAAAAACCAGTCGCGGGGCGAGAGACCGGTGTTCTTCTTGAATGCGCGGGAGAAATGACTGCGTGACAGCGAACATTCGGCGGCAATGCGGGCAATGGACAGGCCCTTGTCCATCTGGCTGGACATCAAGTCCTTGGCCAGGCGCTCCTGCCACGGCGACAGGGCGACGCGTTCGAGAACGGATTCAGGGTTCAGCGAGGGGTTGAATGCAGTCATGCCAGGCACTCCAGCTTCACAGTTGGCGGTGAGTGAAGTGTCTACAGCGCCGTTCTTAAAGTCCTTCTCGGGGTATTAAACGTTCTGAAAAGTCGTACGACGACGTGCATCGCTGCGGTGCGCCGAGCCACGCTTCAGAACATTTAAGACCCCACCAAGGACGGCACTTGGCGTGCACACTACCCTGCTCACTCCAACGGTTCGGTTCGCTGCGAGGGACGGCATGTGACCACCCGATACGTGGCTGGCATTGTGATTCCCGACGGCGCGATGGCCCGCGCGGCGACCGACCTGATGCGCGATCACCAGTCTGATCTGCTGCTGAACGCGGCCTGGCGCACGTTCGTCTTTGCCAGCCTGCTGGGGCACAGTCGCGGGCTGCGTTTCGATGCCGATCTGTTGTACACCGCCGCCCTGTTTTTGCGCATCGGCATTACCCGGCTGTACGCCCGGTCGCAACTACGGTTCGAGGTCGACAGCGCCAATGCCGCCGCCCAGTTCCTGCGCGGGCACGGGCGCTCGTGGGATGACATCGCCCAGGTCTGGGACGCTATCGCGCTGCATACCACGCCGGGCATCCCGCAGCACAAGCCGCCGTTGACCGCCCTGCTCTGCGCCGGCGTCGAAACCGACCTGACCGGCGCCCATTGCCGGTGCTTCAGCCCTGCCGCACAGGCACGGGTGTTGAGCGCGTACCCCCGCGAACCGGGGTTCAAATTCAAGTTTCTGCATGTGATGGCATTGGGTCAGGTGCATCGCCCGCAGACGACCCTGGGCACGACCAACGCCGACGTGCTGGCGTTTCATGCCCATCGCCTGAACGCGGGCGGCTTCTGCGAACGTCTGCTGGCCTCGACGTGGCCGTACTGAGCGGTGAGATTGGGCTTTAAGATTGACCCGTGCGATCGAGCTGGGTGCATCTCGATGAGCCGTCGGCGTTACGCGGCGATCGGCAAGGTAAACACGAAGGTCGCACCGCCGTAGCGCGCCGGCATGGCGTAGAGGTGGCCGCCGTGGGCACTGATGATCGACTGACAGATCGCCAGCCCCATGCCCATGCCTTTGTCCTTGGTGGTGAAAAACGCGTTGAACAGCTGATGCAGGTCCAGCGGGTCGATCCCGCGCCCGCTGTCTTCAACGCTGACCACCACATAATCGCGACCCACCACTTCGCTGGTGATCGACAGCCGCCGCAGCACGTGATCCCCCGCGCTCATGGCGTCCAGCGCGTTGAGGATCAGGTTCAGCACCACTTGCTGCAATTGCACGCTGGAGGCGCAGACCCGCAACGGTGAACAGGTCAGGTGGGTTGTCATCAAGACCCGCTGTTGCTCGACCTCGATGCCGGTCACCGCCACCACATGACGAATCACGTCGTTGACCAGCAGCTTGCGCCGGTGATGGGGCCCCTGCCGCGCCAGGCTTTGCAGCGCGTTGACGATTTCCCCGGCACGCCGGCCCTCGGCCACGATGTCTCGCAGGCCCGACAAGGCTTCGTCCACCTGCGGGTTTTCGCGATTGAGCCAACGGATCCCGGCGGCAGCGTTGGACACCATCGACGCCAGCGGCTGGTTGATTTCGTGGGCTATGGACGCCGCCAGTTCACCCATCACCGTGGCGTGGGCCACGCTGGCCAGACTGGCCCGGGCGCCGCGCAGGGCGATTTCCACATCCCGACGCCGGGCGTTCTCCTGCTCCAGGGCCTGGTGCAGGCGCGCGGTTTCCAGGGAAATGGCCGCCTGGCTGGCGAGCAGCTCCAGCACTTCGGTGCGACAGACCGTGAACACGCCCGGCGCGAGGTTGTTTTCCAGGTACAGCACGCCGAGGATCCCGCCCTGTTTGACCAGCGGCACGCACAACGCCGAGCGCACCGGATGCTGACGCAGGTATTCGTCGGCACTGAAATAGGCATCGGCGCAGACGTCGTCCAGCACCACGCGCTGACGGGTGCGCATCACCCGATACAGTATCGACAGCGGCAGGTGGTGTTTGTCGGGGACCGTGTCCGTCAGCTCGATGCGCAAGCCGTCGTTGCCGCTCTGGCCGATTGCGCAAATCACCGGTGCCTCGTCTTTCACCAGCAACAGCAGGGCCCGTTGCGCACCGGCGTGAACGATGGTGTTGCGCAGCAGGGTCTCGATCAGCCGGTCCTGCTCGCTTTCGTCGCGCAGGGCGTGGGCGGATTTCATGACGGAGGACAGGTCGAGGGCATCGCGTCCGGCCAGGGTGATCGATGTGCGCGGGGACGACACGTTCTCCAGCCCCGGCGCAAGGTTCGGACCCGGACCGAGCGGGATGGCAGACGCGCCATGTCGTCCGTCTGGCAGGTCGGACTGCAGATCCGGAATGTCCCGGAATTGCTGCCACTGCTGGTGCATCTCGCTTAGCGCCTGATGCAGCGCGGCGGCACTTTGATAACGATCATGCGGGTTTTTAGCGATCAACCGATGCACAAGATCGGCCAGCGGCCCGGGGATGTCGCCACGGTGCTGGCTCAGCGGCGGCGGGATGCGCGCGACATGGCAATACACCCACTCCACTGCATCGGCGGCCTCGAACGGCAATTGCCCGGCGAGCCATTCATAAAACGTCATGCCCAGCGCATAGAGGTCGCTGCGTGGGTCGGCCTGACGCTGCACCCGGCGCGACTGTTCTGGGGCCATGTAGCCGAGCGAGCCGCAAAGCGTGTCGGACATCGGCAGTTGCGGCGCCGACTGCACATCCACACTCAAGCCGAAACCGCTGAGCCGCACCTCACCTTCGGCACTTTCGATCAGGTTGCACGGTTTGATATCGCGGTGCAGCAGGCCTGCCTGGTGAGCGCCCGTTACGGCGGCAGCGGCAGCGATGGCCCGCTGCAAAAAGCCCTCGATGGACAGCGGCGCGTCGGGTTGATCATGCAACGACACGCCGCTGGCATCCTCCAGCACCAGCAGCGTGCCGTCCGGCCCCGACAGCAACGCCACCGGTTGCACGGCCCATTGCGGCATCAGCCGGGGGGCCAGTGAGAATTCGTGTTCAAGACGGCGGACCGCAGCAATCGAGGCGCCGGGTGCGGGACGGACGATGCGCCAGTGGCGATCTTCCTGCGTCAGCGTGACCCGGTAATGAGCGAGTTCTCCATCGACAAACAGCAACTGCCAGACGAGCTGCTCCAGCCACTGAGGCCCGAATGCCCCGGCGCTGGAGATCGCTGTGTAAGGCCCGTTGAAAATGCTGCTCATGAAGCCCCTTTATTGGAATCCTGTGCGGGGTGCGATTTCCCGGCTAAAGCCAGTCCTACAAATACAACGCAGATCCCCGTAGGACCGGCTTCAGCCGGGAAGGCGTCGGACGTCACACCGCCAGTCTAAGGTTGCTCAATCCGGCCTCTTCCCGGCTAAAGCCAGTCCTACAAAAACAACGCGTATGCGCCGGGGTCAGTTCACGTGACAGCCCAGCCGGTCACTCATCTTCAGCAGCTCGATCACATTGCGCGCATTCATTTTGGTCAAAACGTGCCTTTTGTGGACCTTGGCGGTGACTTCGCTGGTGCCCAGTTCCACGGCAATCTGTTTATTCATCTTGCCGGTGATCAGCAGCGCCATGACCTGCCGTTCCCTCGGGGTGAGGCTGGCGAAACGCGCTTTGACGCCTGCGGTCAGGCAGCGCTCGTCCAGGCTCGTCGCGTCGCTGGTCAGTGCTTCGCGCACCAGATCCAGCAGTTGCTCCGGCTCGAACGGTTTGGTCAGGAACTCGCGGGCGCCGGCCTTGATGGCGCGCACGGACATGGCGATGGTGCCGTAGCCGGTCATGAAAATGATCGGAAAGGTCTGGCCACGATCCAGCAAGGTCTGCTGCAGATCGAAGCCGGTGCCCTGGGCCAGATTGACGTCCAGCAGCAGGCAGAGGGGGCCTTGGCTCAGGGGCTGGGCGAGAAACGCCTGAGCGCTGTCGAACACCTCGCAGACGATGTCCGCCGAATGCAACAGTCGCTGCAAAGAGGTGCGGATGGCGGCGTCATCGTCCACCACATAGACCTTGGGATTCACAGTCATGACGGGCTCATAAAGCGTTGCATCAACTGCCAACGGCCAGTGCTCTCTGATGCCGCGCATGATACCCGTCGGGCCCGGCCGGCACAGCCCTGATGCTTTGCAAGGTCGCCAGCGCCGAAGGTGCGTCGCAATCCTGTACGCGCGGCACGCTCAGCTCCGGCGTCACGGTGTCCTGAGCGCTGGCCGTCAGCAGGCAGGCGCGGGTTGTGCCGAGCATCCGGTAGAAACGGAATGGCCCCTGGGCGCTGACCATCAGCAACGACTTGGTCGCCAGCCGCACGATGCAGTCCATGACGCAGGCGCGCGGCAAGCGGGTGCGCTGCAAGGCATCGCAGGCACGTTCCAGGGTGAAGCGACCGTCCAGCTCGGCCAGCCGCCGCAGCACGGTGCGCTCTTCGCGACCGAGCAAACGCAGGCTCCAGGCCAGGGAAGCCTGCAGCGTTTGCTGACGCGGCGGCGCAGTGCGCAACGACGCCGAGAGCAGGTGCAGGCTGCCGTCCAGGCTCGCCACCAGTTGATACAGCCCCAGCGCGCAGGCCCGGGCGGCGGCCATTTCCAGTGCCAGCGGCATACCGTCGAGGCGACGGCAGATTTCCCCCACCAGCTCGACGCTGTAGTCGTCCAGCTCGGCGTTGCCGTCAGCCGCCAGATGGCTGTCCAGCGCACGCCATTGCCGCAGGAACAACTGCGCCGACGCACTGCGCAAAATGGTGTCCGGGGAGGCGTTCAGGTCTGGAATATCGAGGGGCGGCACTTGCAGGCTGCGCTCTCCGGCAATGCGCAACGGCTCGCGGCTGGTGGCAATCGCGCGGACCGCCGGCGCGCCACGCAGGATGACGTCCAGCAGGCTGGCGACGCTTTCGACCAGATGCTCGCAGTTGTCCAGAATGATCAGGCCCGGCTGTTGCTGCAGATAGCGGATCAGCCCTTGCAAATCCGGGTCGCCGCCGCTGCAGTCCACGCCGACCGCGCTGGCAAACGCTTCCAGCAGCAGTTCGGCGCATTGCAGTTGCGCCAGCGGCACGAAGTACACGGGGGTCGTGCCGGCTTCCAGCAGCGTCTGACCCAACTCGGCGGCCAGCGCGGTCTTGCCGACGCCGCCCGGGCCGATCAGCGTGACCAGCGCGCAGCCTTCCGCCAGTGTGTTGCTCACTTCATCCAGCAATGCCTGACGCCCGAGCAAGGCGACGCGGGCGGGCAGTGGGTGATGACAGCTGACGCCCTGAAGCACGACCGAGGCGCGAGTGTCGGTCTGTGCGCCATCCCCGCCCAGCAGCACGTAACCGCGGCCGGGCACGGTGCGGATCTGCTCGCGGTCGGTGCCCAGCGCCTTGCGCAACGCGGAGATATGCACTTGCAGGTTGTTCTCTTCAACCACGGTGTCCGGCCAGACACTCTGAAGGATCAGTTCCTTGCTGACCAACTGACCTTGATGACGCAGCAACAGGTCGAGTATGTCGAAGGCACGGGTGCCAATGCGCATGGCGACGCCGTCCTTGAACACGTCTCTGTGCTCGCGGGAAATCATCGTCTGACCGAGACTTATCATTTCATGCTGTCCTTGGGAGTGGAGTCGCAGGCCCTGATTCGCTGACCATCGTCCGGGCGGGGTTGAATCCCGGAGACGTTCAGCGCAGCTATCCATTTTTAACAAGCGCTCATCTAACCAGTTAAAACCAGACACCGATATTAGCTGTAGGGATAGTGACCGAGGGATTAGGCGGCAAGCTGCAAGCTGCAAGCGGTGATGACTGAACAGGAGGGTTGCGCGCAGTGGCCGATGCCTGGCCTCGAGTAAAACGCGCAATAAAAAACGCCCCGGCTTTTAGACCGGGGCGTTTTTATTGGATCGTCGAGCTATTTCAGCAACGGCACATGGGCCGCGCGTTGATACGGGCCGTACTCGACCGGCACCCACTGGAAGTGTTTGTCGATGGCGACGATGTGGCCGGTGCCGGGGAATGGCAGGTGTGCGGCGGCGACCCAGATCTTCTTGCTGGCCGCTTGAGTGAACACCTGATCGCGGCTGGCGATGGCTTTCTGGCTGTTCTCGTCGAAGGCGATGCTGACGTCCGGGTGATCGAACTGCACGGCGAGGCTGTGGATCAGGTCACCGATGAACAGGATGGTCTGGCCTTTGGAGCTGAACTGATACGTGGTGCTGCCTGGCGTATGCCCTGCTTCCAGCGCCGTGCTGACTTCCGGCACCGGCGACTGGCCTGGGGTGAAGGTCTTAAACCGGCCAGCGGCGACGTAGGGTGCGGTTGAATCCTGGGCGATCTTGAAGTAGGCCTTGGCCTGTTCCGGCACGCGGCCAATGGCGGTCGGGTCGAGCCAGTAATCCGCTTCGGGTTTGGCGGCATAGACCGTGGCGTTGGCAAACACGGGCTTTTTGCCGGCGTCGACCAGGCCGCAGACGTGATCCAGGTGCATGTGCGTGAGCAGCACGGTGTCGACCTGATCCGGCTGATACCCGGCGGCCTTGATGTTCTGCGAGAGCATGCCGGCCGTCTCGCCGATGCACTGGCCTGCGCCGGTGTCGACAAGGATCAGGTGCTCGCCGGTGTTGACCAGAAAGGCGTTGAACGCCGTCTGCATGCCCGGTGTTTCGATGGCGCGGCGGGCCAGCAAGGCGCGGATGGCGTCGGGCTTCATGCCTTTGAGCAGCTTGGGCGACAGGTCGTTGTAGCCGTCAAACAGTGCCGTAACTTCATAGTCGCCGACGGCCAGCCGGAAATAACCGGGCACCTGGGTTTTCTGCTGGGCGGGCGCCTGAGCCAGCGCGACGCCGGAGCACAAAGCGGCTGCGAGAGCGACGGAGCCCGCCAGAGCGACGGAACGGGCGATTGGAAGAACGGATGCGCGCATGGGGATGCCTCGAATCGGAGAACGTGAGACGTCCGATACTGCGCGGCTCAGGGGCAATGGTCTTGAAGCAATGTGCTGGAAGCCATGTGTTTCTTGGCAGGATCACCAGGCCCCATCGGTTATAGACATCGATCAGAGCGGTGCCTACATTGTGCGCGCGCCTTCGCGCGGGTCGGTCCTGCCCTGCACTTGGCCCCTGCACTTCAGCCCTGCACTTTTCCTGCGGATATCTCCCATGTCGACCGTCGTTCCCCATTACTCGCTGGCGTGGAGCCTGCTACTGCTGCTCGCCGACGTGCTGGCCTGGCACTTGCTGGCCGACCGCAACCGGCTGGCACGCATCGCCACGCGGCTGGCGGCATTCGTCGCCTACAGCCTGGTGATCATCAACGCCGGCGTGAGCCCGCTGGAAGCGCCGGCCTGGCCTGACGACAGCGCCCTGCAATTCGGCGCCACCGCGCTGGCGATCGTATGGTGGCTGTACGCCGCACGCACCCTCACCGTGGTCCTCGGGCTGGCGCTGACCAGTCGCGTGGGACACAGCGGTCGGCTGTTGCAGGAGGTCATCGGTGCGGTGATTTTCCTCATCGCCATCGTGGCGGCAGCGGGCTATGTGCTACAGCTGCCGGTCAAGGGCTTGCTGGCGACGTCCGGCGCGATGGCGATCATCGTCGGCCTGGCCCTGCAGAGCACGCTGAGCGACGTGTTCTCCGGGATCATCCTCAACACCACCAAGCCGTATCAGGTCGACGATTCGATCTCCATCGACGGCATGGAAGGCAAAGTCATGGACATCGACTGGCGCGCCACGCACCTGCTGACGGGCGTTGGCACCATGGTGGTGATACCCAATTCCGTGGCGGCGAAGGCGAAGATCGTCAATTTGAGCCGACCGGTCCATATTCATGGCGTGTCGATCAACATCATGATGTCGCCGCACATTCGCCCGCGCCGGGTGCTCGATGCCCTGGAGCGCGCGCTGCAGGGTTGCAGTGCGTTGCTGCAGACACCCAAGCCTCGCGCGGTGGTCAAGGAAACCAGCCCGACCACCATCGAATACGTGATCACCGGGTTCATCAGCGACCTGAACAACAAGAGCGACGTGCGCAATCTGCTGTTCGACCTCGCCTTTCGGCACCTGGAAGCGGCGGGTATCGCCTGGCAATCGGAAACCACCGCCGAAGCGATGTCCCGGCCCCGAGCGCTGCTGGACGAGGTCAAGGTTTTCCGCACCAGCACTGCCGAGGAGAAAAATCAGCTGGCCCAGAGCATGGTCGCGCGCGAGTACACGGCCGGGCAGACGATTATCGAGGTCGATGAGGTCACCGATGGCTTGCTGATGATTGCCACGGGCGTGGTGTCGGCGAGCGTCAAGGACGGCAACGAGATGGTGGAAGCCGGGCGCATGGGCCCGGGCGAAGTGATGGGTGAGCAGAGTGTGCTGGCCGATACGCCTTCGCAAGCGCGCTTCACCGCCCTCACCTCCTGCGTGGTTTACCGCATCGACAAAGCCGCCACGCGGCAGGCTATGGAACAGCGGGTTGAAATCGTGACGGCGTTGAACAAGCTGCAAGCAGTGCGCCAGCAAGGCACCCAGCATGTGCTGATGCGTAACCCGGTGGTGATCAAAAAGAATAATTTTCTGGGGTGGTTGCAGAAGCGCTAGGTGAACGGCAAATTCAGTGGGACCGGCTTTAGCCGGGAAGAGGCCGGTTTGTCCACCATAAATGTTGCGGTGTAACACCTGACGCCTTCCCGGCTGAAGCCGGTCCTACATTGAATTGGCTTTCAGGCAACGAACCCGTCACCTTCCAGCAGCGAGCGGAGCATCCACGCCGCTTTTTCGTGGACTTGCATGCGCTGGGTCAGCAGGTCGGCAGTGGGCTCGTCACTGACTTTCTCCAGCAGCGGGAAGAGTTCGCGCGCGGTGCGTACCACTGCCTCCTGCCCTTCGACCAGTTGCTGGATCATGTCGGTCGCAGCGGGCACGCCCGGCTCTTCCTTGATCGACGACAACCGCGCATAGGTGGAATAAGTGCCCGGCGCCGGGAAGCCCAGGGCGCGGATGCGCTCGGCAATGGAGTCCACCGCCGTCGCCAGTTCGGTGTATTGGTCTTCGAACAGCAGGTGCAGCGTGCGGAACATCGGGCCGGTGACGTTCCAGTGAAAGTTGTGGGTTTTCAGGTACAGCACGTAGGTATCGGAAAGCAGTCGCGACAGTCCTTCAACGATCTCTGCACGGTCCTGCTCGTTGATTCCGATTTCAATAGCCATGAATTGCTCCCTAAGGTCTGTTGATTGCTGAGGGGTCGATTCTAGTGGCGACGACCGAGGGACGGAAATCAGCCATGGCAATCGCGGCCATCGACGCGGCCTATGAAACGTCCTCGGCCCAAGACATTCAGCGTTGACACAAACGGGCGGTTCAGGCGACGTTACGGCCTGCCCTTTTTCGCTCCCTGAACCTTCCGAACAGGCAACGCCATGAACGAACTGCAGCAGCTGAATGAAAGCCACGGGCTGTTGCTGGTGTTCGTCAACGTGCTGCTGGAGCAGATCGGCTTGCCGGTGCCGGCGTACCCGACGCTGATAGTCACCGGGGCGCTGGCCATGCAGAGCAAGCCACTGCTGGGCGCCGGGGTGCTGGTGGCGATGGTCGCCTGCCTGATTGCCGATGGGCTGTGGTACTGGGCCGGCAAGCGTTATGGCGGCGTGCTGCTGAAAACCATCTGCAAGATTTCTCTCTCTCAGGACTCCTGCGTTCGTCAGGGGTTGACCGTTTATGAGCGCGTCGGTCCGCGGGCGATGCTGCTGTCCAAATTTCTCCCCGGCGCCGGTGCGCTGGTCACCACCGTGGCCGGCATGAACGCCACGCCGGTCTGGGTGTTCGTGCGCTATTCCCTCGCCGGTTCGTTTATCTGGGCGGGCTCGGCGCTGCTGCTGGGCATGCTCTTCAGTGACGCGCTGATCCCGATGCTCGACTGGTTGAGCGGTTACATACCGATCGCTATCGTCAGCGTGCTGGCGGTGCTGGGGCTGTTCATTGGCTGGAAGTACTTCAAGCGCCGCCGGCTCAAAACGCGCACGGCGCGAGTGCCGCGCATCACCGTTCCCGAGCTGCTGGCCCTGCGCGACACCGACGATGCGCCGGTGGTCATCGACGTGCGACCGAGTTTCCATGCGGCCGTTATCGAAGGCATTCCGGGGGCGGTGTCGATCAGTCTCGAGGAGCCGATAGCCCCGTGGATCGAGCGCCTGGGGGATGTCGACATGGTGTTCTATTGCGCCTGCCCGAATGAGCTGTCGGCGGCATTGCTGGCGGAAAAGCTCCACGCCCACGGCCTGACTCGGGGCAAGGCGCTGATAGGAGGGCTGGATGCCTGGCAGGCGGCGCATGTGCAGCCAGAGGTGTCGGACAGAACAGCGGCGTGACGCCGGGAGCACGCGGCCCCCAGCATCATCTTCTGCACATCGAAATCAGATCCCGCTTAGCGCCAGGTCCATCGCGAAGTACGTGAAGATCAAATCCGCACCTGCGCGCTTGATCGCGCCGAGGGTTTCGCGGACGACGCGGTGTTCGTCGATGGCCCCGGCCTGGGCGCCGAACTTGATCATCGCGTACTCGCCGCTGACCTGATACGCCGCCAGCGGCAGGTTCGAGGCTTCGCGGATGTCGCGGATGATGTCCAGGTACGCGCCGGCCGGCTTGACCATCAGCGCATCGGCGCCTTCTGCCTCGTCCAGCAGCGATTCGCGCAGGGCTTCGCGGCGGTTCATCGGGTTCATCTGGTAGGTTTTGCGGTCGCCCTTGAGCGCCGAGCCGCCGGCTTCGCGGAACGGACCGTACAGCGCCGAGGCGAACTTGGTCGAATAGGCCATGATCGGCGTCTGGGTGAAACCGGCGGCGTCGAGGGCGGCACGAATCGCCTTCACTTGGCCGTCCATCGCCGCCGACGGGGCAATCACGTCAGCGCCGGCACGGGCGGCCATCACCGCCTGCTTGCCAAGGTTTTCAATGGTCGCGTCGTTGTCGACATGGCCGCCGTGCATCACGCCGCAATGGCCGTGGTCGGTGTACTCGCAGAAGCAGGTGTCGGACATCACGATCATTTCCGGCACGGCGGATTTGATGGTCCGCGAGATCCGCGAGACCAGGCCGTTTTCCTGCCAGGTGTCGCTGCCGGTAGCGTCCAGGTGGTGGGAGACGCCGAAGGTCATGACCGACTTGATGCCGGCCCGGGCGTAACGCTCAACCTCCTGCGCCAGCTTGGACTCGGGAATGCGCTGCACGCCGGGCATGCTGTTGATCGGCACGAAGTCGTCGATTTCTTCTTCGACGAAGATCGGCAGCACCAGATCATTGAGGGTGAATTCGCTTTCCTGAAACAGCGAGCGGAAATGTTCGTTGCTGCGCAGACGGCGTGGACGGGCAGCGGGAAACAGGCTGGACATGGCGGTTCCTGAGTCAAGAATATCCGGAAGATCGCCGGACTCAACACGTCCGGCGATATCAATGGCGCGAAGCTTATGCCTGGGACGGTTTCGATTCAAACGCCCTGACAAGAAAGTCCGTTACGTTAGCCGCAACAGTGCGCAGAACCAAAACAATGGCGCCGGGTCATTTAGCAATGCCGCAGCCGTTTCGCTTGCGCACCGCCAGAGTGAGGCCGACCTTGAGCAACCCATCCGATCAGCGCAATAACCGTTCTCTGGACGGTCTTAACTTCTTTCTGGCGGATGTGCGCGACGGCCTTGGGCCCTATCTCGCGATCTATTTACTGGCCGTCCACAAGTGGGATCCGGCGAGCATCGGGCTGGTCATGACCCTCGCCGGCATCGCCGCGCTGGTCACACAAACCCCGGCGGGTGCGCTGATTGACCGCACCCGCAGCAAGCGGCTGGTGGTCATCGTGGCAGCGTTGCTGGTGACGGCCGGCTGTCTGGTGCTGCCGTTCATTCACTCGTTCACCTGGGTGGCGATCACCCAGAGCATCAGCGCCATTGCCGGCTCCGTATTCGCCCCCGCCATCGCGGCCATCTCCCTGGGCATCACCGGGCCGAAAGCCTTTACCCGCCGGACCGGGCGCAACGAAACCTGGAACCACGCCGGCAACGCCGTCGCAGCTCTGCTGGCGGGCATCTTTTCATGGATGTTCGGGCCGATTGCGGTGTTCTACCTCATGGCGTTCATGGCCCTGGCGAGCATTGTCGCCGTGGCGTTCGTCGATGCCTCGGCAATTGATCACGACGTCGCCCGAGGCTTTGACCCCAGCCATGACCAAGGCAAGGACCAGCCCAGCGGGTGGGCTGTCCTGCTGCATAACCGACCGTTATTGGTGTTCGCCATCTGCTGCGGGCTGTTTCACCTGGCCAATGCGGCGATGCTGCCGCTGGTGAGTCAGAAGCTCTCGCAGATCGACGTCAACCTCGCCACGCCGCTGACGTCCGCCTGCATTGTCGCCGCGCAGTTGGTCATGGTGCCGGTGGCCTGGCTGGTGGGCGCCAAAGCCGACGTGTGGGGACGCAAGCCCTTGCTGCTGGCGGGTTTCATTTTCCTGCCGCTGCGGGGTGTGCTGTATGTCATGTCCGACAACCCTTACTGGCTGGTGGGTGTGCAGTTGCTCGACGGCATCGGCGCCGGGGCGTTTGGCGCGCTGTTGCCGTTGGTGGTCAAGGACCTGACGCGGGGCACCGGGCGCTTCAATGTCAGTCTCGGTGCCATCTCGACGGTGTTCGGCCTGGGCGCGGCGCTGAGCAACGGCCTGGCCGGGCTGGTCGTGCGCGAGGCCGGCTACAGCGCGGCGTTCCTGACGTTGGCGGCCATTGCGGCGGTGGCGTTTGTGCTGTTGTGGCTGGCGGTGCCGGAAACCGGCGACCGCGTGGCGCAGGATCAACCCGAGGGCGCGCCGGCCACCTGATCGGCGGGGTTAACGGTCGGGGGTCGTGCTTGCGCCCTCCCCCAGTTCGCGCTGCATGATCACCGTGTCCAGCCAGCGGCCGTGCTTGAAGCCGACGGACTCGAACACGCCGACCTGGCGAAAGCCCAGTCGCGTGTGGAGCCGGATAGAGGCGCTGTTCTCGCTGTTGCCAATGATCGCCACCATCTGCCGGCGGCCGGATGCCGTGCAGTGCTGGATGACAGCCGCCAGTAACGCGTGACCAATCCCGAACCCGGCCATGCCCTCGCGCACGTACACCGAATCTTCCACGGTAAAGCGATAGGCCGGGCGCGGCCGGTACGGAGTCGCGTAGGCGTAGCCGACCACTTCACGGTCGCGCTCGGCCACCAGATAGGGCAAACCGTTGGCGCAGATGTCGGCCCGGCGCTGCAGCATTTGCTCCAGGGTCGGCGGTTCCAGTTCGAAGCTGGCGGTGCCGTGAATCACATGATGGGCGTAGATCGCCTGCACGGCGGGCATATCGGACTCGCGAGCGTCGCGCATGATCAGTTCCTCGGCCATGGCATTTCCTTTTCCGGATCAGAACGCAGAGAGCGCTGAGCTTGCCCGTGAAGCGATGGGCTGTGCAACCCGGTTAGCCGCGTGTGCCCGAGGTTTTCGCAGCGGACGCAGAGGCGACGAACGCGGGTTCCGCGATTGGTCTAGAATGCCGCCCTTCCCCACTGCCGACCTGCCGCCCACCGATGATTGCCGCCGCCCTCGAACTGCTCGACTCCCACCTTCAGACCGCCCTCGCCGACGCGCCCGCCGAGACCCGCCGGCTGTTTCACGGCCGTGGCCGACGCTGGCCGGGGCTGGAACAACTGACCGTCGACTGGATGCAGGGCGTGGTGCTGGTGTCGCTGTTCAAGGAGCCGGCGGCCGATGAGCTGGAAGCGCTGAAGCAGCGATTGTTCAGGCTAATCGAGTCACCGGCGTGGCAGCAGTCCCGCGCCCATACGCTGTTGTTGCAGCACCGCTATCTGCCGGACAGCCACACCGAAGCGTTGCTGGGCGAGGTGCTGGAGGAATGGACGCTGACCGAGGGCGGCCTGCGCTATCTCGTGGATTTCGGCAAAAAGCAGAACACCGGGCTGTTCCTCGACATGCGCTATGGCCGCGACTGGGTGCGGGCCAATGCGGCGGGCAAGCGGGTGCTGAACCTGTTTGCCTACACCTGCGGGTTTTCGGTGGCGGCGATCGAGGGGGGCGCGGACTTTGTGGTCAATCTGGACATGTCGCGCGCGGCACTGAGTCGCGGTCGTGACAACCATCGCCTGAATGGCCATGACCTGAGCAAGGTCACTTTTCTCGGCCACGAGCTGTTCAAGTCTTGGGGCAAGGTGAAAAGCACCGGGCCGTATGACCTGGTGATCATCGACCCGCCGTCGTTTCAGAAAGGCAGTTTTCTGCTGACCAAGGATTATCAGCGGGTGCTGCGCAAACTGCCGGAGCTGTTGACGGCAGAAGGCACGGTGCTGGCGTGCATGAACGACCCGTTGCTGGGCGCGGACTTTCTCATCGAAGGCGTGACCCGCGAAGCGCCCGGGTTGCGCTATGTGGAGCGGCTGGAAAACCCGCCGGAATTTGCCGATGCCGAGGAAGGCGGCGGATTGAAAGCGTTGGTGTTTCGCCAGGGCTGAAAGGTGACCGCACGACGCGATCTCAGTAGGAGCCGGCTTGCTGGCGAATGCGTTGGGTCAGGCAATGGTGGTGTGACAGACCCACCGCATTCGCGACCGTCGTAACCTCCGATTGCTCCTACAGTTGATCTGCGTCCGGCCCGGATGGTGAGAACCCGCACGAACCTGTAGGAGCGCGCTTCAGCAGTGACAACGTGGTTGAGCGCTACGCACTCAACCGCGAAATCACGTCGTTCAACCCCACCGACAACACATGCAGGTCCTGACTCGCGGTCTGGGTGCGCTGGACGTTGTCCTGGTTGGTGGTGGCGATGGCGGTGATTTCGGTCAGGTTGCGGGAGATGTCTTCGGCGACTGACGTCTGCTCTTCCGCCGCCGTGGCGATCTGGCGGTTCATGTCGCGGATGGCTTCCACGGCGCTGGTAATGCGTTCCAGCGAAGAGCCTGCCAGCGCCACCTGATCCACGCTTTCCTGGCTGCGGGCCTGCCCGCTTTCAATCGCCTGGGCAGCATCGACCGCGCCGGTCTGCACCGAGCTGATGATCTGGTTGATTTCCGCCGTCGAGGCCGCCGTGCGCTGGGCCAGCGTGCGCACTTCATCGGCGACCACCGCAAAACCGCGCCCGGCATCGCCGGCACGGGCCGCTTCGATGGCCGCGTTCAGCGCCAGCAGGTTGGTCTGCTCGGCGATGCCGCGAATCACTTCCAGCACCTTGCCGATCCGACCGCTGTC
Organism: Pseudomonas sp. GW821-FHT07F05; assembly: GCF_059418765.1. Lineage (NCBI taxonomy): Bacteria > Pseudomonadati > Pseudomonadota > Gammaproteobacteria > Pseudomonadales > Pseudomonadaceae > Pseudomonas > Pseudomonas sp. GW821-FHT07F05. The sequence goes on from NZ_JBWKQL010000002.1 coordinate 608,647, forward strand.
GGTTTCCAGACGACGAATGACGTTGGCGGTGTTGCTGATCTCGGTGCGCATCTGGGTGATGGCGGTGATGGTCGCGCCCATCACCTTGCTGCCTTCCTGGGAACTGCGGTCCGCTTCATCAGCGGCCTGGGCTGCCTGGGCCGCGTGGCGGGCGACTTCCTGGGCGGTGGCGGACATTTCGGTCATCGCCGTCGCCACCTGGTCGGTGCGCTCGAACTGCTCGTGGGTGCCCTGGGCCATCAGCGCGGCAATCGCTTTCAGCTCGCCGCCGGCACTGTCCAGGTCAGTGGTGCTGCGCTTGAGGCGGGTGAAGGTGTCGGCGAGGAAATCCCGCAGCGTGTTGGCGGCAACGGCCAGACGCCCCAGTTCATCCTGACGGGTGATGCTGACCCGGTCGCTGAACTTGCCCTGACTCAATTGCGCGACGTATTCGATCAGCAGGCGGATCGGGCCGACGATGTTGCGGTTGACCATCCACAGGGTGAGCACACCCACCAGCAGCGCCGAGGCAAGCATGACCAGCGTGCCGATGAGAATGGTCCGGTCAGCCGTGCTGCTGAGGATTTTCGACTGCTCGTCACTCTGCTTGCGCAGGCCAGTCACCAGGCCGGTCATCTGCTCGCTGGCGGCACGGTCGACGCCTTTAACGGCCATATCACCGGCGACCGGATCACCGCCGGCAGCGATGTAAGCGTCACGGCCTTTGCGGTAGGCCGCACCAAGGGTACGGTGCTCATTGCGCAGCGCATCAACCTGGGTTTTGGTGGCCGGATCCAGCCCGTCCATTGCACTCAGCCTGCCGAGGGTGTCCTGCACCTGACGTTCCTGGTCTTCGAATTGCGCCCAGAACTTGTCGCGATCGGCCGGCTGTTTGCCGCGCAGCAATACGTTTTTCCACTCCTGCACCTGAACCTTGAATTGCAGGTTGGCCTGATCGACCAGTTGCGAGGCGTGCAGCGGCCCTTCAAGCAGACCGCGATAGGCGTGCACGTTGCTGGACAGGAACTGGAAACACGCGAGGGCAATCAGCACGACCAGCACGAGGCTGCCGCTGAGCAGCGCGAGGATCTGCAATCTCAGGGATTTCGACATACGAGGATCTCAAAAGGGAGGACAACCTGCTCCGAGGATCGTCCGGAGTTTTTTGCGGCTTGCCACATCCCTGTGCCATCGCGTCGGACCGATCCGAAAACGAGGCGCCTACACAGAGTGATTCGACCCCGCGCAGGGCTTCTTGAAGGCCGGTCGGGCAGATCCGACCAACGGCTGAAAAGCGCCAACGGCAAGGCCTGCAGCCCAGTCAAACGGTGGTCGAGACGTGCTGAACGAGATTCAGATGAGTGCGTACCAGCCAGCAATCACTCCCGCTGACCGAACACCTGGGAGGGTCTGCGCAGCACCGGATCGAAGGGGTTGATTTTCTGGCTGATCGCCGCGGCCTCGCGCTTGAGCATGTCCACCACCGTGGGCATGCGGTCGGCACTGAGGCGGTCGCTGATGGTCGCCACACTTAACGCCGCCACTGCCCGGCCATCACGGTCGAGGATCGGCACCGCCAGACCCGCCATGCCCTCCAGCACACCGGTGTTGCGCGCGGCATAGCCGGTACGCCGCACCGTGTCGATTTCCGAGCGCAGCATCACTTCGTCGTACAGATGGAAATCCCGCAGGCGCGGCAGGTTGTAGCGGATCACGGTCTCGCGTTCGTCTTCCGGCAGAAACGCCAGGATCGCCAGACTGCCCTGCCCCACGCCCAGCGCCACGCGGCCGCCGATATCGCCGGTGAAAGTGCGGATCGGGTACGGCCCTTCGCTGCGGTCCAGGCACACGGCGTCGAAACCACTGCGGGCGAGCAGAAACAACGAGTCCCCCAACGAGGCCGACAGGCGCAGCAAGCTCGGCCGCACCACGTCCCGCAGGTTGCCGGACTGCCCGGCGCGCGCGGCCAGGGCGAAGAATTCCAGGCTCAGGCGGTAACGCTTGCTGCGCAGGTCCTGCTCGACCATGCCTTCGTCCATCAGGCTGCGGAGCAAGCGGTGGGTGGTCGGCTGCGACAGGCCGACCTGTTGAGCCAGTTGCGTCACGCGCTCACTGCCATCGGGACACTTGCCCAGCGCCCGCAGCACGGCAAACAGGCGAGAGACCGCGCCAACGCCCGTTTCTTTCTCACCGCTCTTCCGCTCAGTGGAATCCATTTCGCTCTACTCCTCATTTCTTTTCGCTGAATGAATGAATTCAAAAAAACGACTCACTCAATGAAATTGCTCGTTGAGCGCATCCTAGTCTTGGGCCTAGGATCGGTCCACAGGGCGATTTGAATAACAGCGGCAGCCGACACCGATCGAGCGCCAGCGTCCACGGCCACACGCAGCACTTCTCTTCGCATCTGCCCATAAAAAACGCGCGCCGTCGGTGCGCACGAAAAAAGGTGGAACGCAGCCATGGCTTTTCTTCAACTCCAGGCACTGTGCAAGCGCTACGGCCCCATCGATGCCGTCGTGGCCACTGACCTTTCGGTGGAGCAAGGCGAATTCGTCTCCCTGCTCGGCCCCTCCGGCTGCGGCAAAACCACCACCCTGCAAATGATCGCCGGCTTCGTTGATGTCAGCGCTGGGCGCATCCTGCTGGACGGCCGCGACATCACCCACGCCAAACCGGCCAGTCGCGGGTTGGGTGTGGTGTTCCAGTCCTACGCGCTGTTCCCGCACATGACCGTGCGCGACAACGTCGCTTTCGGTCTGAAGATGCGCAAAGTCTCGGCTGCCGACATCGAGCGCCGCGTCTCCCGGGTGTTGGAGCTGGTGCGCCTCACGCCCCATGCCGAACGTTACCCCCGCGAGCTGTCCGGCGGGCAGCGTCAGCGCGTGGCCCTGGCCCGGGCGCTGGTGATCGAGCCGCCGGTATTGCTACTGGACGAACCGCTGTCCAACCTCGATGCGAATCTGCGCGAAGAGATGCAGTTCGAAATCCGCCGCATCCAGCGCGAAGTCGGCATCACCACCCTGATGGTCACCCACGACCAGGCCGAAGCGCTGTCCATCAGCGACCGCGTCGTGGTCATGCAGGCCGGGCGCATCACCCAGATCGACGAGCCCTACACCCTCTACGAACACCCGCGCACGCGTTTCATCTCCGGCTTCGTCGGCAAGGCCAATCTGCTGCGCGGCGATCGCGATGCCAGCGGCACGGCCCAGGTCCGTCATCAGCCCGGCGACGGCGAACTGGTGCTGAGCCTGCGCCCGGAAAAAATCGATCTGGTGCCTGCGGGGACCGGTCGCCTGCAAGGCCGCGTGGTCATGCGCTACTTCCTTGGCAGCCAGTGGCTGTACCGCATCGAAACGCCCATCGGCGAAATCACCGTGGTGCGCCGCAACGATGGCGACGCGCCGATGAACGAAGGCTTCGCGGTGGGGCTGGACTGGCCGTCGGACCTGCTGCGGGTGTTGAGCGTCGACGAGGTGCCGGCATGAGTGTGCTGCGCGACACCGGACGCGGGTATCTGCTGTCGGCCCCGGCCCTGGCGCTGTTCTTCGGCCTGCTGGTGCTGCCATTGGCGTTGACGCTGGTACTGTCGTTCAACGTGTTCGACTACGAAGTCGGAGTCAAAAGCGGTGAATGGACCCTGGCCCAGTACGCCAATCTGCTCACCGATTCGTACTTTTACGAGATCTTCCTGCGCACCTTCTGGATCAGCGCCCTGGTGACCCTGCTCTGTGTGGTCATTGGCGTGCCCGAGGCCTACATCCTCAGCCGCATGGGCACCCCGTGGCGTTCGATTTTCCTGATCCTGATTCTTACGCCGCTGCTGATTTCGGTGGTGGTGCGGGCGTTTGGCTGGAGCCTGTTGCTGGGCGCCGACGGTCTGATCAATCAGGCGATTCAGGCCCTCGGCGGGCGTCCGATCAAGATGCTGTACACGCCGTTCGCGGTGATTCTGGCGCTGGTCCACGTGATGCTGCCGTTCATGATCATCCCGGTATGGACCTCGCTGCAGAAACTCGACGCCTCCGCCGAACAGGCCGCGCTGTCCCTTGGCGCGACTCAGGCGCAAGTGATGAGGATGGTGGTGCTACCGCAGGTGATGCCCGGCGTGCTGTCGGGGACGTTGATCGTCTTCGGCCTGTCCGCCAGTTCGTTTGCCATCCCGGGATTGCTCGGCGGGAGGCGGCTGAAGATGGTCGCCACGGTCGTCTACGACCAATACCTCTCGGAACTCAACTGGCCCATGGGCGCGGCGATTGCCGTGGCGCTGCTGCTGATCAACCTGTTGGTCATGCTGTCGTGGAACCGGCTGGTTGAAGGCCGCTACAAAAAATCCCTGGGGGAATGAGCCATGTCCAAGAACGGTCCTCTGGCCCTGTCGTTTCATGCCCTGGTGGTGGTGTTCATGCTGGCGCCGCTGGTGGTGGTCTGCCTGGTGGCCTTCACCCCGGAAAACACCCTCAGTCTGCCGTGGCACGGTTTTTCCCTGCGCTGGTTCAGGGCGGTGTTCGAGCGCGCCGACTTCATTCAGTCGTTCTACAACAGCCTCATTCTCGCGGTGGTCGCGGCCACCCTGGCGACGTTGATTGCCGTGCCGGCGGCATTGGCGATCACCCGCTATCGCTTTCCCGGCCGCGACTTTCTCAACGGCCTGTTCCTGTCGCCGATCATCATTCCCCATCTGGTGCTGGGGGTGGCGATGCTGCGCCTGTTCGCGCTGATGGGGGTGAACGGCAGTTTCGTCTGGCTGATGTTCGCCCACGTCGTAGTGATCACGCCCTACGTACTGCGCCTGGTGATCGCCGCTTCCATCGGCATGGACCGCAGCGCCGAGCAGGCCGCTGAATCCCTCGGCGCGAGCCGCTTCACCCTGTTTCGCCTGATCACCCTGCCGATGATCCTGCCCGGCGTGGCCGGTGGCTGGCTGCTGGCGTTCATCAACAGCTTTGACGAGGTCACGCTGTCGATCTTCGTCACCTCGCCCTCGACCCAAACCCTGCCGGTGCGCATGTACGTGTACGCCACCGAATCCATCGACCCGATGATGGCGGCGGTCTCGGCGCTGGTTATCGCCCTGACGGCAGCCACCATGATCATCCTCGATCGGGTGTATGGGCTCGACCGTGTGCTGGTGGGGAGGCATTGATGACTCTTTCATCCATTGACATCTGTCTCAGGGAGCGCGCGCCATGGCATTGCTGAAACGACTGGCCGAACGCGATCGCGCCGTGGTCGCCTTTACCCTCGACGGCCAGCCGGCCAGTGGTTTGCAGGGCGATACCTTGCTCACGGCGGTGCTGACGGCGGAGGACTCGCTGCGCGGCAGCGACTTCAGCGGCGAACCCCGCGCGGGTTTCTGCCTGATGGGCGCGTGCCAGGACTGCTGGGTGAAACTGGGCGACGGCCGACGGGTGCGGGCTTGCTCGACGCTGCTGGAAGCCGGCGTGTGCGTGAGTCGTGAACCGGGGCGCAACCAATGAGTGCGCCAACCCTTCAGGCCATGAACACCGTCATCGTCGGCGCCGGGCCGGCCGGAATTCGCGGCGCGCAGACACTGCTTGCCCACGGCCTTCGCCCTTGTCTGCTGGATGAAAGCCTGCGCGGCGGCGGTCAGGTCTATCGTCGCCAGCCGGAGAACTTCAAGCGCTCGGCCAAGGCGCTGTACGGTTTCGAAGCAGGCAAAGCCGTGTCGGTTCACGCCACCCTCGATCAGTTGCAGACCGAAATCGACTACCGCCCCGAGACGCTGGTGTGGAACGCCGAAGCACGCACCCTCGACACCCTGCGCAATGGCCGCACGGCGCAGGTGCCGTTCAAGCATTTGATCGTGGCCACCGGCGCCACCGACCGCATCTTGCCAGTGCCGGGCTGGACCTTACCCGGCGTCTACAGCCTCGGCGCAGCGCAGATCGCGCTGAAGTTTCAGGGCTGCGCCATCGGTGAGCGCGTGGTCTTCGCCGGCAGCGGGCCACTGTTGTATCTGGTGGCGTATCAGTACGCCAAGGCCGGTGCGACGGTGGCGGCGGTGCTCGACAGCTCGCCCTTTTCCGCTCAGACCCGCGCCCTGCCCGCGCTGCTCGGGCAACCGTCGACGCTGGCCAAAGGGCTTTATTACCGCGCCTGGCTGACGGCCCACGGCATCCCGGTGCATCAGGGCGTTCATCTGCACGGCATTCAGGGCGAGCGGCGGGTCAGCGGGGTCAGCTGGCAACAGGGCAATCAGCGGAAAAACCTCGCCTGTGACGCCGTCGCCTTCGCCCACGCGCTGCGCAGCGAAACCCAATTGGCCGATCTGCTCGGTTGCGACTTCGCCTGGAGCCCGTTGAATCGCGCCTGGCTGCCCACCCGCGACGCCGCCGGCCGCAGCAGCGTCGAGGGGGTTTATCTGGCCGGGGATGGGGCCGGGATCATGGGCGCCGACGCTGCGGAAATGGCCGGCGAACTGGCGGCGCTGACCTTGCTCGGCGACATCGGTTACCGCATCGACCGCGCGCGCAGCATCGAATTGCAGCGGCAGCTGGAAACCATCCAGCGGTTTCGCCAGGGACTGGAAACCGCGTTCCCCTTCCCCGAAGACTGGGCGGCCAAGGCGCCGGACAGCCTGACCGTTTGCCGCTGCGAGGAAGTAACCGCTGGCGACATCCGTCAGACCGTGGCCGAGGGTCACTGGGAGATCAACCGGGTCAAGGCCATGTGCCGGGTCGGCATGGGCCGCTGCCAGGGGCGCATGTGTGGACTGGCCGCGACGGAAATCGTCGCTCAGGCGTCGGGGCGCGACATCGCCAGCGTCGGACGATTGCGCGGGCAGGCGCCTATCAAGCCGCTGCCGTTTGGCGTGGAGGCAGAACAATGAGCCAGCCCGTTGAAGTGGATGCGGTGATTATTGGCGGCGGGATCGTCGGCGCCTCGGCGGCGCTGTTTCTCGCCCTGAGCGGCAAACGCGTGGCGCTGCTGGAGCGGGACTTTTTCGGCTCTCACTCAAGCGGCGTCAATTATGGCGGCGTGCGCCGTCAGGGCCGGCCGTTGTCGCAGCTGCCGCTGTCCCGGCGCGCCCACGAAATCTGGGGGGACCTGCGCGCATTCATTGGCACTGATGGCGAATACGTGCGCTCGGGGCATCTCAAGCTGGCCCGCAGCGACAAAGACATGGCCGCGCTAGTCGCGTATGAAGAGGCGTCGCGCGGGTTCGGAATGGAGCTGCAGTTGCTCGATCACGGCCAGTTGCGCGCGCGCTTCCCCTGGGCGGGCGATGTGGCGGTGGGCGCTTCGTTGTGCGCCGAGGACGGCCATGCCAATCCGCGCCTCGTCTCACCCGCGTTTGCCGCTGCCGCACGCCGCGCCGGTGCGCAGACGTTCGAGCAGGCCCACGTCAGCGAGGTCAGCCATGACGGGCAGTCTTTTCGGGTGAGGACCGCCAGCGGTCTGAGCTTTCACGCTCCGTGGCTGCTCAATTGCGCCGGTGCCTGGGCGGCTCAACTGGCCCAGCAGTTCGGCGAACCGGTGCCGATGCGCGCGGGCCACCCGGCGATGCTGGTGACCGAACCGCTGCCGATGTTCATGGACGTCAGCACCGGCGTTGAAGGCGGCGGGATTTATGCGCGTCAGGTGGCGCGGGGCAATTGCGTGCTGGGCGGCGGTCAGGGATTTCCGCTGGACCCGGCCACCGCGCGGCCGGGTCAGGCGGCGATTCTGGAGATCCTGCGCAACGCCGTTGAACTGTATCCGCCGCTGGCCGGTGCTCAGGCCATTCGCACCTGGAGCGGCACCGAAGGGTATCTGCCCGACCGCGAACCGGTGCTGGGGGCCAGTTCGACCCAACCCGGTCTGCTGCACGGCTTCGGATTCGCCGGATCGGGCTTTCAGACTGGCCCGGCGGCAGGCGAGGCCTTGGCGCAGATAGTCTGCGTCGGGGCGTCGAACATCGAGCTGAGCCCGTTCTCGATCACACGCTTTCAATCGCAACCGCACACTTCATCGCCCGCCATCGTCGTGCCGTCCGGCACCGATAACGTCATTCCATTGCTCAGAGGAAGGTCGAACCCATGACTCACATGAAACGTGTTGCCGTAACCTGCTTGTCTTGCCTGCCGCTTGCCGTGTTGCTTGCTTCGATGCCCGCACAGGCCGAACCGACGCTGTACCTGGGCATGAACGGCGGCACCATGGAGCGCTTGTACGCCGACAATGTGCTGCCTGCGTTCGAGAAGGCCAACAACGTCAAGGTGGTGATCGTGCCGGGCACGTCCTCGGACATCCTCGCCAAGGCCCAGGCCAGCAAGGACAACCCGCAAATGCACGTGATGTTCCTCGACGACGGCATCATGTACCGCGCCATTTCCATGGGCCTGTGCGGCAAGTTGAACCCGAGCGCGAGCCTGGCGGACATTCCGGCCAAGGGCAAGATCAAGGAAGAAGCGGTGGCCGTGAGCCTGGGTGTCACCGGGCTGGCGTACAACACCAAGATGTTCAAGGACAACGGCTGGAGCGCGCCGACGTCCTGGGCCGACATGGCGGACCCTAAGTACAAGGAGAAGCTGGTGTTTCAGTCGCTGGCCTCCTCCACTTTCGGGCTGCACGGTTTTCTGATGTTCAACCGGTTGCAGGGTGGCAATGAAACCAACGTCGAGCCGGGTTTCAAGGCATGGCCGAAGACGGTGGGCCCGAACGTGCTGGAGTACATCGCCAGCTCGGCGAAAATCTCGGAGATGGTTCAGACCGGTGAAGCGGCGCTGTTCCCGCTGACGCCGACCCAGGTGACCGCGCTCAAGCTCAAGGGCGTGCCGGTGGAATACGCGCCGCCGAAGGAAGGCGGTGTGGTCTTGAACGTGGCCGAATGCACCATCGCCAACAACGACCAGCCTGGACTGGCGCAGAAACTCGCGGCGTTCCTGCTGACCCCGGAAGCCCAGGCGCCGGCCCTGGAGATGGGCGACCAGATCCCATCCAACCCGAAAACCCCGACCACCGACAAGACCCGCGGTCAGGTGGAAGCCATGAACAAATACCTGGAAACCGCCGTGACCATCGATTGGGATCAGGTCAACCAGGTCCGCCCGGAATGGAACGCCCGCTGGAGCCGCTCGATCGAGCGGTAGGTGATTAAGGTTGGACCGCGATCCAGTAGTAGGACCGGCTTCAGCCGGGAAGGCGTCGGAGGCCATGCCGGAAAATGGATGGCGCGCACGCTGGCCTCTTCCCGGCTAAAGCCGGTCCCACTAACGCGCCGCGTATGCTGCAGGACCGGCTTCAGCCAGTCCCACCCAAGTGCCGCGTATCCTATGGCACCGGCTTTAGCCGGTCTCTGACCCGGAACGCCGCAAATCACACCACATATGCACCTTCGAGACGTACCGCTCATCCACCGCCACCGCATACGGCTCGACCCCGAACGCCTCAAACCCCATCCGTTCATACAAGTCCTGGGCACCGCGGTTGCCGTCGGTCACCGTCAACTGGACGAGCAACAGCTGCGGCACGCTCTGCGCATAGGCCAACACGCTGCCAACCAGATCATGCCCGACACCTTTCCCCCGATGGGCGTGGGGAACGTACATCCCGAACAGCGTGGATTTGTGACGCGCCTTTTTTCTGCTTTCAAGAGAAAGGCCGGCAACCCCCAGCAGGCTCCCTGCTTCAACGGCGCCGAACACCACCTCTGTCGCCTCAGGCCCGACCACGAGCCGTTTCTCCCACCAACTGATCGGCAAGGCTTCGCGCTCGCCGACGTTGGACGTGAACGCATCAGGATGCAGGGCGTAGGCTTCAAGCATCAGGGCTCGATAAGCCGAGGCATATTCCGGGGTCAGTCGCTGAATGGTCGTGGTCATCGAAGTCACACTGCAGGGTCGAGCGCTGATTATGTGGCTCAGCCCGCGTGACGACTACCGCCCAGGCGCAGAATCAACCAACGCCCTCTCCCGTCGTACCCGTTAGTTCATGCATCAACGTGCACCAGACGGCAAAACACCGGGTTTTCACGCCGGCTATTGCAAAAACCCTGCTCATCGCTGCAACCTCCACGGTTTGTGCGGCTCAGACTATTTCGCGACAGGTAAAATCGCGCACCGTGGGCGCGTCAGTTCGAGGGAGATTTCCATGCGTTTCAGATCATTCATCCAGTGTCTCGCTGTTGTGCCCCTGGCGCTGCTGATGGCAGGGACGGCCGTCGCCAGCGAAGAAACGCAACTGATCCAGTCAATCAATACCTATCGCAGCCAGGCTCAGCCCTGCGCCAATGTGGCGTCGACCGAGCTGCCGCCGCTGAACAGCGACCCGCGCCTGAACCTGCCCGCCAGTGGCACGGTAGATCTGCAGCCGATGCTGGCCCGGGCGTCGTATCCGATGGTCAGCGTCCAGGCCATCACTCTCTCGGGCCCGCGCGACGCGCAAGCGGCCATGGCGGCGATTCAGGAAAGTTTTTGTCAGGTGGTGCTCAATCCGCAGTTCGTCGACATCGGCGTCAGCCGCAACGACAGAGACTGGCGCATCGTGCTGGCGCGTCCACTGCTGGCGGGCGGACTGGGTAACGCGCAGGCCGAGGGCCAGAAACTGCTGGGGCTGATCAATGAAGCGCGCAAGCAACCGCAGCAATGTGGCGCTCAGTCGTTTTCCGCTGCTGCCCCGCTGGTGTGGAACGACACGTTGATGAGCGCAGCCGAAAGCCACTCGCGCTCCATGGCCAACAACAACTATTTTGATCACAAGGGTCGCAACGGCGGGACGCCGGGGGATCGTGCGGAGCTGGCCGGGTATATCGGCCAGCAGATCGGCGAGAACATTGCCGCCGGGCAGGACAATGCGCGCAAGGTGGTCGAAGGCTGGCTCGCCAGCCCCGGCCACTGCGCCAACCTCATGAACCCGCAGTTTCATGACCTCGGCGCTGCCTACGCCACCGACCCGAAAAGCGACGCCGGTATTTACTGGACGGCGCTGTTCGGGGTGCAGTAAGCGCTGATGGGCTTGCGAGCCGCCCTACCAAGCGGCTCTGCGATCAGAGGCCGTCAGCGGCGTGCAACGTGCGCAGTTCAACGTCCGCCGCGCTTTTCTTCTGCCAGACCGGCCAGTACTCAACCCGCTTGGACTCGACCGAGCTCTTGTTGCTCTCGAACCAGCTCAGGGATTTAGGCGAGTTGGTCATCAGCTTGGTGTCGGCGATCCAGTCCTTGAAATCGCTGGACTGCGAGCTGTATTCCGCTTTCGGGTCGCGGGCGACCGGCCATGGCGAGAAGCGTGCTTTCCACATGCCCATGCGCGGGATGACCATCGAATAGTAGGTCTTGCCCGGGGCCAGGTCGGCTTCCAGGAAGTCCGCCGCTTCCGAGACCACCATGAAGGTATGGTGGCCCGGCGTCGTCGGGTAGGCGATCTTGGTGCCGTTGGCCAGAATGCCGATGAACTGGGTCTTGCCACCGGTCACGTCATACACGGACGCGTCGATGGCCTTGGCCATGAACGCGCTGCGCATGAAAACGACCTGTGCGCCGTCCTGAGGACTGGCTTCGATGGCTGGGTTGTCGGCAGGTTTCATCATGGACGAACAGCCGGTCAGCACCAGTGTGCCAACCAACGCCAGAATGTGGGTAATGCGCATTTACAGCTCCTTGGGAAAAATATCCGGCCCGAAAACGGATCGGGCCCGGGGCTGTATCGGCGCTGACACCTTTCTCTTGAATGAAAAAAACACCGCGAGGGCTCTGGAATCGGCGTCCCAAGGCGCCTTGATCGAAGCGCAGTCCGATTATCCCGCCTGGATCGCCGACGCCGGAAACTGCCCGTCACTCACGTTCGCCTCGGTGTAATGCCGCCGGTGCGCCAGTGCCTGACCCTGTTCATCGAACAGATGGCAACGGTGGCCCTGCACACCGACGCGCAGCAATTGCCCCGCCTTGACCGCCGACATTCCCTCGCCCTTGACCATCAGATCATGGCCGTCGTCGGTCTGCGCGTGGGTAAACGTCTCCCCGCCCAGATGCTCGACCACCAGGGTTTTTACCGGAATTTGCGCATCGCCCTCGCCCCGATCCGACAGATGCTCGGGCCGCAGGCCCAGGGTCAATGGGTCGCCCGCCTTCACATGCTCGCCCATCACCGGAACCCACAACAGCTCGCCACCCGGCAGGCTGACCTGGACGCGTTCACCACTGACGGCCACCGCCGTGACCGGTAGAAAACTCATCTGCGGCGAGCCGATAAAGCCGGCAACGAAACGGTTGCGCGGATGGTGATAAAGCTCCAGCGGCGAACCCACTTGTTCGATGCAACCCTTGTTGAGCACGACGATTTTGTCGGCCAGGGTCATGGCTTCGACCTGGTCATGGGTGACGTAAACCATGGTTGCCTGGAGGTCGGCATGAAGCTTGGCGATCTCGATGCGCATCTGCACGCGCAGGGAGGCATCGAGGTTGGAAAGGGGTTCGTCGAACAGAAAGACTTCGGGCTCATGGACGATGGCCCGGCCGATGGCGACGCGCTGACGCTGTCCGCCGGACAATGCCTTGGGCTTGCGGTCGAGCAGCGGTTCGAGCTGCAGGATGCGTGCGGCGTTGCGCACCTTGGCTTCGATCTGGTCCTTGGGGGTCTTTTGCATCTTCAGCCCGAAGGCGATGTTGTCGTAGACCGACATGTGCGGGTACAGCGCGTAGGACTGGAACACCATGGCCACGCCGCGATCCGCCGGCTCCAGGTAGGTCACATCGCGAGCGCCGATGCGAATCTGGCCCTGGGTGATGCTCTCCAGGCCCGCGATACAGCGCAGCAGGGTTGACTTGCCGCACCCCGAAGGCCCGACGAACACCACGAACTCGCGGCTCTCGATACTCAGGTGGATGTCATGCAAGACCTTGATCTCGCCATAGGCCTTCTCGACGCCACTCAAACTGAGCTCAGTCAAAATCGTATCCCCTGAATTATTGTTGTTTGGGCATTTTTCACGGCAACGGCGCGCTGATTTGACAGCAATGCATTTTGTCCTACGATCATTTGTAATTCGTAAATTACAAATGTCAAGGAACTCGCCCGAACCGGATTGACTGCCCCGTAGATCCACCTATATGCACCGTTAACTCCTGTACCCGCGTAACCCTCACCCACAACAATAATGAGGTCACGTAAATGAAGAAGCTGGTTTGGAATGCCCTCGCCCTGTCGATTGCGCTGGGTTCCGGCGCCGCACAGGCCTGGACGCTGGAAGAGGCCGCCGCGCCGTACAAGGGCACCGAAATCAAGGCGATTTTCCTCGACCGTCCCGGTTACGCCGCCGCCATCAAACTGCTGCCGGAGTTCGAAAAGAAAACCGGCATCAAGGTCAGCTACGAAACCATCCCCTACGAGAATAGCCGCGAACGCGAGGTGCTGAGTTTCACTTCCGGCGAGCAGCTCGACGTCGTGCTGACGGACGTGGTGTGGATCGGCGAATTCGCCGGCAACGGCTGGCTCGAACCGGTCACCACCTTCACCCAGGACGCGAAGCTCGCCGACCCGGACCTCAAGCTGGAGGGTTTCTTCCCGATCCTGCTGGAGTCCTTCGGCAGCTGGGACAAACAGACCTACGGCCTGCCCTTCGATAACTACTCCGGCCTGCTGTTCTACAACAAGTGCATGCTGAAAGAAGCCGGCTTCGACAAACCGCCGGCCACGTGGGACGAGCTGCTCAAGGATTACGCGCCCAAACTCACCGACAAGACCAAGGATCGCTACGCCTACGCCCTGCAGTCGCGGCGCGGTGAAACGCAATCGGCGGACAGCTTCATGCGTTTCCTCTGGCCGTTCGGCGGCTCACTGCTGGACGATAAATTCAAATCCAATCTCAATTCCAAGGCATCTCAGCAAGGCCTGCAATTCCGGCAGGACCTGATGAAATACATGCCGCCGGGCATCGTCGATTACGACCACAACGAAGCGGTCAACGCCCTCGCCCAAGGCAAGGTCGCGATGATCACCGAATGGTCGGCGTTCTACGGCACCCTGGCCGACCCGACCAAATCCAGGATCACCGACTGCCTGGCCGTGGCCACCGAGCCCAAAGGCCCGGCCGGTCTGAAGCCGGCCCTGGGCGGGTTCTCCCTGGGGGTAAACGCCAAGTCCGACGACAAGCAGAAAGCCGCGGCGTGGCTGTTCATTCAGTGGATGACGTCAGAAGCCATGGCCAAGCCGTACCTGGACGCCGGTGGCGTGAGCGGGCGGATGTCGGTGTACAAGGACGCCGACGTGCAGAAGAAATACCCCTTCGTGCAGCCGATGGTGACGTCGTGGGAAGGCGGCGTGCCTGACTACCGCCCGCGCTTCCCGCAATGGCCGGAGATTTCCGAAGTGGTCGGCGAAAACGGCACGGCGATCATGCTCGGCAAAACCGGCGTGGAAGCCGGGGCCAAGGCGATTGGCAGCAGGATGGAGGAGATCCTGAAGAAGGCAGGGTATTACGACGGCAAGGTCAAATTGCTGAAGTGACGGTTTGACCACACTCCCGTAGGAGCCGGTTTGCTGGCGAATGGAAAATGTCTGACACCTCTGCGGTGAATGGCACAGCGTATTCGCCAGCAAGCTGACTCCCACAGGGGTGCAGCGTAATGCCGTGAGATGCCCGCACCTTCGAGACCCAACACATGCCGAACAAGAAAAAACCACCCTTCCCGACCCTGTGGAACAACACCCGCGCGGCCCTTGCCTTTCTCGCGCCGGCCACCGTTGCCCTGGCGCTGATCGGCATCTTTCCGACGGTGTTCGCGCTGGTCAACTCGTTCCGCCAGTACAACCTGGCCCGGCCAAAAGACGCGACGCCTTTCATCGGCTTCGACAACTACCTCAACGTGCTCAACGACGCTTCGTTCTGGGCGGCGCTGGGCCGAACCGGGCTGTTTCTCATCACCGTGGTGCCAATCCAGCTGGCGCTTGGGCTGATCATCGCGCTGATGCTGCACAAGCCCGGCCTGTCCGGTTTCAAACTGCTGGCGCGCATGAGCCTGGTCATCCCGCTGGCCACCGCGCCCGCCGTGGCCGGGCTGATTGGCCGGCTGATCTTCAACCGCGATTTCGGCGTGGCCAACGCCCTGCTCTCAGTGGTCAATGCCGGGCCGGTCGAATGGCTGGGCGACACCACCAACGCGTTTATTGCCGTGGCGCTGATGGACATCTGGCAATGGACGCCCTTCTGCGCGCTGGTGCTGCTGGCGGGGCTGACCATGGTGCCCAATGAAATCGAAGAGGCCGCGCGCCTGGAAACCCGAAGCCGCTGGCAGATCGTGCGCTACGTGCAGTTGCCGTTTCTGTTGCCCAGCGCGACGGTGATATTGATTCTGCGCACCGCCGACATCCTCAAGATGTTCGACACCGTGTTCACCATGACCCGCGGCGGCCCGGGCGCGGCGACCGAGCTGGTCAGCGTCTATATCCAGCGCATCGGCTTTCGCGTGTTCGATCAGGGCGTTGCCTCGGCGCAGGCGATCCTCATGCTGATCCTGACCATCGTGCTGGCCCGTCTGTACATCAAATTCGTTTACCGGGAGATCTGACATGGCCACCGTTGCGACTGCGAAAAACCCGGCCACCCCCGCCCTGGTGCGCCCACGGGCGAGCGTCAATGGCTGGCATCTGGTCGGTCTTCTGGCGATCTTCCTGTTCGCGGTGTTTCCGTTTTACTGGATGGTCGCCACCAGCCTCAAGACCCAGGCCGAAGCCCTCGCCTCGCCACCGATCTGGGCCTTCACACCGCACCTGGATAACTACGTGAAAGTGCTGTTCGAGCGCGACGTGCTGCACAGCCTCGGCAACTCGCTGATCGTCGCGGTTTGCACCACGGTGCTCGCCGTTGGCCTCGGCACGCCGGCGGCCTACGCCCTGGCGCGGTTCGAATTCAAGGGCAAGGAAGACCTGTGGTTCTGGTTCATCACCAACCGCATGCTCAGCCCCATCGTCGTGGCACTGCCGATCTTTCTGATGGCGCGCAACATGGGCCTGATCGACACCCATCTGGTGCTGATCCTGATCTACCTGACCTTCAACCTGCCCATCGTCGTGTGGATCTGCACTGACCAGTTTCGCGGCGTGCCGAAGGACCTGGACGAAGCCGCGCGGCTGTCGGGCGCGTCACGCTTCACCATCTTCTGGCGCATCGCCCTGCCCCTGGCGATGCCGGGGGTGGCGGTGTCGGCGATCTTCTCGTTCATCTTTTCCTGGAACGAGCTGCTCTATGCCCTGGTGCTGACGCGCAACACCGCCCGCACCGCGCCGGTGACCGCCACCAGTTTCATGAGCGGCTACGACTTGCCCTGGGGCGAGATCATGGCCACCGGCACGCTGATCGTGTTCCCGGTGATCATTTTCGCGCTGATGGTATCCAAGCATCTGGTACAAGGGCTGACCATGGGCGCCGTGAAATAGACGCCCCGCTTTACCGGCCACAGTAAGGACACCGCCGTGCAGAACCTTTACCCGGACACTCCCTTCACCACCGAACCGGTGAACGCCGAGGATCAGCTCAATATCCGCATCGCCTGGTCCTATTACGTCAACAGCATGACCCAGCAGCAGATCGCCGACCGGCTGGGCATCACCCGCGTTAGGGTCAACAAGGCCCTGGCGACCTGCCGCGAAACCGGCGTGGTGCAGATTCGCATCACCTCGCCGCTGGCGGCCTGCATCCAACTGGAAGAGCGTCTGCAGAATCGCTTCGGCCTGCGTCGCGTCACCGTCGTGCCCTCACCCGACGATCCGTCGACCATCTTCCGCGTGCTGGGCGTCGGCATTGCGCCGAGCATCGAGGAATACCTCACCGACGGCAGCATCGTCGCCGTGGGTTGGGGCCGCACCCTGCGCCAGGCCGTGCGCGAACTGTCCGCACGGGCGCTGCCGAACCTGACCGTGCTGTCGCTGCTCGGCGGCCTGCATTACGGCTCGGCCAACAACACGGTGGAGATCGCCTCGAGTTTTGCCGGGCTGTTCGGCGGCTCCTGGTACTACCTCGCCGCGCCGGTGTTCGCACCTTCGGAGCAATACCGCGACATGTATCTCGAAGAAGCCTCGGTGCAGGGCGTGCTCGGCAAGGCGCGGCAGGCCGACCTGGCCTTGCTCACCGTCGGTGATTTGAGTGAGCGCTCGCTTATGCTCGAGCTGGGGCTGGTCAACGATGAGGACGCGCGCTCGCTGCGGGCCGCCGGTGCCGTCGGTGACCTGCTCGGCCGCTGGCTGGACCGCGACGGCATCGAAGTCAATCACCCGCTGAACCGTCTCGCCGTCTCCCTGGACCTCGAAGACCTGCGGCGGATCAAGAAGGTCGTGCTGGTCTCCGGCGGGCCGTACAAGGCCGACATCATTCGCGCGGTGCTGCTGCGCAATTTCGTCCACGAGCTGGTCATCGACGAAAGCGCGGCGCGGCAACTGCTTGATCAGGACAAATAAATCCCCCTTCTGGAGCGATCGCGATGGCCCATCATGACTTTGGCGGCAAGCGGATTCTGGTCACCGGCGCGGGCAAGGGCATTGGCCGGGAAACCGTGCAGTGGCTGGAGCGATGCGGTGCAGAGGTGATCGCCATGGGACGCAATCCGGAGGATCTGGCCTATTGCGCGCACTCAGCGGTGGCGGACCTCGCCGACGTCATCGCCACCCGCGCGGCCGTGGCCTCGGTACTGCCCGTCGATCTGTTGGTCAACTGTGCAGGAGTGGTCGAGCTGAAGTCGTTTCTCGACACATCGGTGGAGACCTTCGATCACCTGATGGCGGTGAACACCCGGGCGCCCATGGTCGTGGCGCAAATTGTCGCCCGCGACCTGATCGCTCGCGGCGTGCCGGGCGCCATCGTCAACGTCTCAAGCCTCGCCGCTGCGGTGGGCACACGGGATCATCTGGCGTACTGCGCGTCGAAAGCGGCGCTGGATGCCATGACCCGAGTGATGGCCGTTGAGCTTGGCCCCCACGGCATTCGGGTCAACAGTGTGAATCCGGTGGTGACACTGACGCCGATGGCAGACAAGGCCTGGAGCGACCCGGTCAAGGCCGGCGCGATGCTGTCGCGGATTCCCCTGGGCCGCTTCGTTCAGCCCGGGGAAATCGCCGCGACCATCGCCTTTTTACTCAGCGACGACGCCGGCATGATCAACGGCGTGACCCTGACCGTGGACGGCGGTTTCAGAGCGGGCTGAAGCGCACGTCTAAACCCTCGCTCAGCCCCACAAGGTGCGGCCGAAGAACGTCAGCGTGCGGTCCATGGCCAGTTGCGCCCAGACCGGGTCGTATTGCGTGCCCGGAATCCGGCCAGGGCCGACGGCTTCTTCGTTGGCGAAGGCGTGGTGGGCCAGGTAGCGGTGGAATTCCAGGTCGACGCCGCCTTCGCTGAGTTTGGCTTCCAGCTGATCGACGCCGTCCGCCGGGAAGAATTCATCCTGAGTGCCCCAGTGCGCCTGAACGGGCACCTTGATCGCCGCAGGGTCGAGGAATTCCATCGGCGGCATGCCGTAGAACACCACGCCGGCGGACAGCTCGGGGATGAAGTTGAGTGCCAGAAGGGTCAGCGCGCCGCCCATGCAGAAGCCGGTGACGCCGACTTTCTGGCTGTGTCCCTTGAGGTATTGCACGGCGCCGCGGATGTCCTGGGTGGCGGCATCGGCGAAGTCGAGTTTGTCCATCAAATGGTGGGCTTCTTCTTCCTCGACCGTCATTTCGCCACGGTACAGATCCGGCACCAGCGCCAGATAACCGGACGCCGCAAGACGATCGGCCACGCCACGGATCTGATCGTTCAGGCCCCACCATTCCTGAATCACCACCACGGCGGGTGCGCCTTCGGTCTTGGCCGGGCTGGCCAGGTAGCCACTCAACTCTTTGCCGTCCGGACGTTTGAACGTGATGGTCTTGCCCGTTGCCTGTGTCGATGCTTGAGTCATGGGGTTCTCCGGATAGAAATTCAGTTGGATTAACAGCGTAAGACGACTGACCGTCAGTTCTACGGCAGCAACACGACGGTGAACAGCGTGACCCACGTGAAATTACTGACAGGTTCGGCGTGAACCCCGTTCAACCGTTTTGCAGATCCGTGCCCATGGCAGCGCCGGTCATGTCTCGACGACGCTCGTCACGTGGGGCCGAGCGATGCTCGCGCAACTGCTTTTTCAGGGTGGCCGCCGAAGGCGCGTAGAGAAAGCCGAACGACACGCTGTTGCGTCGGCCTTTCACCGCGTGGTGCATCAAGTGCGCGTGGTAGAGGCGTTTGAGGTAGCGACTGCGCGGCCGTGGGCGTGCCGGCCAATGGCGATGGACCATGCCGTCGTGAACCAGCACGTAGATCAGGCCGAACGCCGCGACGCCTGCGCCCACCCATTGCAGCGGGTCATGGCCGTGGTTGCCGGCAACGATCAGCGCGACCGCCACCATGCCCAGGGCCAGCAGATAGAGGTCGTTGGTTTCAAAGGCGCCGAGCTGTTCTTCGTGGTGGGACTTGTGCAGGAACCAGCCCCAGCCGTGCATGACGTACTTGTGCGCGAGAAAGCCGACCCCTTCCATGGCGGCAAGGGTGAGGAGAAAAATCGTTAAGTTGAAGATCATAGCGTCGGGAAGGCCGATGGGTCTGGACGTCGACGTGCAGCATACCGGGGTCACGGGAAATTTCCAGATTCGCGCTCACAACGTTTGCTTTCCTGACCAACCGATGTAAAAAATGGCCCCATGGGTGAGCGTCCCGGACGTTCACTGTATTCGTGCCCTGCCCCTCGCGGCGGCCGGCACCGCTTTCAAGGAATCAAGCATGGCTCCAAGACACGTCATCAACGCTTCGGTCAGCCCCAAGGGCAGCCTGGAAACACTGTCGCAACGTGAAGTCCAGCAACTCAGCGCCGCAGGCTCCGGCAGCATCTACACCCTGTTCCGCCAGTGCGCCCTGGCTATTCTCAACACCGGCGCCCATGTCGATAACGCCAAAACCATCCTCGAGGCCTACCAGGACTTCGAAGTGCGCATCCACCAGCAGGACCGTGGCGTGCGCCTCGAACTGCTGAACGCCCCGGCCGACGCCTTCGTCGACGGCGAGATGATCGCCAGCACCCGGGAAATGCTGTTCAGCGCCCTGCGCGACATCGTCTACACCGAGAGCGAGCTCGACAGCCAGCGCATCGACCTGAGCAGCTCCCAGGGCATCACCGATTACGTTTTCCACCTGCTGCGCAACGCCCGGACCCTGCGCCCCGGCGTCGAACCGAAGATGGTGGTGTGCTGGGGCGGCCACTCGATCAACACCGAAGAATACAAATACACCAAGAAAGTCGGCCATGAGCTGGGCCTGCGCAAGCTGGACATCTGCACCGGCTGCGGTCCCGGCGTGATGAAAGGCCCGATGAAGGGCGCGACCATTGCCCACGCCAAGCAGCGCATCACCGGCGGCCGTTACCTGGGCCTGACCGAGCCAGGCATCATCGCGGCCGAGGCGCCGAACCCGATCGTCAACGAGCTGGTGATCCTGCCGGACATCGAAAAGCGCCTGGAAGCCTTCGTCCGTGTCGGCCACGGCATCATCATTTTCCCGGGTGGCGCAGGCACGGCAGAGGAATTCCTCTACCTGCTCGGCATCCTCATGCACCCGTACAACCAGGACCTGCCGTTCCCGGTCATTCTCACCGGCCCGAAAAGCACGGCGCCGTATCTGGAGCAGCTGCACGCGTTCGTCGGCGCGACACTGGGCGACGCCGCGCACAAGCATTACCAGATCATCATCGACGACCCGTCTGAAGTGGCGCGGCAGATGACCCTGGGCCTTGCGTCGGTGCGCCAGTTCCGCCGCGACCGCGCCGATGCGTTCCACTTCAACTGGCTGCTGAAGATCGAAGAGAGCTTCCAGCGTCCCTTCGACCCGACCCACGCCAACATGGCCAGCCTGCAACTGCGCCGCGACCTGCCGCCCCACGAACTGGCGGCCAACCTGCGCCGGGCGTTTTCCGGGATCGTGGCGGGCAACGTCAAGGACAAGGGCATTCGCCTGATCGAGGAGCACGGCCCGTACGAAATCCACGGCGACGCGGAAGTGATGCAGCCGCTGGACAAGCTGTTGCAGGCCTTCGTCGAGCAGCACCGGATGAAACTGCCGGGCGGCGCGGCGTATGTGCCGTGTTATCGAGTGGTGTCCTGACTCAGCTGACGCGAGCTCTCTGACATCCGGCGATCTGCCACGCTGTCTGGAATAAACGCAGTTCCTGTGGGGGCGAGCTTGCTCGCGAAGAGGCCCGCTCAGCCAACTCATCTCTGGCGGCTGTGTAGCCGCCTTCGCGAGCAAGGTGGAGCGCCACCCCGGTCGCTCCCACAGGTATTTCGTTCGCTGCAGAACACCGTTGTGCCTGGAAGACTTATTTCCACACCTGCATCTCCCCGAAATTCCGGAACCCATCCATGATCCACATCCGCCCCATGACCGCCGAAGACTTCGCGCTCTTCTGGCCCACCTTTCAGGCTGTTGTTCTGGCGCAGGAAACCTACGCCTACGCCCCCGACCTGAGCGTCGAGCAAGCCCGGCACCTGTGGCTGGAATACCCGCTGCACACGCTGATCGCCGAAGAAGACGGCATATTGCTGGGCAGCTATTACCTCAAGGCCAACGCTGCCGGCCCTGGCAGCCATGTCAGCAACTGCGGCTACATGGTCACCCCGGCCGCGCGGGGTCGTGGCGTCGCGCGCCTGATGTGCGAGCACTCCCAGCAACTGGCGCTGGACAGCGGCTTCTCGGCCATGCAGTTCAACTCCGTGGTCGCCACCAACGACGTCGCCGTCGCGCTCTGGCAGAAACTCGGTTTTGAGATCGTCGGCCGTCTGCCCCGCGCTTACCGCCATGCCCGGCTCGGGCTGGTGGACTGTCTGGTGATGTACAAATGGCTGGCGGACATGCCGGCCTCACGCAAAGCCAAAAGCCCGTTGCTGATCGGACGCAAGAACATCGAATCGGTGATCTCCCGCCCCCGGCGCAAGCCCTCTGACGGACCTGCCTGATCTTTCCGGACATCGGGAACCACCTGCCTGCCTGACGCCACTCACCCTGCAAAGTACTCACTTGCACGGACGGCGTCAGCATGGCTTTAAATTCAGTTTTCCGTGGCCAGGCCACGAATGTCGGAAGCGTCCCCGCCACACCCTCGGCATCAGCAACTGGACCCGCTCAGCGCAAAAATGTCATGGCGCGAATGGCTACTGCCAGCCGGTCAACGCTGCAGAAAAGCCGTAACTTCGCAGGCGGTCTGTTTAAGGCCCGACAGGGAGACGCCTCGTCGACCCCACGCGCCTCCGGGGCCGGGAACACCACTAACACTGCGCTCGCACCCAACGCGGCGGCGGCATCAGCTACGGCCGCTGCATCAGCCGCGCCACAGGCGAACGCGCCGGTGCCGCCCACCGGTCCGGCGCCAACCGCTCCAACCGGTCCTGCGACAACCCAGCTACCCGCCATGGCGATGACACCCCGGCTGAGCATGGCGTTGCACAATCAGCAACTGACTTTTGGCGGCTCCGGCCAGCCCAACCGCACCGAGCGCCTGCTCGAAGGCATTCTGAGCAAGCACGACCAGCGTTATCAGGGCTTGGCGGAGCTCAATCAGAGTGCAGAGAAAACCGAATACCTGCTGGTCGACACCCAGAACCGGCTGCTCCACGCCCATGCCAGTGATGCGGCCATTTCCCTGTTCAAAAGCAGTGAAAAACGCGCCAACAACGCCTTCGATGTGGCGATGCCCACCGATGCCCATCGCGCGCAGATCACCGGCGTGCACAAAGACGCGAACAACACCGCCTGGCGCATTCACGAAAATAAGCTGTACGCGTTGCAAGGGGGCCAGTGGCAGGAAAACACCCAAGGCGCAACGCTGAAAACCCTGCACAACATCGGCGCTGGCAACCTGTTCGGGCTCAACGGCGAAGGCCGGGTGTATTCGCTGAATGATCTGAATACCCCGTTGAATTTCGATCACAAGGTCACAGCACTGGGGCGCTCGCCGGACGGTCAACTGATGGCGCTCAGCGAAGACACTCAAGGCCAGCACTTGCTGGTGCAGCGCAATGCCCTGGGCGCGGGCGTGCACGATGTGCACCACTTGATCACGCCCACCGGCACGGACAACGACGAAGCCCTGAAACCCAAATCGGTGGCCATCGCGGGGCAGCGCCTGCTGGCGACGACGGCGTCGGGCAAACTGCTGCAGGCGACGATGCCGGCGGTAGATGATCGCAAGAAAACGATGTTCGTCACGGGCGAGCTCACGCTGCAGCCAGCGCCACCCTCACCCGCCCTGCTGGCCGCCTTCGGCAATCACACCGTCAGCGACTTCTTCCACGACGATAAAAATGTCCTGCACGCCCGAGTCAAGGATCAGCAAGGCCTGGAGCACAGCGCCGCATGGGATGACAAAAGACAGGACTTCGTCCCCGGCTGGTCCATGGCGCCGCTGGTCATGGACCGTCAGCAAGGCTTGCCGGTCCTGACACCTGACGCCGCCGCGCAAATCCAGCTGCCACGCGGCAAAATCGCCAGCCACGACAACACGCTGCTGGTCCAGGACCCGCGCACCGAAGAATGGAAGAAGACCACCGAAAAGGACATCAAAGCCCTGCAGGCAGGTCAGGACGGCTTCGCTTACATCATCGACAAGGACGGCAAGCTCAAACAGTTGAAAGTGGTGCCCCAGGCCGCCGCCCATGACATGGGTCGCGGCGCCGATCTCGCCCTGCAGGGTCGCGGGACCGAAGCCAAGGGCACCGCCCTGCGCGGCGCCGAGCATCTGGTCGCCGACAAACTGGCGGTACAGAACGATCAGAATTTCATGACCCTGAGCGACGGTGAACTGCGTTTGCATGACCAGAACGGCGAACGCGCGCAGTTGCCCAAGCCACCCGGCACCGGTGATATCCAGGCGATCAGCACGGGCGGCAAGGATTGGTTCGCCCTGCGCGGCGGCGCCCTGTTCCGGCTGAGCGGCGACGATGCCAACGCTCGGAAGCTCAATCCTCAGCGGACCTGGCAAGCGGTTCAGGGCCCGACCACCCCGCCGGGGGCCGTTCTTCAGGACCTGCGCCCCAGTCACGACGGACGTTTGCTGGCTACCACCAGCGCCGGAGAATTCGTCAAAACCGCGACCGGGTGGGAAGCCGCAACACCCGCCCCGGCGGCCCCACGCAATGACCACGCGGCCTTCAATCGGCTGGCGGCGGCCGAGCCGGAAACCCTGCGCAGAGGCTCGGCCAAACTCACCGTCAACGTGATGGGCAGCAACAACGTCGAGAGCACGAAGGTGAAGCAATATGCCCCCGCCACCCTCAGGCAGAATTACCTGACGGCTCATCTGTCCTTGACCGGCGCGGCGAAAGTGCCGGCCGACAGCCTCCAGCACGCCTGGAAAGGCCGCGAAGGCCTGAGGCCGATCTACACCGAAGAAACCGCGCTGCTGCGCGAACTCCACACCCGCGCGACGGCGGCGACCGGGGCTCCGGGGCGGCCAATGGCACAGCGCATTGATGACCTGGCGCCCCGCCTGACGTCACCTGAATCGGGCGAGTTGGCAGAGCTGTTCAACTGGTTCCAGACCAGCGTCACCGAAGACCTGCAGAAAACCCTTCGTGAACTGGCTCAGGACGAGGGCGCCTTGCTCAAGAACGGTGCCGCCAATCCGGCCTTTCGGGGCAAGCCGCGTACCAACGACATGCTGCCGCAAGTGGCCGGCGTCCTGCGCCACAGCGGCATCGACAACGCCCATGAGCTGGGGCAGTTGCTCGACTCGCTGGAGAATGCGCATTTCACCCTGGAGCGTCGCAACACGGAGAAACCGCTGGATGGCTCCCGCACCCAGGGCGATAAGCAGGCGCTGCTGCGCGCCCGCCTGGCCCTTGACGTCAAAGTGCTCAACGACATCAGCACCGCCCTCGACGGGTTCGCCGATGAAGTGAAAAAACCGGGCGCCAAGGATTTCGCCCCCATCGCCACGGCGCTGGCCGCCCTGCACAACGACACCTACGAAGGCAGCCCGGTCAAACGCTACACCGACGCGGGCTTTCGTGACCACGCGTCCCTCGAAGCCAGTTACGACGCCACCAAGAACCTGCTCAAGCACTTGCGCAAGGACAACCACCCGCTCAAGCGCAACATATTGCAGGGACTGCAAACCCCTGCCGGCCCCAATAACGCCGATGTCACGCGCAGCCTGACCCAGGCGCTTCGCGATCTTGAACCCCGGGAAAGCGTCAAGCTGAACCGCAACTACGGCGGCGGTATCACCGGCGGCGTCGCAGGCCCGGCGGAACCGGCCTTCCTCGGCTTTCGCGGCAACATCGATCCGGAGCGCACCTACGGCCTGACCTTTACCCGCTTTGATCGCGGCCTGAAAGTGTCGATGAGCCGCGAAGGCGCCATCAGCGGCACAGGAAGCTTCGGTTTTGGTGGCGGCAAAAGTGACACCAAAACCACGCCGGGCGACAGCCATGCCAACATCCAGTCCAACGGTGGCTGGTTCGGCGGCAGCCTGGACGCCAAGTACAAATACGCCAACAGCACGGCGCTGAGCTTTTTCATCCGTGACGACGAAATCGATGATTTCATGGCCGACCTGATGCAGACGCCGCTGGCCAGCAGCAAGCGCCCGACCCAGGGTGGCCTCAAACCGATGGAATTGATGGATCGTGGCGTCGAGAAGGAAGTGCGCACCACCGGCAAGCACGCGTTCGACCTGGATGCGGGGGTCAACCTGGAATCCCGTACCAACAAGGGCCAGACCGATGCGGAGCCCGTCGCCGGCTTCATGCGCTTCGGCGCCGGACTGCTGGGAACCGTGTCACTGCTCAGCGCCGAACGGGAACGCACCGAGGGCCATGGCAGCGACGGCCTGCACACCGATATCTACAGCAGCAACCGTGCGCGTTTCCTCGAAAAAGGCTCGGTGACCGGCTACGCGCGGATGTTCAGCACCGTCTTTACGTCGCGCCCCAGCAACCTGTTCGTGGCTGGCGGTGCACCCTTGGGGGTCAGCGCGACACTGGCGTTCGACAACAAGACCGGCAAGAGCTACGACGTGCGCTTCAAGAACGCCCTGCCGCTGCAGACCGCCGACGTCAAAACCCTGGGCGAAACACTGGAGAAGGCCTTCCCCGGCATGAGCAAGAATCCGTCGGCTGAAGGGAAGAATCCTGAGCAGGTGCTGCAGGACCTCAAGAGCAAATACCTGACGGCCACGCCAGACGAGAACGACGCGCAATACGCCGCGCGCCAGAGCCTGCGCCAGCTCGACCGGCAGAACACCGCTGCCGGCCAGGGCTCGAGCCTGATGTCGCTGATGGACATGGTGGTCAAGCACAACAACGTCAACCGGCTGGATCAGGCCGCGCCGTCCAAGCGGCAGATCGACCGCGTCAAACAGATGCTCGGCCGCGACTGCAACGAAGGCAACGCCCAGCGCATTCACGACATGATGAGCGCCGACCCGCAGTTCAAAGGCCTGCTCGACGCGATGAAGGACACCAAGGGGACCACTCGCGCGGAAATCAAGCTTGAGGTCCGCGACGACATCAAGGAACGCATCGAAACCGGCGCGTTGGACGGAAGCCTGACCGACGCGATGCTCAAGGACATGCTCAGCGACAAGAACAATCTGCGCATCAAGAGCATCGCGGTGTTCAAGACCGCAGCCAAGGAAGACTCGTTCGGCACGCCCTTCCCGTTCGTCAGCTACAAAAGCGGCAGCGCCCTGAGCATCGAACGCCTGATGGGCGAAGTCACCTTCGAGTACGGCATGGACCCGACGAACCCGAAAAAGGCCACCGCCGACGGCGACATTGCCGACCGTGGCGACTCGCAGCCCGCCCTTGAACTGGGCCAGGTCGGCAACGGCGCCTTCCGGCCGCGCTAGGCCGACGCCCATGACTTTCCATTGATCCAATCGAAACCCCGGACAGGACACCGCAGATGATGAACACGACGACACAAGCAGACGCCTGCATTCAGGCACTGGGCAAACAACTGGGCACGGCGTTGCAACTCGAAAACGGCGTGTGCGCGCTGTTCGACGAGGGCCGCGAGGTGGTCATCATCGAGATCCCGGCGGGCGGCGACGTCGCGATCCTGCATTGCAAACTGTCACTGCGCCCCGACCCGAGCCTGTACGAGCGGCTGATGAGGCTCAACTTCGACAGCGGCGCCATGAGCGGCTGTTGGCTGGCGCTGGATGAACAACACTCGGTGCGCCTGTGCACACAACTGCCGCTCAAGGCCCTTGATGAGATGACCTTCGTGGACTGGGTGCAAGGGTTCGTCCTGCAGACCCGTGACGTTGCCGGCCTGCTGCAACAGCGCCCTTCATCGCCGGCCAAGGCACCGACTCATGCCCAGGGACACGGTGGCCTGTCGCGGCGGATCGGCTGACATCGTGCCGGCGCGCCGATGCTGCGTCGGGAAACCGGGCCGGTGACGCTTTCAGGGCCGGGCATGGCGCTTTCAAACTTGCCGGAATGCCATCTCTCGACGATTCTCTATGCACGGCCAGACCGGCCGTGCTCACAAGAAACGCGCCGGAGAGGCCAGCATGACGACCGTAGCAGAACTACTGAAGTTGAAAGACCCGCATCACGCTGACGTTCACACCGTCGGGCCTGGGGAGATGGTCCTCGAGGCGATCAAGTTGATGGCCGAAAAGAACATCGGCGCCGTGCCGGTGGTGCGCGATGGCAAGGTGGTTGGCATCGTCAGCGAGCGGGATTACGCCCGCAAGATGGAGCTCAAGGGCCGCGCCTCGGCCGGCACGCCGATCAGCGAGATCATGACCCACGACGTACAGACCGTGGGTTCGCAGCACACCGTCGAGCACTGCATGAACATCATGACCGACCGCCGGCTGCGCCATTTGCCGGTGGTGGACGAAGGCCGGCTGATCGGTCTGCTGTCCATCGGCGACCTGGTCAAGGCGGCCATCGCCGAGCAGGCCAGGCTGATCGAAAAAATGCAGGAATACATTCGCGGCGAAAGCTACTGAGCATCCACACGAAAAAGCCGGAGCTTTAAGGGCTCCGGCTTTGTGTTGTGCGAGTGAATGAATCGCCGGTTAGCGAACCTTGAAGCGATCGATCATCGCCACCAGTCGCTCGTTGGACGCCATCAGCGCGTCAACGCTGGTGTCGGTCTGCTGACCACAGCCCACCAGCTCACCGACCATGTGCCGAATGGCGATCATGTTCTGGTTGATCTCCTCGGTCACCGCGCTCTGCTCCTCTGCCGCCGTTGCAATGTGCGCGCTCAGGTCATGAATGCGCAGCACGGAACCAGCCATGCCATCCAGGCCTTCGTTGACCCGCGACGTGCGGTCGGCGGTGGACTGGCAGCTGACTTTGGTTTTTTCCATCGCGCCCACGGCAGTGCTCACGCCCTGCTCCAGCCGCGCGAGCATCTCGTTGATCTCCGACGTGCTCTGCTGGGTACGACCGGCCAGCGCCCGCACCTCATCGGCCACCACCGCAAAGCCACGGCCCTGCTCACCTGCCCGCGCCGCTTCAATGGCCGCGTTGAGGGCCAGCAGGTTGGTTTGCTGGGCGATGCCGCCGATAACCCCGAGCACATCGGTGATGCGCTTGGCATCGACCTGCATTTCCTGCACGTATTTCGTCGCGTCTTCGACTTCCGCCACCAAGGCCCGCACGCTGACCGAGGCTTCGTCGACGACGTCACGGGAACGCTGCGCTGCGTCATTGGCCGATTGGGTAAAGCTCGCCGTCTGCGTCGCGCTCTCGGCGACGCTGTCGGCGGTGGCGCTCATCTCGTTGATCGCGGTCACCGCCTGATCGGTTTCCGAAGCGTGACGGTTGAGGATCTGGTTGATGTTGCGCGACTGATCCTGCAACTGCACCAGCCCGGCCGAGATCTGCTCGGTGCCGTTGCGCACCTCGACAATCATGGCTTGCTGGAAGGCGATGAACTTGTTGACCGAATGGCCAACAGCGTCCAGCTCGTCCTGGCCTTTGATCGGAATACGGCGGGTCAGGTCAGCCTCACCCGAAGACAGCGCGTCGATGTTGGTGCGCAGAACGGTCACGCGTGCCAGCAGACGGTGGAAGGCAAAGCCCAGCACCACCAGCAACAGAATGACCAGCGGGATCTGCAACCAGCCCAGGGTCTTCAGCACTTCGGTGCTGCTGGCGGTGAGCATGGCGGTCGGCAGCGACGTGGCGATGACCCACGGCGTGCCCGCGACCGGACGCAGGAAGAAGGTCAGATCACCCAGTTGCGGGTCGATGTATTCCTGGGAATACACAGCGTCGCCGGAGATCTTGCCCAGACCCTCCTGAATGGCCTTGGCGAACATCGACTGGCCGCTGAAGCCGGAAATGTTCTTGAGGATGATTTCGCCGGGGATGCGGCTCTGGTTGGTCAGGATCTTGCCGTCGCGCTCGACGATCATCACCTGACCCTGAATGTCTTTTTCCTTTTCCTGGATCAGGCCGTTGAAGAAGCCCAGGGTGACGTCGATGGTCGAAACGCCGTACAGCGCGCCATCCTTGTAGATGCCCATGGCGCAGTTGGTGCGCGGCTGCGGGCTGGCTTCGTCCTGGTAGGCAGCGGCCCAGGCGCATTTGCCCTTGGGTGCGTTCTGCCCGGCGCGGTGCCATGGCTGTTCCCAGTAGTTGGGCGCAGGGTCGGAGTTCCAGAAGGTGCTCACCACCAGTTGGCCACTGCCGTCACGGTGGAAGAATGAGCTGTGCTTGTTGCGCCCCGGGGTGCGCTTGTCCGGCATCGGCCAGACGCCGCCGCCAAAGACTTTCTGATCGCCGTACTGATCAACCAGGCCTGGCAGCACCTTGTCGATGCCATCGCTGTCCAGCAGCGGCACCGCCTGGGTGATCGCCCGGGACTGGGCCTCTACGCGGGCCAAGTCCGACAGGATACGCGTGCCGATCTGATCAACCTGGCTCAGGACTACCTGCTCCTGGGTCGCGCGGACCTTGGGCGTGACCAAGTGAACGATGCCCTGTTCAGTGATCACCGCGATCACCACAATCAAGGCCACAAATATGACCGTATAGCGCGCCTGCACTGTTTTAAACATCGTCGTCCCCATGCCAAATATTTTGTAATTGTTTTGCATACTCCTGATGGGCTATCGACCGAAAGTCGCCAAGGATGAGGGGCGCAAAAAAAAGGTTTTTCCCCCGGCCCGGCGGGGCGTCATTGCACCGGGAGGAAGTTCAGGAACAGCAGGCTCTGGGCGTAATTCAAACCGATGCGTCTATATCGCTCGTCGAGCATCTGGGTGAGCAGATCCAGGCGCGCCACGATCTTGCCGAATTCAGTGGCAAAACTGAGGTTGCTGCCCTCCTCCGAAATTTCGTTGGAGAACAGCAACAGCTCGCCATTGGCGTTCTGTCGCTGGCTCAGCAGCCAGGTGGCCTTCTCGATATTGCGCGCGGCGTTGCTGACGAAGGTCGGGTTGATCTGGTCGGTCATGAAAAATTCCAGGCGCCCGCCGTGGGCCGTGACCAGCATGCTGCCGATGGCATAGATGAACGCACCGACGCGGTCGCCAAGAAACTCCGGGCTCAGGGCGTAGCTCAGCGCGGCGAGGTCACGCCGGGTGCCCAACTGCGGCAACGGCTTCTGTTGCTCGATGGCCTGTCGCACGTTGCGCTCCGCACTTGCGGCGTCAACGAAGCCGGACTTGCGCCACTCGCCGGGATTGCGCAGGTAGAGTTTGTTCATCAGCAGATAGAGGCTGTCGAGGTTGTCGGCCATGGCCAGTGTGGCCATGCGGTCCACGCTGGTCTGGAAGAACTCCTGGGGGCGGGTCTCGCTGAACTGCGTGGCGACATCCCGGCCGTCCTGGCGCGTACAACCCGCCGCGCAGAGCCCGAGCATGCACAGGGCAAACAGCGGGCGCAGGTGACGGCAAACGGATAAAACAGTGAACACGGCGAGCATCAATCCCAGGTTTCAACGAACGGGACACCGCGTTCATCAGCGCGTCCCGGCCAAGGTCAGAACGGCTGAAGGCAAAAAAGTGCAATGTCGGCGGCAAATCCGCGTTTAAAGCGGTTCGGCAGACATGTGAGCTTTCATGCAAATGATTCCCTCATCCATTTGACGCCGCCGTCCGCTTTCACCAAGCTAGCCGCCTTCGCATGATTCTCAGGAAACACCCCGCGTGATGACCACAAGCCTGCTCTGGCGCCGTTTCGTATTTTGCCTCGCTCCCCTGATCGCCCTGCTCGCCGCCTGTGACGGCGGTGCGCCGAAGACCAAGCCCTCCGAAGCGACGACCTACGTCAGCGTCGAGTGGGACAAACTGCCGGCGGTGAACGACACCGACCTGATGGCGGGCTACAACAGCTGGTTCTCGGCGTGCAAGCGTCTGGCCAAAGACCCGGTCTGGGGTGGCACGTGCGCCCTCGCCGCCCAGGTGCCACAAAATCCTGCGGCGGTGCGCGACTTTCTCAAGAACCAGCTGCAGGTCTACAGCCTGCGTTCCTCCGAGCACGGCGCCAACGGCCTTATCACCGGCTATTACGAGCCCATCTACAAAGGCAGCGAGCAGCGCAACGACGCACACCCGGTGGCGGTGTATGGCGTGCCCGATGACCTGATCATCGTCAACCTCGACAGCATCTATCCCGAGCTCAAGGGCAAGCGCCTGCGCGGGCGCCTTGACGGCCGCGTGCTGCGTCCCTACGACGACGCCGCCACCATCGGCAACAAAGGCGCCAACGCCCCCGTGCTGGCCTGGCTGGAAAACCCCATCGACCTGCAGTTCCTGCAAATCCAGGGATCGGGTCGGGTTCAGCTGGAGAACGGCCGTCAGCTGCGCATCGCCTATGCCGATCAGAACGGCTACCCGTACAAGCCGATCGGCCGCTGGCTGGTGGAGCAAGGGCAATTGACCAAGGACGAAGTGTCCATGGGCCGCATCCGCGACTGGGCGATTGCGCACCCCGAACGCGTGAATGAACTGCTGGGCAGCAACCCGAGCTACGTATTCTTCACTCAGCGCCCGGACAGCACCGAAGGCCCGCGCGGCTCGCTGAACGTGCCGCTGACCGCTGGCTACAGCGTGGCGATTGATCGCAAGGTCATCCCCCTCGGCAGCCTGTTGTGGCTGTCATCGACCCGCCCCGACGGCACGCCGCTGGTACGCCCGGTTGCGGCGCAGGACACCGGCGGCGCCATCGCCGGCGAAGTCCGCGCCGATATGTTCTGGGGCACCGGCGACGCGGCCGGCGAGCTGGCTGGCAATATGAAGCAGCAAGGCCAGATCTGGATGCTGTGGCCTAAAGGTGCGGCCCTGCCGGATGCCAAACCCAAGGACTGATCGAGCTGAACCGCCGCCTGATACGCCACCCGCGTCAGGCGGCGTGTATCGCGGGTTGAACTGAAATCGGTTTCAGGCATCACAGCATGCTTCTTCCCGGAAACCCTTCTCGATCTCCCATGAATACCTCCGACACCCCGCATGACTTCAACATGGGCTGGCTGCTCTTCGCCCTCGCCATGGGCGCGTTTGCCATCGGCACCACCGAATTTGCCTCGATGACCCTGCTGCCGTTTATTGCCGGCGATTTCCAGGTCACCCAGCCGCTCGCCGGGCACGCCATCAGTGCCTATGCATTGGGCGTGGTGATTGGCTCACCGGTGATCATGGTCCTCGGCGTACGCCTGCCGCGACGGGCGCTACTGGTGGCCCTCGCTGCCTTCATCGGAATCGCCAATGGGCTGAGTGCCGTGGCGCCTTCGCTGCCGTGGCTGGTGTTCTTCCGCTTTCTGAGCGGGTTTCCCCATGGCGCGTATTTCGGCGTGGCCATGCTGCTGGCCGCGTCCCTGGTGCCGAAGAATCGCCGCGCCCAGGCCGTCTCCCGCGTTTTCATGGGGCTGACCATCGCCACCATCATCGGCGTGCCGTTCGCCACCTGGATCGGCCAGACCATCGGCTGGCGCTGGGGCATGGCCATTGTTGCCGGGCTGGCTGCCATCACGGCGGTGCTGATCCGCTGCCTCGCCCCCGCGTCCCCTGCCCAGGCAGACGCCAGCCCGTTGCGCGAACTCAACGCCCTGCGCTCGCGGCAGGTGTGGCTGACCCTGGGCATCGCCGGGATCGGCTTCGGCGGGATCTTCTGCGTGTACACCTATCTGGCCGCCACCCTGATCGAGGTCACCCATGCATCGAGCTTCATGATTCCGGTGGTAATGGCGGTGTTCGGTCTGGGTACCACGGTGGGCAATCTGATCTGCGGCTGGGCCGCCGACCGCGCCACCATGCTCGCCGCTGGCGTCTCGCTGGGCTTCACCGCGCTGGTGCTGGCGCTGTATCCCTCGGCCACCGATAACCTGTGGCTGCTCATTCCGCTGGTGTTTTTCATTGGTTGCGGCGTGGGCCTGGCGGCGATCCTGCAAACCCGCCTGATGGACGTTGCGCCCCATGCGCAATCTCTCGCGGGCGCACTGGTGCAGAGCGCGTTCAATATGGCCAACGCCATTGGGCCGCTGGCGGGTGGCGCCGTGATTGCGGCGGGATACGGCCTGCCGGCCACGGGCTATGCGGCAGCGGCATTGACGCTGGGCGGTCTGGGCATGTGGTATTGGGCGCTGATGGATGCACGGCAGGGTGATCGCCGCGTTGCCCGGCAGGCTTCCGGGTCAGTCTGATGCCGCGAGCTGTTTGATTGCGCGGTTGATCCGAGCTCTGCCCTGACACTGCGTCCGGGCGAGCTCCAGACCTGTCACACGTTGGGGTCTGCCTCATCGGGCGACGGGAACAACGTATCGACCTTGTGCTTGCTTGAAGTGCGAACCGGCGCCATGGCAGCGGACTCCGCCAGGCGTGTGGCCATTTCCCAGTGACGGGATTCCTGCCCTTCAGGCTTGCCTTCGGACTCCCAGATCAACTGGGCCAACTGACGAACAGTGTCTTCGTCGACATTCATGCGTATCCCCCATTGATGCTTGCGCAGGACATTGGCCGGCGCCAGAGCGGTGCCGAATCCAGCCTCCGCTACGGTACCCGCCATGAATAGTACCAGCCGATAACGAGGGTAAATGACGGGCGTGCAAAGGCCGGCGAACGCAAGCCGGCCGCTGGTCGGACTTAACGGATCCACCGGAAATCGGCGGCGAACCACGATGGCCTCCTCAATCCCTGTTGCGTTTGAGCAACAGGCTGGCAACCAGGCCAAGGCCTGCAGCCACGCCGACGGCGGCCCAGGGATGGGTCGTCACGTAGGATTTGGCATTGCCCACCGCGCGGGTCAACGCAGGTTGGGCTTCCATCTCGATCTCGGTCACTGCGCTGGTGCCGCGGGCCAGAAAATCCTTCAGCCGCTCACGGGCCTGGGTGGTGCGATCCTCATTCAAGGCATCCCCAGCCGCCAGCAAGGCATTGGTCTCGTCGAGAAAAGTGTTCAGCTCGGAACGGGTTTTCTGATAAAGATCGTCACGCAGTTGTTCGGTGATATCGCTTGCCATAATAGTTTTGCCTCCTGGGTGTGAGAAAGGTTGACTGAAGCGCCAATCGATTCGTTCCAGTGACTTCGAAAAAACCTCTTTTCGCCGCACCGCAATTGATCATGCACCGCTCGCGGTGCAGCCTGAATCGGGATTCAACAGCCGTATGACGTATTTAAAAGGGACTCAATGAAAGTCGTGCCGATCCTCGAACTGCCCGCCGATCAACAGGCCAGCGTTCGGCAACTGCGCAACCAGCCAGACGTGCGCAAGTTCATGTACACGGACCATGAAATCGGCGAGGCCGAGCATCTGAACTGGCTTGAGGGGCTGCGTGACAGCGCCCGGCAGCAGGTCTTCGTCATCGTGATGGAAGCTGCGCCCGTTGGCGTTGTGTCCCTGAGCGCCATCAACACCACCCACGGCACAGCGGACTGGGCCTTTTATCTCGACACCACGCTGCAGGGCAAAGGGCTCGGCAGTCAGGTGGAGTTGTGGATGCTCGACCACGCGTTCGGCGCTGCAGGACTGGAAAAACTCAATTGCGAAGTGCTTGAGATCAACCCGGCGGTGATCAAGATGCACCAGAAATTCGGCTTTGTGATCGAGGGCGTACGGCGGGAACACATCGTGCGCGATGGCAAGCGTATCGACGCCGTGCTGCTGGGTATCACCAAAAGTGAATGGCAGGCGCAGCGGCCCAAGGTGCTAGCCGCGGTGGAGCGGATTGCAGGACGTCGCTAGCGCATTGTGCAGAAATGCGCGCTCATGCTTGGCTTGATGCGGGTGGAGCTGTTCGCAGATCAGGCGATGTTAAGCAGGCGAACCGCCGGGCGTTCATCGGCTTTGCAGTACAAATAGTCGCGCCATTTTCTGAAAGCGCTCTGCTGCCGCACGAAAGCCTCTTCCCATTGCATGCCGCCGATGTGCTCGACGGGGATAGACATCATCTGCTCAGTTGCCTGATCCAGCTCGCTGATCAGGTCGAGTGCGTTAGGAATATCGTTGGTCTGAGGTCTCATCCGGGGCACCTTATTTTTTGATTAATGAATGGAGTGCCCAACCCCTTGTTAGTGCTCGCGTTCCGACGAGTGGCTCGTTTGTGTAACACATTCGTCGTGTTGTAAGAAAAACCCCACGCTGGGTGGGGTTTGGTGTGACATCGGCCGCTAGCTGTTACCGGGAGAGGGCTCTTCGTCCTCGTCGACAGGCGGATTGTCGGTAATCTCCATCTCGTCCAGCCCCTTGTTCCGGGCTGCGATGGCGGCATCCTCTTCGTTGTCGATGCCTTCAGCCGAGTCGGCACTTGCGTCGGGATAGACCTCTTCTTCGCTACCCGGCTCCGCTGGGCCCTGATATGCGTTATCTGGCCCGTTGTCTTCGATACCCATGATGACCTCCAGTACGAGTCGCAGGAAATCTGCGCTTACAGGACAGAGGTGCATCAGGAAGGATTAGTGCCCGGTGGAAGATGAATGGCGCGTGAAGCCGATGGAAACTGATCTGCCGGTCATCGCGATCAGGCCGGCCTCCACAGGCACATTTCGAGATCTGCCCCCGGAGCCAGTCTGTTCGCCGGCTCCCCTCTTTGCCCAGCCTTCGGCCCAGCCTGTCGCTCGAAATGACTCTTCAACAGGCCTGTACACTGAGCAACGCACTGAATGCGACGAACAAAAAAACCGCCGAAGCGGTTTCTTTTGTGCAGCCCACCGTGGGGGTCGTCACACCTTGAAGCGAGCCACCATGTTCTGCAGCGTATTGCCCAGGCGTGCCAGTTCCAATGTCGAGGCAGCACTCTGCTCCGTCGCGGTAGCAGACTGGTCAGCGACGTCACGAACACTGATCACGCTGCGATTGATTTCGTCGGTCACCGCGCTCTGCTCCTCGGCCGCAGCCGAAATTTGCTGGCTCATTTGCTCTATCGTGCCAATGGAACGCGTAATCTCTACGAGGGCTTGCTCGGCCTGCCGCGCCAGCTCGACGGTGCCCTCTGTTCGCCGCATGCTGGCGTCCATCAAGCTCGACGCTTCCACAGTGCCGTGCTGGAGGGCCTGGATCAGCGCTTCGATTTCAGTGGTCGAGCTCTGTGTCCGCTGGGCCAATGACCGGACCTCGTCGGCCACCACTGCAAAGCCGCGACCCTGTTCGCCGGCGCGTGCAGCTTCGATGGCGGCGTTGAGTGCGAGCAGATTGGTCTGCTCCGCCACGGCCTTGATCACGTCGATGACGCTGCCGATCTTATCGCTGTCATGGGTCAGACGCTGCATCGCCACGCCCAACTGCCCGACCTCTCCAGACAGCTGACTGATTTCCTTGGTTGCATGCTGTACGACCGTGCTGCCATGGGCCGCACGCTCGGTCGCTTGCCGGGCCGCACGCGACGCATCCTCGGTGTTTTGTGCAACTTCCTGCACGGTTGAAGCCATTTCATTCATGGCAGTTGCCACCTGGTCCACTTCCAGTTTCTGCTGGGTGACGCCAGCGCTGGTCTGTTCGGTCGCGGCCGACAACTCTTCGGCGGCGGTTGCGATCTGGGTAATGCCCTGTCCGATGCCACCAATCAGTTCACGCAAGGAAGACGTCATGTGCTGCATGGTGTTTTGCAGCAGGCCCAGTTCGTCTTTCCGGTCTGTGCCAATGTCGTAGGTCAGGTCGCCATCGGCGATGCGACGGGCAGCGATGACGCTGTCGTTCAGTGGACGAGTGATCTGGCGGGTGATCAATGCTGCGGCGAGAACACCCAGTAACAGCACCACTAACGCAACACTGAACAACTGGATGATCGCATTGCTCTTTTCATTGTTTGCTGCAACGACCTGGGAGGCCATCAAGTCCTCGACACTTTTTACGGTGTCGGTCGTCAGCTTTTGTAACGCGTCACGTATCTGGTCATTTTGTTGCAGCATCTGCGAGATCGTCGCCATGTTCTCCTTGTACTGCCGGAGCGCGACAAGCGAGGTGTCAACTGCTGCAGTTGACTGCGCGGGTAACTGGCTTCGGGCTTCAGCCACCTGGCTAACCAGTGCGTCGGCAGTCGCAAAAGTGGCCCGGCGATTGTCTTCGGTAGGAATGCTCAAGTAACGACGGAATACCAGACGGAAGTTGGTCATACCATTGCGCAGGTCGCCTGCAATTTTCACATGGTCGATACCGGCCTGGTCTGGCGAGTTTGAAGCATCGTCCAACGTCTTCTGCAGCAGGCTCTCGAAGGTCGCGCTTACTTCATCCGAGACCTTGATCAACGGTTTCATCGCCCCATCGATTTTCTGGTTGTTGCTGACCAGTTGATCGAAGGTTTTCTTGAGTTCTGCTGCCTGGTTATCGATCCCCCTGAGCATGTCCACGTTTTTGGCGACGGTCAGGATCTGCAAACCTTTATCGATGGTGCTGTTCAATGACGCAAGGGCAACGCTATACGCTTCCGCAGCGCCGGCACTTGGGCTGGCCGCGTAGGTTTGCGACGCCACTTTAACGTCGAGCATATCGGCTTTCACTTCAGCGACCCTGGCTGCTTTCTCCAGTCGCTGGATAAGCAGGTTCGCGCTGCCATACCCAATCCCGGTAACCACCAGAACGCCCAGCAGAATGGCACCAAAGCCCAAGCCGAGCTTCTTGCTTACTTTCAAATTATCCAACCAGTTGGATCTCATCGCCTTTTAACCTTTGATTTTTTCGTAATGCTCTGTTATCGACTCCTTATATAAAAAGTTAATCAAAAGGATCATCGTTAAAACTGATGATTTAGTTCGAATTTCTCTATCGATCGTGGTTGATCACCCTCGGCCCCGGCCAGGCTTCAGAACCCGGGCTCTGCGTTCGGGAGGGTTGAAGGGCACGCCCAACCTCATTCGAATGGCTGATTTTCGCCATTCGGGAGCGGGTGCCACGGTGGAATTAAGGGAAACCACGTGCAACGCTCGTTTCTGACAGCGATGACCCTAATTGCACCTCACGATCCACAGCTGACCGATTTGTGTCGTAAAGCTCTGACTCATCAGATCCCGCCGCATGGCCCACTCAGGGGCAGCCGGCACACTCGCCGCGCGCAGCGTTCCACGCCCCCACTTGGCATTGATCTTATCCAGCACGTTCATCACCTTCTCGGCTTCCACGGGTTGCGAATGGGCGAACAGGTCGTCGGTAAATTCGCCGGGCTGCCGCAGGTCCATTAAAAGGACTTCGGCCTTGCTGTATTTGAAGCCTTCCCGGAATAACCGGTTGACCGCTTCCGTTGCCGCTTTCGTCATCAAGCGCACGTCATTGGTGGGGTACGGCAATTCGACCAGAGCGCCGTTGGCATATTTGGCCTCCTCAGGATTGAACATCCCCGTTCGGATACTGACCCGGATTTTTTTGCACAACGAGTTCTGTGCCCGGAGCTTTTCCGCGGCGCGCTGGGTATAGGTGGCGACGGCTTCCCTGATGGGCTCGATAGTTGTCAAACGGCTGCCAAACATTCGGCTGCAGCAGATCTCCTGCTTCGGCGGATCGACCTCCCCCAACTCCAGGCATGGAGTGCCGGACAACTCGCGCGCAGTCTTCTCGATCACAACGCTGAATTTCTGCCGCAGCGTCCAGGGATCGGCCTTCGCCAGATCCATCGCGGTCTTGATCCCCATGACTTCGAGATGGGCCTTCATGCGCTTGCCCACGCCCCACACTTCGCCGACGTCCGTGTTACGCAACGTCCAGTCACGGTTGAACGGATCGCAGATATCGACCACCCCGCCGGTCTTCGCCAGCAAGCGTTTTGCCGTGTGATTGGCGAGTTTTGCCAGTGTTTTGGTGCGAGCGATCCCCACGCCCACCGGAATGCCGGTGCGCTTGTAGAGGGTCGCCCGAATCTGCCTGCCGAACGCCGTCAAGTCGCCGGGGATGCCAGACAGGTCAGCGAAGGCCTCGTCGATGCTGTAGACCTCCAGCGCGGGGACCATTGATTCGATGATGCTCATGACCCGCTCGCTCATGTCGCCATACAGCGCGTAATTGCTGCTGAACGCGATCACACCGTCTCGGCGCAACTGGTCCTTGATCTGAAAGTAAGGCGCACCCATCTTCACGAAGGGCTTTGCGTCATAGCTTCGGGCAATCACGCAACCGTCGTTATTCGACAACACCACGATGGGCGTTTTGGCGAGGTCAGGCCGAAAGACGCGCTCGCAACTCGCATAAAAGCTGTTGCAGTCGATCAGCGCAAAGACGGGCTCAGGCTTTGTCATGATCGCGAACGCTGAATCACCACGCCCCAGATCACCCGATCGGCCGGTACGTGAAAGAAGTAAAGACGCAGCTTTTCGGCGCCGGCCGACGATGGGCCAAGAAAGGTGACGCTCATGATGCAAGCCTTGCCGTGAATAACTGTACATATATACAGTTAACGTTCTAGCCTGCCTCCGGTCAATGTACTGTGTAGGAATTTTCGACGGGTGACCGTAGGTGCGGACGCTACTCGATCTACGAGTCTGCGGACCATTGCTCTGAGGGGCTTGTGCCGCTGACCGAAAACTGACCCATTAAAGGCTGTTCTGCCGACTGAAAACTGACCCAGGTGTTCAATTGCTTCTGCTCACTTTCCGAGCAGGAGAACACTAGGTGATCAGCATGGAAATGATGAGGAAAATTCGGCGGATGTACTTCCGCGACAAGCTCTCGCTGCACCAAATAGCCAAGCGTACCGGGCTATCCAGAAACACCATCCGAAAGTGGATCAGAGCCCCCCGAAGTCAAACAGCCGGTGTACCAGCGGCAAGCCGCTTTCAACAAGCTCAGTCCTTTCCACGACACGCTGGAGCAGGCACTCAAAGCCGATTCGCTTCGGGCAAAACACAACCGCAGAACCGCAAAGGGTCTCTTTGAGCAGATCAAAGCCGGGGGCTACGACGGCGGTTACAGCCATCTGACCGCCTTTATCCGCGCGTGGCTCGGCGATTAAGGAAAATCCTTGCGAGCCTTTGTGCCGTTGACGTTCGCGTTGGGCGAGGCTTTCCAGTTCGACTGGAGTGAAGAAGGTCTGCTGATCGGCGGGCTGTTCAGGCGGATCCAGGTCTCCCACATGAAGCTCTGTGCCAGCCGTGCATTTTGGCTGGTTGCCTACCCCAGCCAAGGTCACGAGATGTTGTTTGATGCCCATACTCGCTCGTTCGGAGCATTGGGTGGTGTGCCGCATCGCGGCATTTACGACAACATGACAACGGCTGTCGACAAAGTCAGCAAAGGCAAAGGACGAACGGTCAACGCCCATTTTGCCGTGATGTGCTCGGATTATTTGTTCGACCCAGACTTCTGTAACGTAGCCTCAGGTTGGGAAAAAGGGATCGTCGAGAACAACGTCCAAGATAGTCGGCGACGCATCTGGCTCGATGCTCAAGACTGCCTGTTTCATACCTTCGATGAGCTGAATGTCTGGCTCGGCCGACGCTGCCGGACTCTCTGGAGTGAGCTGCCGCACCCGCAATACAAAGGGCTTACTGTGGCAGATGTCCTGGAGCTGGAGCGGGTGGAAATGATGCCGAAGCCCAGCGCTTTCGACGGCTATGTCGAACGCACCGTGCGGGTCTCCAGTACCTGCCTAATCAGCGTGGCACGCAATCGTTATTCGGTGCCTTGCGAGCGCGTCGGTCAGTGGGTCAGCAGCCGTTTCTATCCCTCGCGGGTTGTTGTCGTTGCCGATGAGACAACTATCGCCAGCCACGAACGGCTTTTTGATCGAGACCAGGTCAGCTACGACTGGCAGCACTACATCCCGCTGATCGAGCGCAAGCCTGGCGCACTTCGCAATGGTGCTCCGTTTGCCGATTTACCCAAACCATTGCGCCTGCTCAAGCGTGGCCTGCGGCGTCACGCTAACGGTGATCGCGTCATGACACAGGTGTTGGCTGCAGTGCCCATTACCGGCCTGGACTCCGTTCTGGTGGCCGTAGAACTGGTGCTTGAGTCTGGCAGTTTGAGCGCGGATCACATCCTGAATGTCCTGGCTCGACTGACGTCCAGCGCACCACCCCCCTCAGTGGAAACGAGCCTTCAGCTGAAGGTCGCACCGGCGGCCAACACGGCCAGGTATGACCAACTGCGTGCGAAAGATGAGGAGAGCCGAAATGCGTGACTTGATGGCAGAACTTAAAGAGCTTCGTCTGCACGGCATGGCGCACGCTTGGGAAGAATTGGCTGCGCAAGGAGAGGCGTCGACGGCGCCCTCAAAATGGCTGCTGGAGCATCTGCTCCAGCAGGAGCAAGCAGATCGTGCCGTGCGCTCCGTGAATCATCAGATGAACATGGCCAAGCTTCCCATGCACCGTGACTTTGTGGGCTTTGACTTCAGCGCTTCCAGCGCTGATGCTCGACTGGTCAAGGAGCTATCCAGCCTGGAGTTCACCGAGACGGCCCAAAACGTGGTGTTTATCGGCGGGCCTGGAACCGGAAAAACACACTTGGCCAGCGCACCGGCTGTGTCCGGGATCACCGTTCACAACAAACGAGTCCGCTTCTTCTGCACGGTAGACCTGGTCAATCTGTTGGAACGTGAAAAGTGCGATGGGAAAACGGGCCGGATTACACAGGGGCTGCTCCGCACCGACCTCGTCATCCTTGATGAGCTGGGCTATCTGCCGTTCAGCCAGAGCGGTGGCGCGTTGCTGTTTCATCTTCTGTCCAAGCTCTACGAGCACACCAGCGTGATCATTACGACCAACCTGAGCTTCTCGGAATGGTCGAGTGTTTTTGGCGACGCGAAAATGACCACCGCGCTGCTGGATCGACTGACGCACCACTGCCACATCGTCGAAACGGGTAATGAATCCTATCGTCTGCAACACAGCACCCTGGCTGACCAGACAAAGATCAGGACACGAGAACGTAAGCGTAAGGAAGAGGATGCAGTTGAGGACGATGAGCCATTTTGATCCGCATCGGAAAATGCCCTGTCACATGCGCACATGTGGTGGGGCTTTCGATCCTTTGAGATCGACAGGACTGCTGCGCTAATCCACAATTGCTGATAACAAATCGGCAATCTGCCCTGGGTCATTTTTCAATCGGCAGGGTGGGTCAATCAGCGCCAAGGGGGTCAAGACACCTTGCTGACGAATGACTACGTTGAACCTGCGTCAGGACATCTCTGCCATTCTCGCCGCCGCCTCCCCTACCACCTCCCGAATCTTGTCCATCAACGCCTGCGCCGCAGGCGATTGAAGCGCCCCCGCTCTGGAGATCAGGCCAATGGGGCGCGTGGTGTGGCTAAGGGAAAGCGGCAATCGCACCAGCTCACCGCTGACCATTTCGTGTTCCAGTTGATGCGCCGAAACAGCAGCGAGCATGTCTGAGCGCAGCAACACACCGCGCAAAATCGCCAGGTCGCCCGTTTCAATCACTGGGCTGGGTGCGGCGATGCCGATGTGGGCAAAAAACGCGTCTAGCAGTTGCCGTGCCGGAGATCCGGCGCGAGGCAAGATCCAGCGGGCGGCACTCAAGTCCTCATAGACAGGCGTCCGCTCCAGCCAAGGGTGGTCGCGGCGTACCAGGATCACCATTTCCTCCCGCAGCAAGGCTTCGCTATGCAGATCGCTGGCGTAGACCGACGGGCGCAGAGCGCCGAGTACGAAATCCACATCGCCAGCGCGCATTTCACTGGCTAGCAGGTCAAACGGGCTTTCGTTTGTGACGACTCGTACGTGGGGGTGTTCCAGGGTCAGGCGCACGATGGCTTCTGGCAGTATTCCCGTGC
Organism: Pseudomonas sp. GW821-FHT07F05; assembly: GCF_059418765.1. Lineage (NCBI taxonomy): Bacteria > Pseudomonadati > Pseudomonadota > Gammaproteobacteria > Pseudomonadales > Pseudomonadaceae > Pseudomonas > Pseudomonas sp. GW821-FHT07F05. The sequence goes on from NZ_JBWKQL010000002.1 coordinate 651,759, forward strand.
GCCCGAGCGGCAAGGCCCCCACGTGCACGGCACCTTGAAGGGAACCACTCAACGCGGCGATGTCCGCATCGATGTGACGCAGTTCATTCAGTGCTCGCCGCACTCGCAGCAACATTGCAAGGCACGCGCGGGTCGGCAGCAAACCGTGGGGCGTGCGTTCAAACAGGCCCGCACCACTGCCCTGCTCCAGCACTTTGATAGCGGCACTGATCGCAGGCTGCGAAACGCCTAGGGCACTCGCCGTGGTTTGCATATGGTGGGTTTCACAGAGTTTCGTGAACATTTCCAGGCGGCGGGTCTGGAACAGGTAAAGCGGCTCGGCGGAGTGGCCCAGCACCTGCCCCAGCAAAGACGGAACGGCCAGCAATTCCTCCAGGGCCCGGCGAGCCCGAGGAATGACACGGTCTCCGTAATCGGTCAGACGCATACCATTGACGGTGCGTTCGAACAGCAAGACGCCGAGGCGCTTCTCCAGCGTCAGGATGGCGCGTGTCACGACAGGCTGTGCACGAAATAGCACGGCAGATGCCTTGGATACGCTGCCGTATTCGACAACGCGAAGGAACGCGCGAACCTGCATCAAATTGGGCAACTCAGGACTCTGCATGCCTACCTGCCGTGTTTTCGAGAAAGCGGGTGCACAGCATGCATAACTCATCCCGATAAGTAAAACGCATACCTATTGCCGCCGAACGCATTATTCAACCTCCCCCTCAAATGCGACTGTGGGTGCTATCAAACAGCCGCAAGAAGAGCCCTTCGATGATCAATAAAACAAAAACTGCATTAGTCGTCAGCGCCCACTCTGCCGATTTCGTCTGGCGCGCAGGTGGCGCCATCGCCCTGCACGCCCAACGAGGTTATGCCGTACACATCGTGTGCTTGTCCTATGGCGAAAGAGGTGAGTCGGCCAAGCTCTGGCGCAAAGGCGAGATGTCTGAAGACAAGGTCAAAACCGAGCGTCGCAGCGAAGCTGAAGCCGCAGCGGAGATACTTGGCGCGTGCGTGGAATTCTTCGACATCGGCGACTACCCGATGCGCGCCGATAAAGAGACACTGTTTCGTTTGGCCGATGTGTTTCGTCGCGTGCAACCGGAGTTCGTCCTCAGTCACTCGATCAAAGACCCCTACAACTACGATCACCCGCTGGCGATGAACCTGACGCAGGAAGCGCGCATCATCGCTCAGGCCGAAGGCTACAAGCCTGGCGAAAAAATTGTGGGTGCCCCACCCGTTTACAGCTTCGAACCCCATCAGCCTGAGCAATGCGAATGGCGCCCGGATGTGCTGTTGGACATCACCGAGGTCTGGGATAAAAAATATGCCGCCATCCAGTGCATGGCTGGCCAGGAGCATCTCTGGGAATACTACACCCGTGTCGCCCTACAACGCGGTGTGCAGGCCAAGCGCAATGTGGGTATCGCCTCTACCCGTAACATCGTATATGCCGAGGGCTACCAAAGCCTCTTCCCACGGGTGACGGAGAATCTGGCATGAGCACACTGATCGGAAAAACCGGCATTGTGGTACGTAATATTCCCCGTGCTGACTCGGCACTGATCGACGAACTGGATCGCTTCGGCGTTGCCACCGTGCATGAGTCCCAAGGACGCAAAGGTCTTTTGGATTCTGCGATTCGCCCGATCCAGCAGAACCAGAGCATCAGCGGAACGGCTGTAACCGTGTTGGTCGCGCCGGGCGATAACTGGATGTTTCACGTAGCTGTCGAACACTGCCAACCCGACGACATTCTGGTGGTCGCGACATCGTCGCCATGCACCGATGGCTACTTTGGCGACTTGCTCGCCACCTCGTTGATGGCCCGAGGGGTACGTGCCCTGATCATTGACGCCGGGGTACGCGATACCCGGACGCTGCGGGACATGGGCTTCAAGGTATGGTCGCGAGCGGTTCATGCCCAAGGCACAGTCAAGGAAACCCTGGGCTCGGTCAACATACCGATCATCTGCGCCGGCCAGTTGGTCGAGCCCGGTGACGTCGTAGTGGCTGACGATGACGGCGTGGTCATTGTTCGCCGCGAAGAGTTACCCGGCGTGTTTGAAACCAGCCGAAAACGCGCTCGAATCGAAGAGCAGAAACGGGTGCGCCTGGCAGCCGGCGAATTGGGGCTGGATATCTATGAGATGCGTCAGAAGCTCGTCGACCGGGGCCTGACTTACTACGACAGCCTCACAGACCTGCAAGGATGACCTTCATGCGCCAGACCCGAATTCCGTGCCTCATGATGCGTGGAGGTACATCCAAGGGCGCTTACTTCCTGGCTGACGATCTGCCGCCTGAAGGTAAGCTGCGTGATCAAGTATTACTGGCCGTCATGGGCTCACCCGATGCACGCCAGATAGATGGCATCGGGGGAGCAAATTCGCTGACCAGCAAGGTCGCCATCATCAGCCGTTCAGATCGCCCGGATGCTGATGTCGATTATCTGTTTGCTCAGGTTTCAGTCGAACACGCTCAAGTTGATTACGGCCAGAATTGCGGAAACATCCTTGCCGGCGTCGGCCCCTTTTCAATCGAGCGAGAGCTGATCAGCGCAGACGAATCGCTGACGACCGTACGGATTTTCATGATGAACACCGGCCAGATCGCCGTGGCTAACGTCCGAACACCAGGTCGCATCGTCGAGTACGCAGGGGATACCCGCATCGATGGCGTTCCTGGCACCAGTGCTCCTCTGATTGTCGAGTTCGAAGACATTGCCGGCTCCAGTTGCGGAGCGCTCTTGCCTACCGGAAATGCCATTGACCGCTTCGATGGCATTGAAGTGACGTGTATCGACAATGGAATGCCTGTTGTGCTGATCAGGGCGACTGATGTGGGGTGCACGGGCGATGAAAACCCCGAGCAACTGGACGCCAACATGGCGCTCAAAGCGTTGCTGGAATCGATCCGGCTGCAGGCGGGCCCGTTAATGGATCTGGGGGATGTGCGCAAGCGCACAGTACCGAAAATGTCCCTGATAGCAGCCCCCCGCAACGGAGGCGCTATTGGCAGCCGTACCTTCATTCCTCACCGCTGTCATACATCAATAGGGGTGTTCGGCGCTGTCAGCGTCGCCTCTGCCTGCCTGATTCAAGGGACAGTCGCGAGCAGTTTGGCCCAAGTAGAAACAGGTGATCGAGTCCAATTGTCTGTCGAGCATCCAACCGGCGAGTTCACGGTGGAGCTGCGTGTAATTGACGGTCAGTTAGCCGGTTGCGGGTTGGTGCGAACGGCACGGCTGTTGTTCGAAGGCAACGTGCTCATTCCTGGCGACGTCTGGCAAAAACCGGTGAAATCGTAATGACCACGACCGTATCTATGATCGGCTTCGGCGAAGCCGGTGCCATTCTGGGCGAGGATCTTGCAGCACAGGGCGTGAAGATCTACGCCTATGATCGACTCCTTGAAGACCCGGCCAAACGAGCCGCGCTGCATGAAAAAGCCCAGCGGTGTGGCGTTCAACTGTGCGAGGGTGCGGCTCAAGCGATAGCGCTTGGCGAGTGGATCATTTCAGCCGTCACAGCGGATAACGCACTCGAAGTCGCACTGGACGCGGCGCCACTGATGAAGCCCGGACAACTGTTTATCGACATCAACTCGGTGGCGCCCTCTACGAAGCGGGCAGCAGCCAAAGCGATGGAGCTGCATGGCGTCGATTACATTGATGCTGCAGTCATGGCGCCGGTACCGCCACAACGCTTGAAAACACCCATCCTGTTAGGCGGCGAACACGCCACCCTGGTCGCTGAACGATTAAGCGGGCTAGGCATGAACGTGCGGGTAGTGGCTAATGTGATTGGCGTAGCGTCAGCGATAAAGATGTGTCGAAGCATCATGATCAAAGGCCTGGAAGCACTCACCACTGAATGTCTGAGTACCGCTCGCCAGTACCATGCCGACGGTGAGGTGCTGGCGTCATTGCACCAGAGTTTTCCGCAGATGGGTTGGGACGGCGCCCTACCCCACTACTTGATCAGTCGCGTGGCCGAGCACGGTCGGCGTCGCGCAGAGGAAATGAAAGAGGTCGCAAAAACCGCTCGCGACGTCGACGTGGTTCCGAACATGAGCCAAGCCATCGTCAGCGCTCAGCTCGGGCTCGTCGATGCCATGCTTGATGCCGATATTGATTACTCACACCTTGAGCCATTCGACTGGATAAACCTGATCGACACGGTGTATGGCAGTCCAATCGCTCATGAAAGCACTGTCCGGGAAAAGCGGTAACATAGCCTTTTTCCCATAGTCGCACTCATGGATCTAAAACAGCTCGAATGTTTCGTACGGGTGGCCGAGTTCGGAAGCTTCACCAAGGCCGCCGCCGTACTGAACATCTCACAGTCGGTCGTTAGCCGTCAGGTCAGGCAGCTTGAGGTCGAACTGCAGGAGCATCTGCTCTTGCGAAATGGTCGAGGCGTCTTACTGACCGCTTCCGGGCAACGCTTGTTCGATCACGGCAAAGGCATCTTGCGGCAGGTGCAGGTGGCGCGTGAAGACCTGCGCGAACAACGCGATACGTTGTCTGGCAAGGTCGTCGTCGGGCTTCCTCCCAGTATTTCCCGACGCCACACTGTGGCAGTGGTCTCTGCCTTCCGAGAGCGCTTTCCTGACTGCATATTGGGGATCAAAGAAGGGCTGACTCATTCGATGCGCGAGTGGCTGCTCTTGGGTCGCCTCGATTTCGCACTGCTCTTCAATCCTGGCCACAGCGCACAACTGCAATATGAGCACATTCACTCAGAACCATTGATGCTCATAGGTAGCCAGCACTCGAACCTCCCTTCCCAGGTATCGATGAAAGACTTGGGCCAATACCCTTTAATCACTCCCAGCGAACCTCACTCCATACGCCGCCTCATCGAGAATGAAGCGTCGAGGCATGAGGTGCATCTGAACGTTTGCCTGGAGGTCGATAGCATCCCGTCGCTATTGGAATTGATCAATCTCAACATGGGCTACGGCGTACTGTTTCGCTCGGCCTTGGCCAACGGCGACGGAAAACTCGAAGGACTCAAAGCTGCACAGATCGTTGATCCATCAATCCAGACGCACTTATTTATCGCAACGTTTGAGCAGCGCCCGCTGTCTCGCCTGGCACAACAGACCATGTCATTGGTTCGTGAAATCTGCATAGACTGAATAGACGCATGCAAAATCCGCATAACTGCTAGAGCCTGTGTCTTGTTGTTGTAAGGCGTCGAGGCGGCCACCATCGGCTATCGCTTCCGCTAACGATAATAAAGGACACGAGATGAAAAGCTGCCTCGCCCCTGACGCCAACCCAACAAAACCAAAGCAGCCGCTTCCTGTAGGTGCGTGGGATGCGCACTGCCATGTATTCGGTCCTGCGGCTGATTTCCCTTATGCCGAAGATCGTAGCTATACCCCGCCAGACGCCCCATTTGAAACATTGCAGGCATTGCACAACCACTTGGGGTTCACGCGCGGTGTAATTGTCCAGGCCAGCTGTCACGGCAGTGACAATCGCGCAATGCTCGACGCTATTGCACGGAGTGAAGGACGGTATCGAGGCGTAGCAATCGTTGACGGCAGCGAAACCGATGAACAGCTTGCCGAGATGGACGCCGGCGGTGTTCGTGGCGTGCGATTCAACTTCGTTGCACATCTGGGTGGCGCGCCAGATCTGGACGTCTTTGATAGCACTGTGGATCGCCTTGCGGATTTGGGATGGCATGTCGTCCTGCACCTTGATGCACAAGACATCCTGACTTATGCCGAAAGATTGGCGCGGATACCCGTACCTTTCATCATCGACCACATGGGTCGCGTCAAAGCGCAGGATGGTATTGAGCAGCAGTCCTTCCGGGCATTGCAGCAACTGATGGAAAATCCGCTGGCGTGGGTCAAGGTATGTGGCGCAGAGCGTGTATCGGTCGGGCGGCGACCATTCGAAGATGCCGTTCCGTTCGCGCAGAAGCTGATTGAGCTAGCGCCGGAACGCGTCCTGTGGGGCACTGATTGGCCGCATCCAAACATCAGTAAAGACATGCCCAACGACGGCGGGTTGGTGGATCTGATGTTCAATTTCTGTACCGATCCTCTGCTGCGTCAAAAACTGCTGATCGATAACCCGATGAAGCTCTACGGCCGTTAAGTGCACCCAGCTTTGCTGCATCTCCAAAAATAAGACTTACAGTGAGTGAAAGCCATGAACCCCAGCCCTGCATCTGCTCAGGCAGAAGTAACCCTTCCCGCCAAGGTGAAAACCAAGCCGCCGTTCTATCGCGCGATGTACTTTCAAGTCCTGTTGGGGATTCTCGCGGGAGTCGCCGTCGGCCATTTCTGGCCAACCTTTGCCGCCGACCTCAAGCCACTGGGCGATGCGTTCATCAAGCTGATCAAGATGATCATCGGCCCTGTAGTTTTCTGCACAGTCGTCACCGGCATCGCCGGTATGCGCGACCTGAAAAAGGTCGGTCGGGTCGGAGGGAAAGCACTGCTCTACTTCGAGGTCATTTCGACGGTATCGCTGCTGATAGGCCTTATCGGTGGGCACCTTTTCAATCCAGGGGCAGGCTTCAATGTCGATGTGAATACCCTGGACGCGTCGGCAGTCACCGGGTTCGCCGAGAAAGCTCAGCACATGCACATGGTTGAATTTCTGATGGGGATCATTCCCTCGACGTTTGTGCAGGCCTTTGCCGAAGGTAACGTGCTTTGCATATTGCTGGTCTCCGTGCTCTTCGGGTGCGCGCTGTCAGCCATGGGCGAGAAAGGCAAACCGGTCTACGACATGATCGAAGGGCTGTCCGGCGTGTTCTTTCGCATTGTGCACATCATCGCCAAGCTTTCCGCCATCGGCGCGTTCGGCGCCATCGCGTTCACCGTCGGTACTTACGGTGTCGGTGCGCTCCTGCCGCTGATGAAACTGGTCGGCAGCTTTTATATCCTGTGTGCATTGTTTGTCATCGTGGTGTTGGGTGGCGTGGCGAAAGTTTGCGGGTTCAGCATCCTGCGCTTTATCGCTTACATCAAAGAGGAGTTGCTGGTCGTGCTTGGCACCAGTTCATCGGAAGTGGTGCTGCCGCAGATCATGGAAAAGATGGAGCGACTCGGGTGCTCCAAACCAGTCGTCGGGCTGGTCATTCCCACCGGCTACTCCTTCAACCTCGACGGTACCAACATCTATCTGACGATGTCAGTGCTCTTCATCGCTCAAGCGCTGAACATCGACCTGTCACTTTCTCAACAACTGACGTTAGTCATCGTGGCCATGCTCACCTCCAAGGGTGCCAGCGGTGTGTCAGGCGCCGCCTTTGTCATGCTGACCAGCACCTTGATGGTGGTGCCGCTTGTACCGGTGGCGGGCATGGTGTTGATTCTGGGTATCCACCGCTTCATGGGCACCGGACTCGCCATGACTAACCTGGTGGGTAACGGTGTCGCCGCGCTGGTTGTCTCAGCGTGGGAAAAAGAACTGGATCACGACAAGCTCGCCCAGGAACTTGGCACCAAGCCGTAAAACTTCTGCTCTATCGATCACACCATTTCTAAACAGTCACTGTTCGGTCCAGCACCGAGCAGCGACTCCCTGCGTCAGGAAAATAATAAAAATGAGCCGCGCCTTATATGTTGCTTTGCTCACACCTGCACTTATCTCCATCAACACCTCAATGGCCGATGATTTTATCGCGGACAGCAAGATTCGCCTGGAAGCACGAAACTTTTACTACAACGGGGATTTTCGTCAGGGAACGGGCGTATCCAAAAGAGAAGAATGGGCCCAAGGTTTTTTGCTCAACTATGAGTCGGGATACACACCGGGAATCATCGGATTTGGCGCCGACGCACTGGTGTTTGCAGGTTACAAACTGGATTCGAGCCCAGACCGTTCCGGTAGCGGCCTGCTCCCCAAACGGGCTTCCGGTGAGGCCGTTGATGAATACTCAAAAGCAGGCTATGGCGTCAAACTCAAAGTATCTCAAACATCACTGCGCTACGGCATGTCATTGCCAAAGGTTCCAGTGCTTCAGTACAACAACAGCCGACTGCTTCCTCAGACGTTCCAGGGCTGGCAGATCAACTCTACCGACGTAGATCGCCTGACCCTGAACCTGGCGCAATTCGATAAGACAATCACACCCGACTCTACCGACCTTCAGGACATAACCCTCGCAGTGAAAGATGGTCGCTATCGTGCAACCGGTATCGGCGAAAACTATCGATATGGCGGCGGGACCTACAAGCTGACGCCAGAACTGAGTGCAACGTACTTTTATGGCGAGCTTGTCGACGTGTACCGTCAGCAGTTCGCTGGATTGATACATAACACGCGCCTCGGCAAAGGCATGTTGATCACTGACCTGCGTGCCTTCTCAAGTCGTGATGTTGGCGCAGCCAAAGCGGGAGAGGTTGATAACCGCGCATACGCTGCCGCGCTCGGATACGCCTTAGACAATGGGCATAGCGTCATGGCGACCTACCAAGTCATGGGCGGTGCTACGGGCTTTCCTTATATCAATAACCCCTACCTGCCCAACTACGTTCAATACCACGACTTCGGGAGCGCAGGCGAACGTAGCTGGCAGCTGCGCTATGGCTACGACTTCGCAGCCTTGGGTATCCCAGAGTTGAGCTTTTTCACGGCCTATATCCGGGGAGACGGCCTGAAGACGGTCGGTGCCGAGAAAGAGTGGGAACGCGATGTGGACGTAAACTACGCCTTCCAGGGATCGTTAAAGGGGTTCTCTGTGCGATTACGGAATGCAACCTATCGAAGTGACGCTGCCAGAGATATTGACGAGACACGCTTGATCGCAAGCTACTTGTTCACATCCTTTTAAACTTGGATCGAGTATCGATGTAAGAAGTCAGTTCGAACGGGTCAAGTGATCTTGTCAGCCGGCTAAGGTTTCACGCCGCAAGCTTTTCCCTGACGTCGGGTGACCGAGAGTCAATGAAGCTTTGAGGCCTGGCGATTTGTAGCGCGATACGCAGCGCCACACGTCCGCTCGGGCCTCATGCTCCGATCTGTAGCCAGTTTGGGTACCCACTCTGAATTCAAAAGACCAAAGTAGTGCCTCATCGGAGCGTTGCCCCGACACTCCCCCTTACCGCTCACGCTCTGATTGAGCCGATCTTGCCCAAGGTACGACGCACACAGACTTCGACGCCCTGTGATGCTTGAACGCTAAAAACTCTGTCTTGCTGAACTTACCTGTGAGCGATTAGGCAATTGCATTCTTGGTTAAGACGGTCGGTTCGGGTATCCCCATGAACCTTCTGACTCTCTCAGCATAGTCCGCGTCTCGAATCTCTTGGGGAGAAGCATCAAGCTGGATTTTTCCATTTTCCATGAAAATGACTCGGTGAGAAATTGACATTGCGAACTCCATTTCGTGGGTGACGATCAGCAATGTCATGCCGTCATCGGCCAATCCCTTGATCACCTCAAGCACTTCTCCAACCAGCTCTGGATCCAGTGCTGAAGTGGGCTCATCGAACAGCATAATGTCTGGAGACATCGCCAGCGCACGTGCAATTGCCACTCGTTGCTGCTGACCTCCTGAAAGCTGATGCGGGTACTTGTGGGCATGCTCAAGCAGTCCAATGCGATCAAGGAGGGAATAGGCGTTAAGCTGACATTTATTCTTTGAGCCGCCGTGATGCAACGGTGCGAGCGTTACGTTATCGACCAGCGTTCGATGGGGGAACAAGTTGAAGCTTTGGAAAACCATTCCTATGTGTTTTACGCGTCCCCGAAAGGCACGCAGGTTACCGCCACCCAGTGTGTCCTTTTCGATGAAGTCGGCGCCAAAGAGCTTGATGCTTCCCTTATCAATTTTTTCCAGCCCGTTAATGGTTCTGATGAGAGAGGTTTTGCCTGAACCAGATGGGCCAATGATGGAAAGAACCTCGCCCTTCCTGATCGACAAGTCGATTCCTTTCAGAACCTCATGACTCCCATAGCTCTTATGCAAACCCTGAAGACGCAGCACTGTATCGCCCTCGTATGAACGGCGCTGGCTTTCCTGTTTAAAGTTCTCCATCGATTTTCTTAAAGCGTTGGCCTGGTCATTACCCAGGGTATGCGGCTTACGTAGGCTAAGATCCAGTGAGCGCTCGAAACGCTCAAGCATGTATCCGAACACCGTAACAATTAATACGTAATACACCGCAACAGCTGCCAGCGTCTCCATCACCAAAAAATTCTGGGAGTACAAGCGCTGACCGACCGTGAGAATCTCTGTGAGGGAGATGACGGATGCCAGCGATGTCAGTTTTACGATGGTGACGTATTCGTTGATCATCGTCGGCAGCGATATACGAATGGCCTGAGGGATGACAATAAGCCATTGCGCGCCGACCGTACCGATGGCCAGCGCCTTTCCGGCCTCCTTTTGCCCCTTGGCAACAGAAATCAGTCCCCCTCGATGAATCTCAGCCATGTACGCCGCTTCGGTGATCACCAGGGCCATGAGGCCCGAATAAAACGGATTCGAAAGCAGTCCACCAGAAGAAGGAACCAGTTGCGGTAGGTTGTAGGTAAAAACGATCAAGACCAACAGGGGAACGCTGCGGAAAAACCATATGTACACCGAAGCTGAGCCGCGAAGTAGTGGGGAACTCGACATCTTGGCCAATGCCAGAAGAAACCCTAGAAGACCGCCCAGCAGCCATGCCGCAGTACTGAGCTTGATGACCTGAAGACAGGCTGCCCAAAACGAATCCACCGCGAAGAGGGAGACGAAGTAACTCCAATCAAATGACATAGTTGCCCCTTGATAACGCCACCGCTGTGAGCATCGGTGGGCTATGCTTGTTATTCTGAGATGGGTTCAAGGCTGTACTTTTTGAGGATGACCTCGTATTCCCCGCTTGCTCTGCTTAGCGATAATGCTTTCATCAGAGCTGCGTGCGTGGCGCTGTTGCCTTTCTTGACGAAAATCCCCAGTGTTTCAGGGTAAATGAGTTCTTTAGAGCTGATGACTACTCGACCATTGGTGCGCTCGGAAATGATGTGCGCCGCACCTGCAATCTCTACTTGAGCCTGCACGTTGCCGGAAAGCAGCGCTTGGGTCGCCTCTGGCGCAGATGGATACTCGCTCACCATCACTGCGGCTTTGTTATTAGGTATGCAGTATGTCTCAGAGAGTTTTTGCAGCTTCGGAAGCCACGAGTTCCCTTGCTCCAATCCAATCTTTTTGCCACATAGATCTTCCGGAGATTGAGGCTGAAATACGCTGTCCCGTGCCACTAAAATGGCTGATCCTGTTTTGGCGTAGGGAATGACCAGCGCATGGGTCTGACGCTCAGCAGTGATGTACATACCTGAGATAATCGCGTCGTATTTTCCCGCGTTGAGTCCGTTGATCAGGCTCAGAAACTTTGTGTCGATAAACTCCACTTTCCTGTCCAAAGACTTTCCTATAGAAGCGGCAAGCTCAGGGTCCGCCCCCACAATATTGTTCTCAGCGTCGTAGTATTCAAACGGTGGGTAGGTGATCTCCATGCCAATCTTCAAAGGAGATTGTTCTTGAGCGTGGACGAGCGCCACTCCAAATCCAATGACTGCAACTAAAGAAAAGCTTTTCACGAGGGCGTGCTTGTTCATGGCGTTTCCATTATTGAGAGGGCAGGAACGAAAAGGGCTCTTATATTTTTCTTGTTATGCGCAATAACGGATATAGCAGAAGCTTATCTTTAAACCTGTCACTACGCAATCAACGACAGTAGTGATCTTTTTGAGAGGAAATTATGTGCAAACCACCCTGCCATGCCAGCTCCACGATCCCGTGATCATAATCGCCTGCAAACGTATCATAAGTTCTTTTGCACATATGCGGATCTGGGGTAACAATGCTTTTATTCATGCTCCGAATTTGCACGTGTATCTGGCAGGCCCGCTCTAACATATAAATACTGTGAAAGGCTTCGCCGATAGTCCGCCCGCCGACGATAATTCCGTGATTTCGCAAAAGCATGGCGTTGGAATCACCAAGGCTATCAATCATATTTTGCTGTTCCAATTTGGTATCTATGAAAGAGCCGTAGGTGTGGTATTTGAGTCGCTCGTAAAACTTCATTGCATGCTGGGACAAGGGCGGCAACCCTTCTTCAAGTGCCGAAACTGTAATTCCTGCTGCAGTGTGGGTATGTATTACGCAGGCCATATCGGGCCGGGCATTATGAATCGAAGAGTGGATCAAGGCACCTGCGATGTTCATCGTTTCGGATGTACCATTGGTACCAACACACAGTCCATCGAATCCAACTTTCACAAGATCACTTGCCTGCATCTTTTCAAACGGCACACCGTAGCGATTGATGAGAAAGACTCCCGGCTTCCCAGGGATGCATGCCGAGGCATGGGAGTCGACGAGGTCTGTCATGCGGTAGTAGGCCAGCAGACGGAAAAGAGCGGCAAGGTCACAACGAGTTGACCACTCCTGCGCGCTGATACCTTCGAGTGTGTTCATTTATTGGGCGCTCTCACAGTGTTGTTATTGGCTGACACCCTATGAAATTAACTTTCCAGTGCCTATTCGCATTTTGTTATATTGGGTATTGGGCAAACCAATACGAGTACTATTTCATGGGTTTCCGACCGACTACCGCGATAAATTCCGGCGAACTGCGTTCTGTGAGCGAACGAATGGACTGGAATCTCCTGAAAACATTTTGTGTCGTGGCGATCGAGAAAAGCATAAGCAGGGGGGCAGCACGGCTAAATTTGTCTCAGCCCGCCGTGAGTCAGGCTATCAAACGCCTGGAGGAACAGCTTGGAACTACTTTGATCGAGAGGGACAGCCACAGATTTGAAATTACCGAAATCGGTATTTCGCTTTTAAAGGTGGCTCTAGCGGCCAGAAAAAACATTCAGGAAGTTGATGCTATCCTGGATGAAAAACGAGGCAATATTAAAGGCGCTATACGCATACTCACTATCAGCGGCGTAAATTCTCCACTGTACGACAAAGTTTTACGGGAGATGCATTCGGAATTTCCAGAGGTCACGTTCAACATTGAAGTTGCAACCACTCAGGAAATAATCAGCGCCCTGCACCGTAACGTAGTTCCGTTTGGTATTGGAATCAGTCATCCCGGGGAGGTTGACATAAAACAATGTACACTCACCCGCGAGGAGACATTTTTCTACTGCAGCAACTATCACCCACTTTTCAACGAAGAGTCGGTGACACTTGATCAAATCAAAGCCACAAAACTGGTCAGTTTCTCAGGGGAGTCCTTGGGAGGCACGCTATCTAAGTTGTCTGAGCACTATGGCAGTCATTATATACACCAGCAGATATCTGCCTCATCAGCGAACACGGCAGAGATGTTGCGGCTTGTACTGGCGGGGATAGGGATAGGTTCTCTCCCCGAGCACCTATGTAGGGAGTATGAGGAGCGAGGGCTTCTGCGAAAGCTCGTACCAGAAACGAGCATTTGCGAGGTCTTGATTGTAATGATGTGGAGCACCCATCAAGTACACACTGAAGCGGAGGCTATTTTTCTCGACAGAATGCAGTCCGCATTGGATTTGAGCTGATATCGGCAATATCAGAAATAAGTCTCGGATCATCTAGCTTTGCATATTGGCTCAACTTGCATACGCCGCAGACATGGACGACTTTGAAGTAGTCGCAGCCGTGCTACTCATTGAGCGGGCAGCACGGACGGCGAGTCAAAGCTATATCATCAAAACGTCACGCTGGCGCTCAGGCGTGCAGTGCGTGGTTCGCCAACATTGACCGCCAGTTGGCTGCCAGTGGAGGACGGTTAGTACTGTTTATCAAAGAGGTTATCGACATTGAACTGCAACGAAGTCTTGTATCCGAACATCGGCGACTCCCAACGCACGAAGGCATCGGCCACGGTGTAGCTGCTCAACCAGAAATCGTTGGCGTTGTTGGCAGCGCGCTCACCGACGTAACGCGCACCGGCGCCGGCATGCCAGGACCCGAACTCTGAAGGAATATTCAGGTGATGCGTCAGGTTAAGGCTTGCGGTGTGCTTCGGCGCGTCGGCAAGGCGGAACAGCATCCAATTGCGGTGCAATTCGTCGGGCGTGCGGCCAAGTCGTGCGACCAGGGCGTCGTCGAGCGTTGTCTGGATGACAAGCGCATCTCGAATGAGCGGCGAGCCCTCGCACGTGAAGCTGCTAAGAATGGTGTCGATAGTCGCGCCTGGTATGAGCGCCGCCATCATATGGGGCTTCTGGCGCAGGATCTCCGTTAGGGCGTCGGAAATCGTCGGATGGGCGAAGGTCCATTTTGATCCGGAAAGCTTCAGGAACGAGCCCTTCAGCTCAGCGAAACAATCCTAAACTTGGTGAGAGTGTACCCAGTCAGCTCAGCGACCGCCTGTGCGGCCGAAGCGTCATGATCGCTAGGATCGAATCCGGCCTGATGGACATACACGAGGATGAGCGCGGCCTGCAGCTGATCATCTAAGGCGTTGACGGTATCAATCAGATGCTCTGTCGGCTCCTCCATCAGGCGTACGAGTGAGCTTTCGCGCGGAGCTAGAGCCTTGGTGAAGTTTGGGTCGCCGAGACGTTCGGCGATCCCAAGGAGAAAGTCACGAACCTCAGCGACGGCGGCTAGATGCGGTTTGATGCTCGATCGCCAGCTCTGGCTCTGCTCACCGAATTTACATGATTATTGAGAATCTGCGTCTTCCCTTCGAACGTCAACTCGCCGACATCCGCTACGGCGCTGCCGTCTGCGAATTGGGCAAGGTTGCGCTGCCTAAGCCTGCGCCGCGCCGCTTCATAGATATGTTTTCGTGAAGTTAAAAGAAATCGATTGCCATGCTTGATCGCGGCTCGCAGTTTGGAGAAGGCAGACGTCCAGTCCTGCACATAATCGTCGCGGAGCACATTGGAGCCGAAGGCATCGTCGATCCAGAAGAAGCGCCCCGGATCATTAGGATTCCAACCGGCCTCAAAGTCGCGTGGGCTGGTCAGAGCAAGTACGGTGTTGTCGGGATTTTCCGATGCTATGGTCGACACGATGGCGCCAATCGCCGATTTACCGCTTGAGGGATTACCGAGTAGCAGCACTACGCCGTGCTCAGAGATCGCGTTGACAGCATCGCGATGAGCCTGGGTAGGCAAATAGGTACGAAGCTTTGGAATCCAGCTGTCTAGCAACGCCCGACTCTGCTCGCTGAGCCGCTCATCTACGATCGAGGTGAGGTCCCCCAGGCCGTAGACCTGTGAAACGAGGGCCCGGAGGCGGGCACTGCTCCTGATAACACGGACGATATACTGGCGCCCGAGAATGTGCGGCTTACGTACGCCAAAGCGCGCGAAGTTTGGCACGCATTGCGGCTGCGACGGGCGCATCTACGCTCATGTTCGTCATGAAGGCGTAGGTCTCTGCTTGGCCGGCTTTGACCAGTTCCTCGACATGAGCAATCTCGGCGGTGAGATCACTGAGCTTCAACGCCTTTGCGGCATCGGACGTATGCTTGCATTGCATGGTTCCGATCAGCAGAGCGTCGTTTTCTGCAGAAATGAGGAAGACCGCGTCCTGACCGCCGTCTTGAGCTTCGCGGAAGATTTCCACGGGCCAGCCAAGCACGACCTCGCATACCTGCGAGCATAGATCCTGAAATGCGCGCCAGCCGATGGTGTAAAGCCCTAGATCGCTCCAAGGGCCGTTTGCTCTACCTCCGGGCAGCACGGAAGACTCGATTAACACAGGCTCGTCCTTCATGCAGTGGCAACAACACGTGGAACGTCGACCGGCGCAGGAGGAATCTCTGCGTCTGTGAGGTCGCAATTTGTATCCAAATCAAGACGGTATTTATAGAAGCAGCACTTTGCCACCTATCTAGCTGACGGCAGACTATTAGGAGGATTCATGGAAAGCCCAGCGCTGCACATCACTGGGAGGCTGGCGGCGTTCATAGAGGCTAGTAGTCGAGTGATTGTCTCAGGCGTCAAGCAAACCCCCACGGAGAAATATCTCGCCTACCTGATTCAACTGCGATTTCGTCGATCCAGTTGATCGAATTAGTAGCACTCACCGTTGTTCCTCACTTTGGCTTTCTCAAAGCCCTTCTTCCCTGATCAGTGATCGAAGGAGTCATGCCGCAGCGCGTCACTCCTTGGTCTCCTCAAATCTATCCTGTCCGACCTTGATCGCATAGCCTGACTTCGGACTGCTAATCAGCAGGTACCCGCTGCGCGCTCAGAAAATCCGTTGAAGGTCGCCCGATATGCGGCATGTAAGCCTCAGGCGCAGGCGGCGGAACGCCGACCTCTAGTGCATCTAATAAGTCCGCCCAGTATTGCATCATCCTACGTCTCGGCTCGACGTATTCTGCATAATTGTATGCAGCCCGAATTTGGTTGGCATCAGCGTGTGAAAGCTGCGCCTCAATCCACTCTTCGACAAAGCCAACCTCATTGAGCGCCGTTGATATGGTGGCTCTGGTGCCATTACCGGTGAACCCTCCTTGTAACCCATCCGGCTGATGGAGGTGTTGAGGGTATTTTCGCTGATCATTTCCTGCGGTTCATATCTGTGAACCAGCAGATACCGCGCACCGCGCGCCCTTAACTGGAAAGGGTCCCCTGAGATACCAAAGCTACCTAGATCCAGAATATCCGTGGGAGTAAATGTGGGAGTAATTTTTTCGGGCATGAAAAAGCCCAACCTTTTCAGATTGGGCTAAGTCATTAAAATATGGTCGGGACGGAGTGATTCGAACACTCGACCCCTAGCACCCCATGCTGGGGACTATGGACCTGCAAGCCTTTGATTTTCTTAGATAATTGAGTCTTAACAGCTTCGCAAAACACGAGCTTTTTTGTGATTTTGCAAACGAAAATACGCCGCCTCCAGGGGAGGTTTTGCGCATCGTAATTACACGTCGACACCTCTACTGCGATCAACCTGACCCACTACAAATTCCAGCGATCAAATGTTCGGGGCCATGCTCTGCTGGGTCAATTCGGGGTCGTCGCGGCAGGCTTCAACAGGTTCGCTCGAATTAGATGAAGGCGTGCCTGATCGAACTTGCCGGAGCGCTCCAACTCAGCCGCGATCTCAAGATGCCAGTCCACCATTGCCTGAATCCTCGCTATTTGGCTCTGACTGCGTCCATTTACTTGGGGCATCCTGCCCTCCTTTATAATGTGTGATCTTGTTGTCTAGAGCATAGCCGGCGGCCTGCTGAAGCCTGGATTGGACTTTAGTCTTACGCGGAAAACTTCTCACACATGGCGCTACAGCAGCTAGAAAACGGGTGACCACCACAAGCACCGACGCGGTTTTCAAGACCGTTACGGAAAACCCAGCGGGCCGCATCCTTGGAGGTGATTGACGTTCCCATACTTTTTTAAAACCACTGGGCTACAGACCGCATTCCACGCGGGGCGAGCGTTGAGTTTCGGAACGGATTCAGCCCACTTTCAAACCCTATTTCATGTGACGCCTCGTTGAGGCTTCACCCCTCCCCGGCGTCCTGCCGATGTTCACAAAACCCTGACGAGCTTTCCTTTACAGAAACACTGCGTCCCGGGCTCAAGATTATGCTCGGGCGTACGGAACATTCCCAGAAAGTGGCCGTGCTCCAGCTCCAACAAACCCCACTCCCGCGCGGCGTCCGTAACCTCAAGCATGTCCGACAGCTCATCGGCATCAACCTGATACCGTTGATAGGCAAGCATTGCCAATTGCCGCAGCTTCGCCCGCTGGCCGTCAGGGTCGGTGACAAGGTCTTGCATGTCCTCGACCATGAGCCGCCATGTAGCCAGAGGGTCGGCGACGTGCTCATTCAAAGCGGCACCACCATGACTGAAAGTAGAACGCCTCTCCGATCTGCTCGATGCCGGAGATGGTGAACCCGTTGGTGCCCATGCTCGTCACGCCAGCGTCCAGCAACCTTGGCAGCGGATCTGGGGTGTGGCTGGCACTGTTCAAAATGAAAGCTTCACGGGTGATCCGGCCAAGGGTTGAGCATTGAGATTCGACAATCTGCACGTCGCCCCTGAACGGGGTGATTTTGCTGAGCTGGTCTTTGGGGACGGCGACGCCGAGATTGCGACGCGGGGTGATGAGGACATACATGCTTGGTCGCTTGGATTAACTGTATATATATACAGTTAA
This sequence comes from Pseudomonas sp. GW821-FHT07F05, assembly GCF_059418765.1. Taxonomy (NCBI): domain Bacteria; kingdom Pseudomonadati; phylum Pseudomonadota; class Gammaproteobacteria; order Pseudomonadales; family Pseudomonadaceae; genus Pseudomonas; species Pseudomonas sp. GW821-FHT07F05. The sequence goes on from NZ_JBWKQL010000002.1 coordinate 669,845, forward strand.
TCGCAGCGCCGCCGCCGACGTCAATTACTGCCGACCGGAGGCCATCAGACCTTGCGGATGCCGAACTGCGCAACCTTCACTCTGGAGTCCTGAGCGATGCCGGCAGCCAGGTACAGCCCCATGCGTGAGGTGATGACGGTTTCCGTGACGTCGCCTGTGTAACGTTGCGTCTCCAGCACGCCCTTCCAGTTGGCCGGTAGAGTGAACGGCTCCTGGTATTTGTCCATCGAGCGGTAATAGATGGTGGTGGAAGCGCTGGACACCGGCTTGGTGATAATCAGCTCCGCTTCCCAGCCGAGGATTCCACGGCTGTTGCCTACAATCTCCGGCGCCGAAACCATCTCGATCATATCCCCTGCCAGCACATTCGACAGCGTAACGTTCGCAGCTGGCTGCACATAGATGTAGCCGCCGGCGGCGGCCATAGCACCGACCAGCTCTATGCACTGTGCCTCGCCATATGCGGCCGGCTCCTTGTACCACCGAGTAGTGATTCCGTTCAGGCCTGAGCCGGAGGCTTTATAGTTGTCCGCCAGCACCGATCCGGCCACCGGGTTTACCGATGCGCTGATGACACCGGTCGAGCCCGCCATCAACGGGTTGGCGTTCAGACAGCCGAACGGGCGAATCGCCGAGTAGAGGTCGGCGGCGTCCGTCGGCAGTGGCACGCCGAAGAACTCGAAGTTGGCATTGATGACCGGCACGCACTTAGACTGGATGAAATCTGCGCCGATCAGATTCGGGTGCAAGTCATCGACGGTCATGGCCTGGGTGAAGCCATCCCAGATGTTCACGACTGGCACGAACTGTATGACGTAGGTCAGCACCCAGTCCTTGTAAGCAATCGCGTCCGCCAGCGCCTGGCCGGTCAAAGCCTTCGCGCCGAAACGCGGCGTGCCGGTGCCGACAATCAGGTACTTCCCGGGCGTGTTCTGGAACGCCGTGATGGCCTTCATCACGTTGGCCTTGCTGTCGGCGAGCGTCATGCCGGGCGTCGTGCTGTCGTTCGTGCGCGACAGCAGCATCCACAAATCAGCCGTCGCTGAAGTCAGGCAGGATGGCAGCCTTGGCATGAACTGCCCAGAGTGGTCGCCCACCTTCCCCTGATTGTCCAGATAGCTGGGAAACAGACCTGTTTTTGCAGCGATAGCGCCGGCGTAACCGTAGGCTTCTGTGCCGTATGCCTTCGGATCAATCGTGTGGCAGTTCGCGCTGAAGCTGTCGCCCAGCAGGCCCAGCCCACGGCGAATACGTCTTTTGCTGGTAGGCGCAGCGCCTATTATCAAGGTCACTTAGCCACCTCATAAGCCGCGCCGCCTTTAGGCGTGAAGCGTGTGGGCGAGTTGCCCAAATCCAGACGCCAAGCGCCATCAGTGGCAAATGTGTCTGCGGTAACCCAGTCAGTGCCCACAGCCTTTTCCACAAGCACGCTTCCGCCATTTGCTTTCACGGACAGCGTGTGCGGTCCGTAGCTGTACTTCATCACAAATTGATCTGTACGCACTGCGCCTCCGGGGCCTTCATAGATGGGTAGGTGGTTGGTGCTGAGTGCGCGAGGCGCCAGCATTCGCCGAATGCTTAGGGCACTTCCTTAAAAAAGACGTGGTTGCCGAGCCTCAGCGTGCGTTTCGCCTTCGCCGCCCAGTCAGGCGCCTTTGGCATGGTGGTCGCGTAGTAGTGAGTCGCGCCGCCGGTGGGGTCCGGCACCTTGCCGTCGATCACCTGGTCAGCAGCAATGCGGCACTGCGCCAGTTCGCGGAATGGGATCGCACGCGCGCCGCTCAGGAACTGATAGTTGGGGTCGTTCCGGTTCCAGCAGCTGAACTGGTACGGCTTCTGGCAGACGCCGGCGTAACCCTCGCCCCACCAGGACTTGTCCCTGCCATCGTCCACGCGGTTGCGGATCGTCCACGCCACGGCCACCATCCCGGCCAAGCCCTCCCCGCGCGCTTCACCCCACAGGGTGCGCGCCAGCACGTCACGATCTCTCTCGATCACGGTCATCCAATTTCTCCAGGCAAAAAAAACCCGCTCATCGCGGACCTAACGAAACTATCTTTCTGAGGGGTTTCAATCCGCTGGAATAGGCGCGTAACCTAATGCTCCAGTCGGAGATCACAATGTCGCTGCACTTCCAAAGAATCACAGGTTCCGAGAGACCTTCGCACTTCAAAGATCGCCGTGTGGAAGTGGTCTTTAGGGTGACGTCCAGCAATGGAAACCATTTCTTTTTCGATTCGGTCTCGGAAGCTGCGCGCTGGGCCCGACAGTTACATTTCTTAGACCTCGACCCGGACTCACCAAGGCAGAAGCACCCGACAAGGGCGCGCGCCTGATAAGCCACTGCGCAGTGCAACCTTTGCGTGGTATCCGGTTTACTTGCTAAGCGTCAGGGCTGGCAATTCGGCGAGGAAGGCTTCCGGCGTCGGCTTAGGACGTTGCTTCGTCGCGATCAGCGGGATCTGAACCTGAGCATACTCCCAGACCAGCGAGCGCCATTTCCGGAAGGCGAGACCATCGTTTTGGAACTTGGCAACAACCGGCTCATCTGCGTAGCTGATGACTTCCAGCATGTTCAAATAGCCGTGAGCCACAGCGGTGTTGTTCATATACAGTTCAACTTGGCCTTTATATTCGGCAGTGATTGCTGCAATCAACTGATCAGGGTCGGCAGGAAGGACAATCCATGCTTGGTGATACTTGCCATCCTCCCTTTTTTCAATGGCGCCGGGAATTGCAGTTTCCAGCATCTGCAGGTCCGGATAGACGTCCTCGTAGATCCGAAATGCCCCATAAGGAGCCAGCATTTCGTCATCCCAGTCACTCTCAAAAGGAAACGAAACGTTTGGGTATCGCATTTTGAAATCCCAACCACTAACAACTTCCTGAGTTTCTTCGATAATTACGGCCATTTTTAGCGGTCCTTATATTTTGATCATCCGAACAGCACGGACAAGCAATTGAGTAATTTTGTTAGCGGAGCTTTGTGCCCCGGTTAGAAACTCTTGAGTGCCATTAATGTTTGTGCCTAGCTGGGTAGAGGTCCAGTAGGTCTGACCGCTACCCGCAAGAAATGCTTGAGGGCCATATGTGCCAGTGGCAAGCGTATATAAAAAATCATCAGATGCAGTCTGCGCGGGGTTGGCTGTTGTATATACAGCCCCAACAGGATCGGAGCTTGCGTTATAGCCGGATGCGGTATCGTTAGGATTGGTTTTAGGTTTCAGATTCCGATAGCAAAGTTCGAGTTGATCTTTGGCCGGGAGGAACCAGTCGGCATATCCGTTTATAGCAAGGCCGGCGCAGAACTGGGCAGCAGGATGGGTCGCGCTATCTGAAACCATCGCCGCTGTATTGCCTTGGCCGTCCCAGGCACTGGTCGCGTTCAGCGTCGGCCCGCCTGAAGGCTTTACCGCGAGCGTTGTTTCGCCTTGCGCCTTCGGTGAAACGATCAGGGCATAGCTCTGGCCACTGATCTTGATACGACCAGCATAGTAGCCACCAGCATAAGGAACGCCGGGCTTGGTCGGGACTTTTTGCTGCGATCCCAGAAGCGCCGCAGCCAATCTCATGTCGAAGCCCCCACTCGACCATACCAGTTAGCGGGTGAGCCAACAGTCGAAAAAATATACTCAACGATTTGACCAACAGTCGGCGTCTGAGGGCTGATGCCTTGCGGAGTCAACCAAGTTATATTCGACGGCCATGTAATCAGGCGAGCGGTAGAATCTTGCCGAATTCTGACCACCACCGTGATGGTTTCACCAGCAAGACTAGGGACGTTCGCAAAACTGAAAGTTGTCGCAGCGGCCAGCAAGAAGTCGAATATCGAGTAAACGCTGACGTCCAGTGTTTGCGCAGCCGCCGCGGTGCCGGTAAAGCTTCTGTCGAGATAGTTAGCAATGCTGAGGATGTTTGACCATTCATCGCTAACACCATCGGCAGACGCAACCAGTGGTTTACGAGCGTTTGCCGCGCCCGGAACCGGGCGTGTGAGTTCGCGCCAGCCAGCCCAGGAGCCACCACTGTTGCGACGAACCCATACGCGTGTCGTTGTTTCAGAAAAGAAGAACTGATTGACCCGCGCATCAGTCTGAAACGCTCGACCGGACACAAGAAGCGTGCCCCATGATTCTCCCGGCGGCCTTGAACCGGTCGAAGTATTTGCAACCCCATACCAACCATTCGTCAAATTAATAAACTCGTCCATGTTTGCAATGGTTGGCAAAACCGCAGGCCCAGCAGTCATTCCTCGCGCAAATATGGAAAGGTTATCAACCAGCGACAGACCGAGGTCGGCCTTGTTCAGAGTTACAACGCCGGTCTTGCTGTTGACGCTGGTCACCGGGCCGCTAGAAATGCTGTCCGCCGCCTGTTTGGCGCGCACGGCAGATGCCTCGGAGTTAGTGGCGCTGGTGGCCGCCGCCGTCGCGCTGTTGGCCGCTGCGATCTTCGAGGTATTCGCAGCGGTCGCAGAGTCAGCAGCGCTCGTCGCGCTGGTCGCGGCATTCGTTTTCGAGGTGTTAGCGGCACTGGCCGAGTTCGCGGCATTGGTTTCGCTGGTCTTGGCATTGGTCGCGCTGGTTCCGGCGGCGTTCTTTGAGGTGTTGGCAGCATCCGCAGCGCTCTGCGCATCAGTGGCAACCTGGTTCACCTGCACAGAAAACGTGGGCAGCTTGGTGGCGAAGAAAGCATCGACGTCGTTTTTGAACGTTGCCGCGGTCCGGTCAAGGAGCGGGAGTGGAGTAACTGCCATCAGATGAGGCCCTCGATATCAAGCGAGCAGAGGTGGTAACTGGGGTAGGAAATGTCGATGTTGAAGCTGGTGAAGAATCCGTAGATCAGCAGCGGCTCATAGCCGGCCGCCTCCGTGCCGATGTAAACGCACGGCGTTGCCCGCAGGGCCGCCAGCGTTCGATAGATCCGGTTGAAGGTGCCCAGCGTGGTCAGCATCGTGAAACTGCCGCGCTTGCTGTAGGCGCGCTTGGTGATGACCGTGTTGCCGAACGGGTCTCGCTCCTTGCGGCTGTAGTCGTCGATGCCGACCCGGGCGCCGTATTGGGTTTCACCCAGGTCGCTGATCAGCCCCGGCTTGATCACGCCAACGGACGCGCCGCCGCTGGTTGAGGTAATCGTTACAGAGAGCTCAGCGCTCGCGTATTGGCCCGGTAGGTCGGTGATGACGATGTCGGTCCGCAGATCCAGATCGCTGAAGAACCAGTCGAAGATCGTCTCGATATCGGTGACTTCGAGGTCGATCCTCTTTTGGTACACAACGACACCGCCGGTGCCGTCCTTCATCACCACATCCACGTACCGGCCGCTCAGCTCAAACAACGCCAGGCTGTCGGTGAACCCGACGCTGAGCACATAACTGAGCGGAGACGGGCCAGTCGCGAGCGTGCCCACCACATCATCGAAAGGCGCCCACTTGTTTGTCGGGCCGACATCCATCCACACCGGCGGGCTGGTGGTGTCCAGCTCGGGGGCGACTGTCCCCGCCCCCGCCACCAGCCTTTCATAAACCCGATGCACGCTGGTCCGGATCACCCGCGCGCCGAGGGCGTAGGTGGTGCCCGATGCCCACGCCGGATAGTCGTTCTCCTGAACTGACGAACTCAGCATCATCATGTCCGTGATGACGTGCGGCTTAATCACCTTCATGCAAGTTCCTTGGTAAGCATGGCGTTCCCGCCGTCAGTCACGCGATCAACGATCCTCACAAGCTTGCTGCTGTTCACCGCGCCGGCCTGGGTGTTGGCTTTGATCATCTCCAGTTCTGCGCGAATAGAGCGCAGCTCTGCCACGACGCCAGCGTCTGAGCCGCCACCGTTGAGCATTGCTGCCGTCGTGCGAGCATCGAAGATCCGGCTCGGGCCCGTTACTTCAAGCTCCGGGCCGTTCTCACCAACCAGGCGCAGACCACCGCCGAAGTTGCCGCCGGCGGCGTAGCCTGGGATTTTCACGGTTTCGCCGTTCGCCTTGCCGCCCTTGGCGATCATGTCGACCAGGTTGGCGTAGGTGACCGTCCCGTTAGCCAGGCCCGCCGTCCAGGTCGCAAGGCCGTTCCCATCCAGATCCCGACCGAGAACCTGCTTGTAAACCGATCGGATCAACGCGACGTTGTTGTCGTACGTGTTGCCGGCAGCCGCTCCCGTTTCCTGCGCCTGGAGCGCAGCCACAACGGCGGCGTTCATTTGTTGGATGGCAACGGCCACCGACTGCACCGATGTGTCGACGCCGTTCAACGCATCCAACTGCGACTGAGCAAATGCCAGTTGCGAATCGAACTGCGCGACCTGCGCGTCATACGTCTTCTTCGCCTGATCGAGCTGATCTTGCAGCGCCTTTGCCGATTTCTCGGCGCTGGTCAGCTGCTTCCCGTTCAGCAGGCTGAGCTGCGCCACCACATTGGCCGTGCGGCCCTGATCGCGGTTGAAGTCCTCAAGCGATGAATACAGGCCGGTGGTGTTGCTGGTGACCGCATTCAGCGCGTCGTCCAGGCCGCTGAAGTTCGCCAACGACCCGCCAGCTCGCGCCGTTGCCAGCGCACTTTGCAATGTCGCTTGCGCCTGGCGTCGAAGCATCTTCACTGTGTCGTCAGAAGTGCCGCGCAACGACTTCAACGCGCTATCGAGCGAGTTGCTGATCGATGTGAGATCCGAAACACGCGTGTTCGCGGTGCTGAGCATGTCGTTCAGCGATGCGACGCGAGCGTTGTAAGCATCCTCGGCCGCTTTCTGCTGGGCAGTGATTGCGCGCTGCAGTGCGGAAAAGCCATTAGTGACCGCGAGATTCAAAGCGTCCTTGATGGCTTGCGCGGCTGACTCTGCTGCCTCTTTGGCCGCCTGTGCCGCAGCGGCGGCAGCTTCGTTGGCCGCTGCGGTCTGTGCCTCAATGATGTCGAAGGCGGCATCAGCGTTGGTCGCCAGCCCGAGCAGCGAGGCAAACATCGCCTTGCCCTTCTCGGTCGTCTGGTCAATAGACGCCACCATTGCGGTGAAGCCGTCCCGGGTTGCAGGCATCGCCAAGCCCAGCGCGGCGAACTGCTGACCGACCAGCGACAACGTGTCGGCGGCTTTCTGGGTGTCAGAAGTGAACAGGCCGTAGTAGTTCGACCATGCATCTGCGGCCGCCTGTGCTGCCTCCTTGGCTGCATCCACTGCTGCCTGCGCCTGTTTGTCGATCTGCGTGTAGTAGGCGTCCGCGTTGGTTGCCAGACCCATCATCGTCGCGAACATCGCCTGTCCCGCGGTGGTCGTGACGTCAATGTCTTCAACCATCTTGCGATAGGCGGAACGCGTGTCCGGCAGCTTCAGGCCGAAGCCAGCGAACGCACCCTGCAGGCTTTTGGTCAGGTCGGCAAATTGCTCGTCGGCGCTGAAAAAAGCCTGGTAGTAGGTGCCCACGCTCTTATTGAGCGCGTCGACCTTTTCCTTCGCAGTTGCGGTGGTGGTGTCCAGATCTGCGAGCGCGCCGATCATGTTCAGGATCGCATCGGAGGCAATGAGGCCGGTGTTATCCAGCTTCAGGTTCGCGACGTTGATCAAGGACAGCGCGTCGTTCACCCCGTTGAAGCGGGTAAAGACTCCCTCGATTGCCTTGATGACCTGGTCAGCGGTGGTGTTCCAGTCATTGGCAAAGGCCGTGAACTGGGATTTGAAGTACTCCGGCAGCGACTTCGAGCTCACGATCGCCTTCGCAAGGAAAGTGCCCATGATGTCGTCATAGTCAGCGGTCAATGCCGAGGCGATGTCATTCGCCTTGAACTGCTGCTTCGCGCTGATGACCGAACCATCGTCCAACTGAACGCCGAAAGTGCTCGAATATTTCCCAGAGGTCTTGCGCTGCTGCAGGGTGCTGTAAGCCGAAACCTCCGCCCCATTGCCGAGCGCCTCATAGAGGTTGCCCAGCGTTGAGGCGAATTTGTTCAGTGTGGAAGACATGGCGTTATCGGCAGCAGGTCCATACTTCGGCGCCTTACGCTGCCAAGTGGTTGCTATGCCCTGATCCGTGTACACGCCGTTATCGTAGTGACCCGTGGCCGACGTGCTCAGGTCGGGGTACTTCTCCCCGCTGCCGAACAGCGAACTGGACGCAATCGAACCGATCACTGCGCCGATTGCCGCGCCGAGCGCAGTACCGATGACAGGGACCACTGAACCGATAGCTGCGCCGGCTGCCGCGAAACCTGCTGTTGTGGCCGCTCCCTTCGCGCCATATGCCTGGTACGACTGAATGACGGCGTACACCGCGCCGACGTAGCTCAGAGTTGCGCTTAACGCGCTGAGACTGGAGGAAGCAGCAGACGCCGAATAGGACGCGGCGGCGCCGCTGAAAGATCCTTGCGCCACCCCGGTGCCAAACTGTGCGCCATAACCAGCGTAGGAAGTGGCAAGGGTCGACGTCAGGCTTTCAGCGGTCGTGGACGCAACGGCGCTGGCAGTCGCCGAGCCCGCAGTGAAACCGCTGGCGATCGCGTCTTTGACGTAGGAAGCACCATTACCAAACGCGCCTTGGATACCGCCGACAATCCCCTCGCCTGCATTCCAGCCAGCCATGATGGACTGCCCGAAATTGCTGCTGGCGACCGAAAACACGTTTTTCGCGGTGCCGAGCCACGACGTCAGCCCGCCCCCACTACCACCAGTCAAATCTCCGAACATTCCGGAGGATTGAGCCTGCGCGCCGCCAACACCCAGCGCGCTGGCGAACTGAACCAAAATCGGCTTGGTGATCGCCATGTGAAGCATTTCCGCGAGGAACTGCCTAAAGCTGTCCTTGAGCGTGTCCATGAAATTGCCGGATTTGCTCAGAACGGACTTCCACATGTCTGCAAACGCGTCGTCGATTCGATCAATCGCCCCCTCGGTGAACTGGGCCCAGCTTGTTGCCGCATTCTTGTTTTGCTGGTACTCGAGCCCCAGCCGTTGAAGCGCATCGCGATAGGCGTCAGCTTTTTCAGGATAGAGCTCGATCGCCTTGTTCAGCGCTTCCTGCTCCTGGGTGTAATCGCGCAACAGCTTCGTCTGTGGATAAAGCCGGTCAACGATGCTGTTCGCCGCGCCGGCCTGCTCCAGCGCCTTGTTATGGTCCAGCTGCGCCCGTGTTGCCTGCAGAAGTTGGTCGTACTCTTTAGACCCGTACTCGATGCTTTTGCCAACCAGCGCCAGCTGCATAGCTTTTTGGAAATTGAAAGCCTCAAGTGCGTCCGTGCCCTCCAAGGTGGCAGTGGCTTGAGCCAGAGTCTGCGTTGCTTCCACGCGCAGATCCGCGATGTTCTTCGCCACGTCACGGCGATCTTCCGCCGTCATCTGAGCGCTTATGGCTGCCGTGACTTTTCCGCGCGCTGCAGCGCCAGTTTTGAGCAGTTCCTCTTCAACCTTCTGTTGAAGGGTGATCGCGCGGATGTTGTCGACCCCGGCAAGGTAAGCGTCTGCGAGATCGTTGGCGGCCTTGGCCGATATGGCTGATTTTGAGGTAAGTTCTTCAAGGGCTTTCTGCTGGTTTTTCAGCTCTGTAGCTGCTTCACGGGCAGCCGCGTTGCCGAGTTTGGTCTCGTCCTTCGCAGCTTTTGTCGCGGCTTTATTTACTTCAATGGCGTTCGCGGTCGAAAGGATCGCAACACGATCTGCCTCTGACAGAGTCTTGTGATCCGCGATATAGCGGTTGGCCTCCTTGATCGCATCGCCACCATCCTGCAGGCCCGCCAGCTGTTTCTGGATCGTGTCCAGATACTTCTCGCCCTCCGTGGTAAAGCCAGCCTTCGCCTGATTATTCGCCTGGGTGGCGTTCGTGTTCAGATTTAGGGCGGTGGTCAACTCATCAAGACGCGCTTTGACCTGCGCGGCTACTGCAGCGTTGTCGCTGAATGAACCTGCCAGCGTCTCCCACTGACGCAGCTGCTCCGGGGAAATCTGCCCGTTTGCTGCGGCCTCGCGCAGAATGGGGCCGAGTGCCTGACCAGATGCTCGCGCGGCGTCCATCTTTGCTAGAAGGCTTTCAAACGAGCGCACTTGTTCGGCAATCTTCGCCGGGTCAACCATATCCGGATTAGGGGGCTCTACTATCGCCGCCTGAACCGCTGCAGTGAGGCTCTTGTAAGCATTTTCAACAGCAAGCGTTGCCCCGAGCTGCTTGTCTTTCCAAGTATTGATCTGGGCGCGCTGCTGGTCCTCGTTCAGCTTATTGAACTCGGTCCGAACCTGATCCACCGACTTTCCGAGATCGCCCAAGTCGCCCATGAGCGTTTTGGACTTATCGCTGAAATCAATGAACGACAATGCTACGGCGCCAGCCATGAATGCCAGGCCGACTGGCCCGCCCAACAAGCCGAGCAGCCCCGCAGCGCCTGTTCTCAAACCGCCCCACGCCCGAGCGGCGAATGTGGCGGAAGCGGCGCTCTCATTTGCGGCGATAGTTGCTGTTTTGATCGCGAGCGTTGTTTCCGCCAGGGCGACTTTCGAAGCCGTTACCTGTGCGTTGGCCGCTTGGATTTGGGCTGAAGTCGCCACCGTCGTTGCCGCGAGCGAGCGCTCAGCCGCTTCCACCTGCTTGGTGATCGCAATCTGCGCGCCGCGAATCTCGACCATCCGTGCCAAGGCAGCATTACGACCAGTCTCAGAAATCTGCGCCTTGAGCCGCTGCTGCTCCAGCGCCAACTCCGCTGCCAAAGCGGTCTGCACAGAGCGCACGCCTGCCAGATCCGACTCTTGGCGAAGGCGGTCCGCTGCAACCTTGGTTTGGGCTGCTTGCAGCTCCTGACCAGCACGCGCTACGAGTGCACGGGCGTCCAGCTGCTTTGCCTCTGCGGCCAACAGATCCTGCTGCGCAGTCTTCGCAGCAGCGGAGAGCGCTTTCTGGTTGGCAAGCACAGATGCGCCAGACGCGGCGGTCCACTGCACCAGGCCCGCGGCCACTTTGCCGAGGGCTGCATACAGAACTACGTTCAACACCGTCGACAAGGTTTCGGCGTGCTGCGAAATGACCGCGAACGCTTCAGGGACCTTGATCTGGTCAAGCGCCCGAGATGCCTGGTTTATGGCACCAGCCAGCGAGACGCTGGTTCCGGACAGCTTGTCCGTTTCGCCGATGATTCGCGTGAAGGACGTTTGGATGCGGGTGAGCGCGGTTCCGATGGTGCTCTGCATCTGGTTGAAGAGACCGTCGACAGCGGCGGCTTGGGCTTGCAGCGCTGCCACAACAGCGGCGGAGGTCAACTTCCCTTCTGTACCCAGATTTCGAAGCTCGCCTACGGTTTTCCCCATGCCCTTAGCGATCGCTTGCGCCAGTGCTGGGGCCTGCTCCAGAACCGAGTTGAGCTCTTCGCCGCGCAGCGTCCCCGAAGCGAAAGCCTGGCCGAGTTGCACAAGGGCAGCATCCGCCGACGCAGCGGAAGCACCACTGATGACCAGGGTTTTGGAGATCGTTTCGACAATCCCGGCCACGCCTTGGCCGCTCAGCTTGAGTTCTTTCTGGTTGGTGGCGATGCGCTGATACAGTTCTGCAGTCGCGCCAAGCGGCTGCCCTGATTTTTGCGCGATACTGAAGACAGCGCTTTGTGCCTCGGTGAATTCCTTGCTGGAAGACGTCACCAGCTTCAATCGGTTGGCGACAGTGGTATATGCCTCGGCCTGATCGATGATGGCGCTTACGCTTGCGCCGCCGATCGCGAGCGACAAGGCGCCCTTGAGAATACCTGCTGCTGACTGCGCGCTTTTGGCCGCGCGATCAAACGCGGTATCCACTTTGCTCAGCTGGGCATCAATCCGCCCGGTTGCCTTCGTGACCGAGGCGTCTGCTCGTTCCATCTCTTGACGGAGTTGTGCAGTCGTCGCCTCAAGCCGGATCAGCATCCCGCGAACTTCTTGACCTGCCATGCACTTTCTCCGGGCGAAAAAAAACCGGCTGTTAAGCCGGTTCGATGTAATGAGTGGTCCCTAGGAGGGACTGGGCATGAATTGGGATAAAGAGGTAATCAGCCCCGGCCGCCACGGATTTGCGCCTTTATTCGCTGGCGCTTTTCCTCCGGCGTCTCGCCTGGAGGCGGACCGGCGGGTTGATCGGACTTGCCGAACGGGTTCGTGGCGCGCAGGAACTCCATGCGGGCCTCCCATGCCATCAGGATTTGCGGAACAGGGGTTTCCCATGCGTCGCGCGGCGACCACTGAAGGCTGCCGGTAGCGAGACAGAAAACCTCGTCCACATAGCTTCCATTGCCCGGGCGGGTTACTTTTTTGCTTTGCCCGAGCCCTCTTCCGCATCCTTCGCGAGCTCTTCTTCGCTTTTGGCGGCCGGGTTGAGCAGCGCCAGCAGGTACTGGATCAGCGGCGGCGTGACCTCGCCGATGCCGTGCTCGTAAATTTCTTCCTCCAGCGCTTCGAACTCTTTCGGCTTGAGCGTCAGGTTCGCGCCTGCCGCGATGATGGATGCCGCTACGTTCAGGCTCAGCTTCTGCACTTCCTGCAAAGCCGGGGACAGGCCGCCAAAACGACGTTCGATGTTCTTCACCGCTTTGAGGGTGAAAGCCAGGCTGTACGTTTCGGAGCCGACGATTACTTCAGTTGCGCCGTGGTCAGTCTTGGACATGGATCAGTGTTCCTTGCAGAAAGAGGAAGATTCAAAACAGGCGCCGCGATGGCGTCGCCTGGGTATCGCGTCAACCGCTCGGTTTAGGCGCCGGCGGCCGCTTGCTCGTAGATCGCAGAGTTGATCGCTACCGACACCGAAGCCTTGCGGATCGATTCAGCGGTGCCGATCTGTTTGCGGAAGCTCAGCGCCTGGCCGAGATAGAAATCGGCCGTTCCGTCGCCGTAATCGATCTGGAAGGCGAAGTTGGCGTCGCTGGACACCGCCGCTTTCACTGCTTTCTGGCCGGCATCAGTCGGGTCAGAACCCAAGGTGAACTGCTGGGTGCCAGCGTCGAAGGTGCCTTTCACTTTGCGCTTGCGGCGGTTAGCCAGCGCGGTGAAGTCAGCGGTGCTGGCCTCGTCGCCAAGCTCGCCAGCGTCTTCCACTTCGCCGATTTCGACGTAGGTCAGGGCCTTCAAGGCGGTCAGCGCAGCAGCGCGGCCGGCGGCGTCTTCGCCGTAGGTGACATTGACAGCCGGGCCGATCAGGACTCGAACGCCGGCAGAAGTTTTGATAGTCATGGTTGCCCTCCAGGGCGCGGGTGGTTTTTTGGCAATAAAAAACCCGCTCGATGGCGGGTGTTGGTGTTGCTCGGCGGTGTCAGTGCTGGGTGATGATCCGAAGCGTCACCGATCCCATGTAGGTCTTGCCGTCCGGTTCGCGGTTCGTTTCCGTGCGCAGCACACGGACCGAGACAGCCGTGCCCGTGCTCAGCGGCAGCGCAACTTCGTCCAGAGCTTCAGCAATCTCGCCGTTGATGCGTTTTACTTCGGCCTGCCCCTGATAGTCCGACCAGACCGACAGGTAGAACAGGCGGTTTTCGCGCTTCTTACCGCTGACCGGTGTCGTGTTATCGGTGACCTCATAATCCAAGGTCACATACGGATACGGCGTGCCGGTGGGCACGGCATCGAACACCGGTGCCGTCAGGCTGGCCGACAACTTCTCGAAGAGCGCCTTCTGCAGCGCGAGGCCTGGGTCACTCATTTGACCTCCGCAGCCTTGCGCAACGTGGAATCGATCGCTCTGCTGATCAGCAAGATGATCTGCTCACGGTTGAGATCGTAGGACGGACGCAGCCACGGATGCGCTGGCCTGGCCGGGATCTGCGTTTCGCCCCGGGCGTAACCCTTGGTGCCGTACTCGAGGAACTTCGTGTAGAAGTACCGCGTGTTGTTTCTCTTGCCCCTGATACCGATTTCCGCATCCAGCCCGCTTTTCGAGACGAAAGACGTCAGCGTTTCCGCCGCATCACCGGTATCCCTAGGGATGAGGAACGTCTGAGTTTGCAGCACCAGGTCAGCCGCCTGAACCATGGCCGGGCGCAGGTCGCTCTCGATCTCGTTGCCGATCCGGCGCAGCAAGCCGCGAAGCTTGATATCACCCTGAACGCTTGAGCGCCGGCCCATGGTCAGGCCTTCGGTTTGGCGGGTTTGGCTGCTTTCGGAGCCGGCTCAGGATCGGCAACAGGCTCGGCGTCAGAGCGCTCAACCAGACCGCGTGACATCAGTTCTTCAGCCTCGGCCGCGTTTACGGTGAATTCGTCGCCCGCGGCTTTCCAGCCTTGAGCAGTGGACAGGCTTGCCAGTGCTTTCACTTTCATAAGGACCTCAGGGGTGTGGAACGTTTGAACACAACAGACGGAGCATGGAGCGATCGTTGTCAGGCAGCGCTGCCTCGATGAGGTAGGTAACGCCCGAATTGACCAGGCGAACCCCGGCCACCAAATCCGCCGCGGGCCTGACCTTTATCTCTGCGGTCACCAGTGCGGTGAGCTGCTGGGAAACAGGAGACGTCCGGCCTGTAGGTGCGGTGATTTCTGCCCAGATCTTCCGGGCTTCAATCCAGCCGTCGACCCCGCCGCCCATGCCGTCAGGCACGCGCTGCTTCGTCTGCACAGAGCACTCATGCCGAAGGTTTCCTGCTCTCATCAGACCCCCATATCAACGCGGTAGGGGCTCAGCAACGAGCGGGAGCCTTGCGGCAGGTCTGAGACGCTGACGCCAACCACAACATCCTCCCGGTTGGCGTAAAGGTTGCCCAGAATGAGCAGGCACGCCGCCGTGATGGCTTTGGTGACAACGATCGGATCGTCGCCGGCCGTACCATCCAGCACGGCGGCGGCCATGGCTTCTGCATCCGCGTAGAACGAGCGATTCAGGTAGAGCGCGGCAGATTCCTCCGCCGCCTCCAGCTTCAAAAGCACGTCATCGCGATCGCCTTCCTCGGCGCGGCAATGCCGCATGGCGACGCCGATATCGATGACCGACATGTCACTCGCCCTTCGCAGGCTTTTCCGGCTTCTTGGACTTTTCAGTCTTCGCCGGAGCGGCCAACGCTGCGCTGGTCAAAACGCCAGCGCCAGCGGCATCTTCTTCGCTCAGAACAACAACGGAATCGTCGTCACCCGAGTCTGGCTCGGCGTAGCCTTTCTGGATCAGCTCGCGTCCGTGCTGCTCGATGGTTTCGAAGGACGTGCCCTCGACCAGCGTTTGTCCGCCCAGATACAGCGGTTTCAGCGTCTTCAGCTTCATGATTGCCTCCGGTGGGCCGCCTCTACGGCGGCCCGGCTTGAGTTAAGGAGTGACGGGGGCGTTGAACGCGCCGTAGATGAACGCCTCAGGGCGCTTGACCGCCAGCGCGACGCGCTCTTCGCAACGGACCGAGATCAGGTTTTTCTCGAAGTCGTCGGCGTTCTCGGTGGAGATCACCACGTTGGCATCTTCACGGTCGAACAGCTGAGCGCCGGTCTGGAAGGCGCCAGTCAGGAACTTGCCCTGGAAGCCAGCCGCTTCAGTAGCCACCACCGGAAGGCCCCACAGCACCGGACCTGCCAGACCCAGCGGGTTCGCCAGGATGTAGCGGCCAAGCGAATCTTTGGTCAGCTCGATTTTCGCCCAGTCGATGAAGTGAAGGACGTGACCGGAAGCTGGCAGACGGGCCAACTGTGCCTGCAGCATCGCCAGACGCAGGTCGTCAATCCCGGAGCGGGCCTCGACCTCAAATGCCGGGTCGAAGACAGACGCTTGAGGCACGATGCCGTGCAAATGAACGCCGGTGCCGTCGCCAAACAGAATTTCCTGCTCTTCCGCGTACTTCAAGCCGTAGCGCATTTCCACATCGATGGTGGACTGCAACTGAGCGAAGTCGTCCATGATCTGCTTGGACGCTTTGAACATGTGCGCGATCGTGGACACTCCAGTCAGCTTGGAGGCAAAGTTGATGCTCGAGTACGGCTTCGCCATGCCCTCGGCCACCACCTTCGCGGCGTTGACGAAGCCAGTCTGCTGGACCCAGAAAATAGCCGGCGACGTGGTGCGACCAGGCGCAATCAGGTCGCGGATGAACAGGCGCTGCTTCGCCGGCGTATCGATGCCAGGCAGGCGCTGCGGCTCTACGACGCCCTGCGCCACATCAGTGGACAGCAGCGCAGCACTGACGGGAATGTTGACACGCTTGCCGCCTTCAAGGCTCGCAGCGAAGGCCTTAAGCGCCTCGCTTTTGATGACGGTTTGGCCGAGGCTGTCGCGGTTCTGTGGCGCGCTGGCCGACGGCAGGCGGGCGAATTCCTGCTCAACTTCGCCCAACTTAGCCTTGAGCTGCTTCTCGGCCTCGGTCAGGGAGTTGAACTTCAGCGCCAGCTCGTCGACGGCGGCCTTGGTTTCAGCAGACAGGTTGCCTGCTTTCTTCGCTTCGGTCAGTGCCGATTCGGCCTTGATGCTGAACTCACTGGTGGCCTTCGCCAGTTCAGCGGAGACACTCTTGAGCAATTCGTTTGTATCGGACATGGGTCAAACTCCGGGTACGGTAGAGGCTGCCGACTTGAAAGAGGCCAAGGCCTTTTCGAAATCAGCGATTACAGAGGCCGAAATGGCCGGGGGTTCGGTAGCGCTCGGCGTACCAGAGCCGGCAGCGCTGGGCGTGCCGGTTTTGAGTTCTTGAATCATTGCGCGCCGCTCTGAGCGGGGCATGCCCTGCTTCGCGAGAATCACATCGAGGCGGCGCGCGGCGATCTGCTGCGGAGTGGAGGCCTTGGTTCCTTCCTTCAGCTCGGCACTGTCGAGCAGCGAGTCAGCGAAGCCCTGATCGACAGCGTCGCCGCCACTGATCCAGCTCTCGGCATCCATCAGCGTCTGCATCGCTGCGACATCCTCACCGGTGCGCGCCGCGTAGATGTTCGCCATGGCTTTGTCGAACGGCTCCAGCGTGTCTGCCATCTCGCGCAAACCAATTCGGTTGCCGGCCACGCCGACCCAGCAGTTGTGGATCATGAGGAAAGCGCCGAGGCCCATGCGGATCTCGTCGCCGGCCATGGCGATGACCGATGCGGCCGAGGCGGCGATCCCGAGAATCTTCACGGTCACCTTGCCTTTGTATTCGCGCAGGATGTTGTAGATCGCCAGGCCTTCGAACATGTCGCCGCCAGGCGAATTGATGTTCACCGTGACGTCAGCGCCGGCCAGGTTGCGCAGTACTGCGCTGACCCGCTTCGCGGTAACGCCATCGCCCGTCCAGTAGTCGTAACCGATCGGATCGAACATCGAGATGGTGCTCTCGTCGTCGGCCGCTGCGCGGATGTCCGGGTTCCAGCGCTCGAGCGCCATCGGCAGCAGATCCGAGGAAGCGCTCGCGCGCGGTCGCTCCGCCGGCGCTGCAGGCAGGGTTCTGATCGTCATGGTTACTCCGCTGGTTCGGTGATGCTGAGGCGTGAAATCGAGATAAGGGCGTGAGCCATGGTCGGGGCGTCTGGATCCCCACCATCAAGCGCGGAGCAGATGTCCTGGAGCAATTCGCGGGTTGCCTCGCGGTTGCCGTCCTTGTGCGCGTGGAGCGCCTTGGACATGAAGCGGTTGAACTTGGCCGAGATATCCTCGCCCTGCTCCAGGCTCTCCAGCGCGACCATCGCCGACTGAACGGTGTAGATATCGCCACCAGGAATAGGCGGCAGATTTTCCAAACGACGGACCTCGTTGCGGGACATCCAGCCATTCATCAGCGCGGTGTTGTACCAAGCGCCGCGGCCAGCACTGTCGGCGCGCAGCAAGCCTTCAACTGCGAACTCGGCAAAGAATTCCTCGGCATCTGCCTCGCCGATCAGGCATCGGGTGATTTCCTGCTCGATGTTGACCAGCAGCGGCCGCAAGCTGTTGGTGAGGAAGTGCAGGTTCTGCGCCTCAACACTGGCGGCCCAGCTCGACTGCTTGTCCATGTGCCCGACCATGAACGGCGGCACGCGGAACCAGCGGCAAATCTCCTCTACATTGAATGCCCGGGTTTCCAGCATCTGCGCTGCTTCCGGGTTCATGGTCACGCTCTGATACTTGAGCCCTGCTTCCAGCACCATCGTCTTGCCAGCGTTCTTGGAGCTGCTGAACGCTGCCAGGCTTTTCTTCAACTGCTCACGTTGCTTCGGTGTCAGCGTGCCGGAGCCCTGCGCAGCGCCGCCTTCGACTGTCAGGAAGCCCGATGCTTGCAGGCCGTTGGCAAACACCTTGGCGGCTGCCTCTTCCGATGACAGCGCGGTGCCGATGACGTCGCGGCCCGTGGTCACCGGAAGCATCCCGCACACACCGTCCAGGCCAAAGCCGCGGATGTGCATCAGGTTCTTTTCCGGGATGTCCCTTTCGGTGCCGTTTTCGTTGTAGGTGTACTTCAAGCGGCCATTGTCCAGGCGCTTGACCGTCATGCACTGCGGCAACAGCGGGTCGAGGGCGACGATCCGGGTGCCGATGAACTTCTTCTCGACGAAAGCGTTACCGCGCAAGCAGATGCTGGCCACGATCTGCAGCATGAAACGCTGCGGCGTCATCTCGGCATTCGGAGAGCGGCACAGCACCCTGAAAAGCGGATGATCCCGGGCGGATTCACGCGATCCGTCCGGCATCCGCCGGTAGAGCTTCAAGGGCAGCGTCGAAACGGACTCCGAAAGCAGACGAACGCACGCCCAGACGGTGGACAGCCGTACAGCGCCGTCGACCGTGACGTGCTTACCGCTGTTGGAGGTGCCGAACCACTCCTGCCAAAAAGCCTCACTGGTGAGCCCAACAGGAACACCCAGCCAGCTCTGTAGCGCGGAGCGAATGAGCCCCGGTTTGTTTTTGCTCGCCATTAGAGCCCTGCCATTATTGGGTCATCAAAGAAATCGTCGACGTTGCCCCGTGCGACGGGGTTGAGCGACAACAGGGCTACGGCGTTGAAGAACGCCATCAACGGGTCGATCTTCGCCGTCCCCGACGCTTGTTTCGTGATCAGGATCGAGTTTCCGGCCGGAACGACCTTCGCGTTACCGCAGCACCAGGACATCATCGGCTGGCCGCCGTGGACCATTCCGCCCTCCGCCAGCTTGCGTTCGGCAGTCTTGATTGAACCGCCCAGCTTCCAGCCCTGCGAAATGCCAATCACCTTGTCCTGCGGAATCTCGGCCTCGATCAGGCCGTCCAGGATGCCGCCGACACCGGCCGGGTCGACGCCGATCATGTCGAGCTTCCCGGACGCGTAGATTTCGGCCACCAGCTCGGCCACCTCGGCAACGTCCTTGCCGATGTACTCCACCAGCGTCAGGTTGCCGTCTTTGGCAAAGTCATGGAGGCGCGGGGCCTCGCTCTTGCGGCGTTCCAGCACCGAGGGATGGGCCCAGGCATGAGTCCACAGAAGCCAATTGCGTGATTCGGTCTCACGGCCCAGCACTGCGAACCCCAGCAGGTCGTCAAGACCGCCGCCGTCGATCCCGACGTCAATCACTTCGCAGCGGGCGATGAGCTGGGCGAGCGTTAGGTTCTTCGCTTTCGCCTGGGCCTGCCAGAACTCGGCGCCCGCCCACCGGTTGGCGCGCAGGTTCATACCGATTTCGACGTTTAGGTGCTTGGCGAGGAACTTGCGCTGCGCGCCTGGCTCTTTCTTCGCCTCCTTGACCATCTGGTCTTCCAGCCATTCCCGGCTGACCGACCGCCCCATGTTCGGGTTGGTGATGTAGAAGTTTTCAGGCTTCAGGTATTCCTCAGACTCCACCATTGCCTTCGGAAATTCGTACAGCACGCCCAGCGACTTCTTGTCCTGGATCTTGCCGTCTCGAACGTCGCGGTAGTAATCGAGCTTTTCCTTGAAAACCCCCGCTGGCGGCTCGTCGCTCTGGGTGGAGAGGAAAATCACGAAACCTTCATCACGCGAGATCTGGCCGCCGGTGGCTTCCATCAGCATCGCGTCAGCGTTCGGGCGCTTGCCGAACACCCAGAGCTCATCGACCAGGATCTTGCCGGACTTCTTACCGGACACAGTGTCCGAGTCGGCGGCCACCACCTTCAACGCAGCTTTGGTGGTCAAGTGCGTGATGGTCCGAATGTGATCCTGAACGTGCAGCATCTTTTCCAGACGGGGGTTGGCCCGGACCATCGCAGCGGCAGGCTTGTAACTGTTTTGCGCGACCTCGATGGTCGGCGCCAGAATCAACAGCTCTTCGTTGTCGCGCCAGTTGCGCACCAGGGCGGTGACCATGATCCCGGCGGCAATCGTTGATTTGGCGTTCTTCTTGCTGATCAGCAGGAAGTACTCGCGGATCTTCTGGTTGCCGGTATCGGAGTCGTAAGCGCCGAAGATGGCCGCCACGAAATCAAACACCCACTGCTCGCAGCACTCGCCGAAGGTCGGTTGGCCTGGGACATCGACAACCTTGAGCGACTTGAACAGCTCAAGCGCGGCATCAGCCTCAGAACGGAACAGCGGCGGAAACGGAATCAGCGATTGCCGAGAGAGAATCCGGCGCTCCCAGTCTGGGCACGCGGTAGACCACTCCACTTACTTCACCGATCTGAGTGGTGGTTTGCTCGTCCCGTACATGCCGGCCGCCGCCTCTTCCGCCGCGGTCTGCCTGTCTTCTTTCTTGCCCGACTCGCCTTTGCGCTGGTGCATGAACGGCATGAGCGCCTTCGCAGCGTCGACCCTGAGCTTTGCCTCGGCTTCCGGATCGTTCATCGCGGCAATCAGGAAGGCCTTGGGGTCGGTAAAGGTCAGCGCGCGGGCCAGGTCGAATGTCGGACCCGAGTCCTCCTCGTCCGCGTCAGGCTCGACCGGTTTTGACGCCTTAGCCTTTAGTTGGGCTTTAACATTTTTGTTAACGGCCCCGCTTGCCAGCTCGGCCAAAACGTGAGGGTCTTTTGCAAGCCGTGATCCGGCGGCCGATGCGCTGGAAGCGCTATAGCCTGCGGCTATCGCTGCTTCTTTGTTGGACGCACCTCCCCTCAAAGCGTCGGCGAATGCGCGCTTTTTGGGTGTTAAAGCCATTAACAAAAAACCTCAAAACAGGAAAAAAACTCTGAATGCGGGACCGGGTGGTCTAGAGCGCCGAGGCTCCGAACTTTCGAGGCACCCCCTGCCCTTGTTGCACGCCAGTGGCGTGCCAGACTCGACCAGCTCGGGGATTTGGCGTGCTACAGAATGCCGGCCTCTTCTCGCTGCTTCACGGACGAGTGACAGGTGGTGCACAGCGGCTGCCAGTTGGTTCGGTCCCAGAAGAGTGTCATGTCGCCCCGGTGGGGCTCGATGTGGTCAACCAGCGCTGTCGCTGTCACTCGACCCGCTGCATCACACATCACACAGAGCGGGTTATCGAGGATGAAGGCCTTGCTCGCCTTTTGCCAGGCGTAGGTGTAGCCGCGCTGGCCGGATGTGGCCTTGTCAGTGCGCCAGGAGCCCGGCTGCATGATCGGCAGTTTGTTGCCCTGCGTGCTGACCCGGTTGCCTAATGATTTAAGCCGAGACATCACCAGCCTCCCGGGCAGCCTGGGGCTGTCACTGACCAAGACTTCTTCACTGCCCGGTCCAGCCAATTTGCTTGAGCTGCGCGTTGATGGCGTTGACTTGCTGCTGGTAATAGTCGCGCAGCGGACGCTGGACATGAGCCGCTACCTCGTCACCCTGCCAAGTCCCACCGATCGACACAGCCAATCCCTTCCCTGAGGTGACGATATCCAGCAGCGACTGGAGCTTGTCTCGCTCATAGAACAGCTGCTGGGCGATGTTTATCTGCTGCCGATTCATCTATCACCCCGCTGACTATTTGCTCTTGCTACGAACGATTTGCGCATCAACCTGGTCAGCGCACGTGTCGAGCAGCTTGATGGCCTGATCTTTCAGTTCCCACACGTCGCCGTTGTCACGCAGATCGGTATCGTCTGCATTGACCCGCTCGCATGGGATCAGCTCAGGGGCTTCCAGCCTTATTGCTGTGGTCTTTGTCACCACTTGCGGCTTTGCCGCGCAGGCCGTCAGGCAAAGGCTGAGCAGCCCAATCACGAACAGGTTTGCTGTTGCGCTTGAGATCATCGAATTCCTTCTTGGCCTTTTTGGCCTTGTCTTCGCTGGCTTTAATGCGCTTGCTCAGATCGGCTGTGTATGCAGCGTTACGAGCAGCTTCAGCTTTCAGCGTGGTGATCGTGGCCTGGCTTTCCTTGTTGGCATCGACGGCAAGCTGCTTGGCGTCACGCTCAACAGTGACGGCGCCCTGCAGGCTGACCACGCGTACCTGCTGGATGGCTATAAGCAGGCTCATCACGATGACAATGACAATGCCGGCCGCAATGGCTCGCAACGTGGAACCGGCCTTTGCGACTGCGACAACGGCTTCGAGGCTCATAGTGAATCTGCCTTGCGTCCGAGGAACCGGATGATGAGTTCGCGTATGGCGGTTACGCCAATGAAGCCAATCGTTCCGCCGGCGGCGACTGACAGGCTCGACGGCCAGGCCATCCATTCGATGACGCTGCTGGCTGACAGGCTCAGCGCACCGCAGATCAGCGCCTCAAGCACGACCCGCCACTTGTTGGCCTCTTTTCCTTCGTACAGCACGCGCAGTAATGAAATGGTTGCGGCCATGATCGCTCCTTGCCAGAGCGGATTCGACAGGACGAGCCAGACCTGCGCCCAGAAGTCAGGTGATTTTTCAGGCATGTTCGTCGTAGTCCGACATCCACCCTTTCGGGATCGGAAAATGAATCGGCCCCGCAGCACTCCCAGCTCGGAGCGATGGGTGTGGCAGGGCCGAAAACGAAAAAACCCGGCGCGAGGGCCGGGTTTTTGATGTTTGTCTGTCGCCGCGTATCACCGCACGCAAGATCGACATGATGGGGTTAATTTACGGCCAAACGGCCATCATGGTCAAGCGGCATCGATGAAGATTTGTTCAGTGTCAAAGATGTGGGTCGCGTGAATGACGGCCGCCTCTTCCAGTTGTTCGAGCCGCTTGTGGATGCCTGCTCTCCAGTTGCGGCGAGTCCGCTCAGGGGAGCCATCAACGTCCCACGTGTTCATGTCGTAGAACTCAGGAGGGAGCACGATCATGTCGGTGGAGCGCTTGCCGCTCTGGACGCCCTTGAGCTTGGGGATTGCCCAGGCCGTGAGCCCCTTATAGATGAACAGCTGCGGCGCGGGCGATGAAATACGACTGACGAGACGTCCGATGGCGGCCACTTTGTTCGCCTTGTGCGTCGAGTACTTCGCGACAAGCACATCCCAGTGAGCAGCCTCAAGCTGGCGATGCAACAGCGCATAAAGGCAGCAGTCGTAATCGAACTTGTCTCGCGGCGACAGAGTGCTTCCATTTCCGCCTTGTCGCAGATCGGCGTCGATAAGCTTCTGCCATGACTGCTTCGTGCTGTTGTCGATGTTGTCGGCGGCCAGCACACGTACCAGGGTACTCATCACATCTTTGTACATGCCCATCGATCAATCCCCTGTGTAGTTCGAGCCGCCGGCACCGCGGCGGTTGTTCTGTTCGTATTGGTCGTGCGCGCCGCCTTGGCTGTGTCGCGCCCTGTTCAGCTCGGCGGTGACGCTTCGCAGCTTCAGGTTGAGCTGCTGCACCATCTCAGGCAGCGGGAGCGGATCTCCGGTGCTGGCGCAGACCCATCCAGAGGCATTGCAGTGCTCGCAATCCAGCTGATGGAAAATGCCGCGCACAACCGTGGCGCCGCGGCAGATACCGCACTCCATCAATGGCTTCATTTCCTTCCGGAAGGCAGGTCCATGGCTCTTGTTCATGGCAGTTCACGCCCCTCGCTGGCAGCGATAAAACCTTCGGCGTAGCCCTCAATAGCCGCTCCGACGAAGAACATGGCGACCACGATGGTTGCGACCCATCCCGAATCGAACAAGACCGCCACGCCCATCCCGCCAACGCTGAGCACGGTGACGTAGTGCTGCCACAGGCTGACGCTCGGCTTAAAAAGGCCCTGATTCAGCATTTTGAAACCTCGCCTATGGTTGATTCTTGAATAGGGTCGCAGGCCATATGGGCCGTGGGCTGTAGCGGTATGCTGGACTCTTTGTTTTCGACTCCCTCCAACCCGTGAATGGCGCTGAATCCCTTGGTGTCTAAATGGGCGTGCCACTTCTCCAGCGCCTCGCGCTTGCGGGTCTCAACGGTGGTGTGGATGTAGGCCTGCACGTTGTGGCCCATGGCGTGGTTGATCAGCATCTCGCCGATCAGGAAGTCGATGCCGAGGTCTGCCCATCCGGTGCGCGCCAACTTACGCAGGTCGTGGCTGGTCCACTCGCCCTTCCCGAGCTGCGTGAACACCATGCTCGCCTGCCCTTCACTCATGCCCTTGCCGTGCCGTGCCGGGAACAGGTACTGCCCCGTGTAACCGGTAGCGGCCTGACGGGCTCGGTATTGAGTCAGCAGCGCGCAAACCTGCTCGGTAAGTGGCAGCGAATGCTCGACGCGGGTTTTGGTGTGCACGGCGGGCAGATGCCACGTGCGGTCAGCCAGGCTGATGTGCGACCAGAGCGCCATGCGGGTTTCACCTACGCGCGTGCCGTGACAGAGCATCATCAAGGCCAACATGCCTTGGGCCGGGCGCCGCTCGAACGCCTCGGCCAGTTGTCCCAGCAGCCCTTCCACCTGGACGCCACGCAGGCGCGCGGATTTGGCTTTGATCTTGGTCTTCGAGAAGTCGCTGAATTTGATGCCCGCCATTGGGTTGGCCGGGATCGAGCCCAGCGTGTGAGCTTGGCGGCAGGCCAGCACCAGCAGCGCGAAGATCAGCCGCACAAATTCCAGCGACAGCGTCTCCTGCAGCGGCCACATCAGTTTCGTGTCCAACGTCGCGCGATCAATATCGCCCAGCGCCAGATCGCCAACGCGCGGTATCAGGTGGCAGGCGATGGCTGACTTGGCCGTGGCCTTCCGCTTGGATGACAGATGCCGGTCGCGGCTCATCCTGTCGCTGTACCACGCCAGCAGCTCGCCAAGGGTGGCCCACGGGGAAATCGCGGCGGTGGCCTTTGCATCGGCGGACAGGCGCTGCCGAGTTTCAGGAAGAGCGGCCAGCACCGCTTTGGCGGACAACTCAGGGTATGAGCCGATCCGCAGCCACTTCTTGCGCACCACCAGACTCCAGGTGCCGCGCGGACGCGCCTCGGTGAAGCGGAAATACAGCCCGGGGTGGCGGGGATCACGCATCAACACCGCAGCAGGGTCTTCGGCACGGCGGCGCAGCTCAGCATCGGAGAACGCGACAGTCAAAGTCATGCGGCCACCATAGTCGGAGCGAGTCGAAGGTAGGCGCAAATCTGCTCCATCGCGTCGAAGTGGCCCCGGCACACGATCGCCAGATAGCCCTGATCATTCAGCCGGCGGATCCATGCGTGCTGGCTGGCCGATACCGGAGCAGCGCCTGGCGGGGTGGCCTTGAACTCGATGTAGAGCCCGAAATAACCGCCCCGCGCCATCGGCAGCACCAAATCGGGGACACCTGCTTTGACCCCCTGCCCCTTCAGCTTGATGGCGACCAGCTTGTGACGATGCCCGCCGTTGGGTACGTGGTAGATCAAATCGGCCACAGCAGGCAGGCGCAGTTCGAGCTCCTTGATCAGCGCTGCCTGCTCCAGGCCTTCGCGGTCGACCGGCTTCGCGCGGGTGGCCTTCGGCTTGAACAGCCTCATTTCGCCGAACCGCGCAGCGGAGTGAAAGCGAAGCCGCCGCGCCCGTCATGCAGAACCTTGGCAGTGTTCAGCAGTGTTTTGAGTTGCGACCAGGTCATGGCTTTCCCCTGTAGAATTCGGCCTCAAAACCCCGTGCCGCGAGCTCCAACTCGACCTTTGCCCAACTGGCCGAGGACATGACCGCCTTGCCGTTGAACATCAGCACCGTTTCGCATGGCACCTGTTTGGCGTGGATGCGGTACCGAAGCTCCGGCCTGTTCTTCCAGTGGCACCACTTGCGCTCGGTACGCCACTTGATCGTTTTCGTAGTGGGCAGGTGCTCAGAAATAATCACTGGTACTCCGCCGAACATCATTGCTGGGCTGTTCAAGCTGCCACCGTCCCTTCGCTGACCAGAATGTCGATGGTCCGCACCATGCCTTCCATGTGCATCGTGCGAAGTTCTTCACGGCTGAAGCCGCACGACTTGCGCGCGTCGACGGCGTCGTGGCAAGCCGAGCAAGCCCAGGCGGCCTGCAGGTCATGCGGTTTGAGTCCGGTGCCGCAGCGCGTGCCGGCCATGCGCAGGTGAGCCAGCACCGTGGTTTCGGGGTCGCCGTTGCACACGCCCGGGATTCGGATCTGGCAGTCGCGGCCGCGCGCCGCCTTGGTGAACTTCGTCTGCTTGGTCATCACATCCACGCTCCGAACTGCGATTCAACTGGAGGAACAGACCCGTCGTAGCTGGCCCCCATGAAAACGATGAAGCACCGGGCGACACTGGCGAGCGCCTTGATCTTTCTCATCGTGCGACCTCCATCAGGTCGACGACTTCGAAGGTGCTGGGCCACATCAACCGGCCGAACGACTCGGCGACGCCTTTGCGATCGAATAGCGCGACAGCGGGATCTGGTGGAGTGGACAGATCGATCTTCGAGGAGCACGCGTAGACCGCGTAACGGAACGCCGCGGGGTCAGGCGCGGCAAGTCTGGTATCGCTCATGCTGATGCTCCGGCGCGGCGGGCGCGCAGTTCGGCCAAGGCCTTGTTTCCGATATCGGGAGTGCGACGGGCTTCAGCGCGGGCCGGTAGGGCCAAGGGCATCACCTGCAATGGCAGACCCTCGATCATGCGGCGGACGGTGATCACGTAGTTGCGCTCGAACAGCTTCATGGCGAGCGACGTTTCGAGGCGATTGAGCGGTTCAAAGCCGCACTCCTTCGCCGTATGCCAGACAGCCTGATGCGACCACTTGCCCTGCCCGGCCATGGATGGGTGAGCGTTGCGGCAGGCCTCGCGGAAAGCCTTCTCCAGCGATGGGATGCCGAGCATTTCCGGGGTTGGCTGGCACAGCTTGATGAACTTGCCCACGCTCGGTGCGAAGTCGGAACCAAGCTTGCGGCACTGCTCGATGCCGAAGCGGATCTGCTCGATGCGGGTGATGTTCTCGGCCATGAACGCTTTGGTCCAAGTAGCCTTGGCCGCATCGACCGCAGCCTGATCAGGCCATGCCTGCTTCCAGGCTGGGAAGATCGCCATCAGCTCGCGGAACAGAGCGTTGATGACCTGAACCGTGCCGGCGTCGATCTTGAGCGGCACGACCTCGGCAGATGGAACGTTCGGCAGTTGCTGCATGATGCTCGCGACGGACTTCATCAGAGACTCCCCATGTTTTCAGCCCAACTGGTGTCGTCAAAATCCGGGGCCTGGCCTTGGCCGGCCGCTTTGACTCGCTCCCGCTTGACCCATTGCACCAGGCGATAACACCAGCCAGGCGCAGAGTCGACAGTGCCAGGGCGTGCAGCGTAGAAACCCTTGAACGATCGGACTGCTGCATCCGGCACTGCGTCGGCAGGGATGCCGGCGATTGCGATCTGGTCGGCCAAGGCTTTGGCGTTTGGCTCCCAAGCAGCGAACATGGCGAAGCGCTGGTTCGGCGATGGGCACTCAGCGGCGGCGAGGTCTTGCTCGGCAATCTCAGCGGCCAAATCGCGCTGCAGCTGCTGCTCTTCGGTTAATTGATGGTTAAGTGATGTATTGGGTGCAGCTGCTGCACCCCGTTCTGCGTTTTCCTGCACCCCGTTCTGCTGTGAGCTGCACCCCGTGCGGTTATCTGCACCCCGCTCTTTACGGGGTGCAGCATTTGCACCCCGTTTAAGTTGGAGGTCGTACACCACTGGGCGGCGGTCACGGCGATCGATGTAGGCAGCGGCAATGGCTTGATTGCCCTCAGCGATGAAGCCCGCTTGCTCCAGCTCGTCGAGTTTCAGCCGCACAGTGCGCTCTGAAAGGCCCGTCTGGCTGGATATCCTCAGCGCAGATGGAAAGGCACCCTGACCTTCAGGACCTGCGTAGTTCGCCATGCACAGCAGCACGTGACGTGCCGCAGGATTTGGCAGGGAGTCCGTCGGTATCTTCATTGCCCACGACATTGCTTCAACACTCACAGCGCGACTCCAATATTTTTCTCGGCTAGATATGTCAGGCCTTTCGGGGTTACGAGGGGTTGATATGCGGCTCGCTCGATGCCGGTTTCAGTGTCGGGCTTGAGGGCAGTTACCTTGTGTTTTAGGAAGCCCTCACGGATACGCCGCTGCATGGCGATCCAGCGAGTCGCATCACCGCGGCGGTAGATCCAGCGGTGCTCCTGGAGCCAGTCGAAGAGCTTCGACGGAGCGATGCCGAGTTGTTTCGCAGCGTCAGTAATGCAGATCGCGCCTTCGGCAGCAGCAAGACGCTGAATGGCCGCGACCTTTGGCGCTTGAAGCTCAATCACACCAAGGAGGCGTTGGCTTTCCTTGGCTTGATCAGCAGCAACCTGCAGCGCCTCAGCGTAAGTAGCAGGGATGAGGGGCACGGTTCGCTCTCCCAGTTCACGCCAGCGACGAACAACGGCCATCCGCAGCGGCGCGCTGTATCCGGTAAGAAGGCAGTCGGTGTGCTCGCGGTCGAGCAGGTACTCGGTCTGGTTGCGGTTCTGACCGTCCAAATAGGTGCGCTCAAAACTGAGCGCATCTTTTTGCAGGTCCGCTAGCATCAACGCGATGTCTCGCTTGACGTTCTTGTGCTGCTTACCGGTCAGATCGGCGATCTCGCGAGACGACATGACCTGACGCGTCATTGCCTGCGGAAAGTGGGAAACTGACGAGTCAGGGTGGGTATTGCTCTGGGTGTTCGTGATGTGCATAATCAACCTCGCTAACGCTGTAGAAAGAGCCGACCTCGACCGTCGGCTTTTTTGTGCCTGAAATTCGGGCGCTGTGAGGGCTGACGCTTCTGCATCACTCCTCTTGCAATTGGTCAACGCCGTGGATGTGCTCCATCCAGCGCTTCGATGCGTGGATCAACATCTCGATATCGCGCTCGTTAAAGCACCGCATCTCAGCCGGAACAATCTTCAGGTCGAGCACGGCCAGGATCTGAGCGAACTGCTCAAACTTCTCCGGTTTCATGCGGCTGATCGTCGCCTCGTCGCAACCCACTGCAACCGCGACCGGCGCATTCCCCACCGATGCAAGCTTCTGCACGATGAAGTGGTAATTCTTGCGGGACCTTACAACCTGTTCTTGGCTTAATTGGTTCGTCGACATGATCAGGCCGCCATCTGGGCCCAAGGGAACGAGGGACAGAGGTCTGCCCGCTTCACTTGGCCTTGGGTCAAAGTCTCGATCTGCAACGCTCTCGCCGCTGGGATTGGTCTGTCGCCCGAACACCACTGACTAACAGTGGGCGTGCGAACAGCCAGTTGCCGGGCCAATTCGGCCTGGCTCCCGAGCAAACGAGATGCTTCTCGCACCGCTTCTGCTGGTTTCATGGGTTCACTCCAATTGATTTACAGCGCCAATATAAGGCATCAGCTAATCGAAAGACAAGCTATTGCCTAACCATCAAGTGAAAAGGCTTAATTAGGCAATGCTTACAGGTAAAGAATTAGGCGCGGCGATAGAGTCAGCGCGGATGAAAAAGGGTGTATCGAAGAAGAAGCTGGCGGATGATTTCCTTGTCGCCCCTCCTTCGGTTCAAGGCTGGGTGAAATTTGGCAGGATTGATAAGGCCAAACTCATGGACCTGATCACCTACTTCTCAGATGTCGTGCCGCCGACTCATTGGGGGCTGGATGGCTGGGCATCGCTGCAGATGAATCCCTCTATCAATGCCTCTGAGACCATCAGCGTCGAGGGCTTGCCCGCAGCATTGGCGCAGAAGATCACGAGCTATCGGTCTGTGATCGACGTTCCGCGCTACGACGTGGAAGGCTCGATGGGGCCAGGCACGGAGCCACCCGAAATGCACATGGTCGTCGAGCACATGAGCCTGGACGCCAATTGGGTGCGCCAGAACCTCACCTACACCAAAATCGACAATCTCAAGCTGATTTCTGGGCGTGGCGACAGCATGGCTCCCACGATACGAAGCGGCGATGCCGTTCTGGTTGATTCCGGGGTGACGACGGTCGAGGACGATGCGATCTACTTCTTTTTGATGCGCGGAAAACTCCAAATCAAGCGTATACAGCGGGGCCTTGACGGCCTAACGATCATCTCCGACAACACGCAATACCCCGCTATTGATGTCCCAGGTGATCGCGAATCAGATATCACGATCCTTGCCCAAATTATCTACTGGTGGACCGGCCGCAGCTTTTAAAGCAGCGTCGTATTCGGAGTTGTGGTTATGGAAAACGCTAAGCCTGCGCCACCTGTCAGGATAGGGAGATTGTTACCCGGATATGTCTGTCTTGATGACGGCGTAAACGCCCCTGTACGAGGCATGGCGGAGACCGATAGTGGCGAGATATCGGTAATCGCGAAAAAGCTGGGAGCTCGAGCCCTGGCTGTTGAAATATTGTGCGCGGTGTACGGCAGAGGCATAGGCCTGCCCATTCCCGAGCCTTTGATGATCTTTGATGATGATCTAGGGTGGCTTTATGGCAGTGTCGATGTTGGACACCCGAACCTTGCGAAATTTATCTCTACCGATAGCGCGACGATACGAGAGAAGCTATTGGCTTGGCCTGCAATCCTACCCGCTGCTTGCTTTGATGAATTACTGGTGAATTCTGACAGGCATGACGGGAATATCCTGTTCGACGGCCTGGATTTTACCTTAGTAGATCACGATATGTGTCTACCATCGGGTATGGCTTCCGGTGATGAAATGTCCCAGCACCACAGCAATACCTTGCTTGATATCCTCTTGGAGGCACTGCCTGAGGGTGATCTGGGCAAGCGAAAGCTGCTCAAGGACTCAGATGCATGGATCGCGACTAGACACCCTGAGGAGGCTTCCTCCGCCCGAGCTTCAATCGACGGAGTGTGCACAGAGGATGTTCAGAATCGGCTAACATCATTCATCAACGAACGCTTACTCGTTCTGAGCAGTCTGATGGCTATAAAGGTGAACCCGGACCAAGGGAGGCTAAATGTCTGATCTATTCAGTTTTGACTCTCTTCTCTCAAGGGTGCCGAATAAGCCGACGTACAGTGGCGCGTGGGCATCTGTCTACCTTGAGCCAATGATGTCGTCTGGGGAGCGTCTAACCGTCGCGGTAGCGGCCGTTGCGGATGATGGGGCCGTGAAGGTCTCACCAGCAATCAGGCCGCACGTGATCGAGGCAATGTTTGGCACGAGGGCCTCTGCTTTCTCGGCGCTTATCGAAATGATTGCGCGCGATCTAGAGATGCATCTTAGATCTAGTCAGCGATTTGAGGGCTGGGCACCCCCAGTTTCAGGGGTTACCGTAAGCCCTCCTCGCAGAACTGCGTCGAAGGACATGGCCGGCTTGTTGAGACAAGCAGTCGCCATGACAGCCAGTCTTGCTGCGCTTGATCTATCCCCACTGCCCGAGTCCCCGCCAGGGACTATTCTGGTTCCAGCAGACGACCGCTGGCCTAAACAGTTCGAGGCTGCGGCTGTGCAACGAGATCCGCGACTTGAGCGATTCTTCAATCAGAAATTTGTGATTTCAGAGCCTTCGAAGCCCCTGAGTTTCTTTTTCCTTAGCGAAAAGGTAGCCATGAACACCGGCCGCCTAATTCCTGGGCGCGGGCTTTCCAGTTACCTTGAGCACAATAAGGCTCGAATTCTTGACCTTCGAGTAGCCAGGGAAAAGCAACAGCTGCTGGCCAGGACTCACTTCGAGCTGGTGGTATTCCGACCAAGTTTTGACGATCCGACCTACAGCCTTAAGCAAATAGACTCTCTAAAGAGGTCAATCAACACGCTTGAGGAGGCGTGCGACGAACACAGGGTACGGGTAACTCAGGTTCAAAGCGCCATCGAGGCTGCTGAAAGGCTCTTAGCCGTCGCGTAAGCCATCCTCTATCGACCAAGCCCGCCACTGAGCGGGCTTTTTCACGCCCGAAGGAAAATAATTAGGCATTAGCTATTTACACAAATTAGGCATTGGCTTATTGTTCACCCATCGAAACGAATCAGCCCTGCCGAGGGCCTCACGGATTAGATATCGCTCTTTAAAAAACCAGCCACAACAAATCAACAGACCGCATTGCCTCTACCGGCGACCGGCGATCAGACAGGTGAACGAGGAAAGCCTGCCAACGACAGGGAAAACCCTGGACGGCTGATCGATGACGAGACGTCAGAACCGCGTGAATGACCCGGCAAGCAGTGCGCCCCGCCACCCCGGCGGTAATGGGAAAGATTTCACTGGCTGGCCTTGGAAACAGGGCCAGACGGGAAATCAACCAGAGCAAACATCATGACCACTACGCCTCTGCAAATTTCCTACCTGATCGAAGGCGAGCAGAAAGGCGCCGAGTTCGCCGGCGACCTCTACGAGGGTTTGTTTCACGCTGCCCGGCAGCTGACCGGGCAAGAACGTCTTCGGCTAATCGGCGAGCTGCTGGCCCGGCACGCCGAGATTGAGTCCGATTGGCGATAGGACAACCAGCGCCAGCGTCAGCCTGACGAAAACTGCCCGATACCCTGGAACGTTTGAACGCTGACCAGGCCGCATCGGGGTGCGATCTTGCCGGAACGTGCATACCGGTTACCTGCCAGCCCAGCACGGGGCATCAAATACGGCAGGTTGAGGGCTCGCCCTCGAAGATCGTAGCCCGATGCGGAGAGTCCACCCGTTAAGCACTGCCAATGTGCGTGGGCGAAGCACCTTGCCGCGCTATGAAGTGCTATCGCTGACGGTTGAAGCTGGATCCGGAATCCCTGTGGGTCAGCTGTACCAGTCTGTATTCCTCCTTGACCTGAGCAACGAGGTCGGAAACGGCCCTCATTGTGGTCAAGCTGGATATTGGAATGCCAGGCACGGTCAGACCCACCTCGTCCGTTGAAGGATTCACGAGCTGAATCGTCATGGTGCCGACAGTGTTGACTGTGCAGATACATTTCTGAGGCAAGAAACTTGACTCGATGATGTGGCGCAATTCGAGACTGGAGAGCATGGAGCGTTCCTTCCTAGAACATCGACCTCGGTCTGACCATCATAGCAACAGACATCAATCGGTCGCGCGACATTGCGACAACAACATCAACTAAACAGAGGATGACCGCCATGAAATAACAAATAGCAACCGGCCTACCGCATCAGGCGGCGCCGGCAAGCAAGGTTCATGTACGGAGGCGTTGTGAACCAGCGAGATGTGAGAAGCCCTGCACTGTCAGGGCTTTTTTTCACCCAGCGTTTACCCGTCAGCACTCTCCCCTGCGCCCACTCGGCATATGTCAGGCGGCCAGAGTGCTAACGAGTACACGCACAACCACAAGAGGAATCGCCATGCATCAGGCATTTCAAGACCGCATCGTCGAGCTGGGGGATTTGCTCCAGCGTTCAAGCATCGCCCGAGGAGAGTTCAGCAAGCGAACCGACCGGGCAATGCCAGGTAGCAAGATGCGCTTCCAAGTGCGGAGTAAAGCGCGCAACTGCTACAACGTGTTCGAAGTCGCGACCGGCAACTTGCTCGACACGTTCGACACCTGGAAAGAGGCTGTGAACTTCGCGCAGAAACTCGATGCGCAGCCCAACTTGAGGCTGGTGCAATGATCGGCGAGAACGTGCCGGATCAGCACAAGCAGGCCATCGCGCAACTGTCCGCCCAGATCGACCACATTCTCGCCACCGGCCATCGTATCCAGAAAATTGACCAGGGCGTCAGCGCCAACGCGCCGCTGCTGGGCACCACGAATCATCTGGAAACGCTGAAGGCCAATCGCGCGAAGCGTGCACCGCGGATTCGCGCGCTGGCCGAGGCCGGCCTTGACGCGCGCCAGATCGGCATGAAGATCGGCATCGATACCCGCACCGTCGCACTCACCGCGCGAGAGCACGACATCACATTCACCGCGGCCACATGATGCGGCGTCTATTCAAGTGCGCCAATCAGCGTCGGCGCCAGACCTGGCTAAACCTGCCAGCGCAACAGATCGGAGATCCACCCGATGGAAAAGACAGCAGCGGCGAAGCACTCGGCGGACTACCGTCGGCGCCAGAAAGAGGAGAAGGAGAAGCTCGGGATCGAAACTCTGGAGGTCGATGTTCCAGTGGGCACTCGGTCGGGCATGACGCTTGCGATGAAGGATCACGGCTACAAGCAGATCCAGGAGCTGTGGCAGGATCTGGCGCTGTCATTTCTTGCAGCACCTCGCGAAGAGCAGGCGCGCCGGCTACGCAAACCTAGCGCGTCAGATTTTGTAGTTACTCCAAGACTAGCGCGCCAGTTGAAAGCGGCCGGCAAGGCCCAGGCGGATCCGGATGCAGACGAAGAATGAACTCACCCCAGTGCAGACAGAGACCTTGGCGTTCATCGCCGGGTATATCGCTCAGCATGGCTACTCGCCGACTATCGCGGAGATCGCCAAGGCCCAGCGCGTGAACGTGAATGCGATCGGCGACCGAATCGTGAGAATGGTGAAAAAAGGCGCCCTAACCAAAACTGACGGCATTGCGCGCAGCATACGGCCCGTGACGGAGGCATAACGTTCAGCGCTGGATGTTATACATACTGAAGACCTGCGAGGACACCCGCCACGGAACAACGTTATAGCCAATCGTTGCGCGGAAAATCGAGGTGACTATCAGCAAGAGGCTTTGCGTGTAACTGCAGAATGATCCTTATATGCCAGGCGAAGTGTTGTCAGCCTTCAAAGCTGCGTGACCTCGGGCAAGGCCAGCGGCAACGGCCTGATCTTTCGTTTTGAATTCTCCTTCGCGTAAAGGCATCAATGACCTACCGCGCGCGTCGATGTCTAAGATATCCCAGCCTTTGCTTAGGCCATAGTTCGAGACCTGCACAGCGACTACGCCGTCAGACTCGCGTGATAAAACTGACATTCATTACTCCTAAGCCCGACCCCGTGCCGGGCACCACGTATAGCCTACCACCAGCCTGTTCGCCACCATGACGACAGAAACCCCTTGTCGAGCACGCGTAACATCCGTTGCTGGACGTCACGCAGACCTGACAATCAGTGGATCAACGGCAGCGCATCCGCTGCCGACTCGATTGCGCTTGAGGCCTCACCCACATCCTCTGCATCGTAGAACTGCTCGCCGTACATCGACTGAATCGCCAACTCCGTGAGCTCGTCGATATCGACACAGCATTCCTGCGCAGCAACCAGCACCGCCTTCAGCGCAATCCGTAAAACCCTTTCCCTGTCTTCGCTCATGACCGTATCCCTTCCTGTGGTGAGGTAAGCGTAGGCGATAATCCCGTTAATAAGACGCTGGGATTAATGGGTTTGCAGTGCATCGGCCGCAACTTCTATCTCGATGATAGCCATCGGCACGTGCTCGGCGTCATAGGCGCGGTACATCAAGAGTTCATCAGCGGCCGCCTCGGACAGCTCATCGAGATTCATGCCGTGCTTCCGTGACACGTTCAAAACCGCTTTCAGCGCCAGCAACAACGCCCTTTCCCTGTCTTCGCTCATGACCGTTTTCCTTCCTGTGGAGCGGTAAGCATAGGCGGAACTCAACCCAAATCACTTTTGGGGAGCTGATACGTGCGACGGAGTGCGGTGCCCTAGATGACGTGTGCTATGCCTCTAAGTAATCGGGTGCCTTTTTCAGCAGAAAACCTCTGAATCCGGCAATTGAACACGACCGTCTAAAGCGGCAACGGATCACGGGCCTAAGCCGACTTCTTCACTCTGTCTCTGGGTCGTCATAATCCAACACCTCCGCCGCCTTCTCTATCGCGTTGATGGCCAGCGCAACGGCTGGTGACACACCGTTCGGAACAACCATTAGTGACTCAATTGCAGTCTCACAGAGCTCATCGATATCGATGTGTTGAGATCGCGCCGCCGAAAGCACCGCCTCAAGCGCGATTGAATAAATCAACCTGTCGTCTTCGCTCATGACCGTATCCCTTCCTGTGGAGCGGTAAGCGTAGGCCATTTTTCCCATCGCATGGAATCGAACCATGATCCATTACCACGGCACGCCAGTCGGCGGTAAGCGCGAGGACGCTGCCAAGTTCCTCGCGGGCCGACACGCACTGGTGCCCTTCCCCCGCAAAGATGACTTAGGGGTTGTGGCTGATGTGTGCAAGTCGTTCGTCTTCGACAACGGCGCGTTCTCCGTGTGGAAGAAGGGCGGCCAGGTAGACGTCGAGGGTTACACGCGCTGGGTCGAAGACTGGCACCGACATCCTGGATTCACTTGGGCGCTCATCCCGGACGTCATCGACGGCGACGAAGAGGCCAATGATGACTTGGTTCGGCAGTGGCCGGAGGAGCTTCGCGGCGTGCCCGTCTGGCACTTGCATGAGTCGCTTGAACGACTGCAACGTCTAGCGCAGTGCTGGCGAACTGTGGCCCTGGGCAGCTCCGGACAATGGGCAGCACCCGGCACAGGCTCATGGTGGAAGCGGATGGGCGCCGCGATGGACGCCATCTGTGACGACCAAGGCCGTCCTTCATGCCGGCTGCACGGTTTACGAATGCTCGACCCGGCGATCTTCCAGCGCCTGCCCTTCGCCTCCGCCGACTCGACGAACGCTGCGGTGAACGGTGGAAGCATCAGCCGTTTCGGAATGTATGCTCCGCCAACCGCCGGCCAGCGCGCCAACGTCATCGCGGACCGGATCGAAGCGCACAACAGCTCTCCGGTGTGGCTGCGAGAAATGCAGACCGAGATGGCGCTCTAAACGCATCACCCCTTCCCAACGTCGAATCACGCCACTGGCGAGGATCCCGCATGACCACCGAACCGATTGACGATAAAAAGCTTGAGCGGGCGATCCGCAAGATCAAGCACTGCCTAGCTCTGGCCCAAAGCGCCAACGAGAACGAGGCCGCGACTGCGCTTCGCCAGGCTCAGGCGCTGATGCGGGAATACCGCCTCACGGAAATGGACGTGCAGCTGAGCGATGTGGGAGAAGTTGAGTCGGCATTTGTCCGTGTCCGGCGGCGTCCCGCTTGGGATCAGCAGCTGAGCATCGCCGTCGCCGATGCATTCAGCTGCACAACACTACGCCGCCGAAAATGGAGTCATTCGAAAGACGAATTCATTGAGTGCGCGACGTTTGTTGGCGTTTCACCCGCACAGAACATCGCGCTGTATGCATATGAAGCGTTGCTGACCAAGCTCACCCAGGCGCGCAAAGAGTATTGCTCGGGCGTAAGGGCTGGTGTTCATCGCAGCCAATATTCAGCTGCAACCGCTGGCGACCACTTCGCGTTAGCGTGGGTTTGGGAGGTTCAGTCCAAACTGAAAGCCCTTATTCCTCAAGCCGACGACGATTTGTCCGGGCGCCCCGCCACTGGCCAAGACCTCGTCTCAGTGCAAGCGCAGGACAAGGCTTTGATCAGTGAATACCTTGCTGCCCAAGACATCAGAGAGTCCCGGAAAAGCAAGGGCGTCGAGCTGGATTTAAACGCCCAGATCGCCGGGATGCTCGCGGGCCAGAGGGTCGAGCTGCACGCCGGGCTGACGCGCGGCGGTGATGAGCAGCTGGCTCTCACGGGCGCGGCCTAATCGAGGACACCCCCATGCAACGCATCTACCTCAGCGGGCCCATGACGGGCCTGCCCGATTACAACTACCCCGCATTCAATGCAGAAGCCGCCCGCCTCCGCGCCCTCGGTTACACCGTCGAGAACCCGCTGCAGGCCGACGCGCCCTGGCACATGTGCATGCGTGACGCGATCCGTCAGATGCTGACCTGCGACACAGTGGCGTTCCTTCCGGACTGGCGTCAGTCCCGCGGCGCCAACGTAGAAATTGAACTCGCCATCCATCTCGGTATGGCCGTCATTCCAGCAAACGGCATTTTTACGCCGCAGGAGGGGCTATGAGCAATCAAGCAAAGCGGTTGAGCGGTTGTCCTGCAGAGCGGCTGGCGTACTGTCGCGGCGGGGATGGCCGCGCAGTGGTGAAGGAGCGGACGCCGCAGGATTACGCGATCGAGCACGCCGGCTACCTTGCCAAAGCAGCGGACAGTGTCCACGAGGCGTACCAGGCCTATTCGCTAGCTCAAATGAATGTGGATGAACGCGGTGACGACGGCGAAGGCAAGCTCGCTGAGTTGGTTGATTCGGCCCGCGCCGACCTGCACGAGGCACTGAAGGAACTGCGCGGCATGGTGTACGAGTTCCGCAAGCGACGCGACCGCGCAATCCCGCAGTAACCCCGCCGCCCGTTCGGCTCCACCCTACCCCTAATGCCTACCGCGATTAGGCGGCAGCCTTACTGAGATGAAGGTGTAGCTCAACGAACGCTTCCTGTTGCGCGCTTACCGCCGATTTCCATTCGTGAGTACCTATTGATGATGCCGAGATCAACCCTGACATGACAGCGGTTGCGTCCTCTAGTACCAAAATCAACTGCTGCGCTGCGTTTGTGAAATTTTGAGCGGACTGCATGTGGGTATCCTCAAACGTGAAGCAACCGAAAATTGCTCTCCAATGCATCCGAGCCATCGCTGAAGCATTCATTCATCGAGTCGGATCGCCAGTCTCCCCCCTTATCCCTATTGCCTGCTGCTTATGCGGCGAGGAGACATCTGTGCGCTTGAAAAAGCTGGAGCGCGAGCAGGCCCGCATGAAATACGGCGGCCGCTGCGCATATTGCGGCATCGAACTTGGTGACCGCTGGCACGCCGACCACCTGCAAGCCGTTCGGCGCGGAACAAGTCATCGCTGGGAAGGCAAGGCCGAGCGCCCGCAGAACCACAACCTGGACAACATGATGCCAGCCTGCGTGCCTTGCAATCTGAGCAAGTCCCAAATGCCTCTGGAGGCATGGCGCACTTACCTGGTGGGCCATGTCAACAGCCTCAACCTCTACCACCCCATCTACCGACTCGCGAAGGCATACGGCCTGGTCGTCGAGACGGCGGCGCCAGTGGTGTTCTATTTCGAGAAGGAAAAGCCATGAGCCGCAGCGGATACAGCGACGATTGCGAAAACTGGAGCCTGATCTGCTGGCGGGGCGCAGTCACTTCGGCCATGAAGGGCAAGCGCGGCCAGGCGTTCCTGCTTGAACTTCGCGACGCAATGGATGCCATGCCCGAAAAGCGCTTGGTCGCTGACGTCCTGGAGGCTGATGGGCAGTTCTGCACGATCGGCGTGCTTGGGGCAAAGCGCGGCATCAACATGGAAGGCCTTGACCCTGATGATCGTGAAGACGTGGCAAAGGCGTTCGGCATCGCTCCGGCGCTTGCCGCTGAGATTGTCTTCATGAACGACGAGGGCAGCTGGAACGCGGAAACGCCTGAAGAGCGCTGGGTGCGCATGCGGGAATGGGTTGAGTCGAATATTCAGCAGGTGGCGGCGTGAGCGAACAAGCGTTCCCGGACGCTCGACGCAAGATAGTGGGCGAGACCTTCATCCACGTCGACGTCGTGGTGAAAGAAATTATCACCAAAAATACCGCGAAGTCAGTCATCCATCGAACCCGCACCCGAGCCCTGTTGCTCGAGTGCGGTCACGCAATCGAGGTCACCCGATTCAACAAGGTGCCGACACGCAACACGGTCTGCCATGTCTGCGACCTGCCCCGCGTTCAGCATGAAATGAAAAAGCTGGACGAGAAGCTGAAGCGCGCCAGCAAAGCCTAACCCCCTCCCCATCTATCAACATGCCTGCCGGTGTACGGCGGGCGGAGTACTCCCATGCCTCAGAAAAACACACCCAAGCCTTGGACTGTTCACCACCGAATGACCGATTGCGTGACGTTCGAAGGAAGGCACGGACAGGAAAACCTGTTCCTGCAGAACGTGGACGGCTATTTCGCATGTCAGAACCCGGAGGACGCCGCACTGGTATCCGCGTCGCCCGAATTGCTGACTATTGCCCAGCGCCTCATCCAGTGGGATCTGGACTACCCGGTGAACTGCAATGACGGATATGCCGGACTCAAAGCGCTGAACGAAATCATCGCAGATGGCAAGGCTGCAATCGCAAAGGCAACGAAACCACTCAACCCCGCATAGACCCCGGACGGGGAAGAGGCATCCCATGAAGCGTGAACTGATCAAGATCAGCGAATTTCAGCGGCGGCGCTGGGGCGAAAACGGAACACCGCCCTGCCCCCAGGCAATCCGCAACTACATCCGAGACGGCAAGCTTCCAGGCGAGCAGATCGGCAAACTCTGGTATATCGACTGGGCGGCATTCAACAAAGCCGCCGGCAACGATCTCGTCGCGATGGTATTGAAAGGAGCTGCATGATGGTCCCACGGCCGCGCAACAAGTCGAACAAAGGCTTGCCGCAGAACCTTTACTTGGATGACCGGCGCGGCACATACCGGTACCGGCGCCCGACTGATGGAAAGTGGTTTCAGTTCGGCTCCGACCGGGTGAAGGCTGTGGATGCGGCCAAGCAACTGAACTTAGCATTCATGCAGGGCGCCGACCTGGTCGGCGTGGTACTGGGTGAATCAGCCGAGCTGTTCACCGCCTTCCTGGATGATTACGAGAAGAACGTGCTGCCGCCGCGCGAGCTGTCGACGGGAACGCTCGGACTTTACGCCGTGCACTTCCGCAGATTCCGACGTGAGTTCGAAGGAAAGGCTGTCGATCAGATCTCGATCCGCATGATCGCGCAAATGCTCGACCTGTTGACGCCGCGCACAGCCAACCAGTGCCGGGCGCTGCTGATCGACATTTTTAATCACGCGGCGGCCAAGGGGTTGTGCCCCGACAACCCTGCGGCGAGCACCATCAATCGTATCGAGAAGAAAACCCGCAAACGGCATACAGTCGACGGCCTCAAGGCGATCAGGGAGAAGGCACCCTCCTGGTTGCAAAATGCGATCGATCTTGCACTGATCACTGCGCAGCGGCGCACCGATATCCTCGCGATGAAGTTCGAAGACGTGAAAGACGGCTATCTCTATGTGGTGCAGCAGAAGACTTCGAAGGCCAGTGACGCGGCGTGGATCAGGTTCAGGGTGACGCCCGAGCTGCAGCGAATGATCAGCCATTGCCGTGACAACGTCGTCTCCCCTTTCCTGGTGCACCGCAGACCTGATCGGAAGAAACAGAAGCAGGCTGAGACCAAAGAGCACTGGACTAAGGTTGAGGAGCGTTACTTGACGCGCGCATTCAAGGACGCCAGGGAGGCAGCGGATTGCTACAAGGGATGGAAGGAAGAAGAGATGCCAGGCTTCCACGAAGTCAGGGCACTGTCGCTGCACTTGTACAAGAAAGCCGGGAAAGATGGGCAGAAGATCGCCGGGCACGCGAGCGAGGAGATGACCAAAAACTACCAGAAGGAGCACGCTGAGGTGATCTGGTCGGAGGCCATTCCGGACCTCGATATCAGCGATATCACCGGATAGTTTTGCGCCAGTTTTGCGCGGATTTTGCGCAAGCCAAAAACGAAGAAGGGAATCGAACCGGTAAGTGGCTGATTCCCTTTGCAAAATATGGTCGGGACGGAGTGATTCGAACACTCGACCCCTAGCACCCCATGCTAGTGCGCTACCGGACTGCGCTACGCCCCGACTAGGCGTTACTCACTGCTACTTCTGTATTACGGGTTCTTGCGAAAGCGTCGAGGAATATACCCTAAGCTTTTGAATGATGGAAGTATTTCGGCTTACCACGTGAAGTCATTTACGCAGCACGACCAGCACGTCTTCCAGCTCGACAATCATCTGTTTGATCAGCTGCTTGTACTGCAGCGAATCATCCTTGACCTCATCGCTGGACATGCGCAAACGCGCGCCGCCAATGGTGAAGCCCTGATCGTAAAGCAGCGCGCGGATCTGGCGGATCATCAGCACGTCCTGTCGCTGATAATACCGGCGGTTTCCGCGGCGCTTGACCGGGTTGAGTTGAGGAAACTCCTGCTCCCAATAACGCAGAACGTGCGGTTTGACCGCGCAGAGCTCGCTGACTTCACCAATGGTGAAGTAGCGCTTGCCGGGGATAGGCGGTAGCTCGTCGTTATGACTTGGTTCCAGCATAAGCCTCAACTCGGGCCTTCAGTTTCTGCCCTGGGCGAAAGGTGACCACACGGCGAGCGGTAATCGGGATTTCTTCCCCTGTCTTGGGATTTCGACCCGGTCGCTGGCGTTTATCGCGCAGATCAAAATTGCCGAATCCGGACAATTTGACCTGCTCGTTATCTTCCAGAGCGTGCCTGATTTCCTCAAAGAACAGCTCGACCAGTTCCTTGGCTTCTCGTTTGTTCAGGCCTAGCTCTTCGTACAGACGTTCGGCCATTTCAGCTTTCGTCAGAGCCCCCATACGCTACATCCTTAACGTGGCGTTTAACCTTGCCTCTAGCGAGGTGAGAATTTGCTGCGTCGAAGCGTTTACCTCATCGTCGGTAAGAGTGCGCGATGGATGTTGCCAGGTCAAGCCGACTGCAAGGCTTTTTCTAAGCGGATCAATGCCTTTACCCTGGTAAACATCAAACAGCCTGAGGTCTGTGAGCCATTCCCCTGCATTCTCACGAATAACGTCCAGCACGGCGGTCGCGGAAACATCACGATCAGCCAGCAGCGCCAGGTCGCGACGCACTTCCGGGAAGCGTGAAAGCTCATGGAATTTCGGCAGGCGACCGGTCGCCACTTCAGCCAGAACCAGCTCGAAGACGAACACGGGACGATCAAGGCCCAGGGTCTTGGACAGTTCCGGGTGCAGTGCGCCGATGTAGCCCACTTCTCGCCCGCCACGCTCGATACGTGCGGTCTGACCCGGGTGCAACGCGGGGTGGCTTCCGGGTACGAAACGGAAATCATCTTGCGCACCGGCAAAGCCCAGCACGGCTTCAACGTCAGCCTTGACGTCGAAGAAGTCGACGACATCGCGGCCTTGCGCCCAGCCTTCCGGCAGACGGCTGCCACAGATCACGCCGGCCAGCATCGGCTCTTGCTTCAAGCCTTCCAGTTGACCGACAAAACGCAGCCCGCTCTCGAACAGGCGCACGCGGTCCTGCTGGCGATTGAGGTTGTGCTGCAGCGACTTCACCAGACCCGGCCACAGGGACGAGCGCATTGCCGACATGTCAGCCGAGATCGGATTGGCCAGCAGCAGCGGCTCAGCACCCGGGCTGAACAGCTCGAACCATTTCTGATCGATGAAGCTGTAAGTGATTGCTTCC
Source organism: Pseudomonas sp. GW821-FHT07F05 (assembly GCF_059418765.1). NCBI lineage: Bacteria > Pseudomonadati > Pseudomonadota > Gammaproteobacteria > Pseudomonadales > Pseudomonadaceae > Pseudomonas > Pseudomonas sp. GW821-FHT07F05. Next base: position 712,929 of record NZ_JBWKQL010000002.1, read on the forward strand.
TGATAACCGCGAGCCACCAGCAGACGACGCAACGCTGGCAGATCACTCCGAGCCTCGGCACGCGGTTGCGGTGCCAGACGCGCCTGCGGGTAACGAACCGGCAGACGGTTGTAACCATGGAGGCGGGCCAGCTCTTCAATCAGATCGACTTCGAGGGTGATATCGAAGCGGTGGCTCGGCACTTCGACGCGCCACTGCTCGATGGCGTGAGGCGCGACGGTGAGACCGAGCGCTGTGAGCAGACGCTCGATTTCCGCTGCGTCCATCTTCATGCCCAGCATCTGCTCGATACGCTCGGCACGCAGAATGATCGGCTCAACCGAAGGCAGGTGCTGATCGCTGACGGTTTCGATGACCGGACCAGCTTCACCGCCCGTGATCTCCAGAAGCAGGCCAGTGGCACGCTCCATGGCTTCACGAGCGAGCTGCCAGTCAACGCCGCGCTCATAGCGATGGGACGCGTCGGTGTGCAGGCCATAGGACCGTGCCTTGCCGGCAACGGCAATTTGATCGAAAAAAGCGCTCTCAAGGAAAATATCGCGAGTGGTCGCGGACACGCCGCTGTGCTCGCCACCCATGACACCGGCGATGGCCAGGGCACGCTGGTGATCGGCGATGACCAGAGTATCAGCGCGCAGGCTGACTTCCTGTCCATCCAGAAGCACGAGCTTTTCGCCCTCTTCCGCCATGCGCACACGAATGCCGCCGTTGATCTCGGCAAGGTCGAACGCGTGCAGCGGCTGACCCAGCTCAAGCATCACGTAGTTGGTGATGTCGACTGCGGCGTCGATGCTGCGGACGTCCGAGCGACGCAGGCGCTCAACCATCCACAACGGCGTAGGACGCGACAGGTCGACATTGCGGATGACGCGACCCAGATAACGTGGGCATGCCGCAGACGCGATCACGTCTACAGGACGCACTTCATCGTGCACGGCCGGAACCACTGCCACCTGTGGACGCGTGACGACTGCGTCATAGAGCGCCCCCACTTCACGGGCCAGACCCGCGACCGACAGGCAGTCACCGCGGTTGGGCGTCAGGTCGACCTCGATGCTCGCGTCGTCCAGTTCGAGATAAACGCGCACATCCTGACCCACCGGCGCGTCGGCCGGCAGCTCCATCAGGCCGTCATTGCCCTCACCCACCTGCAGCTCGGCTTGGGAGCACAGCATGCCGTTGGACTCGACGCCCCGCAGCTTGGCTTTCTTGATCTTGAAATCGCCCGGCAATTCGGCGCCGATCATGGCGAATGGAATCTTCAGGCCGGGACGTACGTTTGGCGCGCCACACACAACCTGAAAAGTCTCGGCGCCATTGCTGACCTGGCAAACGCGCAGCTTGTCAGCGTCCGGGTGTTGCTCGGTGCTCAACACCTCGCCCACCACAACACCGCTGAAAACGCCCGCTGCCGGGGTGACGCTGTCTACTTCAAGGCCGGCCATCGACAGACGAGCAACCAGCTCGTCGCGGGACACTTGCGGGCTTACCCAGCCACGCAGCCATTGTTCACTGAATTTCATCCTGCTCTCCTAAAGAATTCGTTACGGGCGACCTAGCGAAATTGCGCGAGGAACCGCAAGTCGTTGTCGAAGAACAGGCGCAAGTCGTTGACGCCATAGCGCAGCATCGCCAGACGCTCTACGCCCATGCCGAAGGCGAAGCCCTGGAACTCTTCCGGATCGATGCCCGACATGCGCAGCACGTTGGGGTGGACCATGCCGCAGCCCATGACTTCAAGCCAGCCGGTCTGCTTGCACACGCGGCAGCCTTTGCCGCTGCACATCACGCATTCCATGTCGACTTCGGCCGAAGGTTCGGTGAACGGGAAATACGAAGGACGGAAACGCACTGCCAGCTCTTTTTCAAAGAACACGCGCAGGAATTCCTCGATGGTGCCTTTCAGGTCGGCGAAGTTGATATCGCGGTCGACCAGCAGGCCTTCGACCTGATGGAACATCGGGGAATGGGTGATATCGGAGTCACTGCGATACACACGGCCCGGGCAGACGATGCGGATCGGAGGCTTCTGCGATTCCATGGTGCGGACCTGAACCGGCGAGGTATGGGTGCGCAGCAGCATGTTCGCATTGAAATAGAAAGTGTCATGCATCGACCGGGCCGGGTGATGGCCTGGGATGTTGAGCGCTTCGAAGTTGTGGTAATCGTCTTCTACCTCAGGGCCTTCGGCGATGCCGTAGCCGATGTGGGTGAAGAACTGCTCGATTCGTTCCAGAGTACGGGTAACCGGGTGCAGACCGCCAGTGGTCTGGCCACGGCCAGGCAGGGTCACGTCAATGGATTCGGCCGCGAGCTTGACCGCAAGATCGGCCTCCTCGAACGACGCCTTGCGCGCATTGAGAACCTCTGTGACACGCTCCTTGGCTTCGTTGATCAGCGCGCCGACCTTCGGACGCTCATCAGCAGGCAGATTCCCCAGGGTCTTCATCACCTGAGTCAATTCGCCCTTCTTGCCAAGGTACAGAACCCGGATTTGCTCCAGGGCATTGATATCTTCGGCGCTTTGCACAGCCTCAAGTGCTTGAGAGACCAGCGCGTCCAGGTTTTCCATGTACAGACTCCAGATACAAAATAGGGGAAGAGCTTACAAGGCTCTTCCCCTATTTATGACGTTTAACACCGAACCCCGAGCGGGGTCCGGTGATTGCCGGGGACTTAGGCCAAAGTGGCTTTAGCTTTCTCGACAATCGCAGCAAACGCCGCTTTTTCGTTCACTGCCAGATCAGCCAGAACCTTGCGGTCGATCTCGATCGACGCTTTTTTCAGGCCAGCGATGAAACGGCTGTAGGACAGACCGTTGATACGCGCACCAGCGTTGATACGAGCGATCCACAGAGCGCGGAACTGACGTTTTTTCTGACGACGGTCACGGTAGGCGTATTGGCCAGCCTTGATTACCGCTTGCTTGGCAACACGGAATACGCGTGAACGCGCGCCGTAGTAGCCTTTAGCAAGTTTCAGAATTTTTTTGTGACGCTTACGGGCAATGACGCCACGCTTTACACGAGCCATGAGTTAATTCCTCTGTTCTTGATCAAAATTAGCAAAGGCGCAGCATGCGCTTGACTTTTGCCACGTCGGACGGATGCAGCAAGCTGCTTCCACGCAATTGACGCTTACGCTTTGTCGACATTTTGGTCAGGATGTGGCTCTTGAAAGCGTGCTTGTGCTTGATGCCATTCGCGGTTTTCAAAAACCGTTTAGCTGCACCACTTTTAGTCTTCATCTTTGGCATGTTCGGATACTCCGCATTCAGTTGATAAACATAACCGCAAGGCCTGCCGTGCCCTGGTGGTTATTTCTTCTTTTTCGGGGCGATGACCATGATCAGCTGGCGTCCTTCCATCTTAGGATGCTGTTCGACCGAACCGTATTCGAGCAGGTCAGCTTCAACCCGCTTCAACAGCTCCATCCCCAGCTCCTGGTGGGCCATCTCACGACCGCGAAATCTCAAGGAAATCTTGGCCCTGTCCCCGTCACTCAGGAAACGTACCAGGTTGCGTAGTTTTACCTGGTAATCCCCTTCCTCCGTCCCTGGACGAAACTTGATTTCTTTAACCTGGATCTGCTTCTGATTTTTCTTGGCGGCAGCAACCTGTTTCTTCTTCTCGAAGATCGATTTGCCGTAGTCCATCAGTTTGCAAACAGGGGGTACTGCATCGGCGGAAATTTCCACCAGATCCAGTTTGGCCTCTTCAGCCTTAAGAAGCGCGTCTTCAATTGACACAATCCCAAGCTGCTCACCCTCAGCCCCAATTAAACGAACCTCACGTGCCGAGATATTCTCGTTGATCGGGGCTTTCGGTGCAGCTCGTTTATCTTGTCTCATTTCACGCTTAATAATAATTACTCCGAATCTTGGCGACCACGCCGGGAAACCGCTTGTGCAAGGAACTCCGAGAACTGGGCGACCGGCATCGAGCCAAGGTCTGCGCCTTCACGTGTACGCACAGCGACAGTTTGTGTTTCAACCTCCCGATCCCCAATCACCAGGAGATACGGAATTTTGAGCAACGTATGCTCGCGGATTTTAAAGCCGATCTTTTCATTTCTCAAGTCGGACTTGGCACGGAATCCGCTTTGCGCCAATGTTTTTTCCACCTCAAGGGCAAAATCAGCCTGTTTATCAGTGATATTCATGATCACTGCTTGAGTTGGAGCAAGCCACGCAGGGAAGGCGCCTTCGTAATGCTCAATCAGGATTCCGATGAAGCGCTCGAAGGAGCCAAGGATTGCGCGGTGCAACATGACCGGGTGCTTGCGACCGTTGTCTTCCGACACGAATTCGGCGCCCAGACGGATCGGCAGGTTGAAATCGAGCTGCAGAGTACCGCATTGCCAGACGCGACCCAAGCAATCCTTGAGAGAAAATTCGATCTTCGGACCGTAGAACGCGCCCTCGCCCGGTTGCAGATCGTACGGCAGACCCGCGCTGTCAAGGGCTGCAGCCAGTGCAGACTCGGCGCGATCCCACAATTCATCGGAACCGACACGCTTCTCAGGACGGGTAGACAGCTTCATTTCGATGTCTTTGAAACCGAAATCGGCGTAGACGGCCATGGTCAGCTTGATGAACGCGGCGGATTCAGCCTGCATCTGTTCTTCGGTGCAGAAGATATGCGCGTCATCCTGGGTGAACGCCCGCACGCGCATGATGCCGTGCAGCGCACCCGAAGGTTCGTTGCGGTGGCAGGCGCCGAATTCGGCCAGACGCAGCGGCAACTCGCGGTAGCTTTTCAGGCCCTGATTGAACACCTGCACGTGGCACGGGCAATTCATCGGCTTGATGGCGTAGTCGCGGTTTTCCGACTCGGTGGTGAACATGTTCTCGGCGTAGTTCGCCCAGTGCCCGGACTTCTCCCACAGGGAGCGGTCGACAACCTGAGGCGTCTTGATCTCGAGGTAGCCGTTTTCGCGCTGGGTCTTGCGCATGTATTGCTCAAGAACCTGGTAGAGCGTCCAGCCGTTCGGGTGCCAGAACACCATGCCCGGCGCTTCTTCCTGGGTATGGAACAGGCCCAGGCGCTTGCCGATCTTGCGGTGATCGCGTTTTTCGGCTTCTTCGATGCGCTGGATGTAAGCCGCCAGCTGCTTCTTGTCCGCCCACGCCGTGCCGTAAACGCGCTGCAACTGCTCGTTCTTGGCATCGCCGCGCCAGTAGGCGCCGGACAGCTTGGTCAATTTGAATGACTTCAGAAAACGGGTGTTCGGCACGTGCGGACCGCGGCACATGTCGACGTATTCTTCGTGGTAGTACAGGCCCATGGCCTGCTCGTTCGGCATGTCTTCGACCAGACGCAGCTTATAGTCTTCGCCACGGGCCGAGAACACTGCGATCACTTCCGCACGCGGCGTGACCTTCTTGATGACGTCGTAGTCCTTTTCGATCAGCTGCTGCATGCGCTGCTCGATCGCCGCCATGTCGTCCGGCGTGAAAGGACGTTCATAAGCGATGTCGTAATAGAAGCCATCATCGATGACCGGGCCGATCACCATCTTGGCAGTCGGATAGAGCTGCTTGACGGCATGGCCGACCAGGTGCGCGCAGGAGTGACGAATGATCTCCAGGCCTTCCTGATCCTTGGGGGTGATGATTTGCAGGCTCGCATCGGTATCGATGATGTCGCTGGCGTCAACCAGTTGACCGTTGACCTTGCCGGCCACGGTGGCTTTGGCCAGGCCCGCACCAATGGATGCTGCGACCTCGGCAACGGATACCGGGTGATCGAAAGAACGTTGACTGCCGTCGGGAAGAGTAATAGTTGGCATGGCGCCTCCTCTCCTAGTGGTGACCCCTACCAAAGGTCACGTGGGTGGGATAGAGCCAGTACGCGATTCGGTGGTATGCCTGCCTCACAGTGGCAGGAGCCCGAAGGCCAACCTGAAGACCGAACCAGAGTGACTGGAACTTACGAAATCGACAGAACTTGCAGCAGGGCAACGGGGCCCCGCGAGATGCGAGCTAATCTGCAGGCGCGCATGCTATCACAGCGTTACCGCAGGGTCAGCTAAACGGTGGTGGGCGCTGCACGGGGATCGGCAAATGAACCGAGACGCAGCGGCGCCACGGAACTGGTGCGCTTCAGGGGCCTCAGATTATCGGTAGTACCTGTTCAAGGCCTGACACCTCGACGGCCACCGACAAAAAGGAATCCACCATGAAGCTTCTACGCGTTGCCGCCCTTCTCGCCCCGCTTGCCCTGACACTGCCCCTCAGCGCTCATGCCGCGATGGATGCGAAAACCAAGACCAGCTACATGAACGAATGCACCACCGCAGCCACCCAGAGCAATCCATCGATGGACGCCAGTGCAGTGAAGGCGCATTGCGAGTGCGGCGCTCAACAAATCAACCAGAACTTCTCGGACAAGGAGATCGCGTCGCTCAATGACAAAACGACGCCTCCCAGTACCGATATGACCTCTCGTCTGCAGGCGGCGGTGAGCAAAAATTGCCTGAATGGCAAAAAATAAAAAATTTACATTTCCTTGATGCCCCAGACCGGGGCGTAAAGAAGGACCTATCGACCGACACCCTGAAGCCCGCGAATTCAGCGGGTTTCAGGGGTTGAAGAAGGGTTCGCCGCTGAACGCGCCGACCGGGCTAAACAGGCCTACGGGGCCCATTTGGGGCGTTATATCGAAGATGCTGACGCAAAGTTCTAATCGAAAAAGTCCAGCATTCACACAATTCGACTATGATAGCGCTCGTGTGCCCAGTTGGCCTGAGCAACACAGCACTACTGAAAATTATGTTCCTGGAGATACACCATGTCTAATCGCCAATCCGGCACCGTAAAATGGTTCAACGATGAAAAAGGCTTCGGCTTCATCACCCCACAGGGTGGCGGCGACGACCTTTTTGTACATTTCAAAGCCATTGAATCCGACGGTTTCAAAAGCTTGAAAGAAGGCCAGACTGTTTCCTTCGTGGCTGAAAAAGGCCAAAAGGGCATGCAAGCTGCTCAGGTTCGCGCGGAGTAATCCCAGCGATCTGAAAAAACCCCGTCACTGACGGGGTTTTTTTATGCCTGCAATTCCGTAATGCGCTGACGTTAACCGCAATTGACGCGGTTCACTTTCCCTGAATCATCGGTGTTCAGGTTCAGACGGTCCGAGCGGTATTCCAGTGTCACGATGTCGTTGGGCCCGAGCACTCTGGCGGTCTGCGCGCCGGCCTTGGCCTTCGCCTGGTCCAGCAATGCCGCTGACGCCGGCTTGCCGACAGCGAACTGCACCGCTGCCGCGTCACAACGGGCATAACCATCAGCGGAACTGGCCGGGGAACTGGCGACGCTCTCCTCAGGCTGGCTCGAAGACTCCGACGTGCTGCTGCAACCGGCCAGCAGCGCTGCGGCGAGCACCAGACCCGATGATGCGTATTTCCAGGGCATACAACCTCCTAACGTTTAACTGAATCAGAACCTCTGCGACAGCGGTCCAGCGGCTTCGTTTCGCCACGCGCAAGCCAAGGCATGTCGAGTACAGCGCAGGAGTCTGCCCGAGGCATCGCCTGCCCGGCGCATTCAATCGTGACAAAACGTTTAAGGCACGCCCGCAGGACGGGCCAAACAGGCGGGCGCGAGTCAATAGACGTCGACGTAATCGGTGGTGGGATTGGCCCAGTTGTCCCGCAGGGCGTTGTAGATCTGCGTCACCCATACGGCATCGCTGGCAGCCACCGGGCCCACGCAACCGGAACCGGCCGCCCAGGTCTCCAGACGAAACAGCAGTCCGCGGATGTCGACGCCGCCCACCGCGTCACTGGAAATCCACGCACGGCCGTCACGACCGACGCGCAGCTGGCTGTGCACGCCATCCCGCGCCGCCGCGATCATTTGCCGGACAGCGTCGTGGGTAAAGGAATCGGGACTATTGAGGTCGATAGACACAGTTTTGCACCTTGATTGCTCTGCGCCCCGCAGCGGGATGCCACGCGGCGCAGCACTGCAGATTTACTTCAAAAGACCAAGGCGCTGAGTCAACAGGTCAAAAAAGCCTTGGGCATCGCCGTTTTCGACCCAGAACACATTTTTGTTCTGAGCGAGGGTGTCATACCAGTCCGCAACGGTCTGGCCGTGGGTCACACCCTCACGGTTATCGATCACCAGATTGACCTGTCTGCCGCTGAACAGCTCCGGTTTGATCAGCCAGGCAATCACGCTCGCATCATGTACCGGCCCGCCGGGCAGGCCGTAATGGACCATATCAGCCTTGACGTACTCGTTGAGGATACCGCTGACCAGCTTGCCAGCCTGATTGTTCAGGCCGTCGATCTGCTTGATGCGCGCTTCGCTGGTGAGGATCTTGTGGGTGACATCCAGCGGCACGTAGGTCAGCTTCACGCCGCTGTCCAGGACAACCTTCGCCGCATCGGGGTCGGCGTAGATATTGAACTCGGCCACTGGAGTGATGTTGCCACCGTTGAAGTGGGCGCCGCCCATCACCACGACTTCCTTGATGCCCTGGGTGATCTCAGGCGCCTGACTCAGCGCGAGCGCCAGATTGGTCTGCGGCCCGAGCATGGCGATGGTGATGCTGTGGGGCGCAGCTTTCTTCAGGGTGTCGACCAGGTACTGCACGGCATTGCCTTCAGCCAACGGCTTCTTCGGCTCATGCACTTCCACGCCCGGGAGTCCTTCCTTGCCGTGGATGTTCTCGGCGTAGATCGGCGTGCGCACCAGTGGCTTGCCGGCACCGGCGTACACCGGCACTTCTTCACGGCCAGCCCATTCCCGAGCCAGCCGGGCATTACGCGACGTCTTGTCGATGCGCACGTTGCCCGCCACGGTGGTGATTGCCATGACGTTGAGTTCTCGCGGCGACGCCAGCGCCAGGAGCAGTGCGACGACGTCATCGGCGCCCGGGTCGGTGTCGATGATCACGTCGCGCTTCTCGGCGGCATGCACCGACGTGGCGGATAAAATGGTCAACAGCGCGGCACTCCTGATCAGTCCTGTAAAAAAATGACGGGTTGTATTCATGGGAACTCCTTGTTCCTGACGGCTGAAAATAAAAAACCGGCGTTAAAAAACCACGCCCGCCACGAGCGCGATGTTGGTGTAGGGCTGGCATTCGCCGGTGCGGATGATAGCCCGAGCGCCGCGGCTGAGCTGTTTCAATGCCTGATGACTCACCAGGCGTTGCTCACCGAGGCTGCCCGAGGCCTGCAAGCTCGAAACGGTGGCCAACGCTGGCGGTTGTTTCGACAGCATCTCTTCGGCGAGGACGTGACTCTCGACCTGCATTTCAGTCAGCACCACATTCAGCACGCTGAGAAAATCGGGCACCCCATGGGTCAGGGCCAGATCGATCAGCTCGACGCCAGCCGGTACGGGCATGCCCGCATCGACGATCATCAGGATGTCGCCGTGGCCGAGAGACGCGATGGCGCGGGACAAGGCAATGTTGAGCAGTGGGGTTTTTTTCATGATGAGTGCCCTTGTGCCGCAGAGGCTTGAACCTCGGCAAATGTCGGAATGGAAGGTTGGGCGCCGGAACGGGTCACGGACAGCGCCGCTGCGACCTGACCGAAGCGAATGGCGTCCGACTCGGATTTGCCATCGGCCAGCGCCGCCGCGAAGCCGCCGACAAAGGTATCGCCTGCCGCGGTGGTGTCAACGGGCTGTACTTTGGGTGCCGGGAAGTGCTCGGAGCGCGACGCGCTGGCGAACAAGGCGCCCTGCTCGCCCAGCGTCACGATCACCTTGCTGACGCCGGCTTTAAGCAGTGCCGACGCAGCGGCGTCTGCGCTGGCGGTGCTGTCGACGGGCAGGCCGGTCAGCGCGGTGGCCTCGCTTTCATTGGGGATCAGGTAATCGATCCAGGCAAACCACTCGGCCGGCAGCGGGCCACTGGCCGGCGCCGGGTTGAGAATGACGGTCTTGCCCAGTTCGTGGCCGCGCTTGAGCACGTGGCCGACGGTGTCGAGCGGCACTTCAAGCTGGCAGATGATGACTTCGGCCCCGGACAACAACGCATCGAAGCTGTCCACCACGGAGGCAGTGACGTGGCCGTTGCCGCCGGCCACGATCACGATAGCGTTCTGGCTGCTGTCATCGACGACGATGAGCGCAACGCCGGTGGACTCGCCGGAGACCGGGGTCACTGCCTGGCAATCGATGCCTTCGGCCAGCAGCGCGGTGCGAAGTTGTTCGCCATAGGCATCATCGCCGACGCAACCGACCATGGCGACACTGGCGCCCAGTCGTGCCGCCGCTACTGCCTGATTGGCGCCCTTGCCGCCCGGCACGGTGACGAACGACTGCCCGGCCAATGTTTCTCCGGCCCGGGGCAAACGCGGCGCGCGCGTCACCAGGTCCATGTTCAGGCTGCCCACTATCACTACTTTTGCTTGCATGACGTCTACTCTTCAGAACGCTTTCTAGACCGGGCGGAGCGCTCGGCTTAACGAAATTCGGTAAATACCTGGGGTGGAGGCGCTGTGGATTCGCGCAGCACGATACTCGGCGCAACGACCAGGTGTTCGACAGCGGTTTCACCCCGCGAGGAGATCCGCCGCAGCAGCATCTCGGCAGCGCGCTCGCCCAGTTGCAGAATGGATTGGCCGACGGTGGTCAGGGCCGGGTAAACGTATTGGCTCATCTGGATGTCGTCGAAGCCGATGACCGATAGGTCCGCCGGGACCCGCACGTTCCGCTCGGCAGCAGCGCGCAACACGCCGATGCCGACCATGTCGTTGGCAGCAAAAATCGCCGTCGGCGGATCCTGCTCCAGCAGTTTCACCGCAGCAAGATAGCCACTGGGGCCGGTGAAATCGCTTTCTACCACCCAGCTTTCCGGCACGTCGACCGACGCTTCCTGCATCGCCCGGTGATAGCCCGCCAGACGCATCTTCGCCACGCTGGTCTGCGCCGGGCCGCAGATACAGGCGATTTTCCGGTGGCCCAGGGACAGCAAATGCGACGTCGCCAGATACGCGCCCAGCTCATGGTCGATGCGCACCAGGTCAGCCGTTACGCCATCCAGATCGCGGTCGACGATGACCAGCGGCGTGCGAACCGTGGACAAGCCCTCGACGAGGCTGTCTCCGCCGCCCACCGACGACACGATCAGGCCGTCGACGCGTTTTTCCAGGAGCACGCGCAGGTAACTGCGCTGCTTGTCGGGGTTGTCATCGGAGTTGCAGAGGATCACGCAGAAACCGTTGCGCTCGCAGTAATCCTCGATGCCCCTTGCCAGTTCGGCGAAGTACGGGTTGATGCCGTTGGGAATCAACAGGCCGATGGTCGCCGTGGCCTTGGCCTTGAGCGACCGCGCAACGGCGCTGGGCACATAGTCCAGCTGCACAATGGCGGCTTCGACCTTCTTGCGTACTTCTTCGCTGACCGGTCGGGTGCGGTTAAGGACATGGGACACCGTGGTGTAGGAAATCCCGGCAATCGCCGCTACGTCCTTGATGGTTGCCATGTCAGCCGCGCCGCCGCGCGCGATTGCTGCGGTAGGTGTCGAGGACCACTGCAACGACGATGACAGCGCCGGTGATGATGCGTTTGGTTGGCTCGGTCGCGCCGATCTGCGCCAGCCCTGCGGCCAGGACCGAAATGATCAGCACGCCGAAGAAGGTGCTGATCACCGAACCGCGCCCGCCCATCAGGCTGGTGCCGCCGATGACCACCGCCGCAATCACTTGCAGTTCGAGTCCGGAACCGGCGTTAGGGTCGGCGGCTTCCAGGCGCGAAATCTGGAACAGTGCGGCAACGCCCGCCAACAGGCCCATCAGCGAGAACACCAGGATCTTGTAGGGCTTGGGATTGATGCCCGCCAGACGCACGGCTTCCTCGTTGGTGCCGATGCCGATCAGGTAGCGGCCAAACACGGTACGGGTCAGCACGGCCTGGGCGGCGAAGATGACGATCAGCGCGATGACGAACGACGGCGAGATGCCAAAGGCAAAGGGGTTGGACAGCCACGCAAAGGAGTCACCGATGTACGCGGTGCGCGAGTCGGTCAGCTGATACGCCACGCCGCGGGCCATTTCCAGCACGCCGAGGGACACGATGAACGAGGGAATACGCCACGCCACGGTGATCGAGCCGGTCAGCGTACCGGCCGCCGTTGCGCAGGCGATGCCCAGCAACGCCGACGGAAACACGCCCCAGCCCCAGCCGAGCATCGCGACACTGACCGCCGACGCAGCCAGCGCCAGCACCGACCCCACCGACAGGTCGATGCCGCCGATGATCAGGATGAAAGTCATGCCGACTGCCAGCACCATCAGGTCGGGAATCTGGTTGGCCAGAGTGCTGAAGGTTTCGTACGACAGGAAATGATCGCTGAGCAACGAGAACAACACGATCATCGCCAGCAATGCGCCCGCCAGCCCCAGGTAAGTGCCCAGGCCGAAGTAGTTGCCGCTGCGCTTGCCCGGAGACGGCAGCGCGGCAGGAGAAGTAGAAGTTTTCATCAGTCGATCCTGGGCGCGGCTTCAGACAGCAGCGCGTCACGTTTTTGATAGCCCGCGAAGGCAGCGGCAAGCAGTTCGTCCTGGGTCCAGGTGTCACGCTCGAAGGTGTCGATCAGGCGCCCGGCAGACAGTACGCCGATGCGGTCGCAGATCAGCATCAGCTCGCGCAGATCACTGGACACCACGACCAGCGCCCTGCCCTGACGGGTCAGTTCACCCAGCAGCGCGTAGATGTCGAACTTGGCGCCGACGTCGATGCCGCGGGTGGGCTCGTCGAACAACATCACCTGGCAATCGCGCTCCAGCCAGCGGCCGATCACGACCTTCTGCTGGTTGCCGCCCGACAGCTCCGACACCAGTTGCGTCGGGCTGGAACTGCGAATGCGCATGGCGCCCACCTGACGTTGAGCCAGAGCGATTTCAGAATTGCCGTTGACCACGCCGGCACTGGAAATGGCGTCCATGTTGCCCAGCGCAATGTTGGCGCTGATCGACTGCGACAGCAGCAGGCCTTCGCCCTTACGGTCTTCGGTGATCAAGGCAATGCCATGACCCACGGCGTCCACCGGCGATTTGATCTGCACGCTGCGCAGCGGGCTGCCGACTTCGATGCTGCCGCTGTCGGCCACGTCCGCGCCGTAGATCAGCCGCAGCAACTCGGTACGTCCGGCGCCGATCAGCCCGGAGATCCCGAAAATTTCACCGGCCCGGACATCAAAGGAAACGTCGCGGACCTTGTCGGTACGGCTCAAGCCTTTGACCGACAGCGCCACCGCGCCGATCTTGCGCTCGCCCAGATCGATCTTCTCGCCCAGTTCACGGCCCACCATCAACGTGACCAGTTGCTCGCTGTTGTAATTGGCCATGAAGTCGACGCAGACCAGCTTGCCGTCGCGCAGCACGGCGATGCGCTGGGCAACGCGGGCGAGTTCTTCCAGGCGGTGAGAAATGTAGATGATGGAAACGCCACGGTCCTGAAGACGCGTGATCTGCTCGAAGAGCATTTCCACCTCGCGCGCCGTGAGCATGGCCGTTGGCTCGTCGAGGATCAGCACATGGCAGTCGCCGATCAGGTTGCGGGCGATTTCGACCATCTGTTGGTGGCCAATGCCCAGTTCGCTGACCAGCGTGTCCGGGTCAATCGCCTCAAGGCCGACCTGGGCCATGGCCTTGATCGCATCTTCGCGCAGCTTGCGGCGATTGATGAAACCGGCGCGGCTGGGCAGGTTGTCGAGAAACAGGTTTTCCGCCACCGACAGCGTCGGCAGCAGATTGAGTTCTTGCATGACCATGCGCACGCCGAGCTTTTCGGCCTGGGTGCGACTGCCAGGCTGGTAGGGCTGCCCCTGAAACTGCATCTGGCCGGTGGTCGGTGTGACCAGCCCGCCGATGATTTTCGACAGCGTGCTTTTGCCGGCGCCATTTTCCCCGGTCAAGGCCAGCACTTCCCCGCGCATCAGCGTCAGGTCGATGTCACCGAGTACAGGTTGGGCGTAGGTTTTGCCAATACCACTGACAGATAGAACAGCGGCCTGAGCAGACGCTGACATAACGATCTCCACGCACCTGCCCTCACGGGCAGGCGGTACATATTTGGACAACTGCGGGTTTGGAATGTGTTGACTGAGCAACCAGGCCGGCTTACTGCGGCTTGGTTACCAGCTCGACCGGGGTTTCGATCACGCCGTTGGTGATCTCGAGCTTCTCGCCCTTGACCATCTTCAGGGCGGTGTCGATACCGAACACGGCTTGACGCGCCGCGAACTGGTCAGCGGTGGCCAGAATGCGGCCGTCTTTCAGCATCGGCTTGATGGCATTGATGTTGTCGTAGCCGACCACCTGAACCTTGCCCGCCTTGCCTGCCGCACGTACTGCCGAGACAGCGCCCAGCGCCATGCTGTCGTTGCCGGCCAGCAGCGCTTTCAGGTTCGGGTATTCGTTGAGCATGGCGGACGCAACAGCGTTGCCCTTGTCGATTTCCCAGTTACCCGACTGCGTGGAAACGATTTTCATCTGCGCAGCGTCCATCGCGTCCTTGAAACCCGCGGTGCGTTGCTGCGCGTTGGTGGTGGTCGGAACGCCTTCGATGATCCCGACTTCATCACCTGCCGTCAGTTGCTTGGCCAGGTAGTCACCCACCAGCTTGGCGCCCTTGCGGTTGTTCGGGCCTACGAACGGCACTTCCATGCCCTTGCTTTTCAGCACGTCGGCGTCAAGCTGGTTGTCGATGTTGACGACTTTGATGCCCGCGTCCATGGCCTTCTTCAGGACCGACGCCAACGCCTTGGAATCGGCCGGGGCGATGACCAGCGCGTCGACTTTCTTGACGATCATCTGGTTGACGATGTCGATCTGCGCGGCCGTGTCGGACTCGTTCTTGATGCCGTTGGAAATCAGGTCAAAGTCAGCGGAATGCTCTTTTTGATAGACCTTGGCGCCGTCTTCCATGGTCAGGAAGAATTCGTTGGCGAGGGATTTCATCACCAGCGCGACGGTCGGCTTTTTAGCGTCGTCGGCACAGGCGGATGAGAGAGGCAGGGTTGCAGCGGAAGCGGTGAGCATGGCAACAGCAAGAAGGCGTGCAGCGAATGGCAGCTTCATGGAATCACTCCGACATTATGATTGTTGTTATCGGCAGCGTTTACGCGTCGGGGGATGCATCGACGAAATCGCAAACGTTTGCGTGAGCGAAACTATGGGAACCGTTCAAGCATTTGTCAACTGTGCAAAGCGGTCAAAAGAGGCGGGCCGTGTGTTGCCCTGCTCCTCCGATCACCGTTGCAGCGCTGGCGGCCTGCACCCTGAATCGGAGGATAGAAAGGAAGGGTGAATCGTGCCTCGGTTGTCGTGAGCCTTACTGAGGAATTACGCGCGTTCCTGATAGGCGGTCGTACGTCGGCTGGCTGAGTGGAGCTTCAAGTCTTCTTTGAGCGTGGCTATGAGGTTGGCGATGGCGCGGCTGGAGTTGAGCGAGCTGACCGGAATACCCCCGGCCAGGAGATCGGCGTGGCCCCGCTCGCGGTCAAAAATCTGCACCATTATTTGGTCGTTGGCATCGATGGTGCATTTGCACTTGGCAGGCAGAAACCCTGATTCGACGATATGGCAGAGTTCAAGTGTAGAGATCATGGCAAATTTCCTTATTTAGTTATGCACGGTGGATGTCGCCAGGTTCCAGCAATTCCGCGAGTTTCACAGGAATGGGACGAACGGGCATGACTTGGCTCACGAGGGACACGTCCCAAGGGTCATTCAACGGGATTGCCTGGCGGCGTAATCAGACAATGCTGCCTATACGACCTGCTGGATGGCGTAAATGCCGCGGGTTTGACTGGTTAATGAGAGCGGCAAGCCAGTAAGCTGGGCGCCTTCAAAATGGCCATTCGCCAATATCCTTGAGCGGCAGTGAACTAATCTGGCCCGCGACGGCCAGAGGGGCTCGCACTGCAACACGGCAGTCGCTGCACAAGCAAGATTTCTACAGTATTCGGAGCGCATGATGGGTCGGGCAAACAACGAGTTTGAGTTCTGGTGGGGCACGTCGGGGCCTTGGGTCGAGCCACCAAACGTGCGCCGCAACGGCACCAGCGGTGTGCAACGCGTTGTGCATGACGGCAAGACGCTTTACGTGAAACGCCAGACGGGCCACCTGTTTCGCAGCTTCCGTTACCCGACAGGCCGCCCGACTGCACTGCGTGAGGGCATTGCGCTGACAAAACTCGAGGAACTGGGCGTCAACGCACCACGACCTGTTTTTTATGGCGCACGCAAGGTTGCCGGTGTATGGCAAGGCGTTCTGGTGACCAAGGATCTGGGCGGTTTCATCGATCTTGATACCTGGTATGCCCAGGGCGGTGCCAGCACCTTGAGCGTCGAGCAACATCAGCGACTCTTCAAGCGCCTGGCCGAGACCCTGGCAAAGATGCACCTGGGCAAGTGGCAGCATGGCTGCATGCGCTCCAAGCACATCTTCATCAAGGCGACGGTCACCGACACGCGTTTTGATTTTGAGCTGGCGCTGCTGGATCTGGAAAAATCCCACGGCCGGATCACCACCCTGGGCGCGGCGCGTCACGACATTCCGCAGCTTAGAAGGCACTCATTCTGGGACGAATCCCAGTGGCAGTATTTCCTGTCGTGCTACGAACAGGCCATCGGCCGAGCCGTCTAGGCGAAGCAGCCACCCTTCATGCCGTTGCAGCACCTGGCATGAAGGGTACGGCGTGAAGGGATCACCCCATCAAGAGGCGTGACCGACCTGCTCGCTGATCAATGCCGGTGCTTTCCGGTCGTTGATCACCTGCGCCACTTTCGACGCAATGTCAGCGCGGCTGAAGGGCTTGGCCAGCATCTCGAAACCGGCAATCTGCGTCGACGAATCGCTGGTGTACCCCGTGACGACCAGCACCGGCAGCGCAGGCAGGACTTCGCGCAGACTCAAGGCGAGCTGGGTACCGCTTTTTTCGGCCATCAACTGATCGGTGATCAGCACGTCCGGCCGCAACCCGGCGCTGACCATCTGCTCGGCAGCGGACGGCGACGCCGCTTCGGTCACCCGGTAGCCCAGGTCACGCAGTTGCAGCGCAACGGTGTAGCGGACCAGTTCCTCATCATCCACCACCAGCACGTGAAAAGGGTGATCCGCGGCGGGCGCCGAGTCGCCCTCACCTTCTGCCGGTGTCAGCACATCCGCGCTCGACACGGGCAGCCAGATGTCAACGCGCGTGCCAAGACCCGGCGCCGACTGAACATCAAAACCACCGCCCGATTGCAGGGCCAGCCCCTGCACCATCGACAATCCGAGACCGGTGCCCTTGCCGACGCCTTTGGTTGAGTAGAACGGCTCGACGCAGCGTTGCAGCACTTCCTCGGTCATGCCGCTGCCGTTATCCGACACTGTCAGCCTGACGTAACAACCCTGCGCCGGCGCCGGGCCCAACCCCGGACTGTCGGCAATCACCTCGGGACGCGCGCTGATTTTCAGGTAGCCGCGTTCGGCGATCGCGTCCCGGGCATTGACCGCGAGATTGAGCACGCCCAGTTCAAGCTGATGGGGGTCGATGAGTATGTTGGGCAGATCTGCGGGAATCTCGACGATTACTTCGATGGTCGGACCCAGCGAGCGCTGGATAAGGTCACGCATGTCGTTGACCAGGCTGTCCAGCGCCACCACCTGAGGCTTGAGCGTCTGCCTGCGAGCGAAGGTCAGCAAGCGGCCGACCAGAATTCTCGCGCGATCTGCGGCCTGCAGTGCAGCATCGATCAAGCGATGGGAGCGGTCATTGCTGACCGGCTGGCGCCGCAGCAACTCCAGCGAGGTCATGATCGGCGTCAGCAGGTTATTAAAGTCATGGGCGATGCCGCCGCCGAGCTGACCGACCATCTCGATCTTGCGCGACTCGTGCAGCAGCGAAATGGCCGCCTCGCGCTCGGCCACCATGGTCGCGACGCGCTGTTCGAGGCTTTCGTTGAGCTCGATCAGTTGATGTTCGGCACCCACACGCGCGGTGATGTCAACGCAAACAAACAGCAAGCCGCTGAGGTGTTGTTGCGCGTCGAGCAGCGGCGTCACGTGGGTCTGCACCCATACGACGGAGCCATTGGCGCGCACATGGTGCTGAGTCAGCTCGAAGGGCGCTTCGGCGGTCAGGAAGTTCTCATGGAACATCGACTGCGTGTCAGGTGCGAGGTCGTTCTGTAGATCGAGGATTGAGCGGCCGTCGATGGCCCGGCGCTGCAGCCCCATGATGTCGCAGTAGCGATCATTGACCTGCTGAAACACGCCTCGGTGATCACACAGCGCAATCCCGGCGCCTGCCTGCTCGAACATCCCGGCCAGTTGCGCGGAACTGGCGTGCAGCGCCGATTCAGCCCGCGTGTGGTTGATCCATTGCCAGCCCAGCTTGGCTGTTTCTTCGATGATGTGAATGTCATGGGGGCTGCAGACCCGTTGCCCGTCGAACTCAACAGTGAACACGCCGGCCAGGACGTCATGGCGCATCAACGGCACATGCACGGCCAGACTCGTTGTACGGTCTTGCTTAAGAGCAACGCCGTGAGGGTCAGCCAGAACGGCGTCAGCCTTAATCGCCGCTTGCACGGTAACGCCCTGGTGCAACGCAGTACAGCTGTCATCGCTGACGGCGATCAGCCCTGATCGGGTCGTCACGTCACCCTGCCGGTATTCACGGCGAATGACGAAGTCGCCCTGCTCGTCAGCCTCCGCGAGGTGGACTCGGGTGGCGCCCAGCTCGCGCCCGATACGCCGGATGACGTCCGCTTCGATCTGCTCGGGGTCGCGAATGGAAGGCAAGGCCTGCCCCACCTCAAGCAGCAGCGCCTGACGACGTTCGAAATGCACGCGCTCGGTGGTTTCGGTCACAACGCAGAGCACGCCGCCCACGGCCCCGTCGCTCTGGTGTACCGCAGAATAGGAGACGTCAAAGTAAACGGTTTCGCCGTAGCCGTGGCGTTCGATATAAAAGGCACGGTCCTTGGCAGCAAAGGTTTTCCCGGTTTCACGCACGCCGCGCAGCAGCGGCTCGAGGTCGTCCCACAACTCGCGCCAGTTCTCGACCGCAGGCCGGCCAAGGGCACGGGGATGTTTCTCGCCGATGCTCGGCGCATAGGCGTCGTTGTAGAGCGCCACGAATTCAGGTCCCCAAAAGAGCACAATCTGCGCCTGCACAGGGAGAATCGTGCCCATGAGGGCCTTCAGACTGTCCGGCCAGTCGGAGGGCGCGCCGAGGGGCGAGCCGTCCATCAATGGGGACTGAAGCAGATCACCGACCGCACCGCCGTTGGCAAGGAAACGCAGGGGTGCTGCGCTGAACCCGGTGTTGGGTGGGGTATCCATAATTAGGGCCTGAGAGGAAATATCGTGAGCAGAAAGCCTCGCTTAGAGCGAAGGCAATGCGAGGACGTTCCATTCAGATCGGGACGAGTTTGCATACAGCGCGGGCCCGGCGGCCATGCCAGCCGGGCCTTGGCGTGGCTCAGTCCTCTTCTTTGACGGTGGCTACCTCGTCAGCGCGAACGCGGATGGTTTTGCCGGAGATGTCCTCGAACTCATAAAAGCCGTCTTTGCTCTTGGTCTTCGGCGCATCCTTGGTC
This sequence comes from Pseudomonas sp. GW821-FHT07F05, assembly GCF_059418765.1. NCBI lineage: Bacteria > Pseudomonadati > Pseudomonadota > Gammaproteobacteria > Pseudomonadales > Pseudomonadaceae > Pseudomonas > Pseudomonas sp. GW821-FHT07F05. Next base: position 732,489 of record NZ_JBWKQL010000002.1, read on the forward strand.
ACGTACTGCGTGCCGTTCTGCAAGGTGACTACGGTCGACGTAGAGCAACCCGCCAACGCTGCACAACAGGCGAACGCGACCGGCATCAGCAATGATTGAATCTTCATAAAAGCCTCCTGGTGTGTAGGGCTCAAGCGTCATGCGCTCGAACGCTGAATCGTCATCTAGCAGATCAGATCAGCGCCATCGACTTTGGTTCGCGATCCCGGACAATCAACCGAAAAATCAGCGACTTGGGTCAAAGGAGGTTTTTGTCCGATCCGCTGTTGCGAAACGTCCGACACTCAAATACTGTATGCGCATACAGCGAACAGGAGGGTCACGTCGTGTCTGACACCAACGCATCAACCGCAGCATCGCCAGGACACTACGGGCGCATGGCCGTGCGGGTTCAGAAAATCATCAACTCGCAGAGCGCACAGAAAGCCCGCGCGGCGCTGATTTTCCGGCTTGCGGACGAACTCGAGGACGACTGGAAACAGTTGCTGGAAGAGATCGACGAGAACGACAACGTGACCCTGGCCTGGCGGGACGACGGCGGCGTGCAGATTTTCTGGACCGTGCCCAAGGAAGATTGACCTGCCGGCGTCCTTGAGGCCGAGGTCATGGCCAGACATCCCCGCTACGACAGTGATGGCCGCAGGCGCACAGCTCACGGCCATCGACTCGTCACAGCTACACCCCGAATCAATCTCCCTCGATGAATAACCCAGTTGGATAAACATGCTCAGATTTTGTGTCGCTCTGCTTTTGTCTTTCACTTTCCTGCAAACCGCTTCCGCTGACGTCAACATTGGCACCTGGAACCTGGAGCACCTGAGCGTGCGCCCGAACAAGGACTTTCAGGGCATCGCCAAAGTCGCGCAGAAGGTGGACTTTCTCGCGGTTCAGGAGCTGATGAGCGAAGACGCGCTGGAGGCGCTGGCCAAGGAGCTGACCCGGCAAACCGGCAAGCACTGGAGCTCAATGGCGTCCCATGCCGTGGGCCGCTCTTCCTACAAGGAAATGTACGGATTCGTCTGGCGGGATGATGCCGTTGCCTATGAAGACGGCGCCGTGAGCTACCTGGACCGCAGCGACACCTTCGAACGCGAGCCCTACTCTGCGCAGTTCCGCTCGCTCAAGGACGGCAAGACCTTTGTCGTGGCCACCGTGCACATCCTGTATGGCAAGAACCAGGCGGACCGCGCTTCGGAAATCGTCGCGCTGTCTAATTACTGGACCTGGCTGCAGGAAACCTACCCGGGCAACAACCAGATCATGTTGATGGGCGACTTCAACACCCCGCCCAACTCGCCCGCGTGGGACAAGCTCGACAGCAGCGCCAGGCCGCTGGTACTTGATGGCGCGAGCACGCTCTCGACGAAGGACGGCAAATTCGCCAACCTCTACGACAACATCTTTATCAGCAAGCAGTCGGCGATCCGGGTGAACAAGGTCGAGGTGTTCGATTACCCGACATTCCTCGGCGTGACCCACGCCAAGGGCCGTGACAGCGTGTCCGATCACGCACCGATTTTCCTCAGCGCCAATTTGAGCGGTGGCAACGGTGCTGCCGGGGCGTCTGCCGTGACCGCCAAGGCACCGCCCACTGCAAGCAATCCGATGAAGCCTGCTGCGAGTGCCGGCGGGAACCCGGCGAACCTGACGCTGGCGATTCGCGGCAACAAGAAGACCATGGTGTACCACCGTCCGGACTGCCCTTCGTACAACGCGATTGCCGAGAAAAACCGGGTGGAGTTCAACAGCCCGGCGGCTGCCGAAGCGCAGCATTATCATTTGGCCGGCAACTGCCATTGATCCGCAGCGGCGCGCGCCGATCCCTGCTCAAGTCGCCTGCCACGCCGTGAAAGGCGACTTGCGTGGCTGTCCAACGCCGAATAACCCCCCAGTCATTTACGCGCCAGGTCGTGCTGGATGCAGCCCTCGTAGTAGGTTTGCTTCACTGCGGCGGGTTTGAGCTTCGAAGGGCTTTTGTAGGTCTGTTCCGTGATGCCCAGCGCCATCTTGCTCATCCACGGTTTGGCGAACTTACGGCTCTGCAGTTTTTTGCGCGCGCTGTAGAGGGTGGTGCCAGAAAGCTTTGACTGCTGCGCCGCCCCCGCGACACCTGCTCCCCATTTGCAGACCTGCAGATCGTTCTTGCTGAGGTCTTTGGCGTGCGCGGTCACGGACACCGCTGCCAGAAAAACCGCCACTACCGCCAAGCCCACACTGCGCATACAGGTTCATCCCGGAATCAATTGATAAAAAAGGATTTTTTCAGAAAAGCCGGCCGAAGCGGGCCATCAATTTGCCTTTTCCGCACAAAACATTTCCGACCCCTCCAGCATTCACCTTCGCGGGCGGGTTTGATCCCCGGCATCCCTTCGAAAACGCCCTGTTATCCCTAGTCAACGCGTCTGGATGTATGGCGAATATTCATATCGATATGGCACATGGCCGCCCATCGGCCAACGATTTTAAACCCTCATGAAGGTATGCAATTCTGCGCCGGTCGGCCGCTTCGCAACCCGATTGCGGATGGCCTGTCTCAGGTAGAGATGCATTACGGTCCAAGGCCCATTGAGAGTTGATCAGCCTGTATCGATCTCGAAATGAAGTGACAGCAATGCCGATGCAGTCGACGTGCAGGCTGTCAGGTACATGAAGCAAGCCCCCTCATTCAGCCGGCGTTAACTCACGCCCATACAGGCCAGCACCATGAATGACTATAAGGATTTTGAAATTCATTACCGGTTTCAAGGTGAGCCGCGGCACTTCAATCATCAAGGCAATCATCTCTGCGAAAGTGACGCGCTGCATTTTGCGACCTTGCACGCAGGGGTGGGCGCCGTCGAGGGTCACATCTGCGCGGGGCCGGTGAAACGCGCGCTGCTTTACGCCGAAGGCCTGGGCGTCACGCAGGTGCAATGGAAACGCACCTGATCGAGGAAAACTGCAAACAAACCCGGATTCATGCGGTCGGAATTTACAAGCAGCGCTCATCACACCAGCAAAGCGAGGTAAACATGACCATCGATAACGCACTGAAGCAGGAAGTCCTGACCCGGTTGCTACATGCCCACCCGGCAGGCCTGGGCAAGGAAGTTCTGGACAACTACCGAGGGGAGAATGCGGTTGCAGACACCCTTGAGCATTTGCAGGAGGCGGGATTGATTCACGACGGGTGCGTTAACCGCCCTGCTGAAGGGGATCGCACGTTGAAGTACCCCGTTAAACTCAGTTCTTCCGGAGTCGTGGCTGCCAGGCAGCTGGAAGCTGAGCCATCCAGACATTAAGGTTTAAGCAGGCAACAAAAAACCGGCCAAGGCCGGTTTTTTTGTGTCCGATAAGTGGTGTTCTCCCCTGGTGCTACCTGCACTGATCATCCAAAGCCTGTCAGGAAGCAGCACCACAGGGGAACGAGAAGGAGCCTACAAGCTCAGTCCCGTTTTCGTCACGCTCGCTATTGTGACTTCATGCGTCCAGTCCCACTTGCTCAACCTTGCTCAACGCCCGCGCTCAGACCGCCGGGTAGTCGCCCGTGCCGTCCGGCCACGGGGTCAGCAGCTCGAAGCCCGTCTCGGTCACCGCCACCATGTGTTCCCACTGCGCCGACAGTGACTGATCGCGGGTGAGCACGGTCCAGCCATCATCCAGCACGTAAGTGCCCGGTTTACCGGCGTTGATCATCGGCTCGATGGTGAAGACCATGCCGGTCTTGAGCTTCAACCCCTTGCCCGCTGCGCCGTAATGCAGGACTTGAGGTTCCTCGTGGTATTTGCGACCGATGCCATGCCCGCAGTACTCACGCACTACGCTGAAGCCTTCGCGGTAGGCCACGCTCTGGATGGCATGGCCGATGTCGCCCAGGGTCGCACCGGGTCTCACGGCGTGTATCCCCGCCAGCGTGGCTTCGTACGTGGTTTCGACCAGACGCCGGGCGAGCGGGCTGACCTCCCCGACGTAGTACATGCGGCTGGTATCGCCGTACCAGCCGTCTTTGATGACCGCGACGTCGATATTGACGATGTCGCCGTCCTTAAGCACATCATCCGCTGACGGGATGCCATGGCAGACGACCGTGTTGGGCGAGATGCAGGTGGTTTTGGTAAACCCGTGGTAGCCCACGTTGGCAGGGATCACTTTCAGCTCGTTGACAATGTAGGCGTTGCAAATGTCGTCCAGCGCTTCGGTGCTAATGCCCGGCTTGACGTGCTCTGCGATCATCGCCAACACATCTGCGGCAAGGCGCCCCGCCACACGCAACCCGACCAGATCGGCTTCGGTCTTGAGACTGATGCTCATTGGGACACCGCCCGGGCCGGGGCCAGATCCGGTACCAGGTCGCAGGGCTGAAGACTCAATACGGCGCCGCCAGACGTTTCAGCGCGGATCAGCAACTGGCAGATCTCGCTGTAATTCAGACCGGGGTGCAGCTCGGCTAGCATGCCCACCCGCATCCAGTGCTCGGCCTGAGCATTGATCGAGCGACTCAGGGCCGCGCTGGCGCAACGTATGTTGGCGTGCATCTGTTCGGAAATTTTTACCAGTCCCATACCGACCTCTCGAAGAATATACGGAGCATATACGTTCCATATATTTTCTTGCAACCGGCCGTCGTGATTCCTCCGTGCAGAGCGTGCCCTTTTTATGCAGAGCGGGAAAACTCGGTCGCGCACTCTGAAAGGGACGTAGCCAATTGCGAAATCGCCTCGCGGTCATCTTCGCTTAGCGCCCGGTAATGAGTAATGACTGCCCGCTCCGCGTCGTTCAGCGTGTCGGTGGCAATCGGGGTCCTCTCGCCTGACAGCACGTACATGACGTCGATGCCTTTTTTGCCCAGCGCCGCCAGGTAATCCGAACGCGGGATGCGTTCACCGCTTTCGTATTTGCCTTGGGCGTTGGCCTCAACGCCACCGATGGAGCCGAAGTCCTGTTGCGACAGCCCGAGCCGTTTGCGTTCTTCTTTCAGACGTGAGCCGAGATCTTTCATAAACGAGGGTCCTGAAGTTGACTGTGTTCAAAGAGCAAGACCCCATTGGTCCGAGGGAGTTGCGCCCTTGGGCTCATTTGGTCAATCTTCCGAATTGACGGCTCAAGGAATCACCTTCGTGGCCGATAGGTTCTGATGTACCGCTATTCTTTTTGAATGGCAGCCCGATTTCTGTAGTTCGGAGAACCAGACAATGATTTCTTTCTTACTGGGTTGGTTGGCGCTATCGGCCGTGGGCACATTGATTGCCCTGGCGATGATTCGCACCGGTAAAATGCGCCAGCCTGACGCAGACGGCCCGGTGAACGGTCAGACGCCCGTCCCGGTGCTGGTGCGATTCAAGCCCTGAATCAATCCCGGCTGTCTTGCCGGGAGCACGCTCCTGACATCATTCCCCTGCGAGCTGACCCTGTTCAGCCCCGTAGACATTGGCGTTGCCCGTGGCGTAACCGGCGCTTGCTGGCACAAATGCGATATCGGCCTGACTGGCGCTGAACTGGCGAAGTCCCGACGCCAGAGCAAGAAAATCCTCACGCTGCATCTCGTTGCCCCACACGCTGCTGAATGACGACTCGTTTTTCTGCGCAGCGAATTCCTGACGGGTGTTGACTTGATTGGTTTGCATGGCCGCTCTCTTCTTCTCGATACTGTTTAAACATACAGTATTTTCAACGCCCCTCGAGCGCAAGTCCTGTCGCGACGAATGGTCATGGGAATGAGCCTGAGTTTTGGGCTCACTCAGGCAGCCTCCGCGCCGACCCTTTACGTCAAGCCGTTAACCTTTAGCCAGCGCTTCCAGCCGATCGAGATCCTCTGCCGACACTGCAATCCCGTCTTTCAAGGAGCGCTCGCGCTGACGATAGCGGCGATCGCCCGGCATGCGCTGCTGGCCGACGCCGTGCATCTGCCGGACCAGTTCTTCGCTGCGTTCGGCGAATGCCTGACCGCTGCCCTTGTCCGGATCAATGACGATGATCACCTGGCCGGTCCAGGGGGTTTGCGCGCCGGGAGACTTCGACATGTCGAACTCGAAGGAGAAATTGCCGCCGGTGAGCGCGGCGGACAGCAGCTCCACCATCATCGACAGCGCCGATCCTTTGTAACCGCCAAAAGGCAGCAACGCGCCGCCGTCGAGAATGGCTTTCGGGTCTTCGGTCGTATTGCCGTTACGGTCGACGCCCATCCCCGGCGGCAGCAGGCGCCCCTCTCGGGCGGCGATCTGCACGTCGCCATGGGCGATGGCGCTGGTGGCCATGTCAAAGACGATGGGCTGACCGTCAGCCCGTGGCGCGGCGAACGCAATGGGATTGGTACCGAACAAGGGTTTTTGCGCATCGTGGGGCACGACGCAGGTCATGCTGTTGACCACGCTCAAGGCCACCAACCCTTCCTGGGCGAACGGCTCGACGTCCGGCCACAGCGCGGCGAAGTGATGGGAGTTGCGGATGGCCAGAATGGCGATCCCGGCGCTGCGTGCTTTCTCGATCACCAGGGCCTTGGCGGCCTGCATCGCCGGCTGGGCAAAACCGCCCATGGCATCGACGCGCACAAACGCTGCGCCGACGTCCTCGACATTTGGTTCGGCCTGGCCGTCCACCCAACCCGCTGCCAGCGACGACAGATAGCCCTTGATGCGGAAGATGCCGTGGCTGTGGGAACCGTCGCGCTCAGCCGCCGCGCAATTGGCGGCCAGCACCCGCGCTACTTCTGGCGAGGTGCCGTGACGCACAAAGATCTGCCGCAGCAGCTCAGTGAGATCAGTAAAGGAAATCGTCCGGGTGGCCTGGCGACCGTGGGTGGAAGGCATCTGAAGCTCCGTTGTGATTATTGGAAGTGGAAGCGGAACAGAGAGGGCAGGCGTCCGGAGACGCTTGTTCTGAAGAGTAATGCGCAGCAACCAGCGGGTAAACTGCAGGCCTCGCGCAATGGCCGCCCTGCCCTCAACCGAACGAGGACCGCTCAATGGATTCGCTCACCGCTGATAGCCCGATCGTGGATTGCCAAACCGTCGTCCTCGGCGCCGGTATCGTCGGCGTCTGTTCTGCACTGCACCTGCAAGCGGCAGGCCAGCAGGTCGTCTTGCTGGACCGCGATGAACCCGGCGCTGGTACCAGCCACGGCAATGCCGGCTTGATCGAACGGTCCAGCATCGTCCCCTACGCCTTTCCGCGCGAGTGGTCGCGGCTGGCGCGCTATGCACTGAACCGGCAATCCTCCATGCGTTTCAGCCCGGCCTGGCTGCCTAAAATCGCGCCCTGGCTGTTTCAGTACTGGCAGAACTCCTCGCCCGCCAATCTGGCCAGCGCCAGCCACGCAATGCTGCCGCTGATCGAACGCTGCGTCAGCGAGCACGACCGGCTGGCCGAGGCCTCAGGCATGACCTCGCTGATCCGTGCCAAGGGCTGGATCGAGTTCTATCGCGACCAGGCGGAATTTGATCTGGCAGTGGCCGACGCCCGCACTTATGACCGTCACGGCCTGCGTTATGAGGTGCTGGATGCGGGCCAATTGCGCGAGCGTGAACCTCACCTGAATGGAGCGCTGGGCGCCATTCACTGGCTCGATCCGAAAAGCGTGAGCGATCCCGGTGCACTGGTCCGTGGTTATGCCTCGCTGTTCGTCGAACGTGGCGGCCTGTTGCTCAAGGGTGACGCGCGCAGTCTTTGTCAGCACAACGACGGCTGGCGGGTGGAAACGCGCGAGGGACAGGTGCAGGCGCAAAACGCAGTCGTGGCGTTGGGCCCGCAATCGACAGAGGTGACCGTTCGCCTTGGGTACCCTATTCCCCTGGGGATCAAGCGCGGTTATCACATGCATTACGCGGCAAACCCGGATGCGCCGTTGCAGCACTCGATCATCGACGCCCAGGCGGGGTATGTGCTGGCGCCCATGGCGCGGGGGATTCGTCTCACCACCGGCGTCGAGTTCGCCGCACCGGACGCGCCGATCAACGAGATCCAACTGCGCCGCTGCGAAGCCATCGCCCGAACGCTCTATCCCATGGGCGAGCGGCTGGACGCCGAACCCTGGCTGGGCCGCCGACCCTGTCTGCCGGACATGCGCCCGGTCATCGGGCCGGCGGCTTCCCACAAAGGGCTGTGGTTCAACTTCGGGCACGCCCACCATGGCCTGACGCTGGGGCCGGTCACTGGCCGACTGCTGGCAGAAATGATGACCGGCGCCACGCCATTCACCGATCCCGCGCCTTACAGCCCGGACCGATTCAGGTAAACCTCATCACACCGTTGACTACTCTGCCTGCAAGCGCTTCTGGAAGAACAGCCGCTGGTGCCCAGGCGGATAGTCATCCAGCTGACCAAATTGCTCATAGCCATGCTTGCGATAGAACTCGGGTGCCTGGAAATCAAAGGTGTCGAGCCACACGCCAAGGCAACCCCGTTCGCGGGCGAGGTCTTCGGCCATCTTCATCAACTGGCTGCCCATGCGCTGCCCCCGGGCCTGTTCAGGCACCACGAGCAGTTCGATGAACAGCCAGCTGTAGAGGATTCGGCCGTGCAGGCCACCGAGCACGGCATCGGTTTGCTCGTCGCGGACAAACAGCGCAAACTTTTCTGACTTGCCGTCGCCGGCCATGGCTGCGTTGTAATCCCTCAAGGGCTCGAGGATCTGCAGGCGTTCTTCTTCGGAGGGGTTGGATTTGAATTCGATCCGGACACTCATGCGTCGCTTCCTGCTGACGGAAATGGGGACGGCAAGGTTGTCGGATATACAGGCGGGAGTAAAGCCGAGAAGGGGTTAAAGCGAAGAAGAAGTGCGAGGGATTCGGTGAGGATGGATGTGGAAGCCCGGGGGCTCCCACGTGCGCGCAAGCGCCGGATTGATCAGTCTTTCTGATCGCGCAGGACGTTGCCGGAGGTGCCGTCGATGCGGAATTCGTAGGTCAGGCTGTCCGCCTTGCGGCCTTCGCCTTCCCAGTAGCCATTGTCGTCGGCTTCGATCTTGTAGATCTCGGTGTAACCTGCCGACTTGGCTTTTTCGATCGCTTTTTCGATGGTGATCCAGCCAGCGCCCGGTTTGTCCGCCAGGGCGAACTGTGCGGTGGTCAGGGCAGCGGTGGCGAGAACGGCAGCGGTAAGTTTCTTGATCATGATTGAACTCCATTTCCCTGTACGGGCTTTTTGAATGCGATTTTTTGGAGTTCGTGACCGGAAAAATAGTTCAGCCGGGGTTTGTAACCGCTTGATGCTGCCATATGAAGTCGCAGCGCTGACACTGCTAAAAAAGCACCAATGTGGATCAGCGCTTGACCTTGCGCCGCAGCACGCCGTTCAGGACCACCACGACGACAGCGACAAAGATCGCGATGTATTGAAAGGTCTTTTCGCTGAGCACGCCGGTGGTCTGCAGATGGGACAGGCCAAGCATGATCGCCAGAACGCTCAAGGCGATGATGATCGAGTAAATCAGACGCTGTTTGTTGGTCATTGCGGGATTCCTGAAAACCGGTCGAGATGTGGGGCGCGGTACAAATGTGCGGACATGGTACCTGCTCACGTCGACGCTGACACGCCAACCCCCGCGCCCGGCCTGCGGCGAAGCGTCTCGGCCGCTGATGTCCGTCACTTTCACGTGGTTTAATACGCGCACTTTTCAGTCGCTCAAGCGTTTTCAGGGCGGTAGGACGGGTCTGCAACAAACGCAGAATCCTTCCTCTGCCCTCTTTCAACAAGGAGTTCCCAATGCCCCATGAAGGCAGCCTGTTGCAGGCCGCAGTCGTGTTCCTGCTCGCCGCCGTTCTCACGGTTCCTCTGGCCAAACGCCTGCAACTGGGCGCCGTGATTGGCTACCTGATCGCGGGTGTGATCATCGGCCCGTCTTGCCTCGGCCTGATCGGCGATCCACAAAGCGTCGCGCACATCTCCGAGCTGGGCGTGGTGCTGCTGTTGTTCATCATTGGCCTGGAGTTGTCGCCGCGACGCCTCTGGACCATGCGCAAATCGGTGTTCGGTGTCGGCATGGCACAAGTGCTGCTGACGGGGGTGGTGATTGGCGCCGTCGCGTTGCTGGGCTTCAATCAGCCGCTCAACAGCGCCGTGGTGCTCGGCTTGGGGCTGGCGCTGTCGTCGACCGCCTTTGGCCTGCAAAGCCTGGCCGAACGCAAGGAGCTCAACGCGCCCCACGGTCGCCTGGCCTTCGCTATTCTGCTGTTTCAGGACATCGCGGCCATCCCGCTGATTGCCCTGGTGCCGATGCTGGCCGGCGGCTCCCACGATGCCAGTTCCGGCGATTCCCTGCGTCACGGCCTGCAAGTGCTCGGCGGCATCGCCATTGTGGTGGTCGGCGGTCGTTATCTGCTGCGGCCGGTATTCCGCATCGTCGCCAAAACCAAGCTGCAGGAAGTCTCCACGGCGACCGCGCTGCTGGTGGTGATCGGCACGGCGTGGCTGATGGACCTGGTGGGCGTGTCCATGGCGCTGGGGGCGTTTCTTGCCGGCCTGCTGCTGGCGGACTCTGAATACCGCCACGAACTGGAAGCGCAGATCGAGCCGTTCAAGGGCCTGCTGCTGGGGTTGTTCTTCATCAGCGTCGGCATGGGCGCCAACATCGGCCTGCTGATCAACTCGCCGTTCACGGTGCTGGGCCTGACGCTGTTGCTGATCGGCCTGAAGTTGCCGCTGCTGTTTTTCGTCGGTCGTCTGGCGGGCGGGCTGGGCAAGCAAAGCGCGCTGCGTCTCGGGCTGGTCCTGGCGGCGGGCGGTGAATTTGCTTTCGTGGTGTTCAAGATCGGTCGCGATCAGGGCCTGTTCGATGCCGCGTTGTACGACACGCTGGTGCTGACGATCACCTTGTCGATGGCGCTGACGCCATTGCTGCTGCTGGCCCTGTCGCGCTGGCTCAAGCCCAAGACGGTGATCAAGGAAGTGCCGGCAGAGTACAAAGAAATCGAATCGGACAACCCGCGCGTAGTCATCGCCGGCATGGGCCGGATGGGGCAGATCGTTGCGCGTATCCTGCGCGCGCAGAACATCCCGTTCATTGCGCTGGACACCTCGGTGGAAACCATCGAGTTCACCCGCAGCTTCGGTAATGTGCCGGTGTTCTACGGCGACCCCCTGCGTCCGGAAATTCTGCGCGCGGCGAAGGTCGACCAGGCCGAATATTTCGTCATCGCCACGGACGACCCGGACACCAATATCAAGACCGCCGAACTGGTGCGCAGGCTGTACCCGCACATGAAGATCATCGCCCGGGCCCGTAACCGGCAGCACGTTCACCGCTTGCTGGATCTGGACGCCGAAGCGGTACGGGAGACGTTCTATTCAAGCCTGGAAATGACCCGCCGCACGCTGATCGGACTGGGCCTGAGTGAAGCTCAAGCGGCCGCACGCATCGATCGATTCAAGCGTCATGACGAACAAGTGCTCAATCGCCAGCACCTGATCTACGACGACGCCGCGAAGGTCATGCAAAGCGCGCTGGAAGCCCGGACTGAGTTGTCCGAGCTGTTTGAGTCTGACCGGATGGACGAAGAGGCGAGTGATGCGCAGCCTGCGGTGAAGGTCAAGAAGTAGACCAAGCGGAATTTCGACGTGCAAGATCAGGCCCATGCCACGATCAACGGCGCATGGGACCTTGTGGGAGTGAGCTTGCTCACGAAGGCAGTGTTTTGGCCGCCGGAAATGTGGAGCGAACACCGGCCCTTTCGCGAGCAAGCTCGCTCCCACACGTTATGCGGTGCGGGTGAAAACTCCCGGCCACTGCCCGCTTGTGTGGTTGAGCCTTCTGAAGAAGGCTCAGCTCTTCAGCCCATGACTTCGCTCAGCGGAATAAAGTTGAGCAGGTCGCCCTCCGCCACCGTTGTGCCTTCCACAATCTCGATCAGCCCGTCGGCCCAGGCGGCGCTGCGCAGCACACCCGAGCTCTGATTGCGGTAGGCAACCAGCCTGCCCTGCTCAAGGCGTCCGCGCAGGTACTCGCGCCGGTTCCCCGGTTTGGTCCAGCTAAATGCAGCAGGCACCTGAAACTGCAGCGGCTTGACGGCCTGCACGCCCAGGCGTCTGAGCAGATAGGGCCGTGCCAGCAACGCGAAGGTCACCAGCGTCGACGCTGGATTGCCGGGCAGACCGATCACCGGCACGCCACGGAAATGGCCGAAGGTCAGCGGTTTGCCGGGTTTGATCGCCAGTTTCCACAGCGCAATCTCGCCTTCTTCCCGCAGCGCGTGGCCGAGGAAATCCGCTTCGCCGACGGACACGCCGCCGGTGGAGAGGATCAGGTCGACATTGTTCAGGCTGCCCAGCGCTGCGCGGGTTTTCTCGAGGTTGTCAGGAAGGATGCCCGCATCGACCACTTCGCAGCCCAGTCGCGTCAGCCAGCTGCACAGCAACACGCGATTGCTGTTGTAGATCTGCCCCGGGCCCAGCGGCTGCCCCGGCTCGATCAACTCGTCTCCAGTGGACAGAACAGCCACCCGGGCGCGGCGCACGACCTGCACATGGCCGAAACCCATGGTCGCGGCCAGGCCCAGTTCGATCGGGTTCATGACCGTACCGGCGTCCAGTACCTTGTCGCCGACGATGGTTTCCTGCCCTTTCGGGCGAATGTTCTGACCGGTGCTCAACGGCTCGAGAAAGCGCACTGTCGCGTCCGCCTGGACCTCGGCGTTCTCCTGCATTTCGACGCAGTCAGCCCCCTCAGGAACCGGAGCGCCGGTGAAGATTCGCGCGCAGGTGCCCGGCTGCAACGGCTCAGGTGCCTGCCCGGCGAAAATGCGCTGGCTCACCGGCAGCGGCTCGCCGGTCCAGTCCGCGACGCGCATCGCATAACCGTCCATGGCGCTGTTCGGCCACGGCGGCAAGTCCAGCGTCGAGACCAGATCCTCGGCCAGCACGCGTCCTTGGGCATCGGCCAGCGCCACGGTTTCACGCTCGGTGATCGGCGCGGCGGCGGCGAGGTCCATCAATCGCTGCATGGCCTCTTCGACCGGCATCAGCCCACTCATTTCAGGTGCATTCATGGCAGCTCACCCGCGCGTCGCGCAGGGTTCGGCCTTCTTCAGGTGCGGCACGAAGTTGCATGGACGAAAGCTGTTGTTCAACTGGTCGGCGAGAATGCCGTCCCAGCCGGTGCGCACGGCGTTGGTCGAGCCCGGCAGGCAGCACACCAGCGTGCCATTGGCCAGACCGGCAAGGGCGCGGGACTGAATGGTCGAGGTGCCGATATCGGGCAGGGAGATCTGGCGGAACAACTCACCAAAACCGTCCACCTGTTTGTCCAGAAGGCAGGCCACGGCTTCCGGGGTGCTGTCGCGGCCAGTAAAACCGGTGCCGCCGGTGATCAGCACGACCTGCACTTCATCATCGGCGATCCAGGTCGCCACCTGGGCGCGGATCTTGTACAGGTCATCCTTGAGCAGCACGCGCTCGATCAGGCCATGACCTGCGGCGGTCAAGCGGTCGACGAACATCTGGCCGGAGGTATCGGTTTCAAAGGTGCGAGTGTCGCTGACAGTCAGAACAGCGATATTCAGGGGTACGAAAGGCGAGTCTGCCTTGGCTTTCATGGCGAGGTCCGGTTGTAGAGGAAACAGGGCGGTGTTATATCACAGCACCTGTTTTTTACCGCGCCGACCGAGCTGATCATGACCCCTACCGAAGCCCTGCCGCCCTGCTCCATCCTGCTGCTCGCCGGTGGCCAGGGCCGGCGCATGGGCGGGCGTGACAAAGGCCTGATCACGTGGCGCGACAAGCCTTTTATCGAGCATTTGTACGGGCTGGTGCGACCGCTCACGAACGACCTGATCGTTTCGTGCAACCGCAACCGCGAGCAATACGCGTGCTACGCCGACCGCCTGGTCGAGGATGAGCAACAGGACTTTCCTGGACCCTACGCAGGTATTCGCGCAGGCCTCGCCGTGGCGAAACATGATTATCTGCTGGTGATTCCCTGCGACATGCCGCTGCTGGATCGCCCCCTGCTTGATGGCCTGCGCCAGGCCGCTGCTGCGAATCCCGGCGTGCCGGTGATGGTCCGTCAGGGCGAGCAGTGGGAGCCGCTCCTGTGTTGCATTCCCACCTGTCACGCGCAGGTGTTCGAACAGCATTGGCAGGAAGGACAGCGCAGCCCGCGCCGGACCATGGCAGAATTGCGCGCCATCGGGTTGCAATGCGAGACCGACGACCCCCGTCTCGCCAACCTGAACACGCCGGATCTATTGACCGAGATCAAGCCCTGAGCGCAGCAGGCAGGTTTCATGGAACTTTGCCGTTACACTCTGCGTCAGACACATCACTAAACAAAATACCCCGGAGACACAGCAATGAAACAACGGACTCTTCCTGCCGCCTTCCTGCTCGCACTGAGCCTCGCCTCTTTGGCCGGTTGCTCTTCGCCAACGGTAATCACGCTGAACGACGGCCGTGAAATCCAGGCAACCGACGAGCCGAAGTACGACGAAGAGTCGGGCTTCTACGAGTTCAAGCAGCTGGACGGTAAAGAAACCCGCATCAACAAAGATCAGGTTCGTACCGTTAAAGAACTGTGATCTCCGCTTGATCGCGAGGGTTTGAAAAGACCGCCGCTGAAAGCAAAAGACCCGCCAATCGAGCGGGTCTTTTTTTGCCTGGAATAATCGGGCCACGCTGGGCCTGAGCCGCGTTACCAATCCAGTGTGATCCGGCTCTCGAAAACCCTTTCCTCTCCGGTCACCGGATCAATGAAGCGCAGTCCCTGGGCGAGCAGTTTGAGCGGATTGGCGTAGTCGTCCACGGCATCCTTGAGCACGTCGGGGTAGAACGGGTCGTTGCAGATGCCGGCGCCCAGAGCGGCCATGTGCACGCGCAGCTGATGTTTTTTGCCCGTCACCGGGTACAGCGCGTAACGCCAGAGCCCGCCATTTTGTTCGCTGACTTCGACGCGGGTCTCCGTGTTGCTCGGCCCCTCTCCCTCCTGCATGCGGAAGAACGGTTCGCCGTCGACCAGCCGGCTTTTGTGAACGCGCGGGAACGCCATGTCGGGCAGCGCAGGCGCGATCGCCTCATAGCGCTTGTCAATCTGCCGGGTCGGAAACAGCGCCTGATACGCCGACCGTGTTTGCTTGTTGGCCGAGAACAGCACCAACCCCGCCGTGTGCCGGTCGATGCGGTGCAAGGGCACCAGGTCGGAATTGTCGAGGGTGCGAATCAATCGCCGCAACAGGGTCTGCTCGACGTACTCGCCCGCCGGGGTGACGGGCAAAAAATGCGGCTTGTCGGCGACCACCAGATGCTCGTTGGCGTACAGGATCGACTCCTGCACCGGGATCGGCGTTTCGTTGGGCACTTCGCGAAAGTAATGGATGCGCAAGCCTTCGCGGTAACCAAGGTCCACCGCGATCGGCTGGCCGTCAGCGTCGAGCACCTTGCCCCGCGCGATGCGGTCCAGCCACTGCTCGCGGCTGATGGCACTGAAGCGCTCGCACAGGCAATCGAGCACCGTCAGCCAAGGCCCGGGCGGCAGATACAACGTGCTGGCTTGACGGTGGGCGGCGGTAAACACAGGTGCGGGCATAAACGGCTCAGAATAAAAAGGGTGATGGCGGCAGGGCTGGCATTATCTACGCCGAAGAATCTTTGCGCGACCGGGCAAATAACAGTTTTGCCGGGAGGCTCTAGCACGCGCCACACGCAAGTGCGCGACGTTATGTCGCACGGAAATCCGGCGCCAGTTGTCTGACAACCATAGGTCAGCGCTGGATGCGCAAATTGATTTGTCCTAAAATGTTTCGAAATCGGCACGCAGGCGCGAATCCGAGCGGACACGAACAGCCTCGTGATCGAAATCGAAAACGCCTGCCAGACCTGAAACTCATAAAAAGAAAGCCCGTCATCGACGGGCTTTTTTCGTTTTCAGGATTTGCACCGCGCATTAAGCGCTGCTGCCGGCCACAGATTTCCTTTCGCAACTTTTGAGGTTACGCCCATGCTGGTTCAATTCTTCCAATGGATCAAACGTCTCTCCACCGGGACTTCATCGCAGAACGATGAAAACTACTCCCAGTCCTTTTCCAACGAAGACCATGACGTGGGTCGCTGGACGTTCATGTCGGTGTTCATCGTGCTGACCCTGAGCCTGTACATCGTCGCCGGCCTGGGCTACTACGCCAAAGTGCACGTCTGGGACGGCATGACCGAGGAGCAGAAAGCCGCCGTCGCTCAAGCCATGGTGGTCGACACGCAATACCTCTGACCCGCAATCTCTGAAGCCGATGCTGAAACGGGGGTTCATGCCCTGATCACGTGTGCTTCAGCCGCTCAGAAACAGCACGACCTGATCGGTGTCGAACGGCCAGTCCAGTTCGGCACCGGTGTCTGCCCGCCTCAGCACGGGAATCCTCAGACCATAGGTTTCGTAGTCCGCCTCGCGCTCGGCGATGTCGACCAGCTCCACCATCAAGCCGTGCTCCACCAGCGGCATGAGTACGGCCTCGGCCACCTCGCACAAATGACACCCCAACGTTCCGAACAGCTGACATTCCGGTGGCATGGATGGGCCCCTCTGTGGCTGGGATTCCAAGGGTTGGATCGACAAGTCTAGAACCGGCCGCCGATACCGTCGAGTCCCCGCACGCGTCCTGATGTTCTTCGAATCGCCCGCCCACACTGGAGCGCGACGTTCGGCGAGTGCACCGGAACAGCGCAGAACCGCTGCAGACGAAACGGTGGCTCAGTTCACGCGATTGGAATGAACCTTCAGGAATGCGCCATACTCGAAACCCCATATCGTCATCCCCTAAGGAGAAAACCATGGCTCGACCTACAGCAGAAAAAGCCCAGGACATTTTGATGTCTGACTTCCAGACGCTGGTTGCCGATACGGAAAAACTGCTGGCGCACACGGCCTCCCTGGCCGGTGAACAGGCTGACGAGCTGCGTGAGCAGATTCGCGAAAGCCTGCTCCGTGCCCGCGAGACCCTCAAATTGACCGAAGAAACCCTGCGCGCACGGGGCAAGGAAGCGGTCATCGTCACTGAGGACTATGTTCAGAACAATCCATGGCAATCGGTAGGCATCGCAGCTGGCGTCGGCTTTCTGCTGGGCCTGCTGGCCACCCGGCGCTAACGGCCATGACGCAGCCGACAGGTCCAACCGGGACCGAACAATCCTCTTCGCCACGGCGGCTGGGTGCGGCCATTCTGGGGCTGTTGCACACCCATGTCGAACTGTTCGGCATCGAGCTTCAGGAGCAGAAAGCCCGTACCGTCAGGCTGTTGCTGTTCGCAGGCCTGGCGCTGGTTTTCGCGTTGCTGCTGCTCATCGGCCTGTCCGCGCTGCTGCTGGTTCTGGTCTGGGACAGCTATCGCCTCTACGGAATCATCGGCTTGTGCGGGTTGTACACACTGGCGGCATTGTTCTGCGCCATGCGGCTCAAGGCAGCTGTTTTCGATGAGTCTTCACCCTTCCATTCGACCCTGGAAGAACTGGCTAACGACCGCGAGCGACTGATGCCATGAGCACACCTCAATTGCCCCAGACCCACAATCGTCGCGAGCTGCGCAAAGCGCTCATCCGCCTGCGCATGGAGATGCACCGTCAAGAGATCCGTCAGGAATCCTCGCGATTGATGCATCCCCTGCAACGCATGCGCGGCATGGCCTCTGACCTGCCCGGCTCCCTCGGCATCAAGCATGGGCCGCTGTGGGGCGTCGGCGTCGTCACCCTGCTGGGATTTCTCACTGGCAAGGGCACGCGCAGCAAAAAAACCGGCAGCGTCACCCGGCTAATCAAGTTCAGCGCAACCGTTTTGCCGTTGATCAAAATGGCCCTGCAGAACTCGTCCCGCCGTCGCTAAACGCCTTCTGGCTGCATTCTTGCTAACAAACCCCGCCTTGCCCGATATGCGTATCGGGTGAGGCGACGGTGCTTGTCGAACGAGAACCCGCAGCCAATCCCTCGCCAACGCCACCCCACTCAATCGCCACTAAGGAGGCCATGTGTTCGATGGGCAACCCCTCGCCTGTTTTCAGCCGTTCATCGACACCGCGACCGGCCGCATCGCCGGCATCGAAGCCCTGGGCCGCCTGCGCCAGGCGGATGGCAGCCTGCAATCGGTCGGCCCACTTTTTGCGGATCCGCGGCGGCCGGCCGTGCAATTGAATCGGCTGGACCGGCAGGTTCGCGACAATGCCCTGAGCCGTTTCCATGAGGCGCCCGGCGACTGGTTCCTCAGCCTGAACATCTCCCCGCGCTGGATCAGCCGCCTGCGCCCCGATGAATCGCCACCCAGCCTCAAACAGCTGCAGAGCTATGGGATCCCCGCAGAACGGATCGTTTTCGAAATCACTGAATTGAGCGGCGACGGGCAGCGCCTCAATGAGGTAGTGGCCCGCTACCGCGACGCCGGCGCACGCATCGCCATCGATGATTTCGGCGCCGGCTATTCGCAGCTGGACCGGGTGCTGGCGTTGCAACCCGACATTCTCAAGCTGGACATGCGCCTGTTTCAGGCCGCAGCCCGGGGCGGCCCCAGCAGCGATGTGGTCAAGGCCCTCGCGCAGATGGCGGAGAAAACCGGGTGCTGGATCATCGCCGAAGGCGTCGAGACAGAAGCCGAACTGGACTTCGCCCTCGAATGCGGCTCGCGTTATGTCCAGGGCTATCTGTTCGCCCCGGCGCAGCTGGATTTCTTCGCAGCCGATGCGTTCGTCGACCGCTTCGCTGCCCTGCGCGATCGTTACGTGATGAAGAAAGTCGCCGAGCGGGAGCAGCTGATGACCCTGCGCAGGCAACTCACGCAATTGATGTCCCGGCTGCAGCGCTGGGCCGAAGGCAATGCGTCGCTGAGTGATTTGCCCCAGGTCACGGACTTCCCGTGGCTGTTGCGCTTTTATCAGTGCGACCGCCACGGCACGCAGCTCACGCCCAATCTGGAATGGCGCAACGGGGCCTGGACGGCGGACGCCCGGTATCTGGGCCATAACTGGTCCTGGCGGCCCTACTTCTATCACCTGCTCGCCGAGGGCTGGCACGAGCGGCGCCTGACGCTGTCGAGCACCTACCGCGACGCCACCAGCAATCAGTACTGCCTGACGGCCGGGCAGTTCTTCGACAACGGCGAGCGACTGTTGCTGATCGATGTCGACGCGGCCGGGTTTTGATGAGGCTTCTTGATCCCGCATCGGCGATCTTGTGCTTGCAGCGTGCGGGACGAACCGGGAAGCTAGCGCGGTAATCACCCGACGGAGTACCGGCCTTGGATTGGCAAACCCTGCTCACCCGCGAGCGCCTTGGCAAGACCCTGCACAGCCCTGAAGAATTGGGGCGCAGCCCGTTCCACAAGGATCACGACCGGATCATTTTCTCCGGGGCCTTTCGCCGTCTCGGCCGCAAGACTCAAGTTCATCCGGTCACCAGCAACGACCACATCCATACGCGCCTGACCCACTCGCTGGAAGTCAGTTGCGTCGGCCGCTCGCTGGGCATGCGCGTCGGCGAAACCCTGCGCAGCGCCCTGCCCGACTGGTGTGACCCCAGCGATCTGGGCATGGTCGTGCAATCGGCCTGCCTGGCCCACGACATCGGCAACCCGCCGTTCGGCCACTCCGGCGAAGACGCCATTCGCAACTGGTTCAAACAGGCCGCCGGCCGTGGCTGGCTGGACGCGATGAGCGAGGTCGAGCGCAATGACTTCCTCAATTTCGAAGGCAATGCCCAGGGCTTCCGCGTCCTGACTCAGCTGGAATACCACCAGTTCGAGGGCGGCACGCGGCTGACCTACGCCACCCTGGGCACCTACCTGAAATACCCGTGGACGGCGCGTCACGCCGACTCGCTGGGCTACAAGAAACACAAGTTCGGTTGCTACCAGAGCGAGCTGCCGATCCTGGAGCAGATCGCCGGCAAACTCGGCCTGCCGCAGATCGAGGACCAACGCTGGGCCCGGCATCCGCTGGTGTACCTGATGGAGGCTGCTGACGACATCTGCTACGCGCTGATCGATCTCGAAGACGGCCTGGAAATGGAGTTGCTCACCTACGACGAAGTAGAGTCGCTGCTGCTGGGTCTGGTGGGCGATGACCTGCCGGAGACCTATCGCCAGTTGGGACCGAATGACTCGCGGCGTCGCAAGCTGGCGATTCTGCGGGGCAAAGCCATCGAGCACCTGACCAACGCCGCCGCCCGCGCGTTCGTCGAACAGCAGGACGCGCTGCTGGCCGGCACACTGCACGGTGATCTGGTCGAGCACATGCACGGGCCGGCCAAACGCTGCGTGCTCAACGCCAAGGACATGGCGCGCAAGAAGATCTTTCAGGACAAGCGCAAGACGCTCCACGAAATCGGCGCCTACACCACGCTGGAGATCCTGCTCAATGCGTTCTGCGGCGCGGCACTGGAGCAATTCGGCGGGCATGACCTGTCGTTCAAGAGCCGGCGCATTCTCGATCTGCTCGGCAATAACGCGCCCGACCCGAGCTGGCCGCTGCACACGTCCTTTCTCCGGGTCATCGATTTCATCGCCGGCATGACCGACAGCTACGCCAGCGAAATGGCCCGTGAAATGACCGGGCACTCCAGCCCCGTCTAGCGGCGCCTTTAGCCGTCGCGCCTTTTCGAAGGCGCTGGCAAAAGCCCGAATCCGACCCTGAATCAGGGCCCGGATTCGGGCTTTTCTCGTTGGGCCTTCAGGCAATCCAACAGCAACTTCGGATATTTCCTACACAACCGTCGGAATGCCCTTATCGCTGGTCGTACATCCCTGCCGAATAATCCGCGCCATTCCGAGCCTTGGGACAACTCGACCCATTACCTCCCGAAGACACCGCTCGCCCTGCGAGCGCGCCGCCAGCCCGCCTTCAAACAGCGGCGCTCACTTCCCCTACGTCTGGAACCGCCGATGTTCACTAAAGATTTCCGAATCCTGCTGGTAGAGGATCATCCGTTTCAACTGATCGCCTTGCAGATCCTGCTGAACAACCATGGCCTGTACCGCATCACGCCGGCGCTCAATGCCAGCGAAGCACTCGGCGCCATGGAGCGCAGCGCCGAACCCTATGACCTCCTGCTCTGCGACCAGCGTCTGCCCGGTATGTGCGGCCTGGAGCTGATACAGACGGCGAACCAGCGCGGCTTGATCCAGCGTGCCGTCCTGCTCAGCGGCCTCGATGCCGATCCGCTGGCCACCCTTGAGTCGGAAGCCAAAGCGATGGGCCTGCCATTGCTGGGGTGCCTGAGCAAACCGCTCAACACCCTGGAGCTGATCAGTCTGCTGTCCACACCCGCGTAATGTTCGCTTGCAGGCCGGTCTTTCCCTGTCTGTGTCAGCACTCATCCAGGCCAATGCCGAGTGCGCATTTCTGACGTGCCGTTGATATCCGGCAAGCGACGTATTTAAAAATGTAGGCACAGTTTCGCGAATGTGTAGGGTTATTCCGATTGGAAATAAACACCCGCGTTTAAATGCATTTAATTCAAGGGTAACTGCAGTTACGTATTAAACATTCATGACCGCTGCGTGCATCCATGTACGCACATACGCTTATTTCTGTAGGAACATTCCTATATAGCGCTTCGGGCATGATCTCCTTATGTGCGCCTTGAACATCTGAGATAAGGTGCGCGCTTTCTTGCCACCCGTTATGGATTCATCATGAACTCAATTTTTATTATCGACGACCACCCGGTCATACGCATGGCCATACGTATGCTTCTGGAAAACGAAAATTACGAGGTGGTCGGAGAGACCGACAACGGCGTCGACGCCATGCAGATGGTCCGTGAATGCATGCCCGACCTGATCATCCTCGACATCAGCATCCCCAAGCTGGACGGGCTCGAAGTCCTCGCCCGCTTCAACGCCATGAACCTGCCCTCGAAGATTCTCGTACTCACCGCTCAGGCGCCGAGCCTGTTCGCCATCCGATGCATGCAGTCGGGGGCCTCGGGTTATGTGTGCAAGCAGGAAGACCTCAGCGAACTTGTCAGCTCGGTAAAAGCGGTATTATCCGGCTACAATTACTTTCCCAGTCAGGCCCTTGCCGCGTCGATCAAAAAAGAGGGTGACCCCAACGAGCTTGAGCGCTTCAAACTCGTCAATGACCGTGAACTGATGGTGTTGCAACTGTTTGCCCAGGGGCGGACAAACAAGGAAATCGCCAAAGGCATGTTCCTCAGCAACAAAACGGTCAGCACTTACAAAACCCGATTGATGCAAAAACTCAAGGCCAAGACTCTGGTAGAACTTATCGAGATGGCAAAACGCAATTCGCTAGTGTGAGAGACAGGATGCCAAAGGCGTTAAAGGACTATTGGATAGCAGCCGTGATGGTCTGCGTGGGCTTCGATACCCAGGCAGATCCCCTGGCACCGGAACGCTACACGCTGCTCAGCCGCTCCAACCCTGCGCACATGGACGTGACGCTGGAGCGCGCCCAGTGGCAATGGGTGCGCAACAAGCGCGAACTGGTGGTCGGCACCTCCGCGCCGGACTACCCGCCTTTCGACATGACCCTGACCGGGCACGACTACGAAGGCTTTACCGCTGATTACGTCGGCATTCTCGGGCGCGTACTCGACCTGCCGGTCAAAGTCCTGCGTTTCGCCAGCCGCGACGAGGCGGTGCAGGCGCTGAGCAAAGGCGAAATCGACCTGCTGGGCAGCGCCAACGGCTATGAGGCGGCGTCGCGCGGGATCGTGCTGTCCACGCCCTACGCCGTTGATCAGCCCGTGCTGGTGACCCGCGCCGGAGAAACCCGGCCCTTGAGCGGCGACCTCAACGGTTTGCGCCTGAGCATGGTTTATCACTACCTGCCGCCGGAGGAAATCGCCTCGCTGTATCCCAAGGCGCGCCTGCAGACCTTCCCCTCCTTCCAGAGTGCGATCAACGCCGTGGCCTTCAACCAGGCCGACGTGTTTCTGGGGGACACGATTTCCACTCACTACGTGATCAACAAGGGCTATCTGAACAACGTGCAGATGGCCAATTTCGGCAAGCACGAGGCAAACGGTTTCAGCTTCGCGGTGGAGGCGTCCAACCCGGTACTGCTGGACATCGTCAATCGGGTGCTCAAGGGCATTCCGGTGGAAGAGCGCATCGCCATTTCCAAACGCTGGGGCGCCGGCAGCGACCTGATGCTGACCGACCAGAAGCTGCAGCTCAATCAACGGGAAGAACGCTGGATCGCCCAGCACCCGATCGTTCGCGTGGTGTTCAACGAAGCCTACGCGCCGCTGACGTTCTTTGATGCGGCCGGCAATTTCAGCGGCGTCACCGCCGATTTACTCGAACTCATCCGCCTGCGCACCGGGCTCACCTTTAAAGTCAGCCATGCCGCCAGCATGAACGACATGACCAATCAGTTGAGCCAGGGCCAGGCCGACCTGATCGGCGCGATGATCCCCAGCGAAGAGCGCCAGAACCGCTTCAATTTCAGCCGCCCCTACATGGACAACGTGTTCGTGCTGGTCACGCGCAAGGAAACCTCGGCGCCCTCCAATCTCGATCAACTGGACGGCAAGCGGGTGGCGCTGGCCCTCAGCAGCCCGATCCTGCCCTTCCTGCGCGACCACCACCCGGGCATTTATCCGGTGGAGGTCGACAACCCGGCCCAAGCCCTGGACATGCTCGCCCACGGCCGGGCAGAGGGCGCCATCACGTCGCTGTTCAGCGCCAGTTATTTTCTGTCCTCCCGGGCGTTGAACGACACGCTGCAGATGCGCGTGACGGTCGGGCAGGAACCGGCGCGCATTGCCATGGCCACGTCCCGCAATGCCACCGAGCTGACCTCGATTCTCGACAAGGCGCTGTCGAGCATCGCCCCGGAAGACCTGGCCGCGATCAACAATCGCTGGCGCACCTATACCCCGCCAAGCAGCGGCGCGTGGCACGACTATGAGCTGTTGATCTATCAAATCATCGGCGGCGCCAGCCTGCTGCTGCTGGGCTCGCTGGCCTGGAATGCCTGGATGCGCCGGCAGATCAAACAGCGCGAGCGAGCCGAGCGGGCGCTCAACGACCAGTTCGAATTCATGAGCGCGCTGGTCAATGGCACGCCTCATCCCATCTACGTCCGCGACCGCGATGGCCTGCTGCAAATGTGCAATGAAAGCTACCTCGCCGCCTTCGCCGCGCGGCGCGAGGAGGTGATCGGCGAAAGCATTCTGGACGGCATATTGAGCGACACTGAAGAGGCCTTGGGCTACGTCGAGGATTACAAGCGTGTCATGGCCGAAAACGAGCCTCTGATTCTGGATCGCTCGCTGCACATTGGCGGCCGCGAGCTGACGATCTACCACTGGATCCTGCCGTTCCGCGATTCCCTCGGCAAAGTGCAAGGCATCATTGGCGGCTGGATCGACATCAGCGAACGGCGGCAATTGATCGAGCAGCTGCAGACGGCCAAGGAGCTGGCGGACGATGCCAACCGCGCCAAAAGCACCTTTCTGGCGACCATGAGCCATGAGATCCGCACGCCCATGAACGCGGTCATCGGCATGCTCGAGCTGGCCCTGAAGCGTGCCGACCATGGACATCTGGACCGCCCGGCCATTGAAGTGGCCTACAGCTCGGCGAAGGATTTGCTGGAGCTGATCGGCGATATTCTCGACATCGCGCGCATCGAGTCCGGCCGATTGAGCCTGAGCCCCGAGCGCGCCAATCTGCGCCAACTGGTCGAATCCGTGGTGCGGGTGTTCGACGGTCTGGCCCGGCAAAAAAGCCTCACGCTGGCCCTGGATCTGGACGCGCGAACCAACACGGACGTGCTGATCGACCCGCTGCGTTTCAAGCAGATCCTTTCCAATCTCATCAGCAATGCCATCAAATTCACCGAAATGGGTCAGGTCAAGATCAGCCTACAGACCGAAGCCGGCCGCAGCCCGCAGCAAATGCGCGTGCAGGTGGTGATTCACGACAGCGGCATCGGGATCACCGAGCAGGACCAGCAGCGGCTGTTTGCGCCCTTCGCCCAGGTCGATCAATCAGGGCAGCTGGCGCGCACTGGCGTAGGGCTGGGTCTGGTGATCTGTCGCAGTCTGTGCGAAATGATGGGCGGAAACCTGACGCTGAGCAGCCGTCCCGGGGATGGCACGCGAATCGAGATGACCTTCGAATTCACTACCCTGGAGCCGCTCGATGCGAAAAGCATTGCCCGCGAGGCGGCGCCCCACGCCTCGGGCCAGCTGCACATTCTGATCGTCGACGATCACCCGGCCAACCGCCTGCTGCTGTTCGAGCAACTGTGCTTTCTCGGGCACCGTTGCGACATGGCGCTCCAGGGCGCCGAAGCCCTGGAGCGCTGGCGTGCAGAGCGTTTCGATCTGGTGATCGCCGATTGCAACATGCCGGTCATGAACGGCTACGACCTGACGCGGGCCATCCGCCAGCTGGAGCAAACCGAGGCACGTCCGCGCTGCACCGTGCTGGGCTACACCGCCAATGCGCAGCCGGAGGAAAAGCAACGCTGCCGTGATGCCGGCATGGATGATTGCCTGTTCAAACCCATCAGCCTGACCGCGCTGAACGACCGCTTGAGCAAGGTCATGCCGCTGCGAGCCTCGTCTGCGCCGGGCATGCTGCCCGCCGTGCCCGTTCAGCCGCCCCAGGCGGTGTTCGACCCGCACGCCATCGAAGCGCTGACCGGCGGCAGGGCCGACATGAACGAGCGGTTGCTCGCTCAACTCATCGCCAGCATTCATCAGGACCGTGCCGAGCTGAACGCGACCACGCACCCGGAGCAGCTGAAAGACATCGGCCACAAGGTGCGCGGCGCCGCGAACATCATTTCCGCGACGGCTGTCATCGAGGGCTGCGAAGCGCTGGAAGCGGCCTGCGAGGCCGAAGCGCCGGCCGCCACTATCGGCGAGCGGCAGTCAGCCCTTTATGAGGCGATGGGCGCGCTGGAGCAGGCGTTGGTGGCTTATCGCGGGAAAGCGCTCGTGCCCCAGGCGGGGCCGCAGACATGATGCTGATGCCGATGACCGCCGCTGATTTTCAGGCATTTGCTGCCCGCTCGGTCGCCGGGTATGCCCGGGATATCGCGCGCACCTACGGACTGCCTGAAGCGCTGGCCTTCAAAAGCGCCAGCGCTGACTTCAACGACCTGTTGGCGGAGGGTCTGGACACCGAGGGGCATTGGTTCTACTGCCTATGCATCGACGAAGGCGTTGAGGTGGGCAGCCTGTGGGTAGGCGTCGTGGAGGACCCGCCGTTGCCGGCCAGGCTGTTCATCTACGACCTGGAAATTCATCAGGCCTTCCGACGTCAGGGCCTGAGCCGGCAGGCACTGAGCGCCGTCGAAGCGTGGGCCATCGAGCGCGGTATACGGCGTCTGGAGCTCAACGTATTTGCTGACAACCATGGGGCGCGGAGGCTGTACGAAACGTCGGGGATGGCTGTCTGTGAAATGACCATGGGCAAGGATTTATTGCCCGCCGATGTGTGCCCCGTTCAGACCGGCCCGGTAGCAGAATCGACGCTGCCGTAGGGCGCCAGGTGCTCGCTCAGGTATTTCAGCAGAATGCTCACTTTCGGCAGCGCCTCTCGGGTTTTCAGCCAGACCAGATTCATCGGCAGTCCATCGGTGGCAAGCTCCGGCAGCACTTCAACCAGCCGTCCTTCGTTGAGGTGGGTTTGCACCAGCCAGGTTGGCAATTGCGCGATGCCATGCCCGGCCAGCGTGGCCGATACTTCGCCCTCCCCGTCGCCGACGGCAATCCGCGGATGAATGACGCGCCGCTCCTGATCCCCCGGCACGCGCCCGCGAAAATACCAGGGCCCGACCTGCCCGTCGGACTGGCCGTAGGCGATGCAATGATGATGCTCAAGATCGGCGTCCGTCTCGGGCCGACCGTGCTCGGCGATGTAACTCGGCGCGGCGCAGAACACCAGTCGTTGAGCGCCGATGAAACGATGCCCCAACCCCGCCGCCCATGCATCGCGCCCGCCGATTCTGACCACAATATCGATGCCTTCATGCACCGGGTCGATGAACCGGTCGGAGAACGAAATGTGTGGCTGCAGCAGTGGGTATTCCCTGACGAAGTTGAGGATCAGCGGCAACACATGGAGACGTCCGTAGGAGGCCGGCAAATCGATCCGCACCCGGCCATGGGGCTCATGCCGCTCCGATGCGAGGGCCAGCTCGGCTTCTTCGAGGTCAGCCAGCACGCCGCTGCAGGTGGCGTAGAACTTCACGCCGGCTTCGGTGAGGGCCAGGCGGCGCGTGGTGCGATTGAACAAGCGCTGGCCCAATCGCTGCTCCAGGCGGGCGATGCTTTTGCTGACCGCCGATGCCGTCAGGTTCAGCTTCAATGCGGCGTTGGCGAAGCTGCCGAAATCGGCCACGGCCACAAATACATCAATGCCCTTGAGACGCTCGGATGAGAACACGGCGATTACCATTGCTGAACTGAGTTCGCGATAGTAAGTCATTTATGTCGCGGATGAGAACTCACATCTCCAATAGGCTATGGCAACGTCCATTGGAGCTTCTTCTATGCAACCTTCACATTCCGCAACGGCCTCTGCGCCGGATGCCTCGTCCCGATCAGGGATACAAATCCTGATCATGGCGATCGCTGCATTCATCATCGTCACCACTGAATTCCTCATCGTCGGCCTGCTTCCGGCCATGGCCAAGGACCTGGGCGTATCGATCGCCGTGGCTGGCCAGGTGGTGACACTGTTCGCCTTTACCGTGATGTTGTGCGGGCCGTTCCTCACGGCAAAACTGGCGAGTGTCGAGCGCAAGAAACTCTTCACCATCATCCTGCTGGTGTTCGCCGCTTCCAACGTGCTGGCGGCGCTGTCCACCAATATCTGGGTCATGGCCCTCGCGCGCTTCATTCCGGCGCTGGGCCTGCCTGTGTTCTGGGGCACCGCCAGCGAAACTGCCGGGCAACTGGCAGCACCCGGCAAATCGGGTCAGGCGGTGTCGCGGGTCTACCTGGGCATTTCCGCCGCCCTGGTGTTCGGTGTGCCGTTGGGGACCGTCGCCGCCGACACCCTCGGCTGGCGCGGCAGCTTCTGGGTCCTGGCCGTCATCTCGCTGGTGATCGCCATCCTGATGCAACTGTGCATGCCGACCTTGCCTTCCTCCCCTGCCAAGCACGGCGAGAAGCAGACCGACATCCTGAAACAGCCACGCTTCCTCGCCCACGTGTTGCTGTCGGTGCTCGCGTTCACCGCGATGTTCACGGCTTACACCTATCTGGCCGATATCCTCCAGACCCTGGCCGGCGTTCCGACCAATCAGGTCGGCTGGTGGCTGATGGGCTTCGGCGCGGTCGGCATGATCGGCAACCAATGGGGCGGAAAGTTGGTCGATCGCAGCCCGCTGGGCGCGATGGTGCTGTTCCTGGTGATTCTGAGTATCGGCATGGCCGCCGCCATTCCATTGGCCACGGACCATATCTGGCTGATCGCCGCGCTGGTCTTATGGGGCGTTGCGTACACCGCGCTGTTTCCGGTGTGCCAGGTGCGCGTGATGCAGGCCGGTGCCAAGGCTCAGGCACTGGCGGCGACCATGAACATTTCGGCGGCCAACGCGGGCATTGGCTTGGGTGCGATTTTTGGCGGGCTGGGTATCGGCCACTTCGGACTGGGGTCGCTGGGCTGGATCGCGACCGGGATCGCCGCCCTGGCGATTGTGGTTGCGCTGTTGATGATGCGTAAGCGTTAAGGACTTGGTCTGGCAGTGAAGCGATGTTGGGTTGCTGTCTTGCCAGGCAGAACACGCAGCATCGGGATGCCGCTTTTTGAGCGCGGCATCCCGAATCTGCCAATGAGAAGAACCGGTCACTCAGGTGACGACGCTTTCCCTTCCCGCGCCGCCAGAATCCGCGGCAGGTTGTCTTCGATCCAGGTGGTCAGCCCGTCCATCTGCAGGGCGACCTCCTCGCCCATCGCCGTCAAACGGTATTCGACGTGGGGCGGCACCACCGGCAGCGCTGTGCGGTCGACAAACCCATCCTGTTCCAGGCACTGCAGCGTCTGCGACAGCATCTTTTCGCTGACGCCGCCGATCTTGCGCCGCATTTCACTGAACCGGTGCATGCCGTCCAGCAACACCACCAGCACCAGCACGCCCCAGCGGCTGCACACATGATTGAGGATTTCCCGCGACGGGCAGTCCCGGGCCAGCACCTCTCCGGTACGAATACGCTCGAGCAGTGAGACGGAGCCTACAGAGGGCGAAGCAATATCGTTCATGACACTTACCTTTTCGTACGTACTTACGAAAGGTTAGCACGGTGACTATGCTGATCGCTCAATCAACTTCGTTCGGGAATCATCATGATCGTCATCACCGGTGCATCAGGTCAGCTGGGCCGCCTCGTCATCGCTCAACTGCTCGAAACCGTGCCTGCCTCGCAGATCGTCGCAGCGGCCCGTGATCCGGGAAAAGTGGCTGACCTCGCCGCCAGGGGCGTGCAGGTTCGCCAGGCCGATTACGCGCAGCCGACCACTCTGGACCAGGCCTTTGCAGGCGCCGAGAAAGTCCTGCTGATCTCGTCCAGTGAAGTAGGCCAGCGGGTCGCTCAGCATCAGGCGGTGATCGACGCGGCCAAACGCGCGGGCGTGAAACTGCTGGGTTACACCAGCGTGCTCCACGCCGATACCTCGGCGCTGGGCCTGGCAGAAGAACACAAGCAGACCGAGGCGGCCCTGGCGCAATCAGGCGTTCCGGCGGTGGTGCTGCGCAATGGCTGGTACCACGAAAACTATACGGCCGGCGTTGCCCACGCGGTGGAGAACGGCGCCCATTACGGCAGCGCGGGTGAAGGCCGGATCAGCTCCGCCGCCCGGGCAGACTACGCAGCGGCAGCGGCCGTCGTACTGACATCCACTGAGGATCAGGCGGGCAAGGTCTACGAGCTGGCCGGCGACGAGTCCTACACGCTGAAGGAATTTGCCGCTCAAATCGCGCAGCAATCCGGCAAGCCTGTCGTCTACACCGATCTTCCCGAGGCCGATTACAAGGCTGCGTTGCTGCACGCCGGGCTGCCGGAATTCGTCGCCGAGTTGCTCGCCAACTCCGATGCCGCTGCGGCCAAGGGTGCGCTGCTCGACGACAGTCGCCAGTTGAGCCGCCTGATTGGCCGGCCGGCCGCTCCGCTGTCGGCCAGCATTGCCGAAGCGCTGCACCGGTAACCTTCGCTGCCGCCTCGCAGTTGCACGCGGGCGGCGCGCCAGCACGGGCACTGAATGATTTGCGCCCCCCAGGGTCGAAACCAATGACAGCGCACCACGCGCTGGCCAAGGAGTTTCGAATGAACAGCAAATCGCTCATTGCCGGTCTGGCGATTCTGGGTAGCGTTTCCGTTGCAAGTTTCACGGTCCAGGCCGCCAACGCAACGGAGCCGACCATTCAACCTTCCCGAGACAATATGCGGGAGCTCGAAGTCGGCAGCCGTTCGCCGCAGGAATTCCAGCGTCCGGACGCCGCGATCAAGGACTGGAAAGCCAAGGGTCTGGAAGAACCGGCCAAAATGAGCCAGTGGACGCGCATCCACGACAAATACGTCGAAGTGCAGACCACCAACGGCCAGATCACCAAGATTGTCCCGATCGAAAAATAAGTCGGGGCACTGACCCAGCGCGTCGGGTCCATGTGGCGCGCACCAGGTGAAAGAACCTATACGGACGACCAAAGGAATTCCCATGAACATCAAAAAACTGATGGCTTGCGCGGCAGTGGTCACTTGTCTGAGCGGCACCAGCTTCGCGGCGATGGCGCAAACCCCTGCAACCAAAAGCGTGCAGGCGGAACACACCAATGAACAGTACAAGGTCGGCGACACCACCCATGACCTGTACAAAGACGAGCGCGTCGGCGTCAAGGACTGGCAAGGCAAGGGCCTGACCGCGCCCAAGGAAGGCACGCAGTGGGTGCTGATCAGCGATAAATATGCGCTCATCAACATGGAAGACGGCAAAGTGCTTGATATCGCGCCGGGCAATCTCAAACCGCTGAAAAAGTAATTGCCGACGTAACGCCCACCGTGCCCGACATCCCTCGGGCACCGCTTTGCCTTCCCCCTCATCCAAACACTCGCCCCCTCTTGCCACGGCTGACAAGAAAGGTTGCACCCTAACGATTGCGCCCTCTACTCTGCGGCTCTTGTTTGTTGCGCCATAGGCCCGGGTTCGATGTCTTCCGTCTTGAATGTCTTGTTGCCCATCTTCGCCCTCATCCTGGTGGGCTACCTCTGTCGCCGCACCAACCGCCTCGGACCGACCGCCGCCTCTGAAATCAACCGAATGGTGGTCTGGCTGTGTTTGCCGGCACTGCTGTTCACCGCCACTGCCCACGCCACCTGGGCGCAGATCTGGCACCCGGGTTTCGTGCTGACCTTCACCCTGTCGACTATGGCGATGTTCGTCATTACCCTGCTGCTGCGGCGCCGGAAGGCCGGCCATTTCGCCGATGCCAGCATCGACGCCCTCAGCGCCTCCTACGCCAACACCGGCTACATCGGCATTCCGCTGTGCGTCATGGTGCTGGGGCAGGACGGCCTGGAGCCGGCGCTCATCGCCTCGTTGCTGGTGGTCTGCGTGGTGTTCGGCATCGCTCTGGTGTGCATCGAAATCGGGTTGCAAAGCGAGGCCCGGGTGCACCGCATCGTGCTCAAAGTGCTGCTGGCACTGGCGAAAAACCCGCTGGTGGTCTCGCCGATACTGGGCGCCTGCTGGGCGTCGACCGGCATGGCATTGCCGGGCGCGCTGGATAAATTCCTCAGCCTGCTGGGTGCCGCGACGACGCCCTGCGCGCTGATTTCCCTGGGCCTGTTTCTCGCTCAGAAACAGCAAGGCCCCCGTGAGGGCACGACGCTGCTGGTGCTGATCAAGCTGATTGCTCACCCGCTGCTGACCTGGTTTCTGGCCTTTCGGGTCTTTCACCTGCCGCCGCTGTGGGCCAACTCTGCCCTGCTGTTGAGCGCTCTGCCCACCGGCACCGGGCCGTTCATGCTGGCCGAGTACTACAAGCGCGAGGCGTCGGTGGTGTCGAGCACGATTCTGATCTCGACGCTGGGCTCGCTGGTGACGCTGTCGCTGTGCATCTATTACATCAACGGTTGACGGGCTGACGTCGGGGATGAGCTCGGGCATACATTCAGGCACTAGATGGGTGCGTCAAAATGAACAAGCTGGATTTGCTGAAAACCTTCGTCAGGGTCGCCGAGCTGTCGAGCTTCACCCACGCCGGGGACGCCTTGGGCCTGCCGCGCTCGACGGTGTCGGAGCATGTGCGCAGCCTCGAAGAACTGCTCGGCGCACGACTGCTCCTGCGCACCACGCGCAAGGTGCAGGTGACCCCCGATGGCCAGGCGCTGTATGAGCGCAGCAAGGATGTGCTCAGTCAGATGGACGAGCTGGAAGGCCTGTTCCGCCAGGACAACTCGGCGCTCAGCGGGCGGCTGCGGGTGGACATGCCCACCGCCATTGCCCGGCGCCTAGTGATGCCACGGCTGGGTGAATTCCTTGAGCGGCACCCGCTGATCGAGCTTGAAATCAGCAGCACCGACCGGCGCGTCGATCTGATTCGCGAGGGCTTTGATTGCGTGCTGCGCATTGGCGCGCTGCCGGATACGCCGCTGATCGCGCGCAACGTCGGCCTGTTCGGGATGATCAACTGCGTGAGCCAAGGCTATGCCGAGCGTTTTGGTATTCCGCAGAATCTGGAAGAGCTGCAGCAGCATCGGCTCATCAACTACGCACCGGCTTTCGGCGCTGCCGAATCGTTATTCGAGTATTGCCGCGAGGGCAAGGATTTCCATGTGTCGATGCCCTGCAGTGTGACGGTGAACAACATCGAAGCCTACGAGGCGGCGTGTGTCGGCGGGCTCGGGATCATCCAGATTCCGCGCCTGGCTGACGCTTACCAGCAGCAACGCGGCGCCTTGATCGAAATCCTCCCCGAGTACCGGCCAACGGCGATGCCGGTGTCGCTGCTCTACGCCCATCGCCGCCATCTGCCCCAGCGGTGCCGGGTGTTCATGGATTGGCTGGAGCAATTGCTGGGGGAATATGGGGTGATGTCGAAGGGCTCGCGGGGGCGGCGTTAACAGGCTGGTAGGACCGGCTTTAGCCGGGAACGCATCGGCGAAGACTCCGCAAAAATGATGTCGTTTGCACAGGCCTCTTCCCGGCTAAAGCCGGTCCCACAGGGATCGCGTTGATCCAGCGGACCGGTTGAGTCTCTCCTGCCTGCCATCACTTCAACGCCGCGACCACCGCATCGAAGAAGGCCATCGGGTCGATGGGCTCTTTGTCCACCGGCTTGGGCTGCGCGCCGAAGGTGACGATCACCACATTGTTGGCCGGGTTAACGTAAATGTTCTGTCCCTGGATGCCGACTGCGGAATAGGCGCCGTCCTTCACAGAGGGTGCGGTCCAGGCCGTCCACCACATATAACCGTAATCCAGACTCTTGCCGCCCTTGAGGGTGGTCGGCAGCGTCGCCTCCCTGACCCAGCCATCGGGCAGGATCGAAGTGCCGTTGATCTTGCCGTCGTTCATGAAGAACAGGCCGAAGCGCCCGTAATCCCGCAGGGTGGCGCTGATGCCGCTGCCGCCGATCTCCACGCCGTCAGGGGAGTCCAGCCACCAGGTCGCGTCGCTTTCCATGCCGAACGGCTGCCAGATTTTCTTCGACAGGTACTCGGCCAGCGGCATCTTCACCGCGCCCCGCACAATCTCGCCGAGGACCTGGGTTTCTCCCGTACTGTAGTTGTTCACCGTGCCGGGTTCCGCTGCGCGCGGCAGGCTCGCCATCAGCGCCATGGCCGAATGGGGCTGCTGGGAAATCTGCGCCTTGAGCAACGCCCGCCGATCCGACGCCGGATCGGTGTAGGTCTCGTTCCACTTCACCCCCGAGGACATCATCAGCACGTTGCGCACGGTGACCCCTTCGTAGGCGCTGCCTTTGAGGGCCGGCACGTAATCGACCACTTGGGCGTCAAGCCCCTTGATCAGGCCATCCTTGATTGCCGCCGCGGTCAGGGTCGAGGTGATGGATTTGGCCATCGACATCGACATCCAGCGGGTTTTCTCGGTGTTGCCGCGCTGATAGGTCTCGAAGACGATCTTGCCGTCCTTGATCACCAGTATCGCGGTAATACTGTCCAGCGCCACGCAGTCGTACAGGTCGTACTTTTTGCCCTCGACGGTGAAGCGCACGTTGGGCAGTTGTCGCTCCGACTTCGGCAGTGCATAGGGATGATCGCCCGCCTGGATGGTGTGGGTGGGAAACAGCCGGCCGATATTGCGATAGGTGCTGACCGCCAGGTCCGGGAGCATGGCGCCGTCGTAGATCTGTTCGACCGTGCCGATGGGTTCCTGGGCGTGGGGGTAGTCGTCTGCCCAGGCAGTGGAAACAAACGCGGCGGCGAGCAGGCCGAAGGACAGGGTCAGTGGCCGGTTGAAAGCGGCGGGACGGGAGACGGGTAAGTGCATGACGTATCCTTTTTTTGTCGTCGATGGACGCTGAAGTTCCGGCTAAAACCGGTCCGACTGAAAGAACGTGCGCGCTTGAACCATAGCCCACTCACCGGTATTGCACCGGGTGAACAGTTCAGTGGTTTCCTACCCTGACGTCTGCGATTGCACACCTGAACGAATCGAAGGCAAAAAAAACCACCGCACGAAGGCGGTGGTTTTTCAGGCTTGCAGGACGCGTCGAATCAGACTTTGACGATCCAGCCCGCCGGGCCCTCGATGTCGCCGTACTGAATGCCGGTCAGCTCTTTATACAGGCGCTGGGTCACGGGACCGACGTCGGTTTCGCTGTGGAACACGTGCAGCTTGTCTTTGTAGCTGATGCCGCCGATCGGAGTGATCACCGCCGCAGTGCCGCACGCGCCGGCTTCCTTGAACAGGTCGAGCTTGTCGATGAACACCTCGCCTTCGATGACCTTCAGGCCCAGGCGGCTCTGCGCCAGTTCGAGCAATGACAGGCGAGTAATGCCTGGCAGCACCGACGGCGATTTCGGCGTGATGAACTCGTCGTCGTGGGTAATCCCGAAGAAGTTGGCCGAGCCGACCTCTTCGATCTTGCTGTGGGTCAGCGGATCGAGGTAGATGGCGTCGGCGAAGTTGGCTTTCTTGGCCTCACTGCCTGGCATCATGCTCGCGGCATAGTTACCGCCGACTTTCGCAGCGCCGGTGCCTTGTGGCGCGGCGCGGTCGTAGCTGGAGATCACGAAGTTGTGGGGTTTCATGCCGCCCTTGAAGTACGGGCCCACCGGGATGCAGAACACCGAGAAGATGAACTCGGGCGCAGCGCGCACGCCGATGTTGTCGCCGACGCCGATCACGAACGGACGCAGGTAGAGCGCGCCGCCAGTGCCATACGGCGGGATGAAGCGCTCGTTGGCGCGGACCACTTGCTTGCACGCTTCGATGAACTGCTCGGTCGGCACGTGGGGCATCAGCAGGCGGCTACAGCTGCGCTGCATGCGCGCGGCATTCTGGTCGGGTCGGAACAGGTTGATCGAGCCGTCTTTGGCGCGATAGGCCTTGAGGC
Source organism: Pseudomonas sp. GW821-FHT07F05 (assembly GCF_059418765.1). Taxonomy (NCBI): domain Bacteria; kingdom Pseudomonadati; phylum Pseudomonadota; class Gammaproteobacteria; order Pseudomonadales; family Pseudomonadaceae; genus Pseudomonas; species Pseudomonas sp. GW821-FHT07F05. Next base: position 767,927 of record NZ_JBWKQL010000002.1, read on the forward strand.
CTTCGAAGCATTGCTGGCCGTAATGCAGCGCGGTCGAGCCTTCGCTGATGTGCAGCACGTTGTCTTCGGTCAGGGTGCCTTGGTCCCACTCGCCATCGCGCCAGTGTGCCAGGTAGCGTTTGTCGGTCTTGATGTAGTCGAAGCCGAGCTTGTCCCAGTTAATGCTTTCGTTACCCATGACACCCTCTATGTCCAGGCCAGCTCGGCCGGGAGTGTCCGGCGTCTGGCGTTTCATCGATAAGGCCCGGAGCAGGACGCAACCCGTTCCGGTGTGTCGCCATATTACTGATTTTTCTCCCTGCAAACCGCCTCGGCGGCCGATGAGCTGAAAAAGATCCGCCGCTAGCGTGCCTGTGCGCGCCGGTTTGTGCCGTCTGTAGCAAAACCGCCCAGAGACGCGTGCAGTTTCGCCAATGTTGCCTAAGGTGTGTAAATCGTCTGAGACAGGAGCAGCACCCATGGGTATCGATCAGTTGTTCGCCGATTTGAGCAGTCTTCCCAGCATTCCCAAGGTGGCGCAGGACCTGATCAAGCAATTCGACAGCCCGTCGTCGGACCTGGGCAGCATTGCCGGCAACATCGAAAAAGACCCGGTGATCGCGGCGAAAATTCTGCGGCTGGCCAACTCCGCGCGCTTTCGCGGTGCGCGGGAGTCGTCGAGCATCGAGGACGCTGCCATGCGCCTGGGGTTCAACACCCTGCGCACATTGGTGCTGGCCTCCGCAGTCACCGGCGCGTTCAAGGCAGGGCCGAGTTTTGACCTGAAGGGCTTCTGGCTGAAGAGCTTTCAAGTGGCCGGGATCTGCCGCTTGCTGGCGAAACAGTCCGGCGCCGATGCCGAAATCGCCTTCACCTGTGGGGTCATGCACGACATCGGCGAGCTGCTGATCCAGACCGGCGCACCAGCCGTTGCCGAGCGCATAAACAGCGTGACCAAGACCGGCACCACCGGGCGTGCGGCGATTGAAACCTTGCAATTGGGCTTTGGTTACCCGGAAGTCGGCGCGGAACTGGCCCGACGCTGGGGATTGCCGGAGGTCATCCAGAACGCCATCGCTTATCAGGCGCGGCCCATGCAGGCACCGGGGGACGCGACTCAGCCACGGATTGTTGCCCAGGCATTGACCATTTCCGCTGCCTTGGAAAATCACGGCGGCGCCACGGCGCAGGCGAAGCAGGAAGTGGATGGGCCATTGCTGGAGGGGGTTGATCTGGATGCGGTGTTCGCGGCGCTGCCGAAGGTGTTGGAGGACGACAAAGCGTTTGCGGAGTTGTTGAGTTAGGGAAAGCGGTCATGGTCTGAAATGGATGGCGCCTGAACCGACCCCTTCCCGGCTGAAGCCGGTCCTACAAATTGATCTCGGTCCCACTGACACAACACGGTCACTCGTAGGACTGGCTTCAGCCGGGAAAACGTTAGGCGTCACGCTGCAAAATTGAGGGTGCTGACTGAGGCCCCTTCCCGGCTGAAGCCTGTCCCACTAGTATCAGCGCACAGCCGCTCTTGAGAACCTGTGCATGCCTGATGTTCCTGACACCCACGTCGACACCCTGCTGCACTGGATGCACGACCGCTCGTTCCTCGTGCTGACCGGCGCCGGGATCAGTACGTCGTCCGGTATTCCGGATTACCGCGACAGCGAGGGCGTGCGGCGGGGTCGGCAGCCGATGATGTTTCAGGAATTCCTCAATGCCCCTGAAGCCCGGCGCCGTTACTGGGCCCGGGCAATGCTCGGCTGGCCCCGGGTTCGCGCCGCGCTACCCAATCCGGCCCACGAAGCGATTGCCCGCTTGCAGCAACACGATCTCATCAGCGGGGTGATCACTCAGAACGTCGATACCTTGCACGATCAGGCCGGCAGTCATGACGTCGTGGAATTGCACGGCAGTCTGCACTGGGTGCTGTGCCTGGACTGCCACCACCGCACCGAACGCGACATCATTCAGTTGGCCCTGATCGAGCAGAACCCGTATCTGGCGGGCGTTGATGCGGTGCAGGCGCCGGATGGCGACACTTTGCTGGACCCCGCCTTCGAAGAACGCTTCCAGGTGCCGCACTGTCCCCACTGCGGCGGCGAGCGAATGAAGCCGGACGTGGTGTTTTTCGGTGAAAACGTGGCGCCACCCACGGCGGCCAAGGCCATGCATCGGGTGGAAGAAGCCCAGGGACTGCTGGTGGTGGGGTCGTCGCTGATGGCGTTCTCCGCCTTCCGCCTGTGCCGCGCGATCAAGGATCAGGGCAAACCGCTGATCGCCATCAACCTGGGCAAAACCCGGGCGGATGATCTGCTGGATCTCAAGATCGAAGCGTCATGCGAGGTGCTGTTGCCAGCGTTGGCCCAGCGGCTGTTACAGGGTTAACGGGCAGCACGACATGTGGGAGTGAGCTTGCTCACGAAGACGGCATTTCAGTCGCTGAAGATTTAGCGGATGGCCCACCCTATATCGTGAGCAAGTCCGCTCCCACCTTGCCCGATCCCTCATCTGATTGCGCGAATCCCCGGCAACGCCACCAGCGCCCTGTCCCACACCTGCCGCGTCCTCAGCCACGCCACTTCCTGCCAGTCCGGGTCCGCCGGGTAAAACTGCTCCAGCAGCCCGTCCTTGATCCGTCGACCGGTCTCGTCCAGGGGATCGCCGTGCAGATGCAGCCAGTGATCATCACGCAAATGCCCATGCACTTCTGCGCCCGGGTACGTGCCGCACTCGATGACAAACGGCATCAGGTGCACGCCCGGCAAGGCGTCGAGGAGCATCTGCGAGGTGTAGCCGGTGGAAGTCGCCGCGACACCGGTTTCGCTGACCCGATTAGCGCCGGTGATCAGCGTGAACAGCCACGGCCCGAACAACGCTTTCGCATCCTCCAGCGCGGGGTAGGCCGACTCGACGATGCTCATCAGCATCGGATGGCCGTAATCTCCCGCGCCGGTGTGCAGGTCGAAGCAGGTCACCAACTCGGCGTCCTGCAAGTACTGCCCGACGATGCTGCGCAGGGTGCGATTGGACCAGCTCGGCCCGCTGCCGCCGAAAAACAGCCCATCGGGGAACGCGTACTGCCCCGCCTCCACCACCGACATCAGCCCTGCCCAACCCCGCGCCTCGATCGACGCCTGAAACAACGCATCGGCCTGATCGCGCTTTGGCCCGCGCAACTGCTCGCAGGCGTAAATCCCGTGGACGTCGGCGTAGGCGCGGTTGTCCGGCAGCGGCTGATTAAAGTCCAGGTAGTTGCGGTTCTGATCAAGGTTGTCCTCGTTGACCCGGCGCATCCACGCCGTGCCCCAAGGGTTGATCAGGTGAATCATCAGGACCGCAACGCCCTCGGGCAGCGCGCGTGGATCAAAACCCTCGAGCCAGCGGCTCTGGCAGTCGGAACCGTAATAGCCTTCGACGCCATGGGTGCCACTCAGCGCCACCAACACCCGCCGCGCATCCGGGTCGCCCAGCCAGGCAACGTCCGTGGCCAAGGTCTCGCCAAAAGGGCCCGCCAGCGGGTGGACGTATTCACTCAACCGCGCGCCAGCCGCCGTGGCTGCGGCAATGAAGCGCTCGCGAAGCTGGCGATAACCCGGACGAACTGGGAAAAAGTGGCTCATTGATGCGCTCCAGAATCGATGACACCGCGCGTATGGGCCCGGAACAGACAGCCGGAACGCCGCGCAGAAAGGACACTGCGTCAGAAATGTTACAACCGGACACGTTTTGGCACACTTCTTTCTAGTGTTTCTCTTGTGGAACGTCAGTACCACGAAACGCTTCGCGTCCAGCCCCGGCTGCCGCGAGTCTACGCTGCCAAACGGTGCGCACCACGCACCCGTGTGCAGGAACCGGACACTACCCCGTCCGAAACAGTGCAGGACGCCGACCAGAAGTCTGGCGTCCGTCGATAAGGAATTCGATTCGTGCCAGACATGCGCATTTCACACCCGATCCGCCCACGCCGCGCCTTGCCTTTTCCGCTGCACGCCTCCGTCAGCGAGCCAACCATCCGCTCCATCTCCCTTCAGCGCTCCGGCTGAAACCCAGCGTCAATTCGCTGCGGTGCCCCACATTTGTTTTGCGTCAATGGCTGTCGCTGTTACAGCGATCCGGTGGCCACTTTTTATTGTTTCTTTTCGGCACAGATGCGCCTGCTCACATAACGATTTGAATAACGCGCAACAGGGATCGCTGTTGATCCACACACACTAAAAACGATCAGTGATCATTTTCAGGAAGTGTGCGCCACTGTTAAACACCATTCACGCCATGACTGACAAGTCACACTTTAAGGACTTATCGCAATGATCACGTAAGCACTCATGCACCAACTTGCACCCACTTAATCACGTTTGGTGCAGCGCACTTCTGATTGAATCGGAACAGGTCATCGTGCAAACACGCGGTGAACCTGAGTGGATAGGTTCGCCCTTTGGTTCGGCAACTTACTCTGCCTCTATAGAGCGAACTGACCCGGACTCGACGAAATTCGCTAAAAAGTTACAGGAATGCGACATCGCCCCGCCCCAGCCCGGAAACAGCAGGCTAGAGCCCTGCACTGGCATAGCGGTTGCAATAGCGATGATCGTTACGTAGTCATTCTGAAATAAAGACGTACTTCTTCGTACTCAACAAGAAATCAGGGAACTGCAATGTCGTCTCCATAGCCCACGCTGCAACGGCAGTTACAAGAGTGGTTCTTCAACGACCTGCTCCCCAAACCTCGTGCTTTGCGAAAGCACGGACGTCAACTTCAAACAGGGTGACTTGTTTGAACGGACCCTTATTGCCCTTCAACCACCCGAGGGAGCTTTAATGAATGACGCGGTAAAAACGAAAGCCATACCTGACCCGGCGCCGGACGCACTGTCCATGGCTTGGCCGCGTATTCCTTTCAAGGAAAACACATCGCGTCCGGGTGAACTAAGCCGGACGCACGTGTTGATATTGATTGCCGCCTCGGTCCTTATTCACGGCGCTATCTGGTGGTATATGCAGACTGCAAAAGCCGACGTCCCGGAAGTTGCGCCGCAAGTGCCCGAGATGACCGTGGAATTGACCAGCCCGACACCGCCGACCCCGGAGCCGCCGCCACCGCCGCCTCCACCTGAACCGCCGCCACCGCCCCCGCCGCCCCCTGAACCGGAGCAACCGGTCGAGGACCCCGACGCGGTCAAGCCGCCGCCGAAACCGGTGGAGAAGCCTGTCGAGAAGCCGGTGGAAAAACCGAAGGTCGAGAAGCCCAAGCCGGTGAAGAAACCCGAACCGGTGAAAAAGCCGACACCGCCTGCGCCTGCTGCACCGGCTACGCCGAGCCCGCCTGCGCCCGCCACACCTTCGCCATCCCCCGCGCCGCCAGCGCCTGCCGCGGCCCCGGCGGCACCGGTCAAGGAATCGGCGGCGATTTCCGGGCTCGCCAGCCTGGGCAACCCGCCACCGGAATACCCCGGCGCGGCGCTGCGCAAAGGCATGGAAGGCCGCGTGATCCTGCGCATCAAGGTGATGCCCAACGGCCGTGCCGGCACGGTCGAGGTGACCAAATCCAGCGGCAAACAGGTGCTGGACGATGCGGCGGTAGAGACGGTGCGCAACTGGAAGTTTATTCCGGCCAAGCGCGGTGACACCCCGATAGAAGGCTTCGCGACGCAAACCATCGACTTCAAGCTGCCCGAATGAACCCGGGCAGCCGATCAACAACAACTCTTTATATAGCGGGTGAGGTGTAACCATGAACGAATCGATCTCTTCGATGATTGTCCCCGGCGTACTCTGGGCGCTGGTGGTGTTTTCGGTGCTGAGCTGGGGACTGTTGCTGATCAAATCCGCACAGTATTTGCGCTTAAAGACCCAAAACAAACAGTTCGCCAAAGCGTTCTGGGCAGCACCGGATCTGCTCACCGCCGCCGAGCACTCCAGCCAATATCCGGGCTCACTGGCGCGGATCGCCAACAGCGGTTTCGAAGCCATGGCGGTCGACGAAACACCGCGCAACACCCAGCAGCTCGCCCACACCATCAACCGCTCCGACCGGCTGGAGCGCAACCTGCGCCAGCAGATCCAGAAAGAACGCCGCGCACTTGAAGCCGGTCAGGCCATCCTCGCCAGTATCGGCAGCACGGCGCCGTTCATCGGCCTGTTCGGTACTGTCTGGGGGATCATGGAAGCGCTGCAAAGCATCGGCGCCAGCGGTTCGGCGAGCCTGGAAACCGTGGCCGGCCCCATCGGTCACGCGCTGATTGCCACCGGGGTCGGCATCGCCGTCGCGGTCCCGGCGGTGCTGATCTACAACTTCTTCCTGCGGCGCCTCAAGCTCGCCGTCGCCGACATGGATGATTTCGCCCACGACTTCGATGCCCTCGCCCAGCGCAGCGCCTTCGCCATCAACCGTCAGGCTATCGCCAGCAAACACAGCCAGGCTGTGCGGGAGGCGAGCTGATGTCGTTCTCCACCCAAGACAGCGATGAAGTGCTCAGCGAAATGAACGTCACGCCGCTGGTGGACGTGATGCTGGTGCTGCTGGTGGTGTTCATCGTCACCGCGCCGCTGATGACCAACGCCATCAAGGTCAACCTGCCGAAAACCGACGCCGTCGCCCCCGCCGACAAGAAAGACCCGGTGGTGGTCAGCGTCGATCAGGACGGCAAGTTCTACCTGGCCAAGTCCGAAGTCGCGCCGGAATCCCTGGAGCTCAGCCTCAAGGACGTCAAGGCCAAGGACCCGGAGGTGCGCGTGCAATTGCAGGCCGACACCAACGTCAACTACGGCCAGGTGGCCAAGGCGATGGCATCGATCGAACGCTCGGGCATCACCAAGATTTCAGTGATGACCTCGAAATGATCGGCCCATGACCGGCAGTTGATCTGCACTTGAAACAGGCGCCGCACCCGCTGCGGCGCTGCTCACCCTACTCCCGATTCACCGCCGTCCGGGTTTTTGCCCCGGAGGGGAGCGGCTTGCTTGAAATAAGGAAATTCCCGAGCGCTACAACCGCCTCGGAGCAACGAGGGCTCACAAGGCCATTTCAATAACATCTGGAATAAGTCGGAAACTACCATGCTGATGAGCTTTCCCGGTTTTACCCTCAAGCCCCTTGTTGTTGCCGTACAACGCCACCCCCGTGTGCTGATTTGCGCACTGGCGGTCGGCATGAGCCCGGCCTATGGCGCCGACAGCACGGACAGCGCCGCCGATGCCGCACCTGGCAGTGAAGCCGCTGTCCCCGCGGCGGCGGTGGCTGCTGCGCCGGCGACCACCCAGCTCAAACGGGTGGAAGTGACCGGTTCGGCCGTGCGCCGGGCCGACGCGGAAACCGCTGTGCCGGTGACCATCCTGCGCGCCGACGAGCTGAAGAAACAGGGCGTGACCACCACCGAACAGATGGTCCAGCGCATCACCGGCAGCCAGTCGATGATGAACAGCGCCGGCTCGGTCGGCGCCTCCACCGGTGGCGCGTCCTATGCCGACATGCGCGGCATCGGCGCCAACAAAACCCTGATCCTGCTCAACGGCCGCCGTCTGGCCAACAACGCCTTGTCCGGCGTCGGCACGCCCAACGGCAGCGCCATTGACCTGAACATGATTCCGTTCGCCGCCATCGACCGCATCGAAGTGCTGCGCGACGGTGCCTCGGCGCTGTACGGCACCGACGCCATCGGCGGCGTGATCAACTTCATCACCAAGAAGTCGCTGACCGACGGCACCCTGAGCCTCGGCGGCGACACCCCGACCGCCAGCGGTGGCGGCGCCAGCAAGGACGTCAGTGCCAGCTGGGGTTTCGGCGATCTGGACGAAGACCGCTTCAACGTCATGGGCGTGTTCAACTACAACAAGCAGCAGAACCTCGACGCCAACGACCGCTCTTTCGACAAGGATTACGTCCCGGGCCGTGGCCTCAACCAGACCTCCGGCACGGCCTACCCTGGCAACTACTATCAGGGCAACAACAGCAGCAACCCCCTCGCACCGAACTGCGCAGGACCGGGCTTGGTGAGCGTGAACGGGCTGTGCCGGTTCAGCACCCGCGATTACATCGACCTGGTGCCGCAGACCGAGAAGACCTCGTTCTTCGGCCGCGCCACCGGCAAGCTGGCGGAAGATCACAACGTCAGCCTCGAATACTTCTTTGCCCGCAACAACAACGCCACCAGCATCGGCCCCGCGCCACTGACCGGCCTGAGCATCGACCCGTCTTCGCCCTACTACCCGGGCAACGGCATTACGCCCGGGCCGAACAACTTCGCCCTCGACCCTACCCAGCCGGTGGACACCGCCTGGCGTGAGACGGCCGCCGGCCCCCGTGGCAGCAAGGACCAGAACACCAACCAGCGCCTGCTGCTGACCTTCGACGGCACCGTCGGCGGCTGGGATTACAACCTCGGCGCCAACTACAACCAGAGCAAGGTCGTTTCCAGCGTGACCTCGGGCTACGTCAGTGACTCCGCCCTCAAGGCCGGCCTGGCCAGCGGTCTGCTCAACCCGTTCGGCCCGCAATCGGCGGCGGGTCAGCAGTTCATCGACGACGCCGCGTACCACGGCGAATACTCCACCGCCGTCGGCCGTGTCTACGGGGTGGATGGACGTATCAGCCGCGAGATCGGTAACTGGTTCGGTGCCGGCGAGTCCGGCCTGGCGCTGGGCGGCGAATACCGCAAGGAAAAACTGCACCAGGATTACGAGGACTTCGTTGACGACATCAACAGCCTGGGTCTTGACTCGGCCGGTTCCGTATCCGGCGATCGCACCGTCAAGGCCGAATACGCCGAGCTGAACGTCCCCGTCATCGACAGCCTGGAACTGACCGCTGCCGTGCGCCACGACAAATACAGCGACTTCGGCAGCACCACCAACCCGAAATACTCGTTCCGCTTCCAGCCGTTCAAAGAGCTGGTGATGCGCGGCGCGTACAGCGAGGGCTTCCGTGCGCCGTCGCTGTACGAGCTGTATGCCCCGCAAAGCCTGGCCTACAGCCAGGGTTACTACGATGACCCGACGCTGTGCGCCGGCGGTACCGTACAACCGGGCGGTCAGGCGGGTCGTGACTGTAATCAGCAGTTCCTCAACCGCAGCGGCGGCAACGCGAGCCTGTCCCCGGAGAAAGCCCGCAACGTGACCCTGGGCTTCGTTTATCAGCCGATGAACAACCTCTCCATGGGCCTGGACTTCTGGTGGATTCACATCTCCAACCAGATCCAGTCGTTTCCTGAATCCACTGTGTTCGACCAGTCGGATCTGTATGGCGACCGCATCATCCGCAACGCCGACGGCTCCATCGCCAACATCGTCACCGGCAACTCCAACCTGGGCATCGTCAAGACCAACGGTGTCGACGTGACCCTGGACTACCGCTTTCCGAACACGCCGTATGGCCAGTTCGGCCTGGGGCTGACCGGGACGTACGTCAATCGCTATGACTTCCAGAACATCATCGACGGTCCGTACACCGACAAGGTCGGCGACTTCCAGGGTGATGGCGTGATCGCGCGCTGGAAACACGTGCTGATCGGCAGCTGGACCCTCGGCGACAGCCGTGCCTCCCTGACCAACCGCTTCACCAGCGGCTACAACGACTACGACCGCAGCACCAACGGCACCGTGCCGTCGTACTCGCTGTGGGACCTGTCGGTGGGCCACACCTTCGAGAAGGTGCTGGACGTCGATGCCGGCGTGCGCAACCTGTTCGACCGCGACCCGCCGTTCACCAACCAGGCCTACAACTTCCAGTCCGGCTATGACCCTCGTTACGCCGACCCACTGGGCCGCACGCTGTTTGCGCGGGCGACGTATCACTTCTAAGCGCCAGTGCCCGACGCGCCATTCCTGCGGCGCGTCGGGCTGCTCACAAGGATTGTCCGCATGTCTGCCACCCCCTTTTCCTTGCCGCGCCGCTTGCCGGGCGCGGCATTGCTGTACACGGTGCTGTTTTTTACTTCGCTGCTGTCCGGCGCTCCTCAGGTCTTCGCCGCACCGGTGCACGCACTGACCGTCTATGGCGAAGCGCCAAAATATCCTGCTGATTTCCAGCACTTCGATTACGTCGATCCTGACGCGCCCAAAGGCGGTTCCATGAGCCGCGCGTCCGAGGAGATCGGCCAGTTCAACTACCTCACGCCCTATGTCGATCAGGGTATTTCCGTGAGTCAGATCGACACCTGGGTGTATGCGCCGCTGGCCTATCGCTCACTGGACGAGCCCTACACCGTGTACGGACTGGTCGCCGAAAAAATGGAACGCGACCCCGACAATCTGTGGGTGCGCTTCTACCTGAACCCCCAGGCGCGTTTCGATGACGGCACGCCGATCACCGCCGAAGACGTGCGCTACACCTGGCAAACGCTGATCACCCAGGGCAGCTTCAGCTATCGGCCGCTGTACGCCGACGTCAAGGACGCGGTGATCGAAGCGCCGGGGCAGATCCGTTTCGATTTCAAGACCGGCACCAACCGCACCCTGGCGCTGGACCTCGCCAGCCTGCGCATCCTGCCCGAGCACTGGTGGAAGACCCGCGACTTCACCAAGGGCGGCGGCTTCGAACCGCCGCTGGGCAGCGGGCCGTATCGGGTCTCGCGGGTCGACGCCGGGCGCAGCGTCAGCTTCGAGCGGGTCAAGGACTGGTGGGGCAAAGACCTGCCGGTCAGCCGTGGGCTCTACAACTTCGACGCGCTGACGGTGAACTTCTACGGCGATGTCGACGTGGCCCGTCAGTTGGTCCAGGCCGGCAACTTCGATTACAACCGCGAGTTCTCCTCGGCCGGCTACGTCGTTGGCTACACCGCGCCGAGCCTGCAGGACGGCCGTCTGCAGAAAACCATTCTGGCCAGGCGCCGCCCGGTGGCCGGTCAGGGCTTCGTGTTCAATCTCGACAAACCGATGTTCCAGGACCGCCGGGTGCGCGAAGCCCTGGCCATGCTCTGGGATTTCGAGTGGGTCAACGGCCAGATCATGCGCAACTTCTATGTGCGCGAACAAACCTACTTCCCGAAGAGCGAAATGGCCGCGACCGAGCTGCCCGACGCGCAAGAGCTGAGCCTTCTCGAGCCCCTGCGCGGGCAGATCCCGGACGAAGTCTTCGATCAGGTCTGGCGCGCACCGAAGACCGACGGCAGCGGCTACATCCGCGACAAACAGCTCAAGGCCCTCAAGCTGCTGGCCGACGCCGGCTGGCACCCGAAGAACAACCGGCTGGTGAACGCTGAGGGACAGCCGCTGGAGTTTTCCTTCCTCGACGGCCAGGGCGGTTTCGAGCGGCTGGTGCTGCCCTACAAGCGCGTGCTGGCGCAGATCGGCATCACCCTGAATTTTCGTCGCGTGGACTCGGCCCAGTACATGAACCGATTGAACGCCCGGGACTACGACATGATCGTGGTCACGCTGCCCGCCAACGGCAATCCGATCCTCTCCCCCGGCCGTGAGCTGTACAACCTGTTCGGCTCGCAGAGCGCCCGCCAGGTTGGCAGTTCCAACGCCATGGTGCTGCGCAATCCGGCGGTCGATCGCCTTATCGACGGCCTGGTCGCGGCCAACAACCGCAACGACATGCTGCATTACGCGCGGGCGCTGGATCGGGTCCTGCTCTGGGGTTTCTACATGATTCCGAACTACTACTCCCAAGGCACACCGGTGGTGTTTGCCAACCGGTTTGGCCGGCCGGCGATCGAGCCAACCTACGACGTCGGGCTGGAAAGCTGGTGGGAAGTCAGCCGCGTGCCGCTAACCGATGCACAGATGGCTGCGCGTCTGGCGCCCCAAAGCAGCATCGCCAATACCCGTGCCGCACTGACAACGGAGGGTCAGTGACATGTTCGCCTACACCCTGCGCCGGTTGGCGCTGATCATTCCCACGCTGCTGTGCATTCTGGTGGTCAATTTTCTTATCGTGCAGGCCGCGCCGGGCGGTCCCGTTGAGCAAGCCATCGCCCGGGTTCAGGGCATGGGCCCAACGGGCGGCATTGGTGGCGGCGGTGGCGAAGTCGCGGCGACCGGCGGGATCAGCCGGGGCGCCCAAGGGCTGGACCCCGAGCTGGTCGAAGCGATCAAGCACCAATACGGGTTCGACAAGCCGCTGCACGAGCGCCTGTGGCTGATGCTCACCCATTACGCGCAGCTGGACTTCGGCAGCAGCTTTTTTCGCGGCGCCACGGTGACCGGGCTGATTCTGCAAAAGCTGCCGGTGACCCTGTCCCTCGGGCTCTGGGCGACGCTGATCACCTACCTGATTTCGATCCCGCTGGGCATCCGCAAAGCCGTGCTGCATGGCAGCCGCTTCGATGTCTGGAGCAGCACGGTGATCATCATCGGCTACGCCATCCCGGCGTTTCTGTTCGCCATTCTGCTCATTGTGGTATTCGCCGGCGGCAGCTACTGGAGCTGGTTTCCGGCCCAGGGGCTGTTCTCGGACGACTTCGACAGCCTCTCGCCACTGGGCAAGCTGCGCGATTACCTGTGGCATCTGGTGCTGCCGGTCAGCGCGCTGGTCATCGGAGGCTTCGCGACCCTGACCATCCTCACCAAAAACAGCTTCCTCAACGAGATCGGCCGCCAGTACGTGGTTACCGCCCGGGCCAAGGGCCTCAGCGAGCAGCGGGTCCTCTACGGACACGTGTTCCGCAACGCCATGTTGCTGGTGGTGGCGGGCATTCCCCAGGCGCTGATCGAGGTGTTCTTCGCCGGCTCGCTGCTGATCGAAACCATCTTCGGCCTCGATGGCGTCGGCCGCATGAGCTACGAAGCAGCGGTGTCCCGGGATTACCCGGTGGTGTTCGGTACGCTGTTTTTGTTCACCCTGTTCGGCCTGTTGATCAAGCTGGTGGGCGACCTGTGCTACACGCTGGTCGACCCGCGCATCGACTTTTCCGCGAGGAGCGCCTGATGTTCGAGTTTTCCCCGCAAAACCGGCGCCGCATCGCCAACTTCAAGGCCAACCGGCGTGGCTGGTGGTCGTTGTGGCTGTTCGTGGCGCTGTTGGTCATCTGCCTCTGCGGCGAACTGATCGCCAACGACAAGCCGCTGATAGTCCGCTATCAGGGCGACCTGTACTTCCCGGCCCTGCACCAATACCTGGAAACCGACTTCGGCGGCGAGCTGCCTTTCGAGCCGGACTACTCCAGCGATTACGTGCGCAAGCTGATCGCCGACAAGGGCGGCTGGATGCTCTTCGCGCCGATCCCGTTCAGCTATGACACGGTCAATTACGAACTCCGCGAGCCCTCGCCCAGCCCGCCCAGCGCGCGCAACTGGCTGGGCACCGACGACCAGGCCCGGGACGTCATGGCGCGAGTGCTGTTCGGCACTCGCGTATCGATCCTCTTTGCGTTGGCGCTGACCGCCATCAGCACGGTGATTGGCGTGTTCGCCGGGGCGATTCAGGGCTATTACGGCGGGCTGGCGGATTTGATCGGCCAGCGCTTGCAGGAAGTATGGTCGGGGCTGCCGGTGCTGTACCTGTTGATCATTCTGTCGGGCTTCGTCGAGCCGGATTTCTGGTGGCTGCTGGGGATCATGTCGCTGTTTTCCTGGCTGGCGCTGGTCGACGTGGTCCGCGCCGAGTTCCTCCGGGGACGCAACCTGGAATACGTCAAGGCCGCCCGCGCCCTGGGCCTCAGCGACGGCGCCTTGATGTGGCGGCACATTCTGCCCAACGCCATGACCAGCACCCTCACCTACCTGCCGTTCATCGTCACCGGCGCCATCGCCACACTGACCGCGCTGGATTTCCTCGGCTTCGGCATGCCCGCCGAAAGCGCCTCCCTCGGCGAGCTGATCGGCCAGGCCAAACGCAACTTGCAGGCGCCGTGGCTCGGCGTCACGGCGTTCTGCGCCCTGGCACTGATCCTCACGCTACTGGTGTTTATCGGCGAAGCCTGCCGTGACGCTTTCGACCCCCGCACATGAGCGCTGCCATGAATGAACCTCTGATCCAGATCCGCAACCTGCGCGTGGCCTTCAACGGTGCCGAAGTGGTGCACGGCATCGACCTCGACATCCAGCCCGGCGAGTGTCTGGCGCTCGTCGGCGAGTCCGGCTCGGGCAAGTCGGTGACCGCGCACTCGATCCTGCGCCTGCTGCCGGCAAAGTCCGTCAGCACACAGGGCAGCATTCGCTACAAGGGCGTCGATCTGTTGCACGCGAGCGACAAAGAACTTCGGGGCCTGCGCGGCAACCGCATCGCCATGATCTTTCAGGAGCCGATGACCTCGCTGAATCCGCTTCATACGGTGGAGAAACAGATCGGCGAAATCCTCGCCATGCACAAGGGCCTCAAGGGCAAGGCCGCCCGCGAGCGCACCCTGGAGCTGCTCGGGCTGGTAGGGATTCAGAACCCGCCGCAGCGGCTCAAGGCCCTGCCCCATCAACTGTCCGGCGGGCAGCGTCAGCGGGTGATGATCGCCATGGCCCTGGCCAACGAACCCGAGCTGCTGATCGCCGACGAACCGACCACCGCGCTGGACGTCACGGTGCAGCTGAAAATTCTCGAACTGCTTAAATCCCTGCAACAGCGGCTGGGCATGTCGCTGCTGTTGATCAGCCACGACCTCAATCTGGTGCGGCGCGTTGCCCAGCGGGTCTGCGTGATGCGCGCCGGCGAGATCGTCGAACAGGCCGACTGCCAGACGCTGTTCGCCGATCCGCAACACCCCTACAGCCGCCTGCTGATCAACGCCGAACCCGACGGCGAACCGGTGCCCGGCGAGCACACCCAGACATTGCTGTCGGTGGACGCGCTGAAGGTCTGGTTTCCCCTGCCCAAGCCGTTGTTGCGGCGCGAGCGGCAGTACATCAAGGCGGTGGACGGGGTGAGTTTCGAGCTGTTGAAAGGCCAGACTCTGGGCATCGTCGGCGAGTCCGGCTCGGGCAAATCGACCTTGGGTCAGGCGATCCTGCGACTGATCGATTCCGAAGGCAGCATCCGCTTCGCCAACAAGGAGCTGAGCCTGCGCAGCCAGCAGTTGATGCGGCCATTGCGCAAGCGCATCCAGGTGGTGTTTCAGGACCCGTTCGGCAGTTTGAGTCCGCGCATGACGGTGCAGCAGATCATCGCCGAAGGGCTGCTGACCCACGGCATCGGCACCCCGGCCGAGCGTGAACAGACGGTCATCCGCGTGCTCGGCGAAGTCGGCCTCGACCCGGACAGCCGCCATCGCTACCCCCACGAATTCTCCGGCGGTCAACGCCAGCGGGTGGCCATTGCCCGGGCGCTGGTGCTGGAACCGGAGCTGATTCTGCTCGACGAACCCACCTCGGCGCTGGATCGCACCGTGCAAAAACAGATCATTGCGCTGCTGCGGGATTTGCAGATCCGTCACGGCCTGAGTTATCTGTTCATCAGCCACGACCTGGCGGTGGTTCACGCGCTGGCCCATGACGTGCTGGTGATCAAGGACGGCAAAGTGGTCGAGCAAGGGGCGGCGCGGGAGATTTTCAGCCATCCGCGCCAGCCCTACACCCAGGAGCTGCTGCGCGCCTCCGGGCTGGATTTCGGCGGACGGGCGTGAGCCGACACACCTTGCGACACCTACTATAATGCCCGGCCACGGCGTATCATCGCGCCCCCTCGATTTCCTGCTCTGGTGCCTGTCATGACTGCCCTTCCGCTCACCTCCGAACGCCGCGGCTGGTCGTTCTGGTGGAAACCCCTGGCGTTCCTGCTGGT
This sequence comes from Pseudomonas sp. GW821-FHT07F05, assembly GCF_059418765.1. Lineage (NCBI taxonomy): Bacteria > Pseudomonadati > Pseudomonadota > Gammaproteobacteria > Pseudomonadales > Pseudomonadaceae > Pseudomonas > Pseudomonas sp. GW821-FHT07F05. The sequence continues at coordinate 783,552 of NZ_JBWKQL010000002.1, forward strand.
GGCTGCCATCGGCTTGTACTACGTCAAGTGGTCGCCGTATTACCTCAAGTCCTTCATCGCGGCCGACACCCATAACATCGGCGGCTCGATCATCAACGACAACCCGGCCACGCCGTGGGCCGCCGCACTGGCGTACGCTCAGGTGTACTTTCTGGCGATCTGGAAAGCCGCCGTGCTGGCAGTGATTCTCGGCTCGCTGGTGCAGGTGCTGATTCCCCGTGACTGGCTGCTGAAAATGTTCGGCCGCGCCGGACTCGGCTCCACCCTTCGCGGCGGCCTGTTCGCCCTGCCCGGCATGATGTGCAGCTGCTGCGCGGCGCCGGTGGCTGCGGGCCTGCGCAAGCAGAACGTGTCGGTGGGCGCAGCGCTGGCCTTCTGGATCGCCAACCCGGTGCTCAACCCGGCCACGCTGGTGTTCATGGGCTTCGTGCTGGGCTGGGGCTTTACGGCGCTGCGACTGGTGGCGGGCCTTGTTTTAGTGATCGGTGTTTCGCTGGTGGCGCAACGCATCTCGCGCCCGGAAGTGGTGCCTGAACAGGCGCTGGAAGCGGTGGCCAATGCCGAGACGCCGGAGGAAGGCAGCCTGCTGGTGCGTTGGGGCAAGACGCTCTGGCAGTTGTTCTGGACCACCATCCCGATCTACGTCATCGCCGTGCTGATCCTCGGCGCCGCGCGGGTCTGGCTGTTCCCTCACGTCGACGGCGCGATGGGCAACAGCCTGTTGTGGCTGGTGCCGTTGGCGATTGTCGGCACGTTGTTTGTGATCCCGACCGCCGCCGAAATCCCGATTGTGCAGACGCTGCTGACGTTGGGCCTGGGCACTGCGCCGGCGGTGGCGTTGCTGATGACCCTGCCGAGCGTGAGCCTGCCGTCGCTGCTGATGCTGCGTAAGTCTTTCGACGCCAAGGTGCTGGTGACCGTTGGGGTGTTGACCATGCTGGTCGGGGTCCTGAGTGGTCTGGTCGGCGCTTTGCTTTTGTAAGGCCAAGATCACAAGCGTCTGCCTGGGGGCAGACTGTTTCGCCTTCGGCGAGTTACTTGGAAAAAGCCCCCCAAGTAACCAAGGGGGCTTGCTCCTGGTTTGGCCCCTCGTACCTCGGGGTTCCTTCACTCCGGTCCCGCTCCGTGGGCCCGCCGCCATCCGCCATCCATGGCGGGGGGCGGCTCTCGCGGCATCCATGCCGCTCGGCCCACTCCGCGAAACCTGCGTTCAGCCTGCACCAAAGTCGCGTTTTGCGGTGTCTGGACTACCTCGTGGAAGATCAAAAGCAGATCAAGGGCAGATCAGTCGCTAAGGACTTGTGGGAGTGAGCTTGCTCACGAAGGGGTTGATACATCCACCGAATATCAGGTGTGCGAGATAAAGCATTCGCGAGCAAGCTCGCTCCCACAGGATGGGCGTGAGATGAGCAAAATTGGTGGCGCCTGGGCTGGCCTCTTCCCGGCTAAAGCCGGTCCCACTAACAGCAGCGCATGCATCCAGTGGGATTGGCTCCGACTGTAGGACCGGCTTCAGCCGGGAAGCTTTTGATCTTGATCTTCATACACATAACGCCCAGTCACCGCCAATCGCGACTTGGGTGCAGGCTGAACGCAGGTTTTGCGGAGTGGGCCGAGCCGCATGGATGCGGCGAGAGCGCCGTCAGGACATGGATGTCCGTTCGGCGCGGGCCCACGGAGCGGGACCGGAGTGAGGGAACCCCGAGGTACGAGGGGCCAAACCAGGAGCACAAGCCCTTGGTTACTTGGGGCTTTATCAAGTAACTCGCCGAAGGCGAAACACGAGGCCGTTAGGCCGAGGCTCTTGATCTGTTCCGCTGTTTCAGATACTCGACAACAGCCCTCTGATCCCCGGCAAACTCGATCCGGGGGTTCTTGCTGTCCCGCTGAAACGCATACATCGGATCGTAATACTCACCCAACATCCCGCTGATCCAGCCCCGATGCTCATCCACCGCCCCACTGCGCGCCTGCTCAGCCAGCGCACTATCCATGATCGCCGCCAGCCGCTGATAACGCTCACCGCCCAACCGCCGCACGATGCTCGACAGGCTTTGCTTCAGCCGCTCGGCGTACGCCGCAAAACCCGTTTCAATGCCCTGCACGGCGATGAACTCCGCACACAGATCCGTCACATAATCCTTCAGAATTCGCTCGACCCGGCTGTCAAAACTGTCCTCCAGCCACACCAGCGGCGCGTCCTGCATCGTCCGGTACAACTCGAGCGGCACCGCACGACTGCCGACAATGCGACCCTCATCCTCGACCACAAATTGATCGAGGTGCCGGGCGCGCTTTTTCAGGATGTCCACGGCGAGCAGGTTCTCGAAATCGATCTGCCCCGGCTGCGGCGTTGCGTGTTTGCCGAAGCTCGAGCCGCGATGGTTGGCATGGCCTTCCAGATCCAGCCCGTTGTCGAGCTGCTGCAGCACCTCGGTCTTGCCGCTGCCGGTCAGGCCGCCGATCAGCACGAAATCGCACTCGGCCACGGCCTGCTCGGTCACCTCGATCAAAAAGCTGCGCATCGCCTTGTAGCCACCGATGACCCGGGGGTACTCGATGCCCGCTTCGCTCTTGAGCCATTGCTGGGTGATCTGCGAACGCAGCCCGCCGCGAAAGCAATACAAAAAACCCTCGGGGTTGTTACGTGCAAAACTCGCCCATGCCTCGATCCGCGCCTCTTTCAAGTCGCCTGACACTAATTTGTGGCCCAGTTCGATGGCGGCCTGCTGCCCGTCCTGTTTGTAGCTGGTGCCGACCTTCTGCCGCTCGACGTCGTTCATCAGCGGCAGATTGATCACGCCGGGAAACGCGCCTTTGGTGAATTCAACCGGCGCACGCACGTCCATCATCGGCACGTCGTTGAGGAAAATCTCCCGCAGGTCGGCGCTGTTGTCGCGCATCAGAACACCTCGACCGCAAGTGGCTGTCGCTCCACCAGCTCGCCAATCGGCGCAAGGCTCAGGCCGAGTTTGTCGGCCATAGCCAGGAACGCCGCTTCTTCGGCGGGCTCGACGGCAATCAACAGGCCACCGCTGGTTTGCGGATCGCACAGCAGCAACTTCTGCGCGTCAGTCAACGCGCCGATGCGCTCGCCGTAGCTGTCGTAGTTGCGGTGGGTGCCCCCGGGGATGCAATCCTGCTCGATGTAGAAATCCACACTGCCCAGACGCGGCACGGCGGCGGCGTTCAACCGCGCGGTGACCTGACTGCCGTCGGCCATCTCGACCAGATGCCCGAGCAAGCCGAAGCCGGTCACGTCGGTCATCGCAGTGACGCCGGCCAGTCGGGAGAAACGGCTGCCTGGCTTGTTCAGCGTGCACATCACGTCACGGGCCAGGCCGATGTCTTCGTCGCGCAGCAGGCCTTTCTTCTCGGCGGTGGTGAGAATGCCAATGCCCAAGGGCTTGGTCAGGAACAGCTTGCAGCCCACGGTCGCGGTGTCGTTGCGTTTCATAAAGCGCTTTTCCACCAGCCCGGTGACGGCCAAGCCGAAAATCGGCTCGGGCGCGTCGATGGAGTGACCGCCGGCAAGCGGGATGCCCGCGGCGTCGCACACCGCCCGTCCGCCACGAATGACTTCGCGGGCGATTTCAGGGGCCAGCACGTTGACCGGCCAGCCCAGAATGGCGATGGCCATCAGTGGATCGCCGCCCATGGCGTAGATGTCGCTGATGGCGTTGGTCGCGGCGATGCGGCCGAAGTCGAACGGGTCGTCGACGATGGGCATGAAGAAATCGGTGGTGGAGACGACGCCCTTCTCGTCGTCGATGGCATAGACCGCTGCGTCATCGCGGGAGGCATTGCCGACCCACAGGCGCGGGTCGAGGTTCTGCGCGCCGCTGCCGGCGAGGATGGTTTCCAGCACCTTGGGCGAGATCTTGCAGCCACAGCCGGCGCCGTGACTGTATTGGGTAAGACGAATCGGGTCGGTCATGGGAAGCCCCTGAGTTTCAAGGCGCCGAAGTCTAACAGAGGCGCCAGTGGGTTGAAGATTTGCTGGATGGCTGGATGGCTGGATGGCTGGATACGCGATTTGGCAGGACCGGCTTCAGCCGGGAAAACATTTGATGTCACACCGCAAAACTGATGGTGTCCACACCGGCCTCTTCCCGGCTAAAGCCAGTCCTACCGTTAAAACCGCGTGCTGTCAGTAGGACCGGCTTCAGCCGGGAAGGCGTCAAATGCCACACCGCAAATTGATGGCTTTCCTCAGCCCTTCGCCATCCGCCGTGCCGTCAGCACCTGCGCCAGCATCAACGCACCCACGCACAGCAATGCCTCGCGCAAGCCAATCACATGGGCAGCAAAACCAATCAACGCGGGACCCAGCAGAATCCCGCAGTAGCCGATCCCGGTAATCACTGCGATCGCCAGGCCCGCGGGCATTCTGGTCTGCGCACCGACCACCGAGCAGTAGACCGGAAACGTATTGGACAACCCCAGCCCGATCAGCGCGAAGCCCAGCAGGAACAACGGCCACGGATCCAGCAGGATGGCCATGGCAAACCCGACCATCACCAGCAGCCCGCCGCCGATCAGCAGGTTCACCGCGCCGAAGCGGTTCCTCAACCAGTCCCCGGAAAAGCGCCCCGCTGCCATGGCCAGGGAGAAGACCGCGTAGGCGCCGCCGGCCACCGACACATCGATCTGGTGCATCCGGTTCAGGAACACGGCGCTCCAGTCCAGCATTGCGCCCTCCACGAGCAGCGCGATGAAACAGAGAATCCCGACGATGACCACCTTGGTGGTCGGCCGAGCGAACGGCGCTGATGGGTCGTCCGCGCCGTGGGGCACCAGGTAGCGCGCGTGCCAGAGCAGCATCCCGCCAATCAACGCCACCACCACGGCTACGGCCAGTAACGGCGACGCGCCCAGCCACAGCAGCAAGGTCATCAACAGCGCACTGCTGATGCCGCCGAGGCTGAACAGCCCGTGGAACCCCGACATCATCGGCCGCCCGTGATCGCGCTCGACCATCAGGCCCTGCACGTTCATCGCCACATCGATGCTGCCCAGCCCCGCGCCGAACACCGCCAGGGCCACTGCCAGCGCCGGCAGGGAAGACAGCGTAGCGAGCAACGGCAGCATGCAGCAGATCAAGGCGCCGCCAATCAGCGAAACAAAGCGGCAGCCCTTGCGCGTGGTGAGCATCCCTGCCAGCGGCATCGCCAGCATCGAACCGAGGCCGAAGCACAACAGCAGCAGGCCAAGCTGGGCTTCTTCAAGCCCGGCGCGATCACGGGCGAAAGGCACCAGCGGTGCCCACGCGCCCAAGGACATCCCGGACAGCAGGAACGTCAGGCGATAACTCCACAGGTGAACGAAGACAGGGGCACGAACGGATTGAGCAACTGACACAGAAAACGACCTGAACAGGTCTGCGCGAACGGCAGACGGTGAAAAAAAGTGATCCCTCACTGCACGCATTCCTTCGTGGGACCGGCTTTAGCCGGGAGGAGGCGAATCCGTACACCCTCAGTGCAGCGGTGTGGCGACTGACGCTTTCCCGGCTGAAGCCGGTCCCACTAAGCAAGGCCCGTTTACATCATGGGTGCCGCCATGCTCACCACGCGCAGTGCCAGGCCTTCATAGGCGTCCAGTGTGATGGTGAATTCGCCCTCTTCGGTCAGGTCGCCTTCGACCCGCTCGTTGATGATGTCCACCACCGGCCCCGGTGAAATGCCCGGCAGGTGCAGGGTCTCGACGATGGCCTCCGCGCTGAAGTTCAGCGCAGTGATCTGCGTACCCTTCCCGGCCGGCAGTTCGTGAACCATGATCAGCAACCCCGGGTGTTCGACGTCCGGAATCAGAATCTGCCGGCTGGCAGCGATGTCGTAGGCGCGGCGCACGGCCAGCAGCTTTTTCAACTGCGAGGCGAACGAATCCGGGCGCTTCAACTGTTCAGGGAGGCTGCCGTACAGCGCCCGTGCCCGGGGCATGCCACCTGCCGAGACTTCGCAGTCCGGGTCCATGTCGACCAGGTCATAGCCACCGCGATGGATCCAGCGGGTATCGCCATCACCCATCAGGTGCTCCACCTGCTCGGCCGGCAGCGGCAGTGCGCCCACCAGGTCCCAGCCCGACAGCGCGAACACGCCCGGTTGCATGGCGTTGAACATCACCAGCAGCAAATGAATGTGCTGGATCTTGTCGATGTCGGCGGCGGTCATGCTGTCAAGCTCGCGAATGCCCAGCGCCGCGGTGATGATGCTCGCCGTGGTGCAGGACACGCCGTTGGTGACGAACTTCAGGTTGTACGGTGCGTGCTCGCCGGCCAGACGCTCGTACATCTCCTCGCGGATGTGCTCGCGCAGGATGTTGCCCGGGAACGTCTGGCCCTGATACAGGTACTGATCGTGAGCATGCAGCGTCCAGAAATGCACCAGCTCCAGGGTCAATTCATCGTGGTTCTGCAGCGCGTGAATCAGCGACGCAGGGTCGATGCCGAACTCATGCACCTGACGCAGCATCAGCCGCAGAAACTCCGTGCGGCCGGTGAGCAGGGCATGCTGATACGCCGGACGGGTGATGAAGTCGTAGGAAAGATCGGCGCCGCCGTGGGACATCGCCGCGATGTCGTCGATGGTCAGGTTCAGCTCCTGGAAGCTGAAACCGCCGGCCTTGCGAATGGCGCCTGCCAGCAGCTGGTTGCCGGTGATCGACAGCGGGTGGCTCTCGGACCACGCCGTGCCGTCGGCCTTGCGTTCGACGCCGAGGAAGCCGTTGGCGTCCAGACGCAAGACCCGCGCGCCCATCACGTCAATGGCGTGCAAGGCGTCGCCGATGATCATCTGCTGCGCGGCGAAACTCGGGTCCAGCCAGTTCAGCGACGGCTGGCCTTCCTTGAAGTAATGCAGATACACCCAGCGGCGGTCCTTGCCGTCGACGCCGGTGACGATGGGCGTGGCGCTCCAGTCGGTCTCCTTGACGCCGGGTTCGAAGAAGATCACCCGCTGCAACTGGCCGACGATGTAATGCTTGTCGCGCAGGGCATCGACGGTAGCAGGCTGCAGGTTGACAGCGTCGCGGCCGGCCGGGACTTCCGGCAGCAGCGACCAGTCTTCTTCCTTGATCTCCACCATGTGGTAGAGGCCCGGGTACTCTTCGTAGGCCATCTCGGCCAGGCGGAAATCCGCGCCCTTGCCGGTGTGGGACGGGATCACGTCATCGACGACGATCGCGTTGTGCGCCGCGGCGATGCGGCTGAGGTTAAGAAACTGGGCGTCGGTGCCCAGGGACGAATCCACCTCGAAGCTGATGCGGTCGAAGTTGCCGTCAATGCTCGGGGTGCGCTCGCGGCCTTTCAAACCGCCGGAGGCTTTCAACGGGCCGTTATGAATGCCCTGGATGCCGATTTCCGACAGCGCGTGCCAGAGCTGCTCATCGCCCAGCGCTTCGAGCACCGAGCTGCCATCGCGAGTGATGATCGACGCCGGGTAGGCGGTGAACCAGACCGAGCCGATGGCCGAAGCGTCCCGTGGGCGGGCCTGGGCGTAAGGCCGCTGCCAGAGACGGCCCTGGCCGCCATACAGTTTTGCGCGTTGCTTTGCGGCGTTGAGCATCGATTGCTCAACCAGCCATTCCACGTACTGCTTGTCCGGGGTGGTCATGTGTTCGGGGTTCCATCTTCAAGTGGATGGGAGCGGCGGCCCAGGGCTCTGCGAGCGCTGTCCGGACCGTCCTGCCTGTGCGTGTCGGGTTTATGCCTAACTCTAAGAGCACCTTGGCGCGTAAACGTTGCATCGGTTGCTGTCACGCGCGCGGCTGCACTGGCTAAAATCCACCGGCGTGCATCCGCACCGTCGGCGCTGTTCAGGGGTTTGCGTGGAATTACACATCGTTATCGAGGGCCGCAAGGACCTCGCCCATCAAGTTTATGAACAGCTGCGCGACAGTATCGTGTCCGGCCGGCTGGCGGCAGGTGTTCAATTACCGCCCAGTCGCCTGCTGGCGGCGCAACTGGGGCTGTCGCGCAAAACCATTTCCGACACCTACAGCCGACTGACCTACGAAAACTACCTCGTCGGCAAGGTCGGCAGCGGCACGTTCGTCAACGCCTTGAGCGCTTACAGCCCGACTCGGCCGGCGCCTTCGCCGCTGGCCAGCGCCCACATCGTGGCGAAATGGGAGCGCATCTCCCTGCCCCTGCGCCACCCGACCCGTGCAGGCACCCTGCGCTACGATTTTCTCGGCGGCGCGACGGCGAAAACCCAGTTCCCCCATGACGAGTGGCGGCGCTGCGGGCACCACGCGGTGCGGCAGATGTCCACCGAACGCGGCTTCTACAGCCAGCCCGAAGGCCTGCCCGCCCTGCGCGCCGCCATTGCCGGGCACATCGCCTTTGCCCGCGGCGTCCACTGCGGCGCCGATGACGTGGTGGTGTGCAATGGCGCGCAACAGGCCCTGGACCTGATCGCTCGCGTCCTGATCGAACCCGGCAGCCGGGTGGCCGTTGAAGATCCAGGCTACACACCCGCGCGCCTGCTGTTTGCCGCCCAAGGGGCGGAGGTGACCGGCGTGTCGGTCGACAGCGAAGGCATCATCGTCGATGAGATTCCCGACAATGTCTGCGCCATCTACGTCACCCCGTCCCACCAGATGCCGCTGGGCATGCCCATGAGCCTCGCGCGCCGCCACGCCCTGCTGGAGAAGGCCCGGCGGATCGGCGCGATCATCATCGAAGACGACTACGACAGCGAGTTCCGCTACGAAGGCCGTCCCACTGACTCGCTGCAAAGCATGGACGAGCACGGCGTCGTCGCCTACGTCGGCACCTTCTCGAAAACCCTGCTGCCCGAACTGCGCCTGGGGTACGCCGTGCTGCCGGCGGCGATCCTCGAAGCGGTGATCAAGGCCAAGCAACTGACCGACTGGCACACCTCGACCCTGCCGCAATGGGCGCTGAGCAAATTCATCAGCGAAGGCCTGCTCAACAAACACATCCGCCGCTGCCACAGCACCTACGCCGGGCGCCGCGAACGCATCCTGGCACGCATCGCCGGTGATCTGGCGCCCTGGCTGGAAACCATTCCGTGCACGGCGGGGTTTCACATGGCGGTAATGCTCAAGCCCTCGCTGCTGCCTGCGATCGACCTGCACATCCTGGTCGACCGCGCCCGGGATACCGCGCTGGGCCTCTACCCCCTCCACGGTTTCTACAGCGAAGCGCCACCCCGCGATGGGCTGATGCTGGGCTTCGGTGCGATTGACCTGCTCGACATCGACCCCGCGCTGGACCGGCTGCGGGATCTGCTGATGGGGTTTGGTTGATTCAGAAAATACAGGGTGTTCATACCGGCGCCTTCCCGGCTGAAGCCGGTCCTACACACACCGCGCGTTGCATCAGTGAGACCGGTGACGCGCAGCGTCATGGGATGCATTCCCACGCAGAGCGTGGGAATGATCAAAGGCTTCCCGGCTGAAGCCGGTCCTACTAAGCGTAAGCGCGTTTTTGATCTTCGTGCGCAAAAAGCCCAGACACCGCCAATCGCGACTTGGGTGCAGGCTGAACGCAGGTCTCGCGGAGTGGGCCGAGCGGCATGGATGCCGCGAGAGCCGCCCCCCGCCATGGATG